>NZ_CP053832.1:1213556-1820334 GCF_013372225.1 Campylobacter ureolyticus | reverse complement strand
ATTTATCCTTTTTAAATTTTATAAGTAATATTTTACCAAATTTTAATAAAAAAAGGGTTAAATTTAATGTAAAAAATATAATTTTCACTATGTGAATAGTGTGTGAATAAGTGTTGAAAAGGATGTGATTGAAAATTTTAGGAATTGATCCAGGAACTAGAAATTGTGGATATGCAATAGTTGAAAAAGATGGTGTGAATGTAAATTTAATAGAAGCTGGATTAATTAAAATAAAACCATCAACTTTAAATTATCAAATAACTGAACTTTGTGAAGGACTTGATTTAGTTTTTAAAAATCATGAAATTAATGAAGTTGCAATGGAAGATATTTTCTTTGCTTATAATCCAAAAACTGTTTTAAAACTTGCTCAATTTCGTGGAGCAATAAGTCTTAGAATTTTACAGCTGCATGGAGAATTTTACGAATATACTCCTTTACAGGTAAAAAAAAGTGTTACTGGAAAAGCAAAAGCAGCAAAAGAACAAGTTGCTTTTATGGTTAAAAAAATACTTGGGATTAAAAAAGAGATAAAGCCACTCGATATAACTGATGCTATTGCTGTTGCTTTAACTCATGCAAATAATATAAAATTTAAAAATAAATTGTTATAATTTTTTTTAAAAACGGAGAAGAAATGAGTGAATTAATTGTCGCTTTAGATATGCAAAATTTAGATGATGTTAAAAGTATTGTAAAAGATTTTGATAAAAAAGTTGATTTTTATAAAGTTGGAATGGAACTTTTTTATAGTGAAGGAAAAAAAGCAATTGAATATCTAAAAAATGAAAATAAAAAAGTTTTTTTAGATTTAAAACTTCATGATATTCCAAATACTGTCTCGAAAGGACTTATTTCTTTAGCCAATTTAAATGTAGATATTTTAAATGTTCACGCAAGTGGTGGATTTAGTATGATGAAATTTGCAAATGAAAGTTTAAAAGAGTTTTGTTATAAAAAAAATTTAATTATTCCAAAATTAATTGCAGTAACAATTTTAACGAGTATTGGTGATGAGGATTATGAAAAAATTGGATATAAGACTGATGTAAAAAATCAAGTATTAAATTTAGCAAAAATGACTAAAAAAGCTGGGCTTGATGGTGTTGTAGCTTCTGTTTTAGAGGCGAATTCAATAAAACAAAATTTAGGAGAAAATTTTTTAATAATAACTCCTGGTATTCGTCCAAATTTTGCAAATATTAATGATCAAAACCGCATAGCTTCGCCAAGTGAAGCTATTAAAAATGGAGCAACACATTTGGTTGTTGGCAGAGCATTAACTTTGGCAAATAATAAGTTAAAGGCTTTAGAAGAAATTTTAAAAGAAATGGAGATTTAAGATGGAAAATTTAGATAAAAATTTAATGAGTGAGTCTGAAATAAAAGATATTTTTATAAAAACAGGTGCAATTTTACACGGGCATTTTTTACTTACTTCTGGGCTTCATAGTGATACTTATATAGAAAAATTTAGTGTTTTAAAACATCCTAAATTTACAGAAATTTTATGTAAAGAAATGGCAAAAAGATATATAAATGATAATGTTGAGTTGGTTATTGGTCCAATGACAGGTGGAATTTTACTAGCTCATGAGGTTGGAAAAGCTTTAAATACTGAGGCTATTTTTTGTGAAAGAGAAAATGGAAAAATGACCTTAAAAAGGGGTTTTGAAATTCAAAAAAACCAAAGAATTTTAATAGTTGAAGATATTGTAACAACTGGTGGATCTATAAAAGAAGTTGTTGAAGTGGTTAAGAGTTTTGGTGGTAATATCATAGGTATTGCGATGCTTGTAAATAGAAGTGGTAAAGAACTTATTTTTGATGGTGTAAAATCAAAAGCACTTCTAAATTTAAATGTTTCAACTTATAAAGCAGATGAATGTGAACTTTGTAAAAAAAATATTCCTTTGACAAAAAGAGGAAGAACTGGAAAATAGTTTTATTTTTTTAAAGTAATTGTTTTTAAAACATTTATATTGTAATATTATTCTGTGACTTAAAGTCACAGAATTTTTAATAAACTAAAACATAAACTATTTGAGATCCATGAACCCCCATAACTGTTTTTAATTCAATATCTGAGGTTCTTGAAGGACCTGATATAAAAAGTATGTTTGTTGGTATAGTTTCATTTTGTTTTTTTATATCATTAAATGCTGCGCTTAAACTTTTAACAATATTTTCTTTTTTTAGTAACACTATGCAAAGTTTTGGTGTAAGACTAAGAAGTCTTGGTTGAATTTTACTAGAAATTACGCAAAACACTCCATGAGAACTTACAGCACTATTTGCATTTATAATTGAAGTATCATAGTTAAAAAGTTCAGTTTTAAAGCTTTCTATAGGCTTATCAAATTTGAATTTATTATTTATTTTAATTTCATCCAAATTTATTGGCAATCCATTTGGATATATCAAATTTTTAACATTTTCTTTTTGGATGATTTCATTAATATTTTTTTCTAAATTTGACAAATTAGTTTTTATAACATTCGCTTTATTTTCAGTTGCTCTTGCAATATATTCTTCCACTAAATCATCGCTATAAGATTTTATATGAACTACAGGATCTTCTCTTTGTAAAGTAAAATTTTTAATTGGAAGATTTTTTATTTTTGATAAAATTTTTTCTTTGCTATTCATAAATTACTCCTTCTTCATTTTTTATAGCTTTATTTAAATCATAATTAAATTCCCATAAATCTTTAAATTTAAGCCAATTTTTAATTACAGGAAGTTTTTTACCATTTTTTTGAATAATTGAGTTAAATATTGCTGCACTTTTTATTGCAGTTCTAAATTTAAATCCACTAGTAGCAGCATTTTTAAATCCTTTCATTGCAAATTTTTCATACTTATCAAAGTGCATATTTTCAAATCCAATTGGTGGATTATCTCCATCTCCTACTTTATCTCTTCTTAATTTTCTAATTAAGTCAGCAAGTGGTATTTTTACAGGGCAAACTTCACTACATCTTCCACATAAAGAACAAAGGGTTAAATTTTCACCATATCTATCAATTCCAAATAAATTTGGGCTAATTACTTCTCCAATTGGTCCAGGATAGACTGCTCTATATCCATGACCTCCGATTTTATCATATACAGGACAAAAATTCATACATGCTCCACATCTGATGCATCGAAGTGCTTCATAATAGTCATCATTTGTAAGCATATTTGTTCTGTGATTATCAAATAAAATAATATGACACTCTTTTGGACCATCAAGTTCATCTTTTTTTCTTGGTCCTGTTATTATGTTGTTATAATTTGTTATAAATTGACCCGTTGCAGACGGAACTAAAAGTGTATCACAGGTTGCAGCATCTTCAAAAGTTTCAACAATTTTTTCTATGCCGCATACATTGATAGTAATATCGGCTACAGTAGTACACATCCTACCATTTCCTTCATTTTCAAGCATCCATATAGCTCCTTCTTTGCTAATACCCCAATTTACGCCTCCAAGACCAAGTTGTAAAACTTTAAATTCTTCTCTTAAATAATCTCTTGCAATTTTATTTAATTTTTCAGGCTCGCTTTCAAGTGGAGCATTAAGTTTTTCATGAAAAATTTCACCGATTTCATATCTATTTTTATGAATGGCAGGAACTACTATATGAACTGGGTGTTCATTTAAAAGTTGAATAATAACCTCTCCTAAATCAGTTTCAGTCGCTATAAGACTTTTTTCTTTAAGATAGTGGTTAAGTCCTATTTCCTCACTTGCCATCGATTTGCCTTTAAGGATTTTTTTTATGTTTTTTTCAATCATAAGTTTATAAATTATTTCACAAACTTCGTCGCCTGAGCTTGCCCAATGGACAATAAAACCATTTTTTATAGCATTTTTTTCAAATTCTAAAAGTCTTTCATCAAGTGTTGAAAGAGCATAATTTTTTACATTTTTACCTTTTTGTCTAAGTCCTTGCCAATCAATAAATCTTTTTTCTATCAAATTTGCACGGTTTGTTTGAAGAGTATGCATTGCTGAGTTTAAATTTTCACGCATTTGAGTATCGTTTAATCTTTCATTTACAACATTTTCTTTATTTTGATTTATGTTCATATTACTTCCCCTTTCATTCTTTTTGCTAAGAAGTCATAAAGATGAATAACTTTTATATCAATTTTATTTCGTTTTAAAGCTCCATCGATATTCATCATACAACCACCATCGCCTATAATTATATATTTACATTCTGTTTCTTTTATATGTTTAATTTTTTCTAAAACCATTGCATTTGATACTTCTGGCTCTTTGACGGAAAAAGTTCCACCAAATCCACAGCATTCTTCTTCATATGGTAAAGTTATAAGTTCAACATTTTTTAATTTTTTAATTAAACTTTTTGAAAAAGATACACTTTTTGCAACTCTTAAAGCGTGACAATTTCCATGCCAAGTAACTTTTATAGGATTGCCTAAATCATCTATTTTTAGATATTTATCTAGAAATTCACCAAGTTCAAAAACACGATTGCTAAAATTTTTAATTTTTTGAAAGTCTTTATCATTTTCATCAAAAAGCTCTAAATAATCATGCATCATCATTCCAGCACAAGACCCACTTGGAACCAAAACTGGATAATTCTTATCGAATAAATCTGCATTGTATAAAGCAACTTTTTTACTTTCTTGGAAATATCCTGAGTTATATGATGGTTGTCCACAACAAGTTTGATTTTTTTTATAAATCACCTCAAAACCTGCTTGCTTTAAAAGCCAAACAGTATTCATAATAGTTCTGCCCATTAAAGCAGAACCTAAACAAGTTGAATATAAATAAACTTTTTTTTCCATTTTTTATCCTTTTATATCAATTTCCCACTAAAGGTGGAATAATAAAACTAAAAACATTAACAGTAAGCCATGAAATAATACTTACAAGAATTATTAAAACAATTGAAATTTTTAATGTATATTTAAATACCTCACTTTCTTTACCTACAATTCCAACTGCAGCACATGCAACTGCAACACTTTGAGGACTAATTGATTTTCCTATAGTTCCACCAACTGTGTTCGCACCTAAAAATACAACATCTGTTATACCAAGTTGTGTTGCTGTGACTTGTTGAAGTGTTCCAAATAATAAATTTGAACTGGTAACTGAACCTGTTAAAAATACTCCAAGCCAGCCTATTACGGGTGAGAAAAATGTAAATGCATTTCCTGTTTGAGCTAATGAAAGTCCAATTGTCGCAGCTTGAGCACTATTTTTAGCAATCATTGCGTATGCTACTATAAATGCAATTGTAATAACAGGGATAAATGTTTCTTTTAGTGTTTCAGTAAATGTTTTTATAGCAATTTTAGTTTTTATTTTAAGCATAAAAACACTAATAATTGCTGCTGTAAATATTGCAGTTCCTGTTGTTGTTATGATATCCCATGAGTAGATGGTTGGTATTGGTGTGTCTTTTAATACAATAGGTGTTACTTGAATTATATTATTATGTATAAAAGGCAAGCTAAATTTTATTGTTGTAAAATTAAAAAAATTTTTAAAATATGGTGAGAGCCATATAATGATAAATATAATCAAGAGTAAAAATGGCATCCATGCTTTAAATACATCTTTAAAATTAAGCTTAATTTCTTCTTTGGTTTCCTCTTTATCTATTGTTTTTATGTTTTTTATTTTATAAATTTTTAAAAATAAAGTTGTACAAATAATTGAAACGAATGCAGAAATAATACTTGGAAGTTCAGCACCTAAGAAATTTGAAGCAAAAAACTGTCCTAAAAAGTATGTTATACCAATGACAGAAGTTACTAAAAATGTATCTTTGATACCGTTAAATCCATCCATAATAAAAACTAATAAAAAAGGAATGAGTATTGTTGTTGGTGGAATCATCCTACTTGTCATTGCAGCTAAAATTCCTGAATCAATTCCCGATGATGCAGCAAGTGAAGTTATTGTTATGCCAACAGCACCAAATCCACCAGATGTAATATTGGCAATTAAAGCAAGTCCTGCAGCACTAATTGGTTTAATGCCAATACCAACTATTAAAGCAGTAGTTATAGCAACAGGACCCCCAAAACCGATAGCACCTTCTAAAAATGAGCCAAAACAATATGTTATTAATATAACTTGAATTCTATAATCAGGTGTAATCGCTACTATACTTTTTTTCAGAATTTCAAAATAACCTGATTTTATGGATAATTTATATAAAAATATTGCTGCTATAATTATCCATCCAATTGGCCAAAGTGCTGTTAGAAAACCTTGCACAAAACTCATTAAAACCATTATAAAAGGCATTTTATATACAGTTAGAGCAATTATTGAACTTACTAAAACGGTTAAAAATGCAGCAAAAATACCTTTTAATTTTAACACTAAAAGTGATGTTAAAAATACAAAAATTGGCAAAGATGCAACAAAAGCACTAAGCCAAATGTTAGACAGTGGATTATAAATTTGAATCATTTATAACTCTCCTTTATTAATTAAAAATTCTATTTTTATATTATTTTTTATGCTTAAAAAGTTATTTTGAAAGATTTTATTAAAAAATATATTTTGAATAATAATCGATACAAAATTATAATCATGCCTAAAAATAGTCATGTTTTTCCTTTGTTTAAATTAAAATCTTGGAATTATATAAAAAAAATACTAAAAAATTTCAGATTAAAATAACTTAATTTATAAAATTAAGTTATTTTTAATAGATTAAGTATTATAAGGATTATATATTTTATTTAGTTCAAATAGTTTATTTAGGCTATTTTAAATCAATTTATAAATGTAAAAATCAATTAATTATAATATATAGATAAATATATTCAAAAAATAAAATTTTTATTATATTGTATTTTATTTATAAATATTTTATTTTTTTATAATTTATTTAGATATTTAGAGATATGTAGAATTTATATATTAATTATTGATGATGGGATTTGGGAAAAAATTCCCAAATCTTTTAAGGCTAAAATCTATATGTGAAGCCTAATTGTCCATTATAAGCTCTATTTTGATTATTTATATAGGTTCCAGCACCTGCATCTATTAAGAAATTGTCTGTAATTTCTTTTTGTATTCCAAGATCAATTGCAAAACTTGTTCTTTTTTTATTGTCATGATCTATTTTAAAATTTTGATTAGCTGTTCCAAAACTTGATATTAAATCATCTGCACTTTGATAGATATCTCTTGCTATATATGGTCTTGCATATATAGTTATATCTTTATTATTATGAATTAACTCAGCTCCTAGATTAGCTTGTAAATTTTTAAAATGAGCTTTATTAAAATTTTGATTATAATTTACATATTTATGGTTTGTTGATGCTGTAAAGCTATCTTGTGTATAGTTAAAATAATCAAATCCTATAAATGGTTTAAAACTAAAACCATCATTTAAATTAAATTTATATCCATATGAAGTTCCTGCTGTGAAGTATTTAGAATCATACTTTCCATCATATGAAGCAGTATCAACACCATATTTTATATTATAATTAGCTTTATTATTTCCTATACCATATCCAAGTGTAAAATCAATTTCATGACTATCTATATATTGTCTAAGATATGCACCAATTTCAAATAAATCTGATTTTATATCAACATTTTGATCCACATTTGCTTTGGCATAAGAAAAATATCCGCCGACCATTTGTGATTCAAACATTTTATTGAAATTTACAACTCCACCAACAAAATCATAGTCATTGTTTGAATAACTATTTTTTGTACCAATAGCTGAAATATTAAATGAGTTTTTATAAATTTCTTCTTCTATGGCACTTAATAAAACTCTCACATCATTACCATTTGAAGCAAGTTTTACTCCATCTAATTTTTTCATATTATTAGCCATTTTAACAGGACTGTTTTTAGTAGGAGTTAACATTATATTTGTATTAACAGCTCTTTTTGTATGGATATTAAAAGCTTGAGTTTGGGTTGATGAGAAAGGTTTATTATTTTTAATATTTGAGCTAATATCTTTAAATACATTGCTTTCTCCTCCTCCTAAAGCTACTTCAAGCATTGTAACTATACCATCTTGCATACTTCCTTCATTTGAGAAGAGTAATGAATCCATAATATTTATATCTCTATCATCTAATTTTGCAAGAATTTGCTTTGAATTTTCGTTTTTTCTATTGATAATAGCTTGGTTGGTTTGCTCTGTTTTTGTGTTTATATTGTTAATAGAATTTATATAATTATTAGCTGCTATATTGTTTTGTGCCGATAATGCATATGCTTGATTTTGATAAGATCTTGCAAGACTTCTGAAATTTCTATTTGTGTATTGATTTTTTGTTTTCATAATAAAATAAAGTGATTTTCCATTACTGTCTTTTTGTGTCGATAAATCCAGTAAATAGCTTGTTCCATTATTTAAAGTTATTAAATTTTTATTAATCTCTTGATCTATGCCTTGTGCAGTTCTTATTATTTCTACACCTAATCCGCCTCGGTATTGGTTATTTATAATATTGATACCATCATTATTTAAATTTAAATTTAAATTTTGAGTTTCTCTTAAGAAAGCTTTTTTACCTGCCATAATTTTACCAAGTTCATCTGCTCTTTGACCTGTAAAACTTAATCTTCCTTTGTTTACAAAATTACCAGCTGTATATAAAATAGACTCTTTGTTATCTAAATTTAGGTTTGCTCCTTGATAATTTATAAAATCATTATTAGATTGAATAATAAGTCTATTTTTAATATTTAATTTTCCATAGTTATTTAAAGTATTTTGAGCGTTTAAATTTAAAGCAACATCTCCAAATATATTTAATGATGAATTATAATTATTATTAAAATCTGATCTTAAATTTATACTTGAACTATATATGTTGTTATTCCCATAATTTACATTTAGCTTATTCATATTTAAATTATCTGCTCTTGTAATAATACCATCATTAAGTGATACATCACTAATTATATTTCCAGCCCCTGTTAAAATTCCATTTTGGGTTATAATGACTTCTGAAGTTTTTAGTGTAGAGTTTTTCATTGAGTTTAGTGCACCACCATTGTATGCAATTACTTTTCCATAAATGTCTGCAAAATTTTCTATTTGAAGAATACCATTATTTCCAACAAAAGCATTTTTTTCTACTATTGCATCACTAATTATCATTCCTGAATTTTGATTTTCTACATAAGTATCACCTTTAATACTAGCTTTTTTATAATTATTTCCTCTAAGTTGTATAACACCACCTACTGTTCTAGTTGGACCTTCATAGCTATTTTTACCACTTAAAATAAGATGACCACCGCCTTGTTTTTTAAGACCAATTTTATTTATATTTCTATATTCTATGTTTAGTTTATTTATAGCTACATCATCGCCTAAATGTCTGCTATTAAGCCAAGTTTGTTGAGAAATATCATTTGAAAATTCGCCATTATATCCTTTAGTATCAATGGTATAAAATGCAATATTTTCATTGCCAAATCTTTCTATATCTTTATTATTTAGTCTGTTAAGATCTAAAATTGCCAAACCTTTTAGTGCTTTTTCTACATCTAAAACACCTTGACCAGCATATTCTTCTTGAGTTAGTTTAAATACATAATTTCTATTTATTGATCCATTAGGATTTTTGATTCTAGCCATAATTTTATTGACAGCAATACTTTGATTTCTAGTATATGCAGGAATTCCCATTTTTATTAAATCTTGCTGAATTTGATTCGCATTTATATTTCCATACATATCTGTTGGAATATTTTTATTTAAATAAACTACATAATATCCAGAATTTCCATTATCTATAGGTTTTACAACAACATCTGGTAAATGTAAATTTTTATTTGCAGTTGTTAGTAAAACATCAGCTATCCCAGCTCCGTCTAAGAAAGGATATTTTTGAGCTACTAAAGCTGCTGC
The DNA here is from genome assembly GCF_013372225.1 of Campylobacter ureolyticus. Classification (NCBI taxonomy): domain Bacteria; kingdom Pseudomonadati; phylum Campylobacterota; class Epsilonproteobacteria; order Campylobacterales; family Campylobacteraceae; genus Campylobacter; species Campylobacter ureolyticus. Next base: position 1,810,441 of record NZ_CP053832.1, on the reverse strand, counting down.
TCCAGTTACCATAGGAGCTGCCATAGATGTTCCTGTCATAGGGATATATTTTTGTTCTCCTCTTCCTTGATAATTTGCATTGGCTGCTAAAATTTGATATCCTGGAGCAAGAAGTGAATAATTTGTCGAACCTACAAAAAGTTGCGAACTAATTAGTGAACCATCTACACCAGTCCATCGAACAGGTCTTCCATAATAATCTTTTGATTTAGCATCATTCCAACTAATTTGGAAATCATTTTTTAAAGTTATACTTCCATCTGCATTTTTTTCAGCATTTAATGCATTTAAATTTCCTACATTAAGCCATGCTCTTATATCTTCATCATATGATGGAACTATAGAATCAACTGAAGATGAAATGATTCCTGAGTTTCCAGCAGCAAAAACATTTAAAATTTTATCGTCCTTAGAAAGAGCTATTAAATCTTGTGTATTTTTACCAGCTAACCACCTAACAAGTTCATAATCTATTTTATTTTTATGACCCCAATAGTTCGGATACTGCGACCTCATATTATTTAAAAGATTTCTATATCCATTATCAAGTTGAGTATTTATTAACGGGTATATGCTTTTTCCCCAACTATGATTTATAACTTTTATATTTTTGTTTTTAAAAGCTTGATTTACATCATGAAATCCATTATTTCTTTCTCCTATAATTCCAAAATTATAGAAATTAGAATTATGTGCTATACCATAAGGTTCATAATCATTAATTTTTTTTCCTAGAATTATACCTGCGACATGGGTTCCATGAGTATTTTTACCGCCTGAATTATTCCATGATGCTTCAAAGTTAACTCCACTAACTCCCAAATTTTTACCTCTTAAACTTGGATGATTAATGTTTATTGAAGTATCCATAATTCCTACATTTACATTATTCCCATTAATTCCAGGATTATTTTGTCGAACTCTATCAAGGTTAATTAGGTTATAGGATTTATCTAATATTTCCTTGTAGCTTGCCACTTCCGATAATTCATTATTTGCAAAACAGTTTAAAGCCATAAAAGCTGCAAATGAACTTAAAAATAATTTGTATGACATTATTTCTCCTTTATAAAAAGTTCACGATTATATCATATATTAAATAAATACTAAATAAAATGATTAGATTAAAAATGCTGAAATTAGCTGTTTTGTTGAGAAAATTTTATTTATAAAAACTTATAACAGAAATATAAAAAAATAAATATAAATTAAATATTATTAAGTTAACTTAATAATATTTATTATAATTTTTAAAAAAATTAATTTTAGTGGTAAAATGTTAATTTTATCTTAAATTTAACATATGACAAGCACCATTTTCTCCTAATTTACAAGCTTTTAAATAAAGTTCAGTTGCTTTTGTGGTGTTTTTATTTACTCCATTTCCATCATCATAAAGTTTTGCTAAATTTAAACAACTATATGAACTATTATTATCACAAGCTTTTTTAAAAATATCAAAGGCTTCATCATAACTTTCATAAGTTGTTAAAACAAAAGCTTTCAATTCACACCCTACTCCAAACTCAATTTTACAAGCTTTGTCAAAATAAACATAAGCTGGAATTAACTCGCCTTGTTTGTAATGTGTCATTCCTATTTCAGAACATGACCAAGAATCGCCTTTAGTACAATTTTGATCAAATTTTATATATTTTTGTTCTTGTGGTGAAAGTGAATTTTCATCTAAAATTTCATTTGCAAAAGATATGAAAAAACTTACTATTAAAAACAGAAAAATTCTCATTTTTCATCCTTATAGATAGACTCTTCAAATATAAATTTATGTTCATCTGGAAGAGAGTTATAAATTTCATATGCTAAATTTCTTATTTCCCACAAAGCTGATTTTGAAGTTCTAAGATGTAAAAAATTTTGAAGACTTCTTGCATTTATACTCCAAGTAAGTTCAGTTTTATAACATTCCGGAAGTGCATATTTGGCGATGTCTAGAGTGTTTATTTTATTTAAAATTAAACGGATATTTTCAAGAGCTTGAATGCTGTAGTTATCAACCATCTCATTTTTAGTTAAAACTATATAGCGAGATGCATTTTCAAAATCCCCTATTTTAAACTCACTTTCTTTTTTAAGCTCTTTTAGGGTGTAGCGAGTTGATTTTACACTCAAACTTGCCATTCTATGGCGTGCTAGTTCTTGTAAAAGTGCTCTTGAAATTCCTTTTATATAAAAATTATAATGTAGATGTTCAAGCGTTGAGGCATGTTTAAATTTATTTCCAACTCTATTAATTAGCTCTTTGTCTATCTCGCCTCCATTATCCCCTTTATCAAAGCTTTGCCAACAAGTTCTTATGGCATTTGAACAGACCCAAAGTGGAGTGAAATTTAGTAGTTTTACTTCCATTTTTTTCCTTTTTATAAAATTACAGCAAATAGTATGCCAAATAAAATCAAAGGAATGTTAAAAAATATAAAAGTCGGAATACAAGTATCATAAATATGATTGTGCTGTCCGTCAAAATTTAAACCACTTGTTGGTCCAAGTGTGCTATCGCTTGCAGGACTTCCAGCATCCCCAACTGCGGCTGCAATGCCTATTAGGATAATTATAGCTGATGTGCTAAATCCAAGCTCAAGTGCGAGTGGGTAGTAGATCGCTGTGATTATTGGAATAGTTCCAAAACTACTTCCAATGCCTATTGTAATAAATAGTCCAATAATTAGCATTAAAGCTGCTCCGCCAAGCTTTCCACCAGCTAAAGAGGCAGCTGCATTAACAAGATCAGGAATACCACCTGTTTCTCTTAAAATTGCGCCATAACCTGCAGCTACAAGCATAACAAAGGCGATAAATCCCATTATATGGATACCTTTATCAAAAGTTTTATCCATATCTTTATATTTAATTCCACCAAAAACTATCATGGTAATAATTCCAAGAAGTGCGCCAAGAGGAAGAGAGCCAAAGCAAATTTGAATGATAAAGGCTACAACTATTCCAGCTAATGCGCCCCACTCTTTTAAACCCATTTTTATCTCATCTAGATTTTTAGGTGTATTGTTTTCAATATCTTTGTATTCTCTTGGTTTTTTAAAGACAATTACAGCTAAAATAAGCCCTACGATCATCGGAATTGCCGCCATCCACATAACACTTGCAATTTGTGAAATTTCAACATTTAAGCCATTGTTTGCCATCTCTTTTTGTAAAATTGAAAAAAACAAAAGTCCAAATCCAACTGGAAGTGAAATATATGGAGTTTGAAGACCAAAAGTTAAGGCACAAGCTACGGCGCGTCTGTCGATTTTCATTTTATTCATTACACTTAAAAGTGGTGGGATTAAAATAGGAATAAAAGCGATATGAACAGGAATTAAATTTTGTGAAAAACAAGCAATAAAGGCAATTGCAAATATAAAATAAAACTTACTTTTTGTTATAAATTTTGAAATTTTGTTAATTAAAATTGTAGTTAAATTTGTAAAAGAGATAGCTGCAGCTAAAACTCCAAGTAAAACATATGATAGTGCAGTTTGAAGATTGCCTTTCATGCCCTCTATAAAGACATCTAAAGTATAATTCATACTTTTTATAAAAGTATATGTTTCTCCACTTGGAACAATATGAGCCATAAGTCCTGCAACCATCGCTGAAATAAGGATAGAAAGCATAACATTGCATCTTAATATACATAAAATAAACATTAAAATAATGCTAGAAAATACGGGATTACTAAGCATAATTTTCCTTTAAATTTAAATAAAGATTCATTATATGATAAATGGATTTAAATTTTAATAAAATCGTAATGTTTAAAAAATTTTTGATGTTTTAATTGGGATTTTAGAATTTTAAGAGATTTGGAAAAATTATCCAAATCTCTAATTAATTAAATTTAATAACGGATATTAAAATCTGTATGTAAAGCCGATTTGTCCGTTATAAATTTTGTCATCTTTATTAAGATAGATACCGCCACCTATATTTATAAATAAATTTCTAGATATTTCTGTTTGGATACCAAAGTCAAATACAAAACTTGTTCTTTTCCTTGCTTCTTCATTTAGCATAAAGTAATAATTGCTTGATCCAAAATATGATCTCATACCATTATTTCTTTGATAAATATCTCTTGCGATATAAGGTCTTGCATAAAGAGTGATATTTTTATTGTTATAAAGCATTTCTAAACCTAAATTTGCCTGTAAATTTTTAAATTTAGATTTATCAAATGTTTGTGTTAAATTTCCAACATCTTTATGATTTGTCGAAGCCGTAAAACTATCTTGTGTATAGTCAAAATAATCAAGCCCTATAAATGGTTTAATGCTGAAATTATCATTTACATTAAATTTATATCCATAAGCTGTGCCTACTGTTAAGTAACTAGAATCAAATTTAGCTTTATAATTTAAATTTGTAGCTAATAGTTTTAGATTATAATCAGCTTTATTATTTCCTAAACCATAACCTATAGATAAATCAAACTCATTATTATCAAGATATTGTCTAGCATAGGCACCTACTTCATAAAGGTCTGATTTTAAACTTACATCGTTGTTACTATCTGCTTTAGCATACGAGAAATATCCACCAACAAGAGTTGAATCAAACATTTTATTAAAGCTTACAACTCCACCTGCAAGACTGTGGCTGTGGCCAGATTCATTATTTTTTGCTCCAATAGCTGAAATATTAAATGAATTTTTATAAATTTCTCTATCTATTAAATCGATTAAATATCTTAAATCATCAGAATTCGAGGCAAGCTTTGTTCCATCTAAATATTTCATAGCATTAGCTGTTACCATAGGACTATTTTTAGTTGGATTAAGCATCATATCTCTATTTACTGCTCTTTTTGTTTCGATATTAAATGTTTTTGTAGGCTTAGACACATTTGGCTTATTCTTTTTAACTTCTCTAACTAAATTAGTTAAAACCCTTATGCTTTCATCTCTTATAGCTGCATCATCATTTTCCAAAGCTAAGCTTATAGTTGTAACTATAGCTGTATTTATATTTCCCTCATTAGATAACAATAGTGAGTTTAATATATCTTTAGCATCATCTAATTCTTTAGGAAGCTTTGCTTTTGGTTTAGACACTGGATCTGTTGGATCTGTTGGATCTGTTGGATCTGTTGGATCTGTTGGATCTGTTGGATCTGTTGGATCTGTTGGATCTGTTGGATCTGTTGGATCTGTTGGATCTGTTGGATCTGTTGGATCTGTTGGATCTGTTGGATCTGTTGGATCTGTTGGATCTGTTGGATCTGTTGGATCTGTTGGATCTGTTGGATCTGTTGGATCTGTTGGATCTGTTGGATCTGTTGGATCTGTTGGATCTGTTGGATCTGTTGGATCTGTTGGATCTGTTGGATCTGTTGGATCTGTTGGATCTGTTGGATCTGTTGGATCTGTTGGATCTGTTGGATCTGTTGGATCTGTTGGATCTGTTGGATCTGTTGGATCTGTTGGATCTGTTGGATCTGTTGGATCTGTTGGATCTGTTGGATCTGTTGGATCTGTTGGATCTGTTGGATCTGTTGGATCTGTTGGATCTGTTGGATCTGTTGGATCTGTTGGATCTGTTGGATCTGTTGGATCTGTTGGATCTGTTGGATCTGTTGGATCTGTTGGATCTGTTGGATCTGTTGGATCTGTTGGATCTGTTGGATCTGTTGGATCTGTTGGATCTGTTGGATCTGTTGGATCTGTTGGATCTGTTGGATCTGTTGGATCTGTTGGATCTGTTGGATCTGTTGGATCTGTTGGATCTGTTGGATCTGTTGGATCTGTTGGATCTGTTGGATCTGTTGGATCTGTTGGATCTGTTGGATCTGTTGGATCTGTTGGATCTGTTGGATCTGTTGGATCTGTTGGATCTGTTGGATCTGTTGGATCTGTTGGATCTGTTGGATCTGTTGGATCTGTTGGATCTGTTGGATCTGTTGGATCTGTTGGATCTGTTGGATCTGTTGGATCTGTTGGATCTGTTGGATCTGTTGGATCTGTTGGATCTGTTGGATCTGTTGGATCTGTTGGATCTGTTGGATCTGTTGGATCTGTTGGATCTGTTGGATCTGTTGGATCTGTTGGATCTGTTGGATCTGTTGGATCTGTTGGATCTGTTGGATCTGTTGGATCTGTTGGATCTGTTGGATCTGTTGGATCTGTTGGATCTGTTGGATCTGTTGGATCTGTTGGATCTGTTGGATCTGTTGGATCTGGGTGTGACTTTTTACCAACTATTTTATTATTTGGAATTGTTATATCTGGTTTTTTGCTATCATTTATAGATTTTATAAGATCTTGAACGGTTTTATTTTGATGTTCTTTTTTTGTATTCATAACAAAATAAAGTGATTTCTCATCACCTGTTTTTTCAGTTGATAGTTCTAAAAGTTCACTATTTTGCTCGTTTAAGGTTATAAGATTTTTAGCTATATTTGTATCTATACCCTCACCTGTTCTTACTATTTCTATACCTAATCCATCTTGATATTTTTGATTTATAATGTCGATATTTGCAGGAGACACCAGGTTTACATTTAATTTTTCAGTATCTTTTAGGACGGCTTTTTCACCAGCTATTATAAGACCTAAGTCATCTATCGTATCTGTTTTAAAATTTAATTTTCCCTCATTTATAAAACTTCCAAGAGTGTAAAAAATAGCATCTTTTGTATCTAAATTTAAAGTACTTCCAGATTTGTTTGTGTAATTTGTTTTTGATCTGATTTCTAATTTATCTTTTATATTTATATTTCCAAAGTTATTAAAACTAGAGGTTGCTGCTGTAAAGTTAAAAAATAGATTGCCAAGTATATCAAGTGTTGATTTTGCACTATTAATAGCATTAGCTTTTATATCTAGATTTAAATTTTTTATATTATTTTTACCTTCTTTAGCTGTGAAACTATTCATTTCTATGGTTGCTTTAACATCTGTTTTATCATTATCACTTGTGAGAGTTCCACTTTCTAAAATCACTTCACTTGTTTTTAAAATAGAGTTTTTAATTAAATTTATGATTCCACTATTTTGAGCATAGGTTTTACCTAAAATTTCACTATTGTTTTTTATCTCTAAATTTCCTTTATTGGCATAAGCATTTTTCTCTATTTTGGCGTTATCTACTATAAATTTAGCATTATTTTCCGCGTAGGCATCACCTTTAATGCTAGCTTTTTTACTATTGTTTCCTTTTAGCTCTAAAGTGCCATCTACTGCTCTAGTTGGACCTTCATAGATATTTTCACCACTTAGTGTTAAAGTTCCAAAACCTTCTTTTTTAAGACCTATTTTTCTTATATCTCTGTATTTTATATTTAATTTGTTTATAGCAACATCATCTTCTAAATGTCTGCTATCAAGCCAAGTTTGTTGAGAAATGTCATTTGAAAACTCGCCGTTATGACCTTTAGTATCGATAGTATAAAATGCCGTATTTTCATCTTTAAATTTTTCTATATCTTTATCATTTAGCCTATTAAGATCTAAAATAGCTAGACCCTTTAATGCTTTTTCTACGTCTAAAACACCTTGACCAGCATATTCTTCTTGTGTTAGTTTGACAACAAATTTATCAGAAATTTTACCAGTTTTATCTTTTACATTAGTTAAAATTTTTGTAACAGTAATATCATCGTTTGAATTAGGAATTCCCATTGCTAATAAATCTTGTCTTACTTCATTTTCATTTATTGTTCCATCAAGGTTTCTAGGAATTTCTTTATTTAAATAAACTACATAATATCCAGAACTTCCGCCTTCTATTGCTTTTAGGACAACATCTGGTAAATTTAAATTTTTATTTGCAGTTGTTAGTAAAACATCAGCTATCCCAGCCCCATCTAGGAAAGGATATTTTTGAGCTACTAAAGCTGCTGCACCACTTACCATAGGAGCTGCCATAGATGTTCCTGTCATAGGAATATATTTTTCTTTGTTAGTTGCGGATAGGTCGGCATTTGCTGCTAAAATTTGATATCCTGGAGCAAGAAGTGAATAATTTGTCGAGCCTACAAAAAGCTGCGAACTAATTAGTGAACCATCCACACCAGTCCATCGAATAGGTCTTCCATAATAATCTTTTGATTTAGCATCATTCCAACTAATTTTAAAATCATTTTTTAAAGTTATACTTCCATCTGCATTTTTTTCAGCATTTAATGCATTTAAATTTCCTACATTAAGCCAAGCTCTTATATCTTCATCATAAGATGGAACTATAGAATCAACTGAAGATGAAATGATTCCTGAGTTTCCAGCAGCAAAAACATTTAAAATTTTATCGTCCTTAGAAAGAGCTATCAAATCTTGTGTATTTTTACCAGCTAACCACCTAACAAGTTCATAATCTATTTTATTTTTATGACCCCAAATTTGTGGATATTGTGACTTTATGTCTGGTAAGAGATCTCTATATCTATTGCCTTTAAGTTGCATATCTATCAGTGGATAAAGACCTTTTCCCCAACTATGATTGATGACTTTTATGCCCTTATCTTTAAAGGCATTGTTTATATTATTTCCTCCTATATCATTATAGTGTTTTTCTTCTATTGCTCCTAAATTATAAAATTTAGCATTGTGGGCTACACCATAAGGCTCATTATCGTTTATTTTTTTACCTAAAATTATACCTGCGACATGAGTTCCATGATTACCTTTTCTTTGACCGTTCCATGAATTTTGGAAAAGAACACCCTCAGTTCCTAGATGTTTTCCTTCAAAACTAGGGTGGTTTGTATTTATAGCTGTGTCTAAAATACCAACTATAACACCACTACCATCCATTTCCGGGCTATTTTGCCGAACATTGTCTAAATTAATTAAATCATAAGATTTATCTAAAATTTCCTTAAACTGACTTACGTTTGATAATCCATCATTGGCAAAACATGTTAGATTTATCAAACCTAAGGCTAAAATATTAAGTATTTTTTTACTGGGCATAAAATCACCTTTAAATAAAATATAAATAAATTGCCATTTTACTTGAAAATAAATAAAAACTAGCTAAATTATCTTTTATCTATGTATATATTTAAAGTAAATTTAATATATTAAACTAAATGATATTTAAAAAACATAATAAAAAAATTTTAAAATTTGCATATCGATATGTCTCCGCTTTTATAGCCTTTGTAGAAAGCATTTTTTCTTTGCATAGCTGAGCCGTGAGTAAAAGAATCAGGCACAACATATCCATTAGCTTGTTTTTGAAGTGTGTCATCGCCTATCATGCTTGCTGCATTTAAGGCTTCATCTATATCCCCATCTTCTAAAATATCATCAAGATAATGTGCCCAAACACCGGCTAAACAATCAGCCCCAAGTTCAACTTTTACTTGTATAGCGTTTTGATCTTTTTTATTTTTTCCTTGTTTTTCTCTATTTGCTTGAGATAAAATTCCTAGTAAATTTTGCACATGATGGCCTACTTCATGAGCTAAAACATAAGCATTTGCAAAATCTCCTGGAGCGTTATGTCTATTGGCTAACTCATCAAAAAAACTTAAATCGATATAGATTTTTTGATCGGCTGGACAGTAAAATGGTCCAACTTGCGAGTTCGCAAATCCACATCCACTTTGAACGGCACCTCTAAAAAGCACAAGTTTTGGTTCTTTGTAATTTTTTCCTATTATTTGAAATTGTTTATTCCATATATTTTCGGTTTGTGCTAAAACAACTCCTATAAATTGTGCATATTTATCATCATCTTTTGAAATTTGTGCATTTTGAACTCCGCCAGTAGAAATTAAAGCAAGTGGATTGTATCCTAAAAACATAGCTATAACGCCTATTAGTAACACAACTCTTCCAAATTTTGTTTTTAAAAGCCATCTGATAAGTGGTATTAAAACCTGTAAATTTACCATACTAGCAGGAGTTTTTTGAAACCTTCTATCGTCTATATTACTACTTGATTTTTGATCTCGCCATTTCATTTTTAAACCTTTTATAAAAAAACAATTGTAACAAATTATTTTAAATTTAACCAAAAAATATCTTAATATAGTTTTTTGAATTATTTTTTTGATAAAATATAAGAATTAAATTTAGGAGAGCTTATGAGAAGTGATATAATTAAAAAAGGCTACACAAAAGCCCCTCACCGCTCACTTTTAAGAGCGACAGGGCTTAGGGATGAGGATTTTGATAAACCATTTATCGGTGTTGCAAATAGTTTTATAGAGATAATTCCAGGGCATTTTTTTCTAAATAAATTTAGTCAAATTATAAAAGATGAGATAAGAAAAAATGGTTGTGTACCTTTTGAGTTTAACTGTATAGGCGTTGATGATGGTATTGCGATGGGACATGAGGGGATGCTTTACTCACTTCCAAGCCGTGAATTAATAGCAAATTCAGTAGAAACCGTGATGAATGCTCACGCACTTGACGCGCTTATTTGCATACCAAACTGTGATAAGATTGTTCCTGGCATGATAATGGGAGCTTTGAGAGTAAATGTTCCTACTGTGTTTATAAGTGGCGGTCCAATGGCTGCTGGAGTTGATAAAGATAGTGGGGAAGCGCTTGATTTAAATAGTGTGTTTGAAGGCGTTGGAGCTTATGAGGTTGGTAAAATCGATGAAAAAAAGTTAAAAATGCTTGAGTGTGAGTCCTGTCCAGGTGGTGGAAGCTGTAGTGGAATGTTTACAGCAAATTCTATGAATTCACTTTGTGAAGCGATGGGAATAGCTTTGGTTGGTAATGGCACAATTTTGGCGCTAACTCCCGAGCGTGAAGAGCTAGCAAGAGCTGCAGCTAGAAGGATTTGTAAAATCGCACTTGATGATAAATTTAAAATAAAAAATATCTTAAATAAAAAAGCTATTAGAAATGCTTTTGTCTGCGATATGGCAATGGGTGGAAGCTCAAATACAATTTTGCATATGCTAGCAATTAGCCGTGAAGCAGGGTGTGCGCTTGATATAAAAGAGTTAAATGAGATCAGTAAAAATATAGCCCACATTGCAAAAGTAGCTCCTAGTCTTCCAAGCGTGCATATGCAGGATATTGCACGAGCTGGAGGAATAATTGCTATATTAAATGAAATTTCAAAAAGAGATAATGGCATGCTTGATCTTGATAATCTAACAGTAACTGGTGAGATGATGAGTGAGCGCGTAAAAAACCATAAAGTAGCTGATTATAATATCATAAAAAGTGTTGATAAGCCTTATTCAAAAGTAGGTGGTTTGGCGATTTTATTTGGAAATTTAGCAAAGCAAGGGTGTGTTATAAAAGCAGCTGGTATTGTTGGAGAGCGTAAATTTAGTGGAAAAGCAATTTGCTTTAACTCACAAGATGAAGCAATTAGTGGAATTTCAAGTGGAAAAGTTCAAAAGGGCGATGTTGTGGTAATTCGCTATGAAGGTCCAAAAGGTGGTCCTGGAATGCAAGAGATGTTAAGTCCAACAAGTCTTATAATGGGCCGAGGTCTTGGAGCTGATGTGGCACTTATAACAGATGGTAGATTTAGCGGTGCTACAAGAGGATTTTCAATCGGTCATGTAAGCCCAGAAGCAGCAGAGGGCGGAATGATAGGACTTTTAAAAGATGGCGATATTATAGATATTGATGTTGATAGCTACTCTATAAATGTCCGTTTAAGCGACGATGAAATTGCAAAACGTCGCAAAGAGTGGAAATATGAGGGCAAAAAAGTAAGTTCTCGCTGGTTAAGACAGTATCAAAAGTTAGTTACCAATGCAAGTAATGGGGCGATTTTGGAGGCTTAAGCTTTAAGAAGTGCAGTATTTATTGCACTTCTTAAATTATTTATTTTACAAAGTAGTTTCCATCAAAACTAACGAGTGAATATTCTCTTTCATTCCCTATAGCATTTTTTAGTTCATCTATTTCTAAAAACTCTAAACTATCAGCCCCTGTGTATTTTAAAATTTCATCATCGCTTAAATTTGCACTTATTAACTCATTTTTTGTAGGTGTGTCTATACCATAAACATCAGGAAATTTTATTCTTGGAGCAGCTATTTTAAGATGAACTTCTTTAGCTCCAGCATGTTTTAAAAGTTCAACTATTTTTTTAGAAGTCGTTCCTCTAACTATACTATCATCGACTACAATAATACTTTTTCCTTTTAAAACCTCACTCATAGGATTTAGCTTTAATTTTACTTTTAAATTTCTCATTTCTTGGGTTGGCTCTATAAAGGTTCTTCCTACATAGTGGTTTCTAACTATTGCCATTTCAAAAGGGATTTTGCTTTCATTCGAAAAACCAAGTGCTGCTGGCACTCCACTATCTGGCACAGGAACTACTAGATCAGCTTTTATTTTATTTTTTAAAGCCAAAGTTTTTCCTAAATTTTTTCTTACTTCATAAACATTTTTTCCATCTATAACGCTATCTGGTCTTGCAAAGTATATGTATTCAAAAGCGCAAATTCTAGGAGTTTTTTCTTCATATAGCATTATACTTTCAAAATCATCACTTCCTTCTTCAAAAATAATCATTTCACCTGGCTTTACATCACGCACAAAAGTAGCACCAACTAAGTCAAAAGCACAGGTCTCACTTGCGATTATATATCCGCCATCTTTTAATTTTCCTATACTAAGAGGTCTAATTCCATATTTATCTCTTATGGCAAATATTTTTGATCTACTCATTATAAGAAGGCAATAGGCTCCTTTTATAATATTTAAAGCCTCTATAATTCGCTCTTGCAAGTGCTCTTTTTTACTTCTAGCAATCAAATGAATTATATTTTCGGTGTCCATATTTGAGTGAAATATTGCACCCTCTTTTATTAAATTTTGCCTAATTTCATCTTTATTTATCAAATTTCCATTATGTGCTATTGATATTTCGCCAAGCAAATAACTAGCCCAAATAGGCTGTGCATCTTTGCTATCTTTACTACCAGCGGTTGAGTATCTATTATGTCCAATTGCAATATTTCCCTGTAAAGAGTTTAAAATTTCATTATTAAAAATATCGCTAACCAAGCCTTGTGCTTTATGAGTTTTTATTTTGTGATTAAAACTTGCACTGATTCCGCTTGATTCTTGTCCACGGTGTTGCATCGCAAAAAGCGCATAATAAGCAGTTTTTGCAGCATCTTTTGAATTTATTATACCAACGATAGCACACATTTTACAGTCCTAAACAATCATTTATATCATAAAGCCCATTTTTCTGTGAGCTTAACCAAATAGCAGCTTTTATGGCTCCATTTGCAAAAGTAGCTCTTGATGTTGCTGTGTGGTTTAACTCTATAAACTCGCCATTTCCATAAAATCCTGCTGTGTGACGACCAACAATATCTCCACCTCTTAAGCTCATAACAGCAATTTCATCTTTTGATCTTTGTCCAATTATGCCATCTCTTCCACTAACTCTAACTTTATCAAGGTCCAAATTTCTAGCAATTGCGACATTTTTAGCTAATGTTAAGGCTGTTCCACTTGGAGCGTCTTTTTTATATCTATGATGCATTTCTAAAATTTCAGCATCGAATTCGCTTAAGGCTTTGCTTGCTAAAAATGCAAGTTTGTTTAAAACAGCTACTCCTAAACTCATATTTGTGGCATATAAAATAGGCATATTTTTTGAAATTTCTTTCATTAAGTTTAATTCATCTTTACTAAGTCCGGTTGTACCGATACAAAGTGGTTTTGGATTTTTTTTAGCGAATTCTAAAAGAGCTTTAGTTCCCTCTGGCATAGAAAAGTCAATCACAACATCTGATGATGTGAAAAAATCCTCTAAATTTGAACTATTTTTATCAAATAAAGCTGCGACTTTTACATTTTCATACTCTTTTAAGCACTCTTGTATCATTTTTCCCATTCTGCCATTTGAGCCATAAATTCCTATTTTTAGCATTACATTCCTTTTTGCAAATTTGTAGCGAGTATAACAAATTTAGAGTAAAAAACTTATAAAATCCTTTTAAAATTTATGTGGATTTTTTATATGTGGAAGGCTTATCTCATCACCGTTTATATCATACGCACCACCAAATCCTTTTACAAATCTGCCTTTTTTAAACTCTAATTTAAAAAGATGAAAGTCCTGCATAGTTGAGATCTGTTTTGTTCCACCTTTTCCACTAGTTTGATTTAAAAAACTCGCTAAAGCATTATTAAACTCATCACTATTTCTTCGAATTTCAACTGCATTTGTCTTATAAGTAAGCCTTTTTCTTAGTATTATAGAAGCAGCTTCATTTTCATCTTGTAAAAATAAAATTTCAATTTTGTCAGGATTTGTGCTTATGCTTTTAAAATGCTCACTAATTTCACTTATGTAGATGTAAAAATTATCATTAAATTTAATAAGCGGTGAGTAGCTCGCAATCGCTTGATCATTATAAATACTCGCAATTACAACACTTTTAAAAGAATTTCTAAACTCATTAATTTCATTTTTAATTTTAGAAAAATCCTCTTTTAAACTCGCGGCTAAATTTTTAATAGCACTTACAAAATCACCATCTGTAACTATTGTATTAAAAGGTACTTTTGCTTCTAAATTATCTGAGTTTAGAAAAATCCCATTTTCATCAAAATCAACTAATTTCGCACTTTTTACATTAAAATTTGAATATTTGTTAAAAAGCTTAACTAAAACATCGCTGTGATGCTCATTCATGTGAGCTATGATTAAATTTTTTTCCATTGTATTTCCTTTTTTAAATAATTTTTTTATAAAGCTAAAATTTAGCCATAATTTTACCAATTGTATTCAAAAGTAAATTTTAAATTTCTACCAGGTTCATAAAATCTCTCAATACCTCCTCCCGTTTTTTGATCTATTAAATTTGTTGTTCCAAATTCTCTTATTGATCTAGCTGAACTCCATGATAAATATTTTTTATCTGTGATATTATAAATTCCAAATGTTAAAGCTAAATTTTCAATTGGTTTTGCAAAAGTTATAAAATCTAAAATTGTGTATTTATCACTTCTATATTTTATAAATTTTCTTTTTTCATCATTTTGTTTCCAATACATATTGTAGGTATCTTCTGCTTTTTTTTGGGATACTTGTGTTAGGTATAAATCAAAACCATATTTTTGGTTTCTCCAACCAAAAGAGTAGATAGATTTTTTAGGGTCAATTGCGTTTATCGGCTGCATTTGGCCATATTCGTCTTTAAATTTTCCTTTTTGAAATGTCTGTTTAAAGCCTAAATAAAAATTAGAAAAATTTT
The DNA here is from genome assembly GCF_013372225.1 of Campylobacter ureolyticus. Taxonomy (NCBI): domain Bacteria; kingdom Pseudomonadati; phylum Campylobacterota; class Epsilonproteobacteria; order Campylobacterales; family Campylobacteraceae; genus Campylobacter; species Campylobacter ureolyticus. The sequence continues at coordinate 1,795,272 of NZ_CP053832.1, read as the reverse complement.
GTGTAACTTCACCTAAGTTTAGTCTTGCTTCTATCTCATATCCATTAACTTTTGCTTTTTGATAATTTACATTTTGATATTTATAATAATTAAGTCTTTCCACTCCTGGAATTTCGAAAACTTCCGATCCGATATATTTTAAATCAATAAAATTACTATAGTTTGATTTAAAAACGCTAAAAGTAAAATGTCCTAAATCATCATATAGGGTTATAGCAGATTCTTTTGTTTTTGCGATTTCGGTATTTAAATTCCAGTTTGGAACCACAGTAAAGTCAGGATGCTTATATGTAAAATAAAGCTCATCACTTGTTGGATTTCTAAATGCTTTTGAATATTTGAGTTGAATTCTTAAAAACTCAAAAGGATCTAGATCTAGTCCAAAAAGATAAGAGTCATTGTTAAAATCTTTTGGTTGCGAAAAATATTTTATATTATCTAGTGCGTTTTGTTTTAGAATTTGTTGATTTTTTTTAATATTTTCATCTATTTTTTTTAATAGATTTTTATATTGCTCAAAGGTCATACCTGTTTCCCACCAAGCTTTTCCACCTGTATAGTGTTCGATTTTATCTGGTAACAATTTTGGTTTTATATAAAGTCCTTTTACCATATCATCTGGTATTTTTGGAGATGTTTTTGGATCATATTTTGTTCTATATTTTGTTTTATCATATCTATAGGCTAAATCAAGCGCAATAAAATCATTAAATTTAATATAATCTTTAAAATATAAAGCATTTGTTATTGCCTCAACTGGAATTAAAAATGAATTTATCGATGTTTTGGGGCACGCAAAACCACTATATCCACCACTTACATCGCATTTAATACCTTTGCCATTTTCTATACGTTGAAATGGTTGTGCCCACCATTTATTGTCACTTCCATCATAGCCACTATTATTTATCATCTCTTTTTTTTCTTTTGACAAAAGTCCGCCATATTCAAAACTATGCTTTGTAGAATATAGTTTAAATTCTTTTGTAAAATCTATGTTTATTTGTTTCGTATCTGTATTTAAATCTCTTTCTTTCCACGATCTGTTTAAATAACCATCGCTTCTTGGCATTAACACAGCATATTTTTTTGCATCCCAATATTTTGGCCTTGTTTGAGGGTCCAAGCTATCCCAATCATATGCTCCATAAATTTTTCCACTTACTGAGTCTTTTTGTCTAAGGTTTAGGTTTATTACTTTTCTTTCATCAGTTACTTTGCCATATTGACCCATAATATTAACTTCTAGTTTGTCACAGTTAAAAATAGAACAATCATACCAGACCTTTTCGCTTCCTATGAGTGAATAATAATCAAAATAATTTGAGCTAAATTTATTTCCTTTGCTATCTGTTATGGTTCTATCTAGACCGTTTCCATCTGCTTTAAATTCCTTTCCCCATTTATCAACAATTTTGCCATCTTTAATGCTTATTCCAGCTTTGTTTGATATGGTTTCACAATTATCCTTATCACGACATTTTTCATCAGTTTTTGCCTTTGTTGTTATTTTTTGGTCCGAAAGAGTTATTTTTACCGAATCATAAAATAAATTTTCATCATAATTTTCAAATGAAACAGAAAAATTTTTTCTTTTTATAAAATCATCTGTAAATCTATATCCATCACTATTACTTTTAACTGTACCTGTTCCAAGATTACTAGGTGTAAAGGTATAAGAAAAATCATGTCCTTTTGAATTTACATCATACATATCTTTTGCAAAAGTTATTCTATTTGTATCGTTTGGATTAAAAGAAAATTTTATCAAAGTGCTATCTTTAGTTATTTTATATGGATCTGCTTTTTTTCTAGTTTTTCCAACCGTTTCATCATATTTATGATAATCATAATTTTTAATTTGATGCGAATTTCTATCCGTTCTTACTACTAATAAATCAAACCATTTTGCTTTTGCGGCAATAGTGTGCGATGTAAAAAATTCATAATTTTTATCAGCATACCCCGTCTTAAAAGCATAAAACCAATTTTTATCCAATAAGTAGTCTCTTGCATCTTTTGTTTCAAAAACAATTGAGCCACCAAGTGCTCCACTGCCAACCTTAACTGAATCAGCTCCTTTTTGTATAGTTGCTTGTTTTAGAGTTTCTATTTCGACGCCATTTCTTGTGTTATTGAAATTTCCATACCCCATAAATAATTCATTGAATCCTTGTGAAGATATTGTTTGAGCCTGTGATAAACCATCAATCATTATAGCTACTCTATTTTCATCAACTCCTCTAATGGTATATCCACTTGTTCCAAATCTGCCACTTTCTACAACAGAAACTCCGGTTTCATATTTAACTAAGTCTTTGCTATCTGCAACTTGTTCTTTAGATAAAATTTGATTTGATTTTAAGGTTTTACCAATCTTTTTTTCTTTTGGATCGATAGTATTTGCATTTACTTCTATGGTATTAAGCTCATAATTTTGATGTGCGAATAAAAAATTTGTTGTTAAAATTAAAAGAAGTTTTTTCCCCATTTTATACCTATATTTATAATTAATATCATTAAGAAATAAATTGTATCTTTAATTTTATAAAAATTCGCTTATAGTATTGTTTTATTATAATAAATTTAAATATCGTAAATGGTGACTTTGAAGTGACAGAGAAAAAATTCATATATTATAAGCATAATGATATTAATTATTGTTTTATATTAAATTTTATACAATAACTGAATTTTGCCAAATTTAAACATTAAGGAAAATTATGCCAAATAACAAAGTCATTATATTTAGTTTTATGTTTTTATCTATTTGTTTTTCAAATGATAATATTTTACTTGAAGAGATTGAAGTTTCAACCCATAGGCTTTCAGCTAAACAAACACAAATAAATAGCGATAAAATTAGATCTTCTTTAATATCTACTCAAAAAGATTTAGTAAAAAATCAAGTAGGAGTAAGTATCACCGATGGTGGTAGAAGTGGAGTAAATGGTTTTACAATTCGTGGAGTTGATAAAGATAGAGTATCTGTAAAAGTTGATGGGATTGAAGCTGCACAAAGTTTTGTACCAACTTTTCATCAAAAACAAGGTTTTATTTCTGGTGCAAGAGGTGGAACAGAAATAGAAAATTTAAGCAATATTCACATCTATAAAGGTGCAAATTCATTAAATTCAGGAAATGGTGCATTAGGTGGTGCAGTTTTTATGCAAACAAAATCGGCGCATGATTTTGTAGAATCTGGCAAAATAACTGGATTTTATAGCAAAACTGCCTATTCGTCTAAAAATAGTGAATTTCGTCAAGTTTTAGGAAGTGGGTTTATTTATAATGGCTTTGAGGGGCTCTTTCAATATACAAGAAGAGTTGGAAGTGAATTAAAAAATTATTATAATGGAAAAATTGATGATTTGGATATTTGTGGAAAAGATATCGCAAATAAAGATTATAATAAATATTGCGGAGCTGGAAGAATTTTGCCAGATCCCACCTCGTATAGAACAAAATCATATTTAACCAAATTTGGATACAGGTTTGGCGATGATAGTTTTATAAATTTATTTTATGAAAAACAAAGTATTGATAGCTTAATAGAAGAAAAAAGCTTTCCAGCAAGCAGAAATCAGACTTTTACAATAGATAAAACACCATATAAACGTTATGGTGTAAGTTATGAATATATGCCAAGCGATAGTTTTTTGGAAGAATTAAAAGTTCAATTTTCAAAACAGGTTATAAATCAAATTTATAATCAAAACTCATGTGTTTTTAGAAATTGTAATAATCAAGATAGCAAATTTGAAAGAAGTACTAATATTAAACAAGACAAGAGCCAAATTGATTTAAATTTAAACACTATTGATTTACCAATTTGCTCATCATATCATAGTTTTTATTTTGGCTTAGGTTTTGGAAGAGATAATTTTAAAAATAGCGGTTTTTGGTCTGAGCTTATCAAAAATAAAAGAGAAATTCGCCTTGATGATGCGAACGGTAAAAAATTAATTAAAGATGAAAATGGAATTCCGATTTTAGTTCCTTCAATAAAAGGAAAACTTGGTATAGAAAAAACAACCGGTTGGTTTTCCAAAGAGCTTTTAACACTAGATGGGAAAATATTAAAACTTCCTTGGTTTGCTATGGATGGAAAAGTTTATGTTCTAGATGGAAATTTTATTTATACGAGACCTATAAGAACCGATAATTATTATATTTATTTAAAAGAATATATTCAGTTAAATGATAGATTAAGTGGTATTCTAGGAATTCGCTACGATAAAATTAAACACAATCTTAAAACTAGTTCAAAACTTGGTGCTGCTACTGGAGAGCTAGCAAAAGAGACTACAAAATCAATATGGAATATGCAAGATCATAAAGCTTATAGTAATTTTAGCTACAACACTGGATTGAAATATGAAATTTTTGATGATACTTTTTTAGAATATAGTTTTAATACAGCTTTTAGAGCCCCAAAAATACAAGAGAGCTTTGTTGAATTCATACAAGGAACTAAGCATTTTAAATCAAATTTTGATTTAAAAACTGAAAAAGCCTTTAATCACGAAATAGAACTAAGTTCTGATTTTAAATATGGAGCTTTTAGCTTATTAGCATTTTATACCAAATATAAAAATTTTATTGATTATAGTGTTAGTAATATTGTTGAAAAAGTGGAAGAGTTTGATTTTAATACTTTGGAGACAGTTTGGCGTGACAAAGTTATAGGAACTAGATATCAGTATCAAAATATAAATTCAGCACATATTAAAGGATTGGAGTTAAATGCAAGAATAGGCACTGAAGATGGCTTGTTTGGGGTTTTTATGGCTTCATATCAAAAAGGCTCAAAAAATGATGGAAGTTCATTAATGGGAGTTTCTCCTTTAACTTTTGCGGCGGGGGTTGGATATAATGATAGGCAATTTAGTATTTTACTTAGTGCAAAATATCAAAAATCTAAAAATCCAAAAGATGCCATGTATTTTTTGAACGATAATAGTGGAGTTAGCAAGAAAGAAGATATTAAACTTGAAAGCTATCCTATGCTTAGTAATTCTTTTTTAGTTTTTGATTTTATGGCTGAATATAGAATGAGTGATAATTTTAAATTAAATGCTGGAATATTTAATATTTTTGATAAAAAATACATAACTTGGGATAGTATAAGAGAGGCAAAAGAAAATGGATCAATGTCTTTTATTGCAAAACAAGAAAATCATGAAGGATCTGGGTGGCAAAGACTTACATCTCCAGGAAGAAATTTTGCTTTGTCATTTGAAGTAAAATTTTAATTATTTTATAAAAATCCCCTCAAATTTGAGGGGATGAGTTTAAGCTTTTATATTAGGTTGTTTAAAGATAGTAAGCTCAGGAACTTTGCCTGTAAATTTTTCTATATTTACAAGACCAGTGTGAGAGATGTTTCCATTTGCAAGTTTTGAAGTTGGCATATCTATAGTTAAGACATTTGCGCTTCCATTTTTATCCAAAGTATTTGCCTTTGTTGGATCAAGTGGGTCGTACCAAGCACCTTCACATAGTTTAACAACACCTTTTATAATGTCATCTGTTACTTTTGCACCAGCCAACACCTCGCCTCTAGCATTAAATACTCTAACCGCATCACCAGTTTTGATGCCTTTTGCTTTTGCGTCTTCACTGTTTATCCAGATAGGCTCCAGGTTTGAGATAGCATACTCATCTCTAAGACTTGTGTTATTTAGCTGAGAGTGAAGACGATCTTCAGGGTGAGAAGTAACTAGGTGAAACTCAGCAGGTTTGTTTTTCATACCAAGCCATTCAATTGGCTCAAACCAAGTTGGATGAGCTTTACAATCATCATAATTCATCTTCTCAATTACTTCTGAGTAAATTTCAATTAGGCCTGATGGAGTGCCGAGTGGCTCTAAAATAGGATCTTCTCTAAAATCGCCATATCTATTATATTCAAATCCCTCTTGAGTTTGAAGGAAAGTTATAGGCTTATTATCAGCCCAAAATTCCTCAAATGGCTTCATAACAACGCCATTTAGCTCTTCAAGTTGCATTTTCTTTGCCTGATCTCTTGCGCTTTCATAAAATTCTTTTATCCAGTCAATATCGCTTTTATTTTCTGTATATTTGTCTTTTACACCAAACTCTGCTGCTAAATCGGTAAAAATTTCATAGTCATTTTTACTCTCACCTATTTTTTCAACAGCTTGTTTCATTGGAGTTATTCCTAAATTTGCATAATCACCAATCATAGAAATATCATCTCTTTCATAGATTGTAGTTACAGGCATAACAATATCTGCCATTCTAGCAGTTGGAGTCCAGTAAATTTCATTTACTACAACAGTTCGTGGCTTTTTCCAAACTTTAATAAATTCATTTGTATTTTGATGATGGACTAAAGGATTTCCGCCTGCCCAGTATATAAAGTCAATTTTTGGATAGGTTATTTTTTTGCCGTTGTGATCTATTGTTTTTCCAGGATTTAAAAGAGCATCTGAAATTCTAGCTAGTGGAAATGCTGAATCAGTTGCTTTTTGAAGCCAGCTTTGACCGGTTCCAACGTTTGCAGCACCTGAGCTTATACCACCAACGATTCCAGCTTTTGCATCAGGTGTTCCGCCGTTACTGTAATGATAGCTTAATCCAAATCCACATCCTGGCTTTCCAATTTGTCCAAGCATTGCACAAAGAGTTACTAGTGCCCAATGTGGTTGCTCGCCATGATGAGCTCTTTGCATACCCCATCCACTCATTATCATAGTTTTATTGTCATAAAGTGTATGAGCCAACTCTTTTATGGTTTTTTCATCAATTTTACAAATTTGGGAAGCCCATTTTGGAGTTTTTGGAGTATTATCTGTTTTTCCAAGAAGATAAGGCAAGAACTTATCAAATCCTGTTGTGTAGGTTTCTATAAATTTTTGGTCATATTTTTTAGACTCATAGAGTTCATACATCATACCAAGCATCATTGCAACATCGGTATTTGGTAACGGTGCTATCCACTGGGCGTTTAAAAATTTGCAAGTTGCATTTTTTATAGGATCTATGAAAATAACTTTTTTTCCACTCTTTTTTAGTTCTTCAAGATACTTTAAACCTTGCTCATCGCTTACAGTCCAAGCTATTTTTAAGGTTGAGTATGGATCAGCACCCCAAATAACAACAACATCGGCATTTTCTAATACTAAAGGCCAAGAAGTTTGTTGCTCATATACCTCAATTGTTCCTAGGACATGCGGCATAATAATTTGTGATGCACCAGTTGAATAATCACCTAAAGTTCCTGTAAAACCACCTATTTGGTTCATAAATCTATGAAGTAAGATTCTTGCATTTTGCATATTTCCAGGACTTTTCCATCCATAGCTTCCTGCAAAAACACTAGTATTTCCGCTTGCTTTTATTGTTTTTTTAAGTTCGTTTGCAATTAGCTTTATAGCTTTGTCATAGCTTACTCTAACCCACTCATCACTTCCTCTAAGTTCAGGTTTTGGGCTATCTGGATTTTCTAAATAGCTTTTTCTTACATAAGGATATTTGACCCTATCTTTTGCATAAACCAAATCAGCTGTGTAGTGTTGAAGAGGATTTTTTATGCTTGAAGTTTTGTTTAAAGGCTCGCTTTTTACGATTTTACCGTCTTTTATGGTAAGTTTTAAAACGCCCCAGTGAGCTCCTGTTATAACTTCACCATCTCTAATAATCTTGAAATTTTTAGTAGCATTTTCGGCCGCAAAAAGGTTCATTTTCATAAAAAATGGCACACAAAATGCCGCACCAATTGTTTTAAGTGAATTTCTTCTTGATAAATTTACTGACATTTTTTACTCCTTTGTAGTAGTTTTTTGTAAATACTGAGAAACTAAAAATCTATCTTTTTTATCCATGACAGTTCTACTTAGCATAGATTTTAATATACTTGGCCACTGATTTGCGTTGTATTCGTTAATGTTGTGAAGAGCATGACACATTGAACAACTCTCAGTGTAGATACCAGCAGCTCTATCCATGATAGGCTTTAGCTCTTTATAAAAATCCTTATCATCGGTATAGGCTTCAACGCTTACTTTGCTCCAAGCACCTTTTTCTAAGACCTTAACATCTACGGCTGCATTTTTTCCAAAAGCTGCGTTTAGGATCCTTTTTCCCTCGCTAAAGTAGATTGCCTCACTCACATCATCTTGGATATAGCCCTCGATCTTGATTTTAAGCATATCGCCATCTTTTTCCAAAATCTCTACAGGTGCCGTTGGAAGTAGCCTTCCGACAGCCTTTTTATCGCTTTTATCTGCATAAAGAGACTTTACAACATCGCTATAAACTATCTCATTTGCAAATGCAAAAGCACAGGCAAAGACAAATATTAAAATTTTTTTCATATACCCTCCTTATAAATTTTTATTGATTATATCACAAATAATATAAATATGATATAAAATAATATTATTTCATCTAGCATTAAACTTTAAGATGAAATTTGAGTTAAAAATAGTGAAATTAAAGTGAAAATTAATGATTTTAAGATAATTTTTTAATTGTAAAAGTTAAATAAGTTTTTATAATTAGTAGAATTCAAAGAGTAAATTCACTCTTTGAATTATTAAGTTTTAGTGTAGGTTTTCTATATAATTCATAGCGCTAAGTGCTGCAACTGCGCCATCTCCAGCTGCTGAGACAACTTGCTTTGGGGCATCTTGTCTGATATCGCCTGCTGCAAAAAGACCTTTAATGCTTGTTTGCATTTTTAAATCAACCTCTACTTGTCCAGTTTCATTTGTGTTGCAAATAAATTTATCATCATTTTTAATGATACTATTTCTAACATTAAGCCCCACAAAAGTAAAAATTCCAGGAACTTTTAACTCTCTTGTTTTTCCGTCATTAAATTTTACTCTAACTCCAGTAACGCCTGAGTTATCCCCATAAACTTCATCAACAACAGCATTTAAAACAAATTCTATTTTTGGATTTTTCTTAGCTTTTTCAACTGTTATTGGTGCGGCACGAAAGCCTTCTCTTCTGTGTATTAAATATACTTTTGAGACAATGTTTGTTAAATAAATCGCTTCTTCTAACGCAGTATCACCACCGCCTAAAACAGCAACTTCTTTATTTTTGTAAAAAAAGCCATCGCATGTTGCACAAGTACTAACTCCTTTTCCAAAAAACTCATTTTCACCTTTAAAGCCTGCTTTTCTAGGTTCTGAGCCAGTTGCTAGGATAACAGCTTTTGCCTTAAACTCATCACCGCTATCTGTAAAAATGCTAAAACTTTGGTCTTTGTTTTTTACAACTTTTACAACTTTTTTACTCTCTTGTTTTAAACCAAATCTAAAACATTGCTCAAGCCAAGGCTGCATAAAACTAAGCCCATCCATTATGGTTGCAACTCCTGGGTAGTTTTCTATCTCAGAGCTTCCTGTGATTTGGCCACCAGGCATACCAAGTTCAAATAAAACAACATCTTTAAGTCCGCCTCTTGTGGCATAAAGTCCTGCTGCAAGACCTGCTGGTCCGCCGCCAATGATAGCTAAATTTAACATTTCAATCCTTTTAATTTTATTATGAATTTATTTTAAAAAATAGATTAATAATAAAATTTGAAGCTAAAAAGCTTCAAATTTACTATAAAAGTGAGTTTATTTTATCAGTGATTGCTTGTTTTGACTGAGCGCCAATAAGTTGATCTTTTATCTCGCCATCTTTAAAGAAAAGTAAAGTTGGAATGCTTCTTATACCAAATTCAACTGCTAAGTCTTGCTCTTCGTCGGTATTTACTTTACAAATTTTAGCTTTTCCTTCAAATTCTTCTGCTAACTCATCAATAACAGGAGCAAGCATTCTACAAGGTCCGCACCATGGAGCCCAAAAATCAACTAAACTAACGCCTTCTTTTGCTACATCGAAATTTTTTGATGTAAGTTCTATGTATTTTGCCATTTTTTCTCCTTTTAGAAAAATTAATATTATAAATTATATCGAAAAAACTATTAACCAAAAAACAATATGTATTATCAAATAGTAATATTTTCTATAAATTCAAATTTATCTTTTTTAAACACCAAAGCATCAACTTGGTAGTTTGTAATTTCTGGATTTTTTAAAAGATAAAAATTTAAAGTTTTTAAAATTTTTTCTAATTTTTGAGGAGTTATGCGGTAAATCGCTTCGTAATCACCCTTTGTAGCTTTTACCTCGATGAAATGATAAACATCATCTTTTTTGGCGATGATGTCAATTTCGCCAAATTTGCTTTTAAAATTTCGATCAATTATTTCAAATTTGAGTTTTTTTAAAAAATTTATAGCTTTTTCTTCGCTTTTAAATCCAAAAATATACTCTTTTAATCCCAAATTTACTCTTCTATCCTTATCATAAAAGGTCTATTTAAAACAAATTCAAAATTTTCTAAAATTCCCATAACTCTTTTAATGTTTGCTTCAAGGCTTAAATGGGTTGTAAAATAAAGTGTGGTGTGTTTTTCTCCCTTGTTTCTTGGTTTTTGTAAAAAGCTATCTATTGAGATATTGTTTTGGCTCATCACATTTGTAATGCTAGCTAAAACTCCAGTTCTATCTTCGACTTTTACTCTTAGATAGTATTTTGTTTGAATATTTTTTTGTTCGATTAACTCCATTTTTTTAAAATTTTGAGCATATCCAAGCATTGGGTTTTTATTTCCTTTTGCGATGTCTATAAGATCTGCAATAACCGCACTTGCAGTTGCATCTCCTCCAGCACCTGGACCATAATACATACTTTCATTTAGTGCATCACAATTTATACTAACTGCATTCATCACGCCATCAACTTCGGCAATTATCCTATCTTTATTAATTAGTGCTGGATGAACTCTAAGCTCGGCCTTGCCATCAGTTATTTTTGAAATTCCTAAAAGTTTTATAGTATAGTCAAACTCTTTTGCAAAAAAGATATCTTCATTTGAAATTTTTCTAATACCTTTAACTAAAATATCTTCAGGATCGCCATGAACGCCATAAGCAATACTGCTTAAAATCAAAAGCTTGTGAGCTGCATCAATCCCATCAACATCAAAAGTTGGATCTGCCTCAGCATAACCCAAACTTTGAGCTTTTTTAAGCACATCTTCAAAATTTGAGTTATTTTGCATCATATCTGTTAAGATATAGTTGCTTGTTCCATTTAAAATTCCTACTATTTTTTCAACTCTGTTTGCGCTAAGTCCCTCTCTTAGGGCTTTTATAATTGGAATGCCACCTGCAACACTTGCTTCAAATCCAAAAGGCGTATCTTTTGCAAGATTTTGTAAGGCATATCTATGATATGCAAGCATGGCTTTATTTGCTGTTACAACCGGCTTTTTTTTCTTTAAAATTTCGCTAACTATATTAAAAGGCTTTTCAACACCACCCATAAGTTCAATATAAATATCTATATCATCTCTATTTAATACACTTTTAATATCATCAGTTAGTGGGATATTAACGCCTCTATCTTTATTTAAGTCTCTAACTGTGCCAACTACTGGAATTATCTCTTTTCCAGCTCTTGCACTTATTAGATCTTTATTTTTTTGTAAAATTTTAATAACAGAACTTCCAACTGTTCCAACACCTAAAATCGCTACATTCATTCATTTCCTTTTAAGAAATTTTTTATATTTTTTGCTGCTTGTTTGATTCGGTTTTCATTTTCTATTAAAGCAATTCTTACAAACTGATCCCCGCCACTTCCAAAGCCACTTCCAGGACTTACTGCAACATTTGCTTCCTCAAGCAGTTTTTTACTAAACTCAAGACTTTTTATTTTTGAAAATTTTTCTGGAATTTTTGCCCAAACAAACATAGAAGCAACTGGTTTTTTAATCTCCCAAGAAGCATTTTCAAAAGATTTTATTAAAAAATCTCTTCTTTTTTCATATTTTGATCTTATCTCATCAATGCAACTTTGATCTCCATCAAGTGCAATTGTAGCGGCAACTTGAATAGGTGTAAACATACCATAATCAAACCATGATTTTATCTTTTTCAAAGCTGCTACTAGTTTTTGGTTTCCGCACATAAAACCAACTCTCCAGCCTGCCATATTATAAGTTTTTGATAGTGTATAAAACTCAACTGCTACATCTTTTGCTCCCTCAACTTCTAATATAGATGGGGTTTTATATTCACCAAAAGAAAGCTCAGCATAAGCAATATCACTAATTACATAAAATCTTTTTTCTTTTGCCATTTTTACAAGACGTTCGTAAAAGCTTAAATTTACAACCGCGGTTGTTGGGTTGTGAGGGAAATTTACAACTACATATTTTGGTTTTGGAATGCTTTCTTCAAAAGTTTGCTCTAAGTCTTTAAAAAATTTACCTTCATCTAAAAAGAAATCCTCCCCATAAACTAGTGGCATTTTTACAACATTTCCACCAGCTATTATGAAAGCTTGAGTATGTATAGGGTATGCAGGATCTGGTACTACAGCTACATCACCAGGATTTATAATAGCTGTTGTTAAGTGAACAAATCCCTCTTTACTTCCCATGGTTGCAACTATTTCTTTATCTGGATCAAGAGTGACATTAAATTTCCTTTTATACCAAGAAGCACATGCTAGTCTTAATTTATAAATTCCTTGAGAAACAGAATATCCATGGGTTTTGTCTTTGTTTGCACTTTGGCATAATTTATCAATAATGTGTTGTGGAGTTCTTCCATCGGGATTTCCCATAGAAAAGTCGATTATATCTTTACCTTCGTGTCTTGCTTTCATTTTTATTTCATTTATTTGAGCAAAAACATAGTTTGGAAGGCGTTCTATTTTATTAAAACGAATTTCATCAAACATAGCATTCTCCTTTTTATTTAAGGTTAAATTTAAGTCCATTTTTTATGTTATCTAAGCTAGCGCTATCGCCAACTTGTATATAGGTCGCATCTTTTGGGATAGATAAGTTTAAGCTTTTTTTTATCTCATCTTCTCTAATGCTTTGTAACAGATTTAACTCATTATCAAAGACTCTAATTTCAGGGTGCCAAGCATCCATATTTTGAGAGATAATATTTATCTCATTTTTGCCTTTTATGTTTAAAAAATATGGTTTTTGTGGTTTTTGCAAGTCGTATATAAACTCAGGCGCTAGATTTAAATTTGATAAGTTTACTTCGTATATGAAGGTATTATTTCTTCTTGATACGTTTTTGATATATGCTGATCTTTTTTTAAACTCATCATAAACTTTATCTGGAGTTAAAACTCTTGAGCCTAGTATTAGAATTTTATAACTTGAGTTTTGGTTGTTTGTAAATTCTAAATTTTGATAGTTTTTAAATCCAAGCTCTTCTAAAACATCACTAGCAAGCTTTAATAAAACAACTCCTTTTGAATTTGAGTTAAAAACAATCTCAGTTTTTGAGTTTTTTGAGTAGTTGCTTAAAATTTTATCGTCAATCAATTTTTTTGTAATTCTTCTAATATCGGGGTTTTGATACTCATCTATAAACTCACTCACACCCTCACCATCTCCGCCTAAATTTAGTGATATTTCTTTAGGTGTTGCCCCAAATGTTAAGCTTAAAAAACATAGCGTTAAAATTAAACTTCTTACCACGCTTTGCCCTTATTTAGCTTTAAGAACTCATCATAGCTTATCGCGTTTACATCGCCTTTTTTTATTAGAAATCTATGTGGGTTTTTATCATTAAATTTTTCTTCTTTTTCTTTTGTGTTTAGTGTAAAAAGTCCGTGTCCTGTTAGAATAAGTTGATCTTTATTGAGATCAAATTCAAAGAATTTATCTGTTGTTTTTGTGGTTTTTGAACCAGTTTTTAAATCAATTATGCCTATCCAAATTTTCTCAGTTGGGTTTATGCCTTGTTTTTGATCTTTTGCTAAATTTTCATTTAAAGGTTCTTTATCAGTCAAATTCTCACTACTTAAATTTTCATTGCTTAAATTCTCATCTTCGTTTAATAGAGTAAGTTTTTCAAGGGCATTTAAACTCTCATTTTCATCAGCTACTTCTTCTAAATTTTCTTCGTTGTTAGAATCTGTTTCTTTAAGGCTAAACTCCGGTGTTTTGTTATTAAGATTTAAAATTTCAATTCCTGTTTTTTCAAGCTTTAAGTTTGTTTCATCTATCATTGTAGAATTTGTTGAATATACTTCTGTTTTATTGTCTTTAAAATTTAAAAACTTATCTATTTCGTAAAGCTTAAAGTTAAAAATAACCCAAACAATGATAACAAGTAACACTAGCCAAAATAAAAATTTAGGAAGTTTTTTATGCTCTGTTATTGCAACTTTTTGTTTTAAGGGGTTATTAAATTTAGTCTCTTTTTTTATGGTTAAATCTTCTATGTTGTTTGCGTTAAACTCATCAAGCCAAGGCTGCAAATCAACCTCGTATTCTCTTTCAAGTATCTTTATATATGCTTTTACATTTGTTTCTTTTAATGAGTCAAAATCTTTTTGTAAAATCCATCTTATATAATCAACTTCAATATGCGTTGTTTTGGCTATTTCGTTGATTCCAATACTTTCTAATTTTTCTAAAGCGTTATTTTTATTGTTGTCCATTTGTCATCCTGTCACAAAATATTGCAAATGCTGCATTAACATTTAAAGAATCCCAGTTATTTCTCATTTTTATGCCGATTAATTCATCGCATTTTTGAATGGCCTTATTTGGAATTCCCTCGCCCTCACTTCCCATTACAAGCACTTTTTTACTAGCAAATTCTTTTAAATTTTTACCTTTTGCATCTGATGCGTAAATTTTAAAACCAACTTGCTTTAACTCATTTAAAAGAGTTAGCCCATCTTCGAATTTACAAATTGGTATTTCATACGCAGCACCACTGCTAGATCTAATAATACCCTCTATTGCTAAACTTTTGGTTACGATAATTACACCATCAACTCCAAGTGCATAAGCTGAGCGAACTATCGCGCCTATGTTTCCAACATCACTTAGATTATATAAAACTGCCAAAAAATTCTTAGATTCTAAATCTTTAAATTCACTAAACTTATAATCTTTAACTTCAGCTAAAAAACCTTGATGATTGCCACCTCTTGCTAGGGCTTGAGCTTTTTTAAAGTCAAGTTTTTCTATTTTTATATTAAGCTTTGAAATCTCCCTAAATAAAGCCTTATCGCACTCTTTGGCAAGAAAAATCTTTAAAAACTCATCTTTGTGGTTTTTTAACAGATGTAAAAATAGCTGTTTTCCATAAATTATCATTTTAAAATAATATCAAAAGAGGCTTAAAAAATAGCTTATTTTATTAAATTTTTATAAATTTTTTTTTGGTTTATTCCTGTAATTTTTGATAAAAGTTTTGATTTTGGTTTGGGTGGTATATCAAGATCTAAAATATCACTTTCTAAAATGGTTTCAAACTTTGTATTTTTACTTTTGTCTATCACTAAGCAAAACTCACCATTTAAATTTTCATTTTCTAAAATTTGAGCTAAATTTATAGCTTTATCAAAATATTTTGTTTCAAATTTTTTAGTTGCTTCTTTTATGATAAAAATTTTTCTTTGTGGGTCTAGGCCTGAAATAGTTTTTATTAAATTTAAAATCCTCTTCGGGGATTCATAAATTATCACTGGATAGGGTAAATTTAAAGCATTTTGTATAGCTACTTTTCTCTCATCGCCTTTGTTTGGTAAAAAACCTAAAAAGCTAAACTCTTTTTCTACTAACCCACTTGCAACAGCTGCCAAAATTAAGGCATTTGAGCCACTTAAAACTTCATATTCGACTTTATTTTTTTGAGCAAATTTAACTAAGCTATTTCCAGGATCGCTAATGCATGGCATTCCAGCATCGCTCATATATGCACATATTTTTTTAAAAATACTTAAATCAATATTTTTTAAAATTTCATCTTCATTGTGTGAATGGAGTGAGTAAAAAGATACATCTTTTAGCTTTAAAGAATAGCGAGTTTGGAGTAGGTTTAAAAATTTTTTAGTAACTCTTGTATCCTCGCAAAAAATAACTTCGCATTTGGCTAAAACTTCTAAAATATGCAAGGATACATCAGATAAATTTCCTATTGGTGTAGGAATAAAATAAAGCAATTATTTCATACCGTATTTTTTCTTAAATTTATCGACTCTACCTGCTGAATCTACGATTTTTTCACTTCCTGTAAAAAATGGATGACATTTTGAACAGATATCAACTCTTAGCTCTTTTTTGTTTGACTTTGTTTCAAAAACATTTCCACAAGCACAAGTTACAGTGCAATCCATATAGTCTGGATGAATATCTTTTTTCATAAAATTTTCCTTTTTATATTTTTTGGTTTTGAATTTAGAATAAGTTTGCATTTTACTATAAAAAATATAAAAAATCAAATTTAAAGTAAAATTTTTGATGCAATTCCTACGACAGCACTATTTGATTTTAAAATAAAAGGTGAGTTTAGTCCAATCTTATCTTTAACTTTTAATCTTTCATTCTCACTAAATCCACCCTCAGGCCCTATAAAATAAATTTTATCTTTATTTAAATTTTGGATTTTTTCGCCACCAAAATCTACCAACGCAATGTTGTTAAATTTAGTTAAAAACTCATCAAAACTACTGTAAATTTCAAACTTTATTATAGAGTTTCGCCCACATTGTTGTGATGAGTTTATCAAAATTCTTTCAAATCTTCCTAAATCAAGTTTAAAATTTTTTTGCGAGAACTCAGTATAGACAAAAAATATCTTTTTAACTCCGATTTCATTTAAAGTTGGAAGAGTTTTTTCTATAACTATAGGATCTACAACTGCCCATGCAATACTTAAAAAAAGTTCATCTTTTGGCAGGGAATGTTTAAAAACAAGCTCTAAAGAGATTTCTTTTTTTGAAATTTCTGTTATTTCATAAATATAATTATAATTATCTTTCAAATTTCTTATATCAATTCTTTGATTTTCCTGAACGCGTCTAGCTTTTAGATGTTTAAAGTCATTTATCTTTAAAAGCTCATCTCCGGCATTTTTATCATATAAAAAAACCATTTATAAAACCTCCAAAATAAGTGTAATTGTTAAAATTATGCTAACTAAAATTTTAGCTTTTTTCTTAAAATTTTCATAATTTTTTGTGTAATATCCTTTTTTTAAGGCTTTAAAACTAATGCCAATAAATGCTGGAAAAATAATACTAGCTAAAATCATCAAAAAAACCTTAAAGCTTATGTGAAAATTAATAACAGGCAACATTATAATGCCTGTAAAAATTAAAGCTGAAAGACTAAAACTATAAAGCGGTATAAAAAATCTTATTCTTTTATGAAATTTAATACCATTTTGCGAGTTAGAAAAAATCAAAATCAAAAAAATCAAGCTTAAAACTATAAAAAACTTTGAAAAAAAACTATGTAAAGCAAGACTTAAATCATAAAATTCTATCATTTAGCAATCTTTTAAAAAATTAAACTTAATGCCATTTTTAAGTTTTGTAAAAAATTCTTTATCATCTAAATCAGCTAAAATTTCAGGACTAAATTTTATATCTTTAAGCTCTATTTTTCCCATATTTTCATTGTATGCATCATCTCTAAAGCATTGTGCATATCCAGTGGCTGTTTCATGAACTATAATACTATAAAGTGTGACATTTTTTTCATTATTGTTCATGTTTGTAAGACTTAAAAGTCTGTCAATTAAAATAAAAAAAACTCTACAAAACTGCTCTGCGCTTGGGTTTTGTGGAATTTCTATCCATCTTTTTGAGTGTTTTTTAATATCATTTTTATATTCATCGCTATCGCCTGAAAAAAGTGTTGTAGCATGGTCAAAACTATCAATTATTACTTTTATACCTTGTTTCATTAATCCAAAATCATATACCATTCCAGCATTGTCTAAAAAATTTGAGCTAAGCATTACTTCACACCTATATGAGTGTCCGTGAATACTAGTTCTGCAACGCTTCGAAGAGCAAAATCTTACAATATGTGCATTTTCAAAGTCATAAATTTTTCTTATTATCATATACCCTCTTTATCGTTAAATATTCTAATATGAACTCTATCTGTATAATTATAGCCGTTTTCAAGACAGAAATTAAATACAAATTTAGCATTTTTTTTAAGTTCATCTATGTTTTTAGCTAGTGGCATACAAAAAACATCGCTTTTTTTAGCGTCTTTAATAGCGTTTAAAATCTCACAAATTTCATCATTTGGATTAAAGCTAGGACTTATTACAAATTTATAAAAGCACTCTTTTGTGTTTTGTTTTAATAAATTTAAAGCTTTAAAATTTAGCCTTTTATCTTTTGTTTCGCCTGAGATTGAAAGTTTTATGGAAATTGCATAAATGCAGTTTTTATAAAGAGGAAATTTCTTAAAATCAATCTCAATCGTTCCATTTGTTTCAAAATGAACTTCATAGCCTTGATGTAAAATTTCGCTAATAAAATCATAAAAAATGGGATTTTTATGATGAATTAGTGGCTCACCGCCTGTTATTATGATAGCTGGCTTATAATTTAAATTTGGAATTTTTGATAAAAGAGTTTTTGTGCATTCAATTTTTTCATAATTAAAATGACTTGTAAAAACAGCTTTGATTGTATCACACCCTTTTAAAATTTCCCCTGTTTTTGGAGAAATTTTAACTACATTAAAGCCCGGACATTTTAAATTACACCCAGCAAAACGAAAGAAAATAGCATTTGTACCAGTATATTTTCCCTCGCCTTGGATACTGTGAAATACTTCAACTAGATTTAAAGACATTTAACTTTTACTCTAAATATAAAAAACTTTATTCATATTTTAGCCACCAGTTTTATAAAAAGCTCTACTTGAAATTTCATTTTGATTTATGCTGTTTTCCCATCTATTTTTTTCAGGTTTATTTTTTAAAACCTCTCTTAAAATTTCACTTGCTTTTATAATGTCACCGTTTCTAACAGCTTCTTTTATGCTTAGTGCATCTTCAAAATACAAACAAGGTATTAAAAGCCCTTCTGCACTTAGCCTAATTCTATTGCAAGTATTGCAAAAATCGTGCTTATGTGGATCAATTATTCCAAATCTATATCCATCTTCTAATTCAAAAAGGGTAGCTGGAGAGTTTAGTTTTTTAACACTTTCTTTGAATTTAAATTTGCTTGATAGAATAGTTAAGATTTCATCTTTTTTAAGACTTTTTAAAAAGTTTTTTGCATGGATATTTTCCATATATTCGATAAATCTAATTTCACATCCATGATTTTTAGCAAATTCTAAAAGACTCACAAGTTCATCATCGTTAAAATTTTTTAAAGCCACACAATTTAATTTGACTTTAAGTCCAGCATTTAGGGCCTCCTCAAAGCCGCTTACAACTTTTTCAAGTACATTCTTTCC
The DNA here is from genome assembly GCF_013372225.1 of Campylobacter ureolyticus. Lineage (NCBI taxonomy): Bacteria > Pseudomonadati > Campylobacterota > Epsilonproteobacteria > Campylobacterales > Campylobacteraceae > Campylobacter > Campylobacter ureolyticus. The sequence goes on along the minus strand of NZ_CP053832.1, from coordinate 1,775,969 downwards.
AGTTAATTTAAAAGCTTTTTCCTTGTTCAAGGTATCAAGGGACATATTAATTCTTTTTAGTCCGCTATCTTTTAGTTTTTTGGCAAAATCTTTTAAGAAGTATCCATTTGTAGTCATTGCTAAGTCAATATTTGGGGCATAATCACTTATCATTTTTATAAACTTATCAGTATCTTTTCTAACTAAAGGTTCTCCGCCTGTTATTCTTATTTTTTTAACACCCTCATCAATTGCAACTTTTATAAATAAAAATAACTCTTCAAAGCTTAAAATTTTTTCATGCGGTACCCATTCAAATGGTTTATTTGGCATACAGTATTTGCACCTAAAATTACATCTTTCAGTAACAGAAACTCTTAAATAATCAACAATTCTTCCATGCCCATCTATTAACATCTTTTATCCTTTTATTAGATTATAAAAGATTTTTTTAAATTTAGCACAAATAAAATTTATTTATTAACAAGCTTATCTATGTTTTGCAAAGACTTAATAACAGGCTCAATCTTATCATCAATTTGTTTATCAAGTTCATCAGCAAGTATGCCTATATCAAACATTTCAAGTTCTTCTTTTAGTTTTGCAACCTCTTTTTTTAAGATAAAAATTTCATTCATATTATCATTTACTATATGATCATATCTATCAAATTTTTTATTTGTTTGGCTATCTTTTACATAAAGTAAAATTAGCACTATAAAAAGCACTACGCAAAGTCCTAAAATAATAATGCTATTAGCATCCATTTTTTCTCCTTTTTTAAAAAAGATTTAAAATCTTGACGAACTTATTAAAAAACTTTTCAAACTTCCTGCAGTCACGGACACAAAGTCCGCTTGCTTGAAAGTTCAAAAAGTTTTTTATAATACCGCCTATTTTTGAAAATCTATTTTTATAACTTTTAAAATTTTAGTAAATTTTAAAAGTGCGGAGCATAGATTTTAAAAAATAGGCGCAGTTAGGCAAAAGTTTTTTAGTCCCACGATGCGAGCATACTTTTTGTATGTGAGCGAGTGGGCTAAGAAACTTTTATTTAAATATGCCAAGCTTTTAAATCTTCAAATCTAAAAATATAAAACAAAAAAACATTATTCCCAAATAACCATTTAGTGTAAAAAATGCTTTGTCTATTTTAGTAAAGTCTTTATTCACAATCTCATGTTCTTTATACAAAATAACAGCTGAAATTATAACACCTAAATACGCAAAAAATCCCAAATTTGAAGCCATGCAAAAAAGCAACCAAAATAAAATTGTAATTGCGTGAAAAATACTTGAAATAAACATAGCTGCCTTACTTCCATAACATGCTGGAATACTATAAAGACCAGCTTTTTTATCATATTCCATATCTTGAAGTGAGTAGAGTATGTCAAACCCAGCTACCCAAAAAGCAACTCCAAAACATAATAAAATAGCCCAAAGAGGAATAGCTCCTAAAACTGCCACACTTCCTGCAATTGGAGCAAGCCCTAGACAAAATCCAAGCACTATATGAGCGGTTTGTGAAAATCTTTTAAAAATTGAATATCCACCTAAAAAAAGTAAAATTGGAAATGATAAATAAAAGGCTAAACTATTTATAAAATATGCTACTACTATAAAAATTAAAGCATTTACTCCTATGAAAATAAGTAAATTTGTCTTTCCGATTCTTCCATCAACACTTGGTCTATTTGCACATCTTGGGTTTGGTTCGTCTATGTCTTTGTCCATATATCTATTAAAAGCCATAGCAAAACTTCTTGCACTTACTGCACATAAAATTCCTAAAATAAGTAGCCTCCAGCCAAACCACATCGTGTTATTTTGAAGTTTTGAAGCCGTAATCATAGCTATAAAAATAAACGGTAGAGCAAAAACTGAGTGCTTAAAAACAATAAGTTCGTTAATATCTGCTAAAACTTGCCTAAATTTTTTCATTAATTCCTTTCAAAGTTTTTATTTTAGCTAATTTAAGATAAAATATATATTATTAGTTTTAAAAATTGCACAAATTAGGGGAAATATGTTTTTTGAGTTTGCTATTATTGCGCCAACTGCAAGTGGAAAAAGTGATTTAGCAATAGAGCTAGGGAGCGAGTATGATTGTGTTATATTAAGTCTTGATTCACTTTCAATTTATAAAGATATAAATATAGCAAGTGCAAAACCAAGTGACGATGAGTTAGAAAAAGTAATACATTTTGGTATAAATTTGACTTATCCAAATAAACATTTTAGCGTTGGTGATTTTATAAATGAGTATAAAAAAGCCAAAAATTTTGCTGAAAATAAAAATAAACCTCTTATAATAACTGGCGGAAGTGGATTTTACTTAAAATCTATGTTAAATGGACTTGCTCCAAAGATTGAGGATGTAAAATCAGGTTTATCAAATTTAGAAATTTACACCCTTGCCTTGAAAATTGATTCCAAGTTTGCATCTAAATTTAGTCAAAATGATACTTATAGACTCAATAAATGGTATAGCATTTATCAAAAAACAGGTGAAATTCCATCACTTTTTTTAGAAAAAAACACATTGCCACCAGTTATAGAAAATCTTAAAATTTATGAAATCTCAGCTCCAAAAGAAATTCTGGATAAAAGAATATCTCTAAGAACAAAAAATATGATAAAAAATGGTCTTATTGATGAAGCAAAAATGCTTTTTTCAAAGTATAATTCAGAGCCAAAAGCACTAAATTCAATTGGCTTAAAAGAAACAAAAGAATATTTAAAAAAAGAAATTTCCATAGATAAGCTTGAGGATTTAATTACTACACATACAATTCAGCTTGCAAAAAGACAAAGAACTTTTTTTAAATCTCAGTTTAAAAACAAAACAACACTTCCTTTAAATGAATTAAAATATCACTTAAAAGAAGTTTTAAAAACCGCTAAAGATGGTGGCATTATATAAAAACGCAAGTATAAATTTAACTACAAAAGGTGCTAAAATACAAAAAGCGGCACAAAGTATTAGTGAAAATTTAATAAAGCCATTTTCTTCAAAGCTTATTTTGCTTTTTTCGTCATATAAAAACATATTTATAACAAGTTTTAGGTAGTAAAATAGGGCGATAGCAGAATTTAATGCCATTATAATAGCTAAAATTACATATCCTTTGCCAAGTGCTGCACTTAAGATATAAAATTTACCCCAAAACAGACTAAATGGTGGAATTCCAGCAAGGCTTAACATAAAAAGTGACATCAGTAAGGAGATACTTAAATTTGACTTTGCTAAACCCTTAAAGCTTTCATAATCATAATGCCCATTTTTTATGCTCCAAAGTATGCCAAAAGCACCTAAATTTGCAAAAGAAAACATTATCCAATATAAAAATAGCCCCACGTTTGCATCTGTTGAGTTTATAAAAATTGCTCCTAGGATAAACCCTGCATGAGAGATTGAGCTAAATGTAAGCATTTTTTTAATATTTTTAGAGCTTAAGGCTACAATATTTGCAAAACTCATAGTTATTATGGCTAAAATAAAAAGTATGCTTTTAACACTTTCAATGCCTAAAAGCAGATCAAATACTCTAAGCACAACAATAAAAGCTGCTAACTTTGGAACGATAGATATAAATCCAGCTAAAATTTCATTTGATGAGTTGTAAATATCACTAAGCCAAGTATGAAATGGCACAAGCGATACCTTAAATCCAAGACCTGTTATTATAAAAATAGATGAAATTATTAAAAGCCAGTTGCTTTCTAAATTTTTTAAAGAATAATTCATTTCATAAAGCTCTACGCTTCCAAGGCTTAAGTATAAAAGTCCAGCTCCAAATACAAAAAAAGCACTTCCTAAAGCTCCCATTACAAAATATTTAATGGCTGCCTCTACACTTTTGGTTGTGTTTTTTAAGGCTATTAGAGTATAAAGACAAAGGCTTGAAAGCTCAAGCCCAAGAATAATTAGAATTAGATTATCGCTCATTATCATCGTATTGAAGCCAGATATCATAAATAAAAATAGAGTGTAAAACTCACTTTTTTGATACTCTTCAAATTCATTTCTAGCAAAACTAAAAAGTAAAAAAAATAAAGATGTTAAAATTATAATTGTTGCACTTAAAATAGCAACACCATCTAATAATATCAGATTAAAAAATCCCCTTAAATCTCCACTAAATGTAAGGATAAAGCCTAAATCAAAAACTAGTGCTAAACTTGTTAGGCTTAGATAAAATTTACTTGTTAAATCCTTTTTTATCATACCTATTATGAGCAAAAAAACTCCAAATAATATTAAAAAGGCAATTGGAAAAAGGCAAAGCATATTTAATTTTTCAATGTCAAAAATAACTTTATTTACCATATATCATCCTTAGTTCATTTGCTGATTTTATAAATTTGGTTGTGGTTTCATCACTGGCTTTATCATACATAAATGAAAGCAGATTTAAAACACCGTCATTTATCCAAACCAAAAGTGTATTTGGAAAAATCCCTAAAACTAAAACTAAAACTAAAATAGGAATTATGGCACAAAGCTCAAATGGTTTTAAATCAGGCAAAGTTAAATTTGCTTTATTGGTAATTTTTCCAAAAAAAGTAAGTTTATATAAATTTAGACTGTAAATTGCACCCATTATAATGCCAAAGCCACCAAGTACAGCAAACCATGGGTTAGTTTTAAAAATACCCAAAAGGCTTAAAAACTCACCCACAAATCCACTTGTTAAAGGCAGTCCAATACCTCCAAGAATCATTATGCAAAAAATAGTCGCATATATTGGCATAATTTTAGCAAGGCCACCAAATTTAGCCATTTCTTTTGTGTGCGTTCTATCATAGATAAAGCCAATCAACATAAAAAGTCCACCGCTTACAAGTCCATGACTTACCATAAAAAATATCGCTCCACTAATCCCTTCAATGCTCATTGAAAAAATTCCAAGCATTATAACACCCATATGAGCAATTGAGCTATATGCAATAACTTGCTTTATATCTTTTTGATAAAACGCGATAAAAGAGGTGTAAATTACCATTATTATGGCAATTATACAGATAAAATTTGCAAAATAATAACTTGCATCTGGAAATATCGGCAAAGAAAATCTTACAAAACCATAAGTTCCCATTTTAAGAAGAACTGCAGCTAATAAAATAGAGCCTATTGTCGGGGCTTTTCCGTGAGCATACGGAAGCCAAGTGTGAAACGGAAAAAGCGGAGTTTTAATAGCAAATGCAATACCAAAAGCTAAAAATAGCCAAATTTGGGTGTTTTTAGGAATTGCTAGTCTTTGCCAATCAAGTATGCTAAAGCTGTAACTTCCAGTTGTTTTATAGTGTAAATATGCCATAAAAATAAGCCCTAAAAGCATGAAAATCGAACCAAAAAAGGTATAGATAAAAAATTTAATTGCAGCGTAAATTTTATTTTCACTTCCCCAAAAACCAATTATATAAAGCATAGGAATGAGTGAGAGCTCCCAAAATATATAAAAAAGTATAGCATCTAAGCTTAGAAAAACACCCATCATCGTCATTTCTAATAATAAAATAGAAATTATTAGATGTTTTTTTCTTTTTGAGATATTTAAGCTAATTAAACTAACAAAACAAATAAATGCACTCAAAATTACTAAAAACAAAGATATTCCATCAATTCCAAGAATGTAATTTATCCCTAAATTTGGAATAAAAGGAATAACTTCAAGCATAATTGAGTTATTTATAGCATCAAATTTATACCATAAAAATAGTGTTAAACATAACTCTATGAAAGAGGTTATAATGGCATAAGTTTTTATACTTTTTTCATCTACAAAAAATCCAAAAAATGCTGCAAATAGCGGAAAAAAAAGAACTATACTTAACTCCATAACGCCTCCAAAATAAAAGCCAAAATAAGCAGTATTGTAAAGCCAAAAACAAAATATCTAAGCATAAAAGATAAATTTGAAGTGTTTGTTTTATCAAATTTATTAGAAAGTAAAAGCAGTGATTTTGCTATAAAATCAACTGATTTGTCTATGGCAAAATTATCAATTTTTGAGCAAATTTCAGCCATTTTATAGTATGGTTTTATAAAAATAGTTTCATAAATTTTAGGAATGTAGTATTCGTTTTTTAACAGCTTATAAAAGATATTTTCTTTTAAATTTTCTTTAAATATGTTAAATTTATAAGCATAAATTGCAAATAAAGCTGATGATATAACGCAAAACAAAGTTATAGAAATAAGAAAGATTTGATTGCTTTCTTTCATGTTAAAATCACCAGTTGTGCTTATGATAAATTTATGGAAATTTCCTTCAAAAAAGCCAGATATTGCAGATAAAACTGCTAAAACACTTAAAGATATGATGACAAAAACTCTTGCATCATGTGGTTTGTGAGTAAATTTGGTTTTACCAAAAAATACAAGCATTATAAGCCTAAAACTATAAAATGCTGTCATCATAGCTCCAACTAGCAAGCAAGCCCAAACCATAAAATTTTGACTATAAAATGCAGCTTCTAAAATTTTATCTTTTGAGAAAAATCCAGCAAATGGATAAATTCCAACTAAGGCTAAGCTTGCAATAGTCATTAGTACAAAAGTTGGTTTTAAAAACTGATTTAGTCCGCCCATTTTTTGAATATTTAAATCATCATTCATTGCATGCATTATATTTCCTGCACATAAAAACAAAAGGGATTTAAAAAATGCGTGAGTAATTAGATGAAATAGGGCAATCCAATACGCCCCAAGTCCTGCTGCAACAAACATATATCCAAGTTGCGAAAGTGTTGAATAGGCAATGATTTTTTTTAGATCATCATTTACAAGTGCCATTGATGCACCAAAAAGTGCTACAAAAACTCCTAAAATTACTATAAACTCACTTACAAAAGCTGCGTTTATGAAAATTTCATTTGCTCTAATTACTAGATAAACGCCAGCTGTTACCATAGTGGCTGCGTGTATTAGGGCTGAAACAGGTGTTGGTCCTGCCATCGCATCAGCTAACCATGTGTGAAATGGAAACTGAGCTGATTTTCCCATTGCTCCAAAAAATAAAAGCCCAGCAATTAAGGTTATGTTAATTTTATCTAAATTTGAGATTGTAGAAAAAACAGTTTCATATTTAAGACTTCCTAGGTTTTTATATATTAGAAATAGAGCTATTAGTATGCCAAGATCTGCTATTCTATTCATTATAAAAGCCTCGTTTGCAAACCAGCTAATTTTATCTCTTTGATACCAAAAACCAATTAATAACCAAGAGCAAAGTCCAACGCCTTCCCAACCTATAAATAAGCCTATAAAATTATCACTTAATACCAAAACAAGCATTGAAAAAACAAAAAGTCCAAGATAGGAAAAAAAGCGGTTAAAGCCATCATCATTTGCCATATACCAGATGGAGTAAATATACACAACGCTTGCTACTATACCGACCATAACAGCCATCACAACACTCACACTATCAAGCATAAAAGAGTAGCTTAAATCTAAAAACCCTACATTTATAAAATGACTTAAAAAAATATTTATACTTCCTCTTTCTAAAACTGCTTCTAATAAAATAAATGAACTAATTGTGCTAATTATCATTAAAAGTGATGATATTATGCCTATAGTGAAAGATTTTTTAGGAAAAAAACCTGCAATTAGTGATGAGGTAAGTGGTAAAAATAAAGAGATTAGGAAAAAATCAATCATCTTTTTGTCCTACTGTCTGCAGATCTTGAATGCTAAATGAGCCAGTTTTTTTATAAAATCTAACTAAAAGTCCAAGTCCAACTGCTAATTCGCTAGCTGCGATACCTATTATAAAAATAGCAAAAACTTGCCCGTTTAAGTCAGCTTTATATTCACCAATAGCTACTAGTGCAACATTTGCTGCATTTAGCAAAATTTCAGTTGAGATAAAAAGCATTATTAGATTTGATCTTTTCATAACCCCAATAAGTCCTAAAATAAACATGCAAATACTTACAAAAAGATAGTGATTTAGTCCTATTATCATAAGATATCTCCTTTTTTATCCATCTCTTTATGGGTTAAAACTATGGCACAAATCATCGCAGCTAAAAGCAAGGTTGCACAAATTTCAAAGGCAACGATATATTTAGTAAATAAAATAATACCAAGTAAATCAGTATTTCTTGCTCCTTCGATAATGGGGTAACTTGAGGATAAGCTTTTTGCTTTTATTGGGGCTAAAATCATCATAAAAAGCAAGATTGCTGATATTATAGAGAGTGAAAAAATAATTTTAAAAGATTTTTTATCTTCTTTAAATTCTATATTTGAGTCAAAAAACATCATTGAAAATGAGTATAAAACAACAACTGCACCTGTATAAACTAAAATTTGTATAACTCCTAAAAACTCAGCATTTAGTAGAAAAAATAATCCTGATATAAAAATCATACCACCAGCTAATGCGCTCATTGAATATAAGACTTTTGTAGAAAAAACACTTATTGCAAAAAGAAAAATACTCATAATGCTAAAAAAGTAAAATCCAATTGTTTCTATCATAAATTTTCCTTATCTAAAAAATCAGTTGGAGTAAGTCTTATTTTATCATCTTGTAGATATGAGCCGTATCCACTAAATTCCTCTTGTTCTTTTATATTTTTACTTAAAAGCTCATCCTTAAATGCATAATATGCTCTTTGCTCGCTTGCAAACTCATACTCTTTTATATGAACTATAGCTAACTCTGGACAAACATCTGCACAAAGCCCACAATATACACATCTTCCCAAATTTATAGAGTAGTTTTTTACCTTTTTTCTACCATCACCAGCTAAAAAAGTCTCCATTCTAATACATTTACTTATGCAAATTTTTTCGCAAAGTCCACAACCAATACATCTTTCATTGCCACTTTCAAGAAGTCTTTGCAGTGAATGAACTCCACGATAACGAGAGTTTAGCTCCATTTTCTCAAAAGGATATAAAAGAGTGTGGGAATTATTTTTTTTAACCATTTCTTTAAAAGTAAGACTAAGCCCTATAAATAAATCTGGACTAAAAGTTCTTTTTAAAAAGCGTTTTAGTTTTTCTTTTTTAGATATTGCTTTTATTCTATTGTCAACTTTTATGTAACTCATTTTATCTCCTTAAATATTCACAATACCTGTTAAAAAAATCATCACCAAGCATAGTGGCATTAGAACTTTCCAGCAAAGTCCCATTAACTGATCTGCTCTTAAGTGTGGAAAAGTAGCTCTTGCCCATAAAAACAAAAAGAAAAAAAAGCTCGATTTTAAAATCATAACAATACCACCTGGTATAAACCAAATTTGGTTAAATCCACCAAAGAAAATTAGAGCTATTAAAACAGAGTAGGTTATCATATTTGCATACTCAGCTATAAAAAACATACCAAATCTCATTCCACCATAAGGCGTTGTAACACCAGCAATTAATTCAGGATCGTTTTCTGTTAAGCAAAGTGGAGTTCTATTACACTCTATAAATGAGGCAATTAAAAATGCAATAAAACAAATTGGTTGCTTCCAAATAAACCATGCTCCAATTCCGCCACTTTGAGCATTTACTATATCAATTATTGAAAGTGAGCCAACAAGCATAATAATTGGAATTAGGCTCAAGCCATTTATAACCTCAAAACTAACAAGCTGCATAACAGCTCTCATTGAACCAATTAAACTCCATTTATTATAGCTTGATAATCCTGCTATTATAAGCCCATAAACACAAGTTGAACTAGCTGCTAAAACAAATAAAACACCAACACCTATATCGCTTAAAATTGGATGAACTTTTTGCCCAAAAAGTGTAAATTCTGGTAAAAATGGTATTGGAGCCATTGCTACAAATGCAGCAGTTACAGAGATTAAAGGCGCAAGGATAAAGGCAAATTTGGCTGATTTTTGAGGGATTACATCTTCTTTAAAAAAAAGTTTTATCATATCAGCTAAAATTTGACCTAGCCCCAAAGGTCCAACCATCCAAGGCCCGATACGGCGCTGCATATAAGCTAAAACTTTTCTTTCAGCATAAGTTCCAAGTCCGGCAAGTGATGCAATTACAGCAATTATTACAAGAGATTTTATAATGCTTTGAAGTATTAGCATTTAATAGCCTTTAATTCTATTTCTTTATATCTTGTCTTAAAACCAAATTCTAAATTTTCATCATAAAATGGAAGATAAGCCCCATCAATTTCATTATCTTTTTTTACTTTTACTTTTTCATTGTCTACCTGAACTAAATCCCCTTCTTTTAGGTCAAATTTTTGCATAAAATCAGCTCCTGCGTAAAGAAAAACTTCACTTTTTAAAAACTTGCAAGTATTTGTAAATTTACTAAAAGCTCCGATTTGATTTGCTTTGTAGATGAAATTTTCTAAATTTTCATTTAAATTTGTGATTTTAAACTCATCTGTTTTTGGGTTATAAATTTTAGGCTTTATCTCGTAACCTCTGCAGTTTTCGCCGCTATTTTTATAAAAATTATCTAAATTTGTAATTTTTGGAGCCTCAACGTTAAGGGCTTTTGCAAGGTCACTTAAATAATAACCTTTATAATTTAGTGCTTTTTTAACCGGCACAACTCTTTTGTCATAGTTTGTAAAACTTCCATTTTGCTGGGTTAGTGCAGGCGCGTCTAAATCAGAATTAAAAATACCAAATTTAAAATCGCCATTTTCATTATATCCTAGAGTTTTTCCATTTTGAAAAACATCATCTAGCTTGCAGTTTAAAACAACACCTAAAGAGTTTGTTCGTGGCGGAATAATGAGAGTTTTAAAAGGAGTAAAAGCCTCTATCATGCCAGTTAGTTTTGCTAAATTTTCAGCATTTTTACTAAATATAAAATCCTCTCCAATAATTAAAACAAGCTCTTTTTTATCAAGAGCAAGTTTGTCAAACTCACTCTCATCTAAATTTAGGGTTTCAAAGTAGTTAATTTTATATTTTTCAAGCCAACTAGGTAAATTTTTACCAAATTTAAAAAGAATTAATAGCAAAATCTCTATATCAAATTTTGGATCGTGTTTGCAAAATAGTAAGTTTTTTGAAAAGCTTTCAACCACGCTATCTTTTATGGTGTGAAAATAAATAGCGTTTGCTTTATTTATCTTTAAAGCATTGTTTAGTTTGTATGATAAATTTGGATTATCATGTCTTAGAAAACTATCTGCAACTACTATAAAATCAGCATTTTTGATGTTTTGGGAATTTGCTGAAAAAAGAGTTTTTCCAGAGTATTTTTCAAAATTTTGTAAGAAATTTTGGTATTTTAAAGCTTCATCATTTATTAAATTTAATTCAAATTTTTCTTTTAAATTTGATAAAATTTGCGCCTCTTCGTTTGTTATAAAACTATTAAATTTGATATTTTTAATTTCATTGTTTTTAATTAAATTGATAATTTTATTGAATTTGCTCTCATTTTTATGGGCGTTTTCATTGTGAAAATCAAAGCCAAATCTTGCAGCTTTATTTATTTCACCAAATTCATAATCATTTGTAACTCTATAAATTTTTAAATCACTATCTTCAATACCTTTTTGTTTTACTTCATAATATATTAATTCACAATCACTTGAGTGTGGGTTTGATGAGGCTATTTTTTTTAGCTCCCAAGCATTTGATGAATAGGTAAAGTATTTTATCCCAAGTGCTCCAACTGGACAAACAGCTTCGCATTCTCCACAGTTAGAACAACTTTTATATTGTTCAATCAGGCTTTTTTGAAATTTATTCCAAACTGCATAAGCATCTTTTTGCATACTCTCTTTTAGCTCTTTTGGTGGCATATCTGCGTTTCTTGGAGTTGTTTTTAGTGCATTTTCACCTATTTTATCCTTGCATACTGTAATGCATCTTTCACAAACTATGCATAAGCTTGGATCATAATCGATAAATTCACTGAAGTTTTTAATGGGCTTGTGAGTTTCTTTAATTGAGTAATTTACCTCATCAACTCCAAGCATTAAAGTATAATTTTGAAGTTCACACTCTCCGCTTTGATCACAAACTCCACATTCCAAAGGGTGGTTAATAAGATAGGTTTTCATTATCTCTTTTCTTGCCAAATGAAGCTCGGGTGAGTTTGTTATAACATTTTGTCCGTCTTTTGCTTTGGCATTGCAACTATAAACTATTTTTCCATCAGCCTCCACCATACAAAGCCTGCAAGCAAGAGTTGGAGAACAGCAACTTACGTAGCAAATCGCAGGTATAAAAATATCATTTTCTCGTGCGACTTTTAGTATGCTCTTGCCATCAACAAACTCGCAAATTTGTCCGTTTATAGTTATCTTACCCATTTAAAACCTTTGTTTTTTTAAGTTTTAGCATTTAAAAACTTACCATTTTATGCCTTATGAGTTTTTACAACTTCAAAAGCATAGTTGTCAAGGTTTTTTACACCTAAAAATGCTATCGTGCCTTTTAAATTTTTATCAAATTTAAAAGTTTTTGTAATGTTTAAATTTTTTGATTTTATGGTTACAAGTTCACCATCTTTAACTTTTGAAACTATTTTAAAATAATTTCCACCTTTAAATTCATCATCTTTTGTGTGCTTATAAACAACTGCACCATCAAAATTATCAAGTTCTTTTAATTCGCCTAAATTTGCACTCTTTAAATCTAGTTTATTTCCAGCTGAGTCAATAATTTTAAGATTAAAATTTGAAGCTATTAGATTTAAAAGTGCTTTGATATTTTCTTTATCTTTATGAAAATTTAACATATTTTCATCTGTTATTATAAAATTAGCGTCTTTTAAAAAATCTACAATTTCTTCAATCTCCTCTTCGCCAACACTACTTTCTCCACTCAAAAACCCAATATCTTCATTTTCTAAATCTTTACAAATTTCAGAAGCTATCATCATTAAGACATATGCTTCGCTTGAAATTTCACACTTTACAAAGATATTGTTTTGTAGTTTTTCATCTTCCATAGGACTAAGAGTTAAGAAGCTAGCATTGTGAAATTTTTCTACTAAGTCAGGGTTTTGAAAGCTCAAATTTGGTGTTATATTAAAAATTTTCATATTTTTCCTTTTTTTACTGTGATTATCCAATCACTTCTATTAAATTTTATTGAGTTTAAAAGTGTAGAGTTTAGGCCATTTATTAAGTTTGCACTTTTTTCTACACTTGAAAAATCCCCTATTTCAAAGATAAACTGACTTACTTCACCATTTTTACTTGATTTTACAAGTTCTCCCATTCTTGTTAAAAAGTTAGCTTTTAAATGCCTTAAATCATATCTTTTCATTATCTATCAACTTCACCTAAAATTATATTTGTACTGCAAATTATAGCTGAAATGTCTGCTATGTATCCACCGACTAGGAGATCTTCATAAATTGCACAATGCCAAAAAGATGGCGCTCTTATTTTGAGTCTATAAGGCATATTTTCTCCAGTTGAATATATATAAAAGCCAAGTTCTCCTTTATTAGCCTCTGTTGGGAAATAAATCTCACCAATCGGTGGTTTTATGCCTTGAGTTACTAGGACAAAATGTTTCATTAAAGAGTAGTTTTGCGTCATAATTTCTTCTTTTGTTGGGCTTACAAACTCACTTTTTGCTAAAATTTGTGTATCGCTTTCAAGGTATAGTTTTGCACATTGTCTTAAAATTTTAACACTTTCTTTTATTTCGGCAATATAACATTTATATCTTGCGTAACAATCTCCCTCATCCGAATATGGTACATCAAACTCAAGCTCATCATAAATTAAATAAGGCTCTTCTTTTCTAATATCATACTTTACTCCGCTTGCTCTAAGCATAACTCCACTACATGCATAACTTAGTGCTAACTCTTTTGAAATAACTCCAACGCCTTGCATCCTTAAAAGCCAAATTCTATTATTATTAAGCAAGGTTTCATAATCTTTTAGACCGTTTAAAATTTTGTTGCAAACATCGTAAAGATCATCTAAAAAACCATCATACAGGTCTAAAAAAACTCCTCCTATTTTTATAGAGTTTTGAGTAAGTCTTGCACCGCAATATTTTTCTAATAAATCCAATACAAATTCTCTTTCTCTAAAAGCATATAAAAAAACTGTCATTGCTCCAACATCTAAAGCTTGAGTACCAACATATAAAAGATGAGCTTGTATTCTGTTTAGCTCTAAAATTATAGTTCTTATAATTTGAGCCCTTCTTGGAACTTCAATACCACAAAGTTTTTCCACTGCGCCGCAAAACCCATAGTTATTTCCACTTGCAGCTGTATAATCAATCCTATCAGTTACTGGAACAAATTCATTGTAAAGGGCATTTTCAGCCATTTTTTCCATACCTCTGTGCATGTATCCAATCCCAGGACTTGCTTTTATCACTTTTTCGCCATCAAGTTCAAGCATAAGTCTTAGTTGACCATGAGCTGCTGGGTGTTGAGGTCCAAAGTTTAAAATCATATTTGAGTTTTGTTTTGTAAATTCTATATTTTCAAAAAATGGTTTTAGCTTGGTAGGGTTTTGCATTACTATCTTCTTTTTTTAATTGTTTTAAATTTTTGCATTTTTGCCTTTTTAACAAGCAAAACTCCACCATCTTCTTGATACTCTTGCATGGATGCTTCATCGCTTGGTGGATTGCCATATTCGCTTTCATGATAAAGTTTTGCAAAATTAAAGTAGTCTTTACTATCAACAAAAGCACTATCTCTATTTTCTTCTTTAAATTTATCTCTATTTTCTTTGCCAAAAATTTTATCTATTTCATACCATTTTGCTTTTTCATCACCTTGTAAAGGATATGTTTTTAAAAGTGGATGCCCAAACCAATCATCTGGCATTAAAATTCTTTTTAAATTTGGATGATTTTTAATTAGTACTCCAAACATATCATAAAGCTCTCTTTCGCTCCAATTCGCACTTTTGAAAAGTTTTGTAACACTTTGTAAAAACTCGCCGTTTTTTACAAAGCATTTTACTCTCATTCTTTTTTTAAGTTTTGTGTTTAAAAGCTGATAAAAAACGCAAATTGCCTCTTTTTCATTTACAAAATCAATTCCACTAAGATCACTTAAAATATCATATCCAAACTCTTTTAAAGACTTTAAGATTTCAAAATTATCATTGCTGTTTATAAAAATAACTAAATTATCAAACTCTATATATGACTCTTTTATTTCAAATTTCTCAAGCACTTTTAATTCTGCTTCAAATTCTGAGTTAATAACTTCAAATTTATCACTTTCTTTTGGAATTTCAAATCTCATCAAACAAGCCTTTTTGGTTTTTGACTTCTATTTGCACTTTGTTTTCTAATCTTTTTTTGAAGTATCATAAGTGCGTATTGAAGTGTTTCTGGGCGTGGTGCACATCCTGGTATATAAATATCAACAGGTATTATCCTATCGCATCCTTGAACTGTTGAATAGGTGTTAAACATACCACCTGTGTTTGCGCAACTTCCCATGCTAATTACCCATTTTGGCTCTGGCATCGCATCGTAAAGTCTTCTTGTAAATTCAGCGTGTTTTTTTGTTAAAGTTCCTGCAATTATCATAACTTCGGATTGTTTTATACTTGCTCTAAAAATAACACCAAATCTATCAAAGTCAAATCTTCCAGCACCTGTTGCCATCATCTCTATCGCACAACATGCAAGTCCGTAGTTTGCAGCCCAAAGGCTATTGCTTCTACCCCAATTAACAATTTTGTCAATTGTTGTTAGGATAACTGGAGCACCGTTATTTTGCGCGTAATTTATCTTATCCAATCCAAAGCTCCTTTATGCCAAGCATAAACAAATCCTATAGCTAAAAATGCCAAAAATAAAATCATCTCAATTAGCCCAAAAATTCCTAAAATTTTGAAATTTACAGCCCAAGGAAACATAAAGATAATTTCTACATCAAATAAAATAAAAAGTACAGCTATTAGATAAAAATTTGAGTTTATGCGGTTTGGTTGAATTACTGATGCAGGACCTGACTCATAAATAGCATTTTTTAGCAACTCATCATTTTTGTTTGCAAATTTGTTTCCAAGATAGACCGATAACTCAGTTATGAGGCCAAAAATAACAAATGATAAAACAAGCATTATAAAAGCACCAAAATATGGATGAGCAAAATACATGTGCGACATAAACAACCTCATTACATAAAATGCTTCAATTATAATGAATTTAAACTTTAAACAGAATAAATTTATAATTTTAAGGCTATTTTTAAGCCACTCATAAATTTATAAAAATATGCTAAAATTAAGTCTATATTTTTTAAACAAAAGGAAAAAATTATGAAAAAACTAGTTATTTCACTACTTATTTTATCTGGATTTTTTGCTGGATGCTCACAAACTGCTGAATATAATAAAAATCTTGAAGTAAAAGATACATCTCATAATATCGCTGTTAAAAAGCCACTACAAAAAACATATATTTATATGGATGCTTCAGCACTTGGCTCGCAAAGTATCAAGTCAAGCACATCTTTAGGTGAAGACAATTTAAAGATAGATATTGGAGAGTTTGTAAAAAACGAGAGTTTAAATTTCTTTAAAAGAGCTTTTTCAAATTTAGAATTTAGCACAAACAAAGAAATTCTAAGTTCAAACGATCTTATAGTAATGCCTGAAATTTATAGATTTGGTTATGGGTTTTATAGTGCTGATGGATTTAATGTAGATTCAAAACCTTTTGTAAATTATACTTTAAATTTAAAAATTTATAAAAATGGAATGGAAATTTATAATAAAGTCATAAGTAAATCAGATAGAATTTATGGTGAAAAAACATTTTTTGGTATGGGAAATACCAGCTACGCTCAAATTGGGCCAATTTTTCAAAAAGCTTTAGCTAATGATTATAGTAATAATGCCGTTGATATACTAAAAGCTATAAATTTGGCAAATTAAACGGAGTAAATTTTGAAAGAAATTTTAATAACAAATGATGATGGTTTTGAGGCAAGTGGACTTTTAGAGCTTGTAAAGGCTTTAAAAAGCGTTGCAAAGGTTACGGTTGTTGCACCAAGCCAAGAAAAGTCAGCTTGTGCACATTCTCTAACTTTAACAAAGCCGCTTAGATTGATTGAAATAGCTCCAAATTTTTATAAGCTTGATGATGGAACACCGGCTGATTGTGTGCTTTTAGGACTTTTTTCGCTTTTTAAAGATAAAATGCCAGATTTAATAATAAGTGGTATAAATCATGGTGGAAATTTAGCTGAAGATATAACTTACTCAGGAACTTGCGGTGGGGCTATGGAAGGTGTTTTGCAGGGTATTCCATCACTCGCTGTGTCGCAGTTTTATGATGGCGATAGTATAAAAAAATACGGTTTTGATTTAGCATGTGAAGTAACGCTTAAAATAGTAAAAAAAATTTTTGAAAAAAACTATCCACTTCCAAGAAAAAAACTTTTAAATTTGAATATTCCAGCTGTTCCAAAAGAAAATTATAATGGCTTAAAAGTAGTTCCTGCTGGTGAAAAAGAGTATTATTTAGATGCAAAAAGATGTGAAAATCCACGCGGGGTTGAATATTATTGGCTTGGAAAAATGCAAATGAATTTTGATAAAAATAAAAATTTAAATCGTGATTTAGGTGCAGTTTTAGATGGATTTGCAAGCTTAACTCCAATAACTTTAAATTTAACCGAAGAAAGTGAAATTTCAAATTTAAAAGAGTGGATAAAGGTTAGTTTGTGATTGAAAATGATGATAAATTTACAAGGATAAAGTGGCTTTTTGGCAAAGATGGTTTTGAAAAACTTCAAAACTCAAAGGTTTTAGTTTGCGGCGCTGGTGGCGTTGGAGGAGCTTGTGCGGAAGTTTTAGCAAGAAGTGGGGTAGGTAATTTAACCATTATTGATAAAGATATTTTTGAGATAACTAATCAAAATCGCCAAATAGGAAGTGAATTTGTTGGTGAAAAAAAAGTTGAAGTTTTTGCTAAGAAATTTAGCTGCGTAAAACCGATTTTTGCTAGGATTGATGATGATTTTTTACAAAATTTTGATTTTAGCGAGTTTGATTTCATAGTTGATGCTATAGATGATATCCCTGCAAAAGTAGCTTTGGCAAATAAAGTTTTTAGCCTTAACAAGACAAATTTTATAAGCTCAATGGGTGGTGCAAAACGCATAAATCCTGCATTAGTAGAATTAACAAGTATTTGGAAAACTACAAATGACGCTCTTGCTAAAAAATTTCGATATGAACTTAGAAAAAGTGGATTTAATGGCGATTTTATGGTAGTTTATTCAAAAGAAGAGCCAGTTTGTGAGAATTTAGGAAGTTTTATGGGTGTGACTGCAACTTTTGGAAATTTTTTAGCAAGTTATGTTGTAAAAAAATTAATTATATAATGTATTTTGCCAATTGCAAATAATTGAAATGAATTTTTATTAGTTTTATAAAATCTAAATCAGTTCTTTAAATGCAAAACTATCTATAAGTTCAAAATATATTATTTAATATAAATATACCCTTGACGATGAGTTCATTCCATTTTTCAGAATACTTCTTTTTAGGTATTGAAAAAGTAACTTTGTAATGTATGCTGTTATTTTTAATATTAGATTTGATTTGCTCAATGCAATGTCTCAAATCGAGTTTTAAATTTAGCTATAAGTTAGATAAAGCTAGAAATTTTTACTTTATTATTATTTTGTTTTAGTCTATGATTTTTTATGATTTGCTAATTCTTAAAATATAATTTGTCTAAATTTAGAACTTACAATATTACAAACTAATGTATAATAAATTTTTAATAATTATAAATTTATATTGATATTTTTTTATATTTTTAATTTTATTTTAATTAAAAGTCGGATATACTAGCTAATTAGTAGGATTAACTTACACTAAAGGAAATACAATGAAAAAGCTACTTATAACAACAGTTGCTTTATCCACCCTTTTATTTTCTAAAACCATGTATTTACAAAACGATGAAACTATTTTTAGCGACAATAAACCAGTAGGTTTTGCTACTATTTTAACGCCTGTTGAGGTCTTAAGCCAAGACAAAAACTCATCAAAAGTTGAAATAATAGGCTATGTAAATGAGTATTATCAAGTAAAACTCATAAAAGATCCGATGCTTGCTGAAGATTTTATCGTTTTTGAGGATGAAAATGCCACTGTTTCATACGAAGGCGATGAAAATCCATATATAAAAGTTTTAGAAAAGATAGAAGATAACTATGGAGAGAGTTGGTTAAAAGCTAAATTTAGCCTTGAAGTCAATAACGATTCACTCACAAACGACCCAAACACACTTTATAACGAGGCAAAAAACTTATATGAGCAATCCTGTTCTCCATGTCACCGTTTGCACGATACAAAGGAATTTACAATAAGTCAGTGGCCGTTAAATGTAGAGGAGATGATAAGTTCAGGCTTTGTCTTCTTTGAACCAAGCCAAAGAGATTTGATAATAAAATACTTACAACATAATGCAAAAGATGCAAATTAAAGGGGGTGTATTATGAAAAGAAGAGATTTTATGAAATTTAGTCTTGTAGCAAGTTCTGCTGCATATGCAAATAGGATTGAAGCTATAAAAGAAACTATTTTTGATGACAAAAAGGTCTTATCAGCAAATAGATTTGGAGCGTTTTATGCTAAGTTAAACAGTGGTCAAATAGTAAGTGTTGATAACTTTGAACATGATGCTTTTCCAACTACGATGAATAATTCACTAGCTGATCGCATCCAAAACGAAAGTAGAGTTTTGTATCCTTATGTAAGAAAAAGCTATCTTGAAAAAAGAGGTCCTAATAAACCTGAGCTAAGAGGCGAAGATGAGTTTGTAAGAGTTAGCTGGGATGAGGCACTTGACCTTGCAGCAAATGCCTTAAAAGAGAATTTTGATAAGTATGGTCCTGAGTCGATTTATGGTGAGTGCTATTGGTGGGGTGGCTGTGGAAAGGTAAGCTGGGGAAGAACTGTAGCTCATAGAATGCTAACAATTTTAGGCGGATACGTTGAAGAAACTGATGACTACTCAACTGGAGCTGGAATTGCAATAATGCCTTATGTGCTTGGTTCTACAGCTGTTTATGACACACCTACAAGATGGGAAGCTATCATTAAAGAGTGTAAAAATGTAGTATTTTGGGGAACAAACCCCGTTGTGACAAACCAAATAGGTGGTGCTGTCAATACTCACAATGTCTACAAATACTATCAAAAAGTAAAAAAACTAAAAGATGAAGGTAAAATTTCAATAACTAGCATAGATACTTTTAGAAATGATACAGCAAGATACTTTGAAAGCGAGTATATCCCTGTAAGACCAAACACAGACACTGCGATGATGATAGGAATGTGTCACTATCTATATGAAAATAAACTTTATGATGAAGAGTTTATCAAAAAATATACTGTTGGCTTTAACAAATTTAAAGACTACTTTTTAGGAAAAAATGACGGAGTTGTAAAAGATTTAGCTTGGGCTAGTAAAATTTGTAATGTAGAAGTAAAAGCTTTAGAAGAACTTTGTAAAAAACTAGCAAAAGACAACTCTATCATAATAGCTGGTCGTGCTCTTCAAAGACAAGATCATGGCGAGCAAGTATTTTGGATGGTAGTTACACTAAGTGCTATGCTTGGACATATTGGTAAAATGGGTGGCGGATTTGAATTTAACCAAAGCTACAATAACGGTGGTGCAGGTAGCATGATAGGACCTAGCTTAAAAGGAATTTCTGCTATCCCTAGCCAAAAATACACAGACGAAAATAGTCCTTGGACAAAAAATAAAAACTACACAATCCCAACAAGTAGAAGTATACAAGCACTAGAAAGCCCAGGAAGCGAGATAGGCTTCAAAGGAACAAAGATAAAACTTCCGCGCATGAGAGTTGCCTATAATGCAAGTGGATCTATGTTTACAAGACATCAAGATGTAAATAGAGCTGTTGAAGCGTGGAAAAAGTTAGATACTGTCATCACTGCTGAGCCATTTTGGACATCACAAGCAAAACTTAGCGATATAGTATTACCTGTGGCAATAGAAGGCGAAAGAACTGACATTATAGAATCACAAGCTACAAGAGAGTTTATTTTCGCACTAAAACCTGTAATAACTCCTATGGGCGAGAGCAAAAGCGATTTTCAAATTTGTAAAGAAATCTGCAAACGCTGGGGAATGGAAGAGGTATTTAGTGAGGGAAAAAGTGAGCTTGAGTGGGTAAAAGAGATTTATGCAGATGTCATGAATCAAGCAAAAACGCTAGGCTATACAAATATGCCAAGCTTTGATGAATTTTGGGAAAAAGGATATGTGAGATTTGATAAAAAAGATGATGAAAACAAATATTATACAAGATTATCAAATTTTAGAGAAAATCCACGCAAATTTAGACTTGGAACACCATCGGGCAAGATAGAGATATTCTCACCTGAAATTGAAAAAATGGGTTATGATGACTGCTTGGCTCATCCAGTTTGGCTTGAACCTTTTGAGTGGCTTGGAAACAAAGAGAAGACTAAAAAATATCCACTTGCTATCTCTAGCCCTCACTCAAGATTTAGACTTCACTCTCAGCTAAATAACTCTATCATTAGAAATTACACAGAAATAGGTGCTAGAGAGCCAGTTATACTAAGTCCAAAAGCTGCAAAAGCTAGAGATATAAAAACAGGGGATATCGTTAGAATCTTTAATGATAGAGGTGAGATTTTGTGCGGTGCGATAGTAAGCGATATCGCTCAAGATGATGTTGCGATAATCTGCGAGGGTGCGTGGTATGATCCAGAAGTTTATGGTAAAAAAACTCTTTGCCAACACGGATGCGTAAATGTCCTAACTCACGACAAAGGCACAAGCAAACTTGGTCAAAGCAACTGTGCTCACACTTGCCTAGCTGAGATCGAAAGATATAAAGGCGTGGTTATGCCAATTAGAGCATTTTCAAAGCCAAAGATTAAAAATGCTTAAATTTAAGAGTAGTTTGCGAACTATTTAGCATATTTGATTGCTAGCTTAATCAACTTTTTATGTAGATGATTTAGCTAGCCACTGGTTTAGCCCAAAACTTGGGTTAAACCGTTTTATATTTTTATCTATTGACTTTTTGCCTATTAACGATTTATTGCACACATAAATCCTGCATTAGTAGAATTAACAAGTATTTGGAAAACTACAAATGACGCTCTTGCTAAAAAATTTCGCTATGAACTTAGAAAAAGTGGATTTAACGGTGATTTTATGGTAGTTTATTCAAAAGAAGAGCCAGTTTGTGAAAATTTAGGAAGTTTTATGGGTGTAACTGCAACTTTTGGAAATTTTTTAGCAAGTTATGTTGTAAAAAAACTTTTAGAAAAGTAGTGAATTTTTCACTACTTTTTAGTTTATTACATAGCGTATTTTTTAAAAAACGGTATTTTTGATAAAAGATATATTAAAAAAATTGATAAAACAAAAACCGTTACCGCAAGTATCGGTATCAAAATAGCCGTATAATTTGTAAAATAACCGATTTTAAATAACGCTGTTTTTTTTAAGAGATCCAACACTAAAGCGTGAATCAGATAAATTCCAAATGTTAATAAACTTGTTTTAACTATCAAATTTGAAGCTTTTTGCGAAAAGTTGTAATGATAGAATTTATCTTTTACAAAAACAAATATTGCAAATGTTATAAATGCTGTGTGAGGAGTTAAATTTTGATATAAAATCTCAGTTCTTTTTATATGAATTGATAATAAAGAAGTGCCTGTTATGGTAAATAAAACAAAGATAAAAGCTAAAATATAAAGGTATTTTCTGCATTTTTTTGAAAGAGTAAAATTTGTAAAATAAAATCCTGCTATAAAATATCCGATATATCCGCCAAGCTCGGGCAAGTTTTTATTAAAATAAATAGGACTGAAACCGAAAAATTCAAGTAAAGAATTTGCTAAGTTTAACCCAAGACCAAAAGTTAAGAACAAAATTAAAAATATTTTAACTTCCTGTTTTGTTGCATTTTTTGTGAAAATTTTAAGAAGTGGGGCTAAAATATAAAGTCCTATTATTAAGTATAAAAACCAAAGATGATAATATATCGGATAAACAAATATTTTTAAAAACAATTTTATAAATTCTTTATTTAAAACAGCCGAATTATTTACTATATCCGTATAAATTTTATAAGCAATACTCCAAATAATAAGCGCTGTTAAAATTCTAAAAATATTTTTAGAGATGATTTTTTTATACTCACTTTTTATGTTTGAGCGCTCTTTATTGTCCCGCAGGAAAAGCGCACCGCTTATCGTCACAAACATCGGCACGCACCATCTAACCAAGCTATCATAAAAGTTTGAAAATTGCCAGTTGATTGTGGTTGGATTTGTATACCAAAAACTTGAAGCACTATGCAAAAACACAACCGCAAAAGTTGCTAAAATACGCAAAATATCAATATAAATAACTCTTTCTTTCATTTTAATCTTTTTTTAACATATACAAATTTTCCTTAACATACAGATCTCTGGCACCTAAATTTCTACTTCCTCTAAAAGTGTTGTACTCTTGTTCTAAAACTTTAACTTTTCCAAATTTAGCCAAGTTTGTCAAAAACTCATTTTTACTTATAAAGCCTTCTGAGTTGTAAGAAATAAGCACAAATTTAGCTTTTAAATTTGAAATTAGTTCAAAAAATGCTTCACTCGCAACTTTTTTCTTATTGTAATCGCTTCTATTCCAATCTTTTGGAATACCTGAAATCTCTGAAATTTCACTTGGCCGCTCATTTTTTGCGATTAAATTTAGCATAAAATAGTTTGAACCATAAGGGTGCTGGTTGTATGGTGGATCTATATAGCATAAATCAACCTCTTCAAGCTCTTTTACAAGCTTATTCGCATCTTCTTGAAAGACTTTAAAATCACAATTAAAGCTAGAAAATACCGGCATTTGAAGAGTTATTTTTGCTTTTATTCTTTTTAGGGCGTTTTGTCCTTCTCCGCCAAACTCACCAATTCCGTTTTTATTTTTATAAAAGCCCTTAAAAACTCCACTTGTATTTGTATGATTACTAGCTAGATATAAAAGTGGTGCAAGATAAAATTTTTGTAAGCTTAAAGGCAGTTTTGTGATTTCGTTTCGTGCTGTGTCTATATAGTTTGCATTAAATTTGGTATAAAAAACTCGTTCAAATTCCTTTATATTTTCATCATTTTTAGGTGCGTAAAGTTCACTTATAAAACCTGGTGCTAAATTTACCTTAATATTTGCTTTTAAATCCTTTAAAATAGCCGAAATTTCACGCTTTAGTTCATCATTCGCATTTGTTAAATAGCATTCATTTATAATTTTTGAGTAAAGCTCTAAATCATTTGCTATTAAAAAATTTGAGTGCTGTTTTAAAAATCTTGCCACTATCCCACTTCCACTAAAAAGATCAAGTGAGCTTAATTTATCTTTTTTTAAATCTTTTTTTACTTTATTAATTGCTATGCCTATAAAATCTAAAAGTGACCGCTTGTTTCCTAGATAAGTTATAATTTGCTTTGTTAAAAAATCACTATTTTCTCTCATCAATACCCAAGTTCCTCATCAACTAAAATTATCGTTGTTCTGCCACTTTCATCGCGTTTCATGATACTATATTTATTGCATAATTCTTCTGGAGTATAGGCCCTTGTTTTGCCATATTTTATAGCTGTTTTGTTTATCCTATCAGCGTTTTTTACAGCTGCTATTTTTTCAATTCGTTCAATTGCTTTTTCCAAATTTAAAACAATTTTATTTTTTCCAACTATCAAAAGAACTTTTTTTGGACCAAAAATTTGTGCTGCGACCCTGTTTCCTGTGCCATCGACATTGACAAGCCAGCCATTTAATGTGATAGCATTTGAGCTTGTGATATAAAGATCACTTAAAAGCCCATTTCTACGGCGATTTAAATTTTCTTCCATTGAAATTCCAGCTTCATATTGGTTAAATAATGTTATGTTTTTTAAGCCCACTAAATAATCCAAAAGCCCAATCTCTTTTACACTTTCAGAGCCACCAAGGCCAATTTTAAGACTATCTTTTATAAAGGTTTTTGCAATGCTTAGTGCCTCTTTGCCATCTTTTGCCTGCAAAACTTCAAAGCCATTAGCTTTTAAATTTTGTATTAAAGCTTTCATATTTCAATCCCTTATTTTTTTTATTTTTGTTCTATATAGTTTATAAATTTTTGATGGTTTTTTTTCTATAAACTCATCACCTACGACCTCATCAGCCACGCTTTTGGCATACTCTAAATCAAATTTTTGCTCATGCAAATTTGCAGAGCTTGAATACATCCAGCCATGAGTTTGTAAAAATTGGCTATGTTTATCATCTTTTACAACTCTAACACTTTTAAAATTTGGATAGATAAAAGTTGTTTTTCTAGCCTTTCTAACTAAATTTTTAAATTTTTTTGGCACTCTTGCAAAGTTTTTAAGCTCACTAAAACTTGCCGTTGTGATTAGGCAGGGTTGGTTTAAATCTCTATTTTTAATGCGGTTAATTTCATGTAAGTTTTTACTTAAAAACCCAGCTGTTGTGTCAGTTTGAACTAAATATATCATATAAAACCTTAAAATTTTTTGTTGATTTTAACATATTGCTTCTTTTTATATGATAAAAGTTTAACCTTATTTATATAATATTTATGGTACAATCAAATTTCTAATTTTTATTTATAAAAAAGGAGTTTGAATGAAAAAAATAGTTTTGAAAAGCTTAGTTGCAAGTTCTTTGCTTTGTTCATCATTGTTAGCTGATAGTTTTGTTGGTGTTTTTGGCGGATATAGTTTAAAATCGGAATTTGAAATAAAAGACAATAGCGACTTTGATAGGGAGGAAGGTGATATAGATAAATTAAAATTAGATGATAAAAGAGTAAATTTGGGTGTAAAAGCTGGATATGACTTTGATAGTTTTAGAGCCTATGGAGCTTATAGATATAATTTTAAGGCAAAAGATAGTTATTTTATAGATAATTTTTTAGGAAACATGGAGTGGAAGAGCCATGATTTCTTGATAGGTGCTGACTATACTCCAAACATAACAGATAGCTTTAAGTTTAGTTTAGGTATTTATGGCGGTATTTCAAGGCTTAATATGAGACTTGAAGGCATTGATTACGATGACAATTCAAAAGATAGTTTTAGCAAAGACAAAACAGGATTTATTTACGGCGCAAAAATAGGTGGCATATATGAGCTTGATGAGAATAATGAAGTTGAATTTGGCTACCAAATAGATGAAAGTGATTATGGAAAGATAGAAGATGTTAAAATAAAAGTTAGAGATCACGGACTTTACTTAGGATATAACTACAAATTTTAATATCCCATAAAGATGCATTGCTTAGATGCATCTTGCTTTTAACTGTTTTTAATTTACTACGCTTTAAGATATTTTTCAAATTTATATTTTGATTTTGTTTTTACTTTAAAAACTTACTTATGGTAAATTCAATTTTTTTTATCTTTAGTTCTCTTTTTGTGTTTTTTAATCTGGCTTTTAGGTTTTATTTAATGCTTCATTTATGGTATTTTTTTGATGTTCAAATAGAGATATATCAAAGTTTTGTATTAAGCAAATAACTCTAATTTTTGGTATTTTGGTAATTAAAAATTTAAAAGAATTTGGCAAATATTAAAGCTTTAAATTTGCCAAATTTAAAATTTATTCTACTTTTTCTTTGCTTTTTGGAAGTATTAAATTCAAAAACACTCCAATAATTGCACCAAGACCTATTTGTGAAAAGCTTGCAAAACCAAAGTCAAGCACCATTCCACCGAGTGCTGGAACAAGTACAAGAGCGATAATTATCATATTTCTAGGCTCATTCATATCAACATTATTTTTAATCAAACTCTCCATTCCAACGCTTGCAATAATTCCAAATAACAAAATCATAATACCGCCTAAAACACAAGCTGGAATCGTAGCTATCAAAGCTCCAAGTTTGCCAACAAATGCAAGCAATATCGCAGTAAATGCTGACCAAGTCATAATAGCCGGATTAAAAGCTTTTGTAAGCCTTACTGCACCTGTTACTTCTGCGTAGGTTGTACAAGGTGGTCCAGCTAAAAGGGCTGCTACGCTTGTTGCTATGCCATCGCCTAATAATGTTTTATGAAGCCCTGGTTTTTTTGTAAAGTCATAATTTGTCACATTGCTGATTGCTACAACATTGCCGATATGTTCGATTATGGGGGCGATTACAACTGGTATCATATATAAAATCGCATCTAGTTCAAATTTCGGTGCTGTAAAATTTGGCACTCTAAACCAAGGAGCTTCTTTAACGGGTGAAAAGTCAATAATCCCATAAAAATATGAGATGATATAACCTGCTGCAATACCGCATAAAATAGGGATTAGCTTTAACATCCCTTTTGCAAACATTATGCATAAAAGTGTTACTAAAAGAGAAATTCCTGCTATTATCATCGCATCATTTTGGCTAAAATTTGCATTTAAAATTTGATAGTTTTTAAGCATATCACCATTTGCCATCGCCATAGAAACTGCTGATGGACTTAAGACAAGTCCAATTGTCATTATCACAGGTCCAACAACAATTGGCGGTAAAAAATTATCAATAAAACTTTTTCCTTTAATTTTTACAAAAAAACTAAATGCTGAATATACTAAACCAGCAAAAAATACTCCTCCCATGGCAACTGGAAGACCCCATTTGCTAACAGCAAATGAAATCGGGGCTATGAAAGCAAAACTACTTGCTAAGAAAATAGGCACCACTTTTTGACGGCAAATTAGCTGAAAAATTAGTGTTCCAAGTCCAGCTGTAAATAACGCAACGCTTATATCAAGTCCGCATAAAATAGGCATTAAAACAAGTGCACCAAATGCGACAAATAAAAACTGTGCACCTAGAAGTGCATCTTTGAATCTAAACTTATAATCAGTCATGAATCTCCTTAAAATTATCAAATTTTATAATTTTTAATGTTTTAAAATTTAGAAATTTATGAAAGATGAAAAATTTAAAAGTATTGGGTTTGTGAATAAAAAAGCTTTTCAAAAAATTTCCATTCTTTTAGCTTTGGCTTGCAAATTTTAAAGACTAAAATTTACAAAAAAACTACGCCAAATTCGGTGCTATGAGTAAAATTGTAATTTTCCAAAAAGGAATATTACAATAAAATTTATTAAATTTTGTTTAGATTTTATAAATTTACCTATTTTTTTAATGCGTCTCTTATTTCTCTTAAAAGTTTGATATCTTCACTTGGTTCTTTTGGGGCTTCTTCAGCTTTTGGTTTTTCTCTTTTTAGTTTGTTTATTGCTTTTATAGCTACAAAAATACAAAATGCAATAATAATAAAATCAATTGTGGTTTGTATAAAGCTACCATAGTTTAGTGTTACAGCTGCTACTTCTCCATGAGCTTCTTTTAGCACCATTTTAAAATCTGTAAAATTTACACCACCTGTTATAACACCTATTACTGGCATCATCACATCGCTTACTAGTGAGCTTACTATTTTGCCAAATGCACTTCCTATAACAACACCTACTGCCATATCAATGACATTTCCACGAACAGCAAATTCTTTAAACTCTTTTATGAAGCTCATTTTTTCCTTTACAATTTAATGTGTGTATTTAAGTTGAGATACGTGTGAGATGTTTTGCTGCAAAAAGCAGCAAAACATGTATTATATATCGTATTTATCCATTTGATCACAAAACTCAGGATCGTCACTTTCATCGCAAGCTTTTTCTATATATATGATAGCCTTTTCTACGTTTTTAGAAACGCCTTCCCCGTTGTGATAGATTTCAGAAATAGCAAAGCATGATTTTGCAGCTCTACCGTCGCAACCTTTAGTAAAAAACTCTAAAGCTTTTTCAAAATCTTTACTTTCATAATACTCTACGCCCACATTATGGCAAGCTTTTGCATTTCCTGCTTCACACTCGCTAATAAGTGCATCACTGGCAAAAACTGAGCAAATCATAAATGCCGTAGTTAAAATAATCTTTTTCATTAAAAACCCTTATAGTTGGTATTTATCCATTTGATCGCAAAACTCAGGATCGTCACTTTCATCGCAAGCTTTTTCTATATATATGATAGCTCGTGTAGTGCTTTTAGAAACACCTTCACCATTGTGGTACATTTCAGAAATAGCAAAGCATGATTTTGCAGCTCTACCGTCGCAACCTTTAGTAAAAAACTCTAAAGCTTTTTCAAAATCTTTACTTTCATAATACTCTACGCCCACATTATGGCAAGCTTTTGCATTTCCTGCTTCACACTCGCTAATAAGTGCATCACTGGCAAAAACTGAGCAAATCATAAATGCCGTAGTTAAAATAATCTTTTTCATTAAAAACCCTTATAGTTGGTATTTATCCATTTGATCACAAAACTCAGGATCGTCACTTTCATCGCAAGCTTTTTGTGCATGTAAAATAGCTTTTGATGTGCTTCTTAAAACTCCATCACCGCTATGGTACATTTCAGAAATGGCATAGCATGATTTTGCAGCTCTACCGTCGCAACCTTTAGTAAAAAACTCTAAAGCTTTTTCAAAATCTTTACTTTCATAATACTCTACGCCCACATTATGGCAAGCTTTTACGTCCCCACTATTACATTTTTCAACAAGAGTATCATTTCCAAGACTGAAGCTAATTATTAAGCCTAATAGTAAAACAACTCTTTTTTTTAAAACAAACATGGTAATTAACCAAAAATTCTATATATGTCATCCAATAAAAAGTACTTTTTATCAGCCGTACCTTTATAGAATGGATTTAGCGTATCTTCAAAAACTTTTTTGAAAAATCCCTCTTTACTTAGATTAATAAGTTCTTGGTTTAGGGCATTTAACAAATCTGCGTTACCTTTTTGAATGCCTATCGCATAGTAGCTTGCAGTTCCTATCCCTGAAACATTTACTTCAAGTTTTTTATCAATGATTGGATAAGCTAAAACAATCAGATTTGCACCAGCAAACGCATCGCCTCTTCCTGCTTTTAGCTCATTGTAGCAGTGAAACATATCATTGCAGGTTTTTATATTTAAACCCATTTTTTTAAGATCTCTTTCAGCCTCAGTGTCTCCTTCAACCAAAACTGTCTTTCCTCTTAGCTGAGAAACGCTGTTATAGTGGTCTTTTTTATTGGTCAAAAGTCCTGTATTTACAGCAAAATACGGCATAGAAAAATCTACAAGTTTTTCTCTGTCTGAATCTATAATAAACTCAGCAATAACCATATCTACTTGATTTTTTTGCAACATTTCTATACGATTATGTGCTGTAATTTCAACAAATTCTATTTTACCATTTTTTCCGACTATATCTCTTACTATTCTTTTTGCAAAGTCGATATCAAAACCAGTAAGCATACCATCTTCATAGCTACTAAAAGGAGGCTCATCTCCTAAAACTCCAATTCTAATAACTCCATTTTTTTGAATTTCGGATAAAGAATTTCCAAAAAGAAATCCAACTGTTAAAAACATAAGTAAAAACACTTTTTTCATAGCTTTAACCTTTCTATAAAAATATTTTAAATAACTTTATTATTTTAACTTTTTATATATTAAATAAAGATAAATTTGTATGGTTTTATCTGTTTTTTACATTTTTAATTTAATCTCTTTTTCCTCATTTTTATATTGATAAGTTCTACTGCCAAAGAAAAAGCCATAGAAAAGTAGATATAACCTTTTGGTATATGAAGTCCAGATCCATCAGCTACTAAAGCTACTCCAACTAAAATCAAAAATGATAAAGCTAAAATTTTAATAGTAGGATTGTCATCTACAAATTTACCTATTGCTTTGCTTGCCACCATCATAACACCCACTGCTATGATAACTGCTAGTATCATAATTTCAATGTGATCTGCCATACCAACAGCAGTTATTACACTATCTAGTGAAAAAACTATATCTAGAATGGAAATTTGAATTATTATAGAAGCAAAGCTTACTTTTTTTGTGCTAATATGCTCTTCGTGAGTTTGACCTGAAATGTTTGAGTCAATTTCTGTGGTTGATTTATATATTAAAAAAAGTCCCCCAATAATTAAAATCAAATCTCTACCCGAAATTTCTTCTCCAAATACACTAAACAAAGGAGCTGTTAATTTCATAATCCAAAACAGGCTTAAAAGTAGTAAAATTCTACTTATCATGGCAAAGCCAAGACCTACGATTATAGCCTTGTTTTGCTCTTCTTTTGGAAGTCTTGAGCATAAAATTGCTATAAAAATAATATTATCAATACCTAAAACTATCTCAAGCCCAATGAGGGTAAAAAGACTTATCCACGCTTCAGGTGAAGTAAACCATTCAAACATCTAATTCCTTCTTTAAAAATCTTTTAATTTTACTTAAATTTAATTAGAAAAAGCTAAAAGCTCTATTATGGTTTTTGGTAAAATTTCATATTCAAGGGCGTGGATATTTTCTTCCCATTCATCTAAACTCATACCTTTTTTCCTATAAAAAACTAGTTGATTTATGAGTTTTCCACCGTCTAGTTCTTCGCTTACAAAATGCACGCTAACGCCACCAACTAGCATATCGCTTTCAAAACTTTCTTTTATAGCGTTTGCACCTTTAAAAAGTGGAAGGATTGAAGGATGCAGATTTATAGCTTTTACATTTTTGGTAAAAACTGGCGTTAAAATCCTCATAAATCCAGCTAAAATCGTTAAATCAATATCTTTTTGTTTTATTAAATTTACAAGCTTTTCATCAAATTCTTCTCGTGAGTTAAAATTTTTATGCTCGATTATAACAGTTTCAAGCCCGTATTTTTTAGCTCTTTGGATACCAAAAGCGTCTTTTTTATTACAAATTAAAAGTTCGCATTTTATCGTAGTGCCATTAAAAGTTTTATTATGAACTTTTTTTAGGATATTTTCTAAATTTGAGCCGTTTCCACTAAATAAAATTGCTATTTTTTTTACAGACATTTTATACCTTCTATTATATCATTTGGAGTTAGTGCGTATGAGTTTTTTTTGAAATTTAAAACGCTTAACGAATGAGCTAAAACTCCATTAATTGCTGCTTCAAATGGTGAGTAGTTTTGAGCCAAAAGACCGCCTATAATGCCAGCTAATGCATCTCCGCTTCCAGCTTTTGCTAATATATTTAAGCCAAAATTAGAAACAAAAATTTTGTCTTTATAAGAAATTATTGTATTTGCACCTTTTAAAACTAAAACACTATTAAATTTTTCACTCCATTTTCTAGCTAAATCAAATCTATTAGCTTGAACATCTTTTATGCTGAAATCTCCAAACCCAGCCAAATTTAACAGCGAAGCAAATTCTTTTGGATGAGGTGTTAGAACTAAATTCTCATTTTTTTCTAAAAATGGTATGATTTCTTTTTTGTAACACAAATCAGCATCTATTACGCAAATTTTATCTTTTAAAAGTTCTAAGTTTAGAGTTTTTTCTCCAAGCCCACATCCAGCAACTACAACTTTTGCTTTGCCAAATGAGTTTGTCTGCATAATAAATGGATCTAAATTTGGTATTTTTTCATCACTTACCACGCTAACTAGTCCAGCTCCTATGCTAAAACCAGCGTTTGCAGCAATTATCGCAGCTCCTTTTAAATCCCCACTTATTACATAAAGATGCCCAAAATTCCCTTTATTTGTATCTTGTAAATGTCTAAATGGTAAATTTAAATCAGTTTTTTCAAGTAAAAAACTATCGCTTTTTGTTTCAAAATTTGCTTTGCTAATGCCTAAATTTGCTAGAATTATCTTACCAACTAAATCTTTTGAACTATCTAAAAAAAGTGCTAGTTTTAAAGCTCCCATTGTAATTGTAAAGTCCGCTATAAAAGCATTTTTAGCGATTTTGCCACTTTTAGTTACCCCGCTTGGGATATCAACAGCGATTTTTAAACCTTTTGCTTTGTTTAATTCATCTATGATTTTGCAAACTTTATCGCTCATATCGCGGTTTAAACCACTTCCAAAAATTCCATCCACAAAGCATTCATACGCACTAAATTCTAGATTTTCAACTAAATTTACATGAGCTTTTTTTGCTCTATCAAGCTGCATTGAAGCAAGTAAATTTAACTTATTTGAAGTTAAGAAAATATCGCACTCATAGTCATTTGATAGTTTTCTAGCTGTACAGATCGCATCTGCAGCGTTGTTGCCACTACCACAAATAAATAAAATTTTTGATTTTTCTTTTAAATTTTGTCTAATTACTTCTTCGATTTTTGAAGCGGCGTTTTCTTGTAAAATTTCATCACTTAATCCAAACTCACTTATTGCTCTTTCATCAAGCATTTTTGTGTCATAGTATAAATTTATCACTCAAATCCCCTTATTCTATAACTCAGACTTTCCATTATATGATTTTTTGAAATTTCATTTTTTTCTTCTAGATCAGCTATGGTTCGAGCGACTTTTAGAGTTTTGTTTATGCCTCGTTGCGATAAATTAAACCTTGAAATAGCTGTATTTAAAGCATCTTTTGCTGGTGTTTCTAAAATGCAAAATTTAGAAACTTCTTTATCGCTAAGTTTTGCGTTTAGCTCATTTTGTCCTCTTAAAACTTGAGCTTTAAAAGCGATTAATACTTTTTCATACATCTTTTTACTGGTTATTGTAGCTTTATCATCTTTTGAGATCTCATCCATAGCAACATAAAGATCTATTCTATCTAAAAGTGGCGCTGAAATGGTGCTTTTATAGCGTTTTATCTCCATTTCTGAACAGATGCAAGTGGCATTTTTACTAAATAAATTTCCACAAGGGCAGGGATTTTGCGCTGCTGCAAATAAAAATTGTGTCTGATACTCTACTTTTGAATTTACACGAGAAATTAAAATTTTATTATCCTCAAGTGGCTCTCTTAGGCTTTCTAAGATTTTTTTGCCAAAGTGTGGAAACTCATCAAAAAACAGCACTCCACCATTTGCCAGTGCAACTTCGCCAACTTTTGCCGAGTGTGATCCGCCACCAAAAATAGAGCTTCTTGTTGAAGTGTGGTGAGGACTTCTAAAAGGTCGCACAGCGCTAAACTCAACATTTTTATTGTTTAAAGACTCATACGCCACGCTTAGCATAACTTCTTTTGGACTTTGTGGCGGAAGTATATAAACAAGGCGTTTTGCACACATGCTTTTACCACATCCAGGACTTCCCTCATAAAGGATATTGTGCATTCCACTTGCTGCTATAAGACTTGCTCTTTTTGCTCTAGCTTGTCCTTTTACTTCGCTAAAATCAAGGCTAAAATCAAAATTTGGAATAAAAATTTTATCTTTTATTTTAATTGTTTTTTCAAAAATTGGATGAGGTTTTGAGACTAAAAACTCACTTTTTATCTCATCATCTAAGAAAAAATTTAAAGCTTCTGTTAAATTTGAGATAGCATAAACTTCCAAATTTGGAATAGTCGCAGCTTTTAAAGCAATATCTTTTGGAACTAAAACTTTAGCAAACTCAACTTTTTCACTCAAAAATAAAAGTAGTGAAAAAAGTGAATTTGTGCTTTTGGCTTGAGCATTTAACCCAAGTTCGCCAAATATAAAAAAACTCTCATCAAATTTATCTTTTTGAAGTGCGATTAAAAGTGCAA
Organism: Campylobacter ureolyticus; assembly: GCF_013372225.1. Classification (NCBI taxonomy): domain Bacteria; kingdom Pseudomonadati; phylum Campylobacterota; class Epsilonproteobacteria; order Campylobacterales; family Campylobacteraceae; genus Campylobacter; species Campylobacter ureolyticus. The sequence continues at coordinate 1,741,475 of NZ_CP053832.1, read as the reverse complement.
TCGCTAAATCAAAATGACTTCCCTTTTTTGGGATATCTGATGGCGATAAATTTATAACTATTTTTTGTGGTGGAAAGTTAAAATTTATAGATAAAAGAGAGGCTTTTATGCGGTTTTCACTCTCTTTTATTGTGGTGTTTGCAAGACCTGTAATGTTAAAAGAAGGAAGCCCTCTTAAAAATGATGATTCAACCGTTACGATATCCAAAGAGTCGCTAAAAGTTGCACATTTTAAAGACTTCATTTTGATTTTTCTTTTAACCTTTTTTTATACTCTTTTGAAAATTTTTTCTTTTGGCTATAGCTAATTTTTTCTATAAAAAGATGTCCGTCTAAATGATCCATTTCATGCTGCACACAAACAGCTAAAAGCTCACTTGCACTAAGCTCTATAAACTCGCCAAATCTATTTTGAAATCTTACTTTTATATCACTTGATCTTGTAACATCTTCAAAAAACTCAGGCACCGAAAGACAACCCTCTTGATAGGTAATCTCTCCATTTTTTTCTAAAATTTCAGGATTTATTATCTCAATTAGGTCATTTTTATCTTGGATGCCCTCTTCGTTTAATAAATTTATAACCAAAGCTCGAAGTGGTTTACCAACTTGAATTGCCGCAAGTCCAATGCCTTTTTTAGCTATCATAGTTTCATACATATCATCTAAAAATTTATGCAAATTCTCATCAAATTTCTCAACACTTTTAGACTTTTGATACAGTCTTTTATCTGGATATGTTAAAACTTCTAAAACCATTTATTTTGAACTCTTTTCTAAGATCTTATCGATAATTCCATACTCTTTTGCTTCAGCCGCACTCATGAAAAAGTCTCTATCGGTATCTTTTTCTATCTTTTTTATGCTTTGGTTTGTATTTTTAGCCAAAATTTCATTTAATGTTTTTTTGATTCTCAAAATTTCATTTGCTTGAATTTCAATATCTGTTGCTTGACCTTGAGCTCCACCAAGTGGTTGATGAATCATAATACGTGAGTTTGGTAGAGCAAATCTTTTATCTTTTGCTCCACAGCTTAGTAAAAACGCACCCATTGAGGCAGCTTGACCGATACAAATCGTGCTAACATCAGCTCTTATATAATTCATTGTATCATAAATACTAAGCCCACTTGTAACAACACCACCTGGACTATTTATGTACAAATAGATATCTTTTTCAGGATCTTCTGCTTCCAAAAAAAGTAGTTGAGATACAATAGAGCTTGCCACATCATCGTTTATTTCGCCACTTAACATAATAATTCTATCTTTTAAAAGACGTGAGTAAATATCATAGCTTCTTTCGCCTCTGCTAGATTTTTCAATAACATAAGGTATGTAAAATGCCATTATTTCCCTTCTTCTTTAGTCGCTTTTTTAGTTGTTTTTTTAGCAGGTTTTTCTTCTTTTTTATCTTCTTTGCCATCTGCTTTTTCATCTTTTGGCTCAGGAAGTTTAAACAAATCATTAAAAAGTTTTTCTTCTATTAAAGCCATTTTAACAGCTGGTAAAATTCCTTGTTTTTGATAAGTTTCAAGATGTTTTTTAGGATCAATTCCGTTTTGATAAGCTTCAAAATAAATAGCTTGAACCAACTCTTGATCGCTTACTTCAACTTTTCTGTCTTTTGCAAGCTCATCAATTATAAATGTTAGTTTTACGCTTTTTTCAGCCTCTTTTCTAAACTCTTCTCTTTTATTTGTTAAAGCATCTTTATCGGTTCTAAATTTCTCCATATCCTCTTTTGTAAAACTATTCCATGAGTTTCTAAATTGTAAATCAATTTCTTGTTCAACTATAGTTTTAGGTAGATCAAAATCAAATTTTTCAGTCATATCATCAACAAATTTAGGCTTCAACTCCTCATTTAAAATTTTGTTAAATTTATCGTGTTTGATTTGGTTTTCTATTCTTTCTTCAAAAGCTTTTATTGTTAATTTTTCATCACCAGTAAGTTCGGTTAATGTTTTTTTGTCAAGTTTTTTAGCAGGATTTTTAGCTTGAATTTCGTGTAGTTTTACTTTAAAAACAACATCTTTTCCAGCTAAATTTTTTGCATTATAATCACTTGGAAAAGTTAAATTAATATCTTTTTCTTCACCAGGTTTTAATCCTATCATTGCATCTTCAAAGCCTGGGATGAACTGGTTTGAGCCTATTTCTAAGCTATAATCTTTCGCACTTCCACCCTCAAAAGCCTTACCGTCTAAAAATCCCTCAAAGTCAAATTTTGCAAAATCACCTTTTTCAAGACTATCTTTATCTGCTTTTTCAAGTGGAGCAACCATTAATAACAATTCATCAATTTTTGTTTTTACTTCATCTTTTGAAGCTTCTGGAATTTCATACTTAGGGATAAGTTTTTCATATCCTTTTATATCAATCTCTGGTTTAAAAGAAATTTCAATAATTGCGTCTATGCCACCATCAACTTCTTCAAATTTTGCAAAAACAGGCTCACCTAAAAGATCACTTTGTTTTTTATCTAAACTTTTTAAGCCATCATCGATAGCTTTTTTAAAAAGCTCTTGTTTTGCATCATCTAAAAGTGCTTTTTCATATCTTTTTTTAACAACATTTACAGGGACTTTTCCTGGTCTAAAACCATCAATTTTTACTTGCTTTGCTGTTTTAGCAGCTATTTCATTTACTTTATTTTCAATGCTTTTTGCATCAAATTTAGCATCGATTGATGCATTTGCTGAATTAATCAGTTTTGAACTAACTTCCATTATTTTCCTTTTGAAATTTAAAATTTAAATGTTAATAATATCAGATTTTACCTTATTTTAAGTATAAATTTAAAAATTTTATTATCGGTAAAGTGATTTTGTTGTAAAATGGCTTAAAATTTTTAAGGAAAAGTATGGATAATAGCAAAAAAAATAGTATCGAATTTGAAAAATCTGTAAAAAATATGCTTGAAATTTTAGGAGAAGATCCAAACCGTGAAGGGTTGATAAAAACTCCACATAGAGTTTTTAAAGCTTATGAGTTTATGACAAGTGGATATAAACAAGATCCAAAAGTTGTGTTAAATGATGCTTTATTTGAAAGCTCAAACAACGAAATGGTCTTAATAAAAGATATAGAATTTTATAGCCTTTGCGAGCATCACTTATTGCCAATTATAGGAAGAGCACATGTTGCTTATATACCAAATGGAAAGGTTGTGGGATTATCTAAAATTCCAAGAATGGTAAATATATTTGCAAGAAGACTTCAAATCCAAGAGCAACTTACCGAGCAAATTGCTGGAGCTTTACAAGAAGTTATTAATCCGCGTGGTGTTGGGGTTGTTTTGGAAGCCAGGCATATGTGCATTGAAATGAGGGGAGTTGAAAAGATAAACTCTACAACTACAACTTCGGCACTAAGAGGAAGTTTTATTTCAGATCCAAGAACTAGGAAAGAGTTCTTTTCTTTAATAAACTCATCAAGAGAGGCTAGATTTTAAAATTGTTTAACTTTGTAAATTAAAAATTTAATCATTTTAGTGTATCATTTCAAATAAGATAAAACTTATCCTATTTAAAATTTTAATAAAGATTAAGAAATTTAAGGAGAAAATTTATAATGAAAAGAGTCTACTTAGACAACAATGCAACGACTATGATGGCACCTGAAGCTTATGAGGCAATGCTTCCATACTTTTGTCAAAAATATGGCAATCCAAACTCGCTTCACGACTTTGGCATAGAGACAACTCCTGCTTTAAGAAAGGCTATGGATCAGCTATATGCAGGAATTGGAGCATCAGATATGGATGATATAGTCATCACCTCTTGCGCAACTGAGAGTAATAACTGGGTTTTAAAAGGTATCTATTTTGATAAAATTTTAAATAAAGATAAAGACCATATTATCATCTCAGCAGTTGAGCATCCTGCTATTAGCCACACCTGTTCATTTTTGGAACAATTAGGTGTTAGGATAACAAGACTTGATGTAAATAGTGACGGGCTTATAAATAAAGAAGATTTAAAAAATGCAATTGATGATAAAACTGCCCTTGTTAGCATAATGTGGGCAAATAATGAAACAGGAGCAATTTTTCCAATAAAAGAGTTAGCTAAAATTGCCCATGAAAGAGGAGTTTTGTTTCACACAGATGCAACTCAAGCTGTTGGAAAAATCAAAGTAAATGTAATGGACGCGGGAGTTGATTTTTTAAGTTTTTCAGCACATAAATTTCATGGACCAAAAGGAGTTGGGGGACTTTATATAAGAAATTCTAAAAAACTTACTCCACTTTTACATGGTGGTGAGCATATGGGTGGACGAAGAAGTGGAACCTTAAATGTTGGCTATATAGTTGCTATGGGCGAGGCCTTAGAGCTTGCGAATAAATTTATAAATATGGAAAATGTACATGTAAGAAGACTAAGAGATAAGCTTGAAGATGCACTTTTACAAATTCCTGATGTAAGCGTTGTTGGAAAAAAAGAATTTAGAACTCCAAATACAATTTTAGCAAGCATTAAAGGTGTTGAAGGAGAGGCAATGCTTTGGGATTTAAATAAAGCTGGCATTGCTGCATCAACTGGATCTGCGTGTGCGAGTGAAACACTTGAAAGCAACCCTATAATGGAGGCAATTGGAGCCGATAAAGAGCTTGCTCATACAGCCTTAAGACTTTCTTTATCAAGATACAATACAGAAGAAGAGATCGATTATGCAATAGAGCAGATAAAAAAAGCAGTTGAGAGATTAAGAGCTATTTCAAGTAGTTTTGCGTATGCACCAAAAAATCATAAAAGCGGATTATAAAAAGGATAAAAAATGGCAAAAGATAATTTAATAAGTGGATCATTTTGGGAGGATTACTCACAAAAGGTTCAAGATAGGATGAATAACCCTAAATTTATGGGTGAAATAACAGAAGAAGAAGCAAAAGAAAAGGGCTGTAAGCTTATAGTTGCTGATTTTGGAGCTGAGAGTTGCGGGGATGCGGTTAGACTTTATTGGCTTGTGGATGAAAAAACAAATATTATAAAAGAGGCGAAATTTAGAAGTTTTGGCTGTGGAACAGCCATTGCAAGTAGTGATACTATGGCTGAACTTTGCGTTGGTAAAACAGTTGATCAAGCTGTAAAGATAACAAACATAGATGTAGAAAAAGCTATGCGAGATGATCCAAATACTCCAGCCGTCCCACCTCAAAAAATGCACTGTTCAGTTATGGCATACGATGTTATAAAAGCAGCTGCAGCGCAGTATAAAGGAATAGATCCTGAGCATTTTGAAGATGAGATAATAGTCTGTGAGTGTGCAAGAGTAAGTCTTGGAACGATAAAAGAAGTGATTAAACTAAATGACTTAAAAACCGTTGAAGAGATAACTCAATACACTAAAGCAGGTGCATTTTGTAAAAGCTGTATCAAGCCTGGCGGACATGAAAAAAGAGAGTATTATTTAGAAGATATTTTAGCATCTACTAGAGCTGAAATGGAGCAAGAAAAACTCTCTAAAATGGCTGATTCTCATAAACAGGGTGATAATTTCGAAGAGCTTAATACAATAGGTCAATTTAAAATGGTTGAGGCAATTATAGATGAGGAAATTCGCCCAATGCTCATGATGGACGGTGGAGATTTGGATATAGTTGATATTAGAAAAAGTGATGATGGCAAAACTGACATTTATATAAGATATTTAGGAGCTTGCAGTGGTTGTGCAAGTGGCTCTACAGGAACACTTTTTGCAATAGAGGCAGTATTAAAAGAAAATTTAAGCCCAAATATAAGGGTTATGCCGATATAAATTTAAATAATTTAAGTCAAATTTTAAAATTTTCAGCCCTTTTTAGTTTTAAATTTGGGCTGAGATTTAATTATAAATTTATATTTAAAGGTTAAATTTGAAAAACAAATTTTTAAATTCATTTATAATTATAACTTTAATTTTAGTTGCTTTTATAGTTTATAATAAATTTAAACTCTCTCAAAATTCTCACTTCACAGTTACAGCTGATACAGTTATAAAACCAGGTTCTGAAATTTCAAAGTATGTTACACAAGAAGAAGTTGATAGTTTTAGTTTTAGATATTGGGATATAGATTATAACTCAAAGCCAAATGTGGTTGAAGAGCCACTTAAAGATATAGAGCTTAAAAAACTTCTTAAGTCAAAAAATACAAATAAAATTTTATCCTTTATGAAAGATAATAATATTAGTGTTGATTATAGATTGCATGGTGGAGTTACACCTTTAATGTATGCTAGTTTTTGGGGAGATGAAAACACAACAAAAGAGTTAATTAATCTTGGTGCAGATATTAGAGCTAAAGATGAGCAAGGTTTAAACCCTTTTGCTTATGCTTTATCTATGAATAGTATAAAAGTAGTTAAAATTTTACTTAATAATGGGATTAAATTTGAAGAAGCAAAAGTTATACAATATTATTTAACTAACTTGCCAAATTACTACAACATGGAAAAACTAATTGTGGATGGAGATAATGTTAATATTATTTATAAAGATATAGAATTTAATCACAACCATTCAAAACCAGCAGTTTATGTTTTTGATTATTTAGTTTATAGCAACTCCTATGAGCTTGCAAAAATGGCATTTAGAGATGGCTACAAACCATATACCTATAATCGTATAAATGAATACGACCAAGTAGAAGTTGGAAATTCCATAAATGATATTTTTACAAAAGAAGATATTGATGATCATATGATTCTTGCAAAACAATCAAAAAGAGATATGTTTGACTATAATTTATCTATGGATGAATTAAAATATAACCATAGTTTATATAAACCGCTAGAAGATATCCCAAACTTTGAACCAATGCTAGATTTGCTACTTGAACACAATGTCTCAGGACAATCCTCAGAAGAACTTATGAAAAAAGAGTATGAAAATTGCTATAAAATTTATATCTTAAGCATTATTGGTGCAATTGATATAGATGATAATGGAAATTATTTTTTAAAATATAATAGCATGTCAAGAAATGTTTATCAAAAATATTGCTCGAAAGATTATGCAAATTTTAAAAATATAAAAGATTATATAAAATTTAAAAACGACTTAAGACTGACAGACAAATTAGAGGACATATTATTTTCAACACAAAAAAATAGAGTTATTTTTATAGATAAGAATCAAACAGATTATATCATTGAACCATATAAGCAATTATCATCAGATGAATTAAAAGAAATATATGAATACTATTATTATAAAGGCGGAAAAGAAAAAATTCAAGAAATATATATATTTTAAAACATGTGAGTACAAATAAAAACGAAAAAGAATTTATAAAAACTTATTACTTAAAAGAACAGTAGCTAAATTATTACTAAAAAGTGATAAAATTATAATAAATAAATTTTAAAAGGACAAACAATGCCAAAGCTTAACATCTCATCAAAGCACAAAATTTATAATAGCTTTGCTTCAAATTTAAAACTACATCTATTTCATTTAAACTAATGCTACTATTTTACAAAAATCAAATTTAAAAAGGTCAGAACTTGACAAATTTGTAGATTTTAATCAATTTCCATAATTTCTAACTCTATTTTTTCATATTCCCCAAATTTCTTCCAACATTTTCCCCCACTTTAATCAAGCTTTAAGCTTTATGTTTGTATAATTTCATTTCCGTTTTACGAAAGACCTCTTAAACGAGTTGTTTAAATAAGTTCTTTTTTATAAAAAACGAGTTTTTTAAATTATTAATGTTAAACTATAAAAATCAAATTTTAAAGTTAATCTTTGAAATCTAAACAAGTGATCGATTGAGCTAGAAATTAAAAACAATATCTTTGTATTATATATAAAGGTATTAAATAATAATTTATTTTTATTTAAAGATAAATAATAAAAGTTTTTAGATTAAAAACTTCATAATATTTTTTATGGAGAGTTTGATCCTGGCTCAGAGTGAACGCTGGTGGCGTGCCTAATACATGCAAGTCGAACGATGAAGTCCTAGCTTGCTAGGATGGATTAGTGGCGCACGGGTGAGTAATATATAGTTAATCTGCCCTACACAGAGGAACAACAGTTGGAAACGACTGCTAATACCTCATACTCCTATTTAACATAAGTTAAATAGGGAAAGTCTTTTCGGTGTAGGATGAGACTATATCGTATCAGCTAGTTGGTAAGGTAATGGCTTACCAAGGCTATGACGCGTAACTGGTCTGAGAGGATGATCAGTCACATTGGAACTGAGACACGGTCCAAACTCCTACGGGAGGCAGCAGTAAGGAATATTGCGCAATGGGGGAAACCCTGACGCAGCAACGCCGCGTGGAGGATGACACTTTTCGGAGCGTAAACTCCTTTTATCAGGAAAGAATAATGACGGTACCTGATGAATAAGCACCGGCTAACTCCGTGCCAGCAGCCGCGGTAATACGGGGGGTGCAAGCGTTACTCGGAATCACTGGGCGTAAAGGACGCGTAGGCGGATTATCAAGTCTTTTGTGAAATCTAGTGGCTTAACCACTAAACTGCTTAGGAAACTGATAGTCTAGAGTAGGGGAGAGGTAGATGGAATTCTTGGTGTAGGGGTAAAATCCGTAGAGATCAAGAAGAATACCCATTGCGAAAGCGATCTGCTGGAACCTAACTGACGCTGAGGCGTGAAAGCGTGGGTAGCAAACAGGATTAGATACCCTGGTAGTCCACGCCCTAAACGATGTATACTAGTTGTTGCTTTGCTAGTCAAGGCAGTAATGCAGCTAACGCATTAAGTATACCGCCTGGGGAGTACGGTCGCAAGATTAAAACTCAAAGGAATAGACGGGGACCCGCACAAGCGGTGGAGCATGTGGTTTAATTCGAAGATACGCGAAGAACCTTACCTGGACTTGACATCCTAAAAACATCTAAGAGATTAGAAAGTGCTAGTTTACTAGAATTTAGTGACAGGTGCTGCACGGCTGTCGTCAGCTCGTGTCGTGAGATGTTGGGTTAAGTCCCGCAACGAGCGCAACCCACGTGTTTAGTTGCTAACAGCTCGGCTGAGCACTCTAAACAGACTGCCTTCGCAAGGAGGAGGAAGGTGTGGACGACGTCAAGTCATCATGGCCCTTATGTCCAGGGCGACACACGTGCTACAATGACATATACAGTAAGACGCAATATCGCAAGATGGAGCAAATCTATAAAATATGTCCCAGTTCGGATTGGGGTCTGCAACTCGACCCCATGAAGCCGGAATCGCTAGTAATCGTAGATCAGCCATGCTACGGTGAATACGTTCCCGGGTCTTGTACTCACCGCCCGTCACACCATGGAAGTTGATCTCACTCGAAGCAGGGATGCTAAAATAGCTACCTTCCACAGTGGAATCAGTAACTGGGGTGAAGTCGTAACAAGGTAACCGTAGGAGAACCTGCGGTTGGATCACCTCCTTTCTAGAGTACAAATAGATATTCTCTCACAAGATATCTATAAGAAAGATATAAGTGTTAATATTTATACTTATAGTGTAATAGACAACTAACTCAATCATCCTTGTTTAGTTTTCAGAGATTGTTTTAAAATTAGTAATAGAGCTAAAGGGGAATTAGCTCAGCTGGGAGAGCGCCTGCTTTGCACGCAGGAGGTCAGCGGTTCGATCCCGCTATTCTCCACCATAAGGGCCTGTAGCTCAGCTGGTTAGAGTGCACCCCTGATAAGGGTGAGGTCATAAGTTCAAGTCTTATCAGGCCCACCATTAAAAAAATATAAAAATTATTTTTATATAAAGCTTATATAATACATAGTTTAACAAAGAAGTATTTTATAATAAAAATAACTATATTTTAGATGATAGTTTTTTATTAAAATAAACTATTTTTAATTTTATAAAAATATAAGTATTATTAGATAAAATACCAAACTTTATTTTTTTATTATAAAGTTTAATTAGAGAGTTAAACAATAAAGTTGATAAAAATCAATTATCTCTTATATGTTAATTTTCTAATTAGGTTTTATAATCTAAATGTTATTTAAATTATCATTGTTAAAAGTCACAAAAAGTTTTAATAAAATAAAACAATTTTACAGGACTTGTTAAAGCTTTATATCTATATAAACATAAAAGCAAATCTTTTAAATTTAACTGTTATCAAATTTAAAAGTTTAAAGATTATACACGAAACAATAAAGTTTTTAAAACTTACTTTATAGTTTATAATCTCTTTCCGTCTTAATTTATATAATATAAACATTATAAAATAAATCATTATTTTATCTTTAACAAGGAAGTGATGCGAATTAGAATATCAACATAATAAATAATTCTAATAACTTCAAAGACAAGCAACTTTATTAAGTTTAAGTATTAAATAATTTTAATCAAATTTAATTTTTGTTTTTACGAGTAAAACCTTAATATTGATTTACGACAAACGAAGTTTTGGGTAAATCTTAATAGCTTTAGAGGTTTGCAAAGGGTGTAGCCCTTGCTCGTAAAGACTAGCTTTGCTAGTCTGCGAAGTCAAAAAAGGTAAGCTACTAAGAGCGAATGGTGGATGCCTTGGTTGGTAGAGGCGATGAAAGACGTGCTAGACTGCGATAAGTCTCGGGGAGTTGTCAAGGAGCTTTGATCCGGGAATTTCTGAATGGGAAAACCCAGTATATAGTGATATATACTACCTATATGGAGCAAACGTGGGGAATTGAAACATCTTAGTACCCACAGGAAAAGAAATCAAATGAGATTACGAAAGTAGCGGCGAGCGAAATCGTAAAAGGGCAAACCACTAGTTTACTAGTGGGGTTGTAGGACTGTAACATAGACTAAAAAGAGTTAATAGAATAATCTGGAAAGTTTAAGCATAGAGGGTGATACTCCCGTATATGAAAACTCTTTTTTACTTAACAGTATCCTGAGTAGGGCGAGGCACGTGAAACCTTGTCTGAATCTGGGAAGACCACTTTCCAACCCTAAATACTACTACCAAACCGATAGTGAACAAGTACCGTGAGGGAAAGGTGAAAAGAACGGGGGTGACCCGAGTGAAATAGAACCTGAAACCATTTGCTTACAATCATTCAGAGCACGATTCTTTATGACGTGTGATGGACTGCCTTTTGCATAATGAGCCTGCGAGTTGTGATATCTGGCAAGGTTAAGGAAATCCGGAGCCGTAGCGAAAGCAAGTCTTAATAGGGCGTTTAGTCAGATATTGCAGACCCGAAACGAAGTGATCTATCCATGAGCAGGTTGAAACCGGTGTAAGAGCCGGCGGAGGACCGAACCCGCTGACGTTGAAAAGTCTTGGGATGACTTGTGGATAGGGGTGAAAGGCCAATCAAACTTCGTGATAGCTGGTTCTCTCCGAAATATATTTAGGTATAGCGTTATGTAGTAATTAGAGGGGGTAGAGCACTGAATGGGCTAGGGCATACACCAATGTACCAAACCCTATCAAACTCCGAATACCTTTAATGTAATCATAGCAGTCAGGCGGCGAGTGATAAAATCCGTCGTCAAAAGGGGAACAACCCAGACTACCGACTAAGGTCCCAAAATCTTATTTAAGTGGAAAACGATGTGAAGTTACTTAAACAACCAGGAGGTTGGCTTAGAAGCAGCCATCCTTTAAAGATAGCGTAATAGCTCACTGGTCTAGTGATTTTGCGCGGAAAATATAACGGGGCTAAAATAAGTACCGAAGTCGTAGACTTGCACACAACTTAGTTCTTTATAAAACAAAGTGTATAAGTTATATTTAAAACTAGCGATAGCGTTTTTGCAAAGCAAAGAGTTTTAAAATATCTTAAGCTAAAAGAATTAAGTTGTGTGCAAGTGGTAGGAGAGCGTTGTATTTAGCGTTGAAGATGTACCGGTAAGGAGCGTTGGAGCAAATACAAGTGAGCATGCAGGCATGAGTAGCGTTAAATCAGGTGAGAATCCTGATCGCCGAAAACCCAAGGTTTCCTACGCGATGCTCGTCATCGTAGGGTTAGTCGGGTCCTAAGCAAAGTCCGAAAGGGGTATGCGATGGAAAATTGGTTAATATTCCAATACCAATTATTATGTGCGATGGAAGGACGCTTAAAGTTAGTGGAGCTAACTGATGGAATAGTTAGTCTAAGGTCGTAGGTTGAGTTATAGGCAAATCCGTAACTCTTTATCCGAAAGCTTAAAGGCTTACAAAGCTCTTCGGAGTAGCGTAAGAATTCATGATACTATAGAGCCAAGAAAAGTTTCTAAGTTTAGTAATAATTGCCCGTACCGTAAACCGACACAGGTGGGTGGGATGAGTATTCTAAGGCGCGTGGAAGAACTCTCTTTAAGGAACTCTGCAAAATAGCACCGTATCTTCGGTATAAGGTGTGCCTACCAGGGTGCAAGCCCTAGAGGTTACAACAAAGAGTCCCTCCCGACTGTTTACCAAAAACACAGCACTCTGCTAACACGTAAGTGGATGTATAGGGTGTGACGCCTGCCCGGTGCTCGAAGGTTAATTGATGGAGTTAGCATTAGCAAAGCTCTTGATCGAAGCCCGAGTAAACGGCGGCCGTAACTATAACGGTCCTAAGGTAGCGAAATTCCTTGTCGGTTAAATACCGACCTGCATGAATGGCGTAACGAGATGGGAGCTGTCTCAAAGAGGGATCCAGTGAAATTGTAGTGGAGGTGAAAATTCCTCCTACCCGCGGCAAGACGGAAAGACCCCGTGGACCTTTACTATAGCTTGACACTGCTACTTGGATAAAGATGTGCAGGATAGGTGGGAGATTATGATCTATAGATGCTAGTCTATAAGGAGTCATCCTTGAGATACCACTCTTCTTTATTCGGGTAGCTAACTAGCCTAAGTTATCCTTAGGTAGGACAATGTCTGGTGGGTAGTTTGACTGGGGCGGTCGCCTCCCAAATAATAACGGAGGCTTACAAAGGTTGGTTCAAAACGGTTGGAAATCGTTTGTAGAGTATAAAGGCAAAAACCAGCTTAACTGCGACACCGACAAGTGGAGCAGAGACGAAAGTCGGTCTTAGTGATCCGGTGGTTCTGTGTGGAAGGGCCATCGCTCAAAGGATAAAAGGTACCCCGGGGATAACAGGCTGATCTCCCCCAAGAGCTCACATCGACGGGGAGGTTTGGCACCTCGATGTCGGCTCATCGCATCCTGGGGCTGGAGCAGGTCCCAAGGGTATGGCTGTTCGCCATTTAAAGCGGTACGCGAGCTGGGTTCAGAACGTCGTGAGACAGTTCGGTCCCTATCTGCCGTGGGCGTAAGAAGATTGAGGAGAGTTGACCCTAGTACGAGAGGACCGGGTTGAACCAACCACTGGTGTATAAGTTGTCCTGCCAAGGGCACCGCTTAGTAGCTAAGTTGGGATGTGATAAGAGCTGAAAGCATCTAAGCTCGAAGCCAACTCCAAGATTAATCTTCTTTTAAGAGCTCTTATAGACTATAAGTTTGATAGGCTGGGTGTGTAAGTGATGTAAGTCATTTAGCTGACCAGTACTAATAGCTCGTTTGCTTATCTATTTTTATCTACTTTTAGCAGTCGAACAAAGTCCGACTTAAAGTAGCAAATACTAAAGATTTGTTGCACAAATGCAAGAAGTAGAGTTAAGCATCACTTCCTTGTTAAGGATAAATACTATTCTTTAAACAAGTTTTACAGTTTTAAATATTAAAACTTAGACTTTTAACAATTTAACTAACAGTGTTTAATAAGAGTATTTATTTAAATATTTTTATTTAACACTGTCCGTGGTTATACAGATGTGGAAACGCCTTGCTCCATCCCGAACCAAGAAGCTAAGCACATCGTGGCTGATGATACTCTCCCTTACTGGGATGCTGGGAAAGTAGGTCACTGCGGACTTTGTTTTTATACTAACTATTACTTACTACAATATTTATTTTTAAACAACCTATCTAGTAAAATTGAATTTTTAAATATTTTTTTCTTTTATTTATCTTATTTGTGTAATGATATTTTAGTTTTTTAAATGTAACAAATCTAAGCTGTTTTTTTAAAACTATAGTCTTAATTAAATTTTAAATAAAATCAATTTTTGTCAAAATAAAACAGGACTTTTTCATTGATATCTGGTCTTGAATAATTATTCTATATAGTGTAAAGATTTGCCTAAATTTAGTATTTTTAAAATAGTCAAATTTTACTAAAATTTAGTAGAAATCATATATATGAAGTATATGAAATATGGAGTATGAAATATGATATTGCTATATTTTGTAATATTTGAGCTGGAACACTGTCGAAATTCAAAAAAGCTTCATTTTTATATTTTTATAGTGCTAGCTATATTTTATTTTAAAAAAGATTTATTATGTAGATTAGTTTTTATTAGTTATGTAGTGTTTTTATAAAAGATAGGCTCTGTTAAAATATTTTATTGATTTTATTAAAAAATTAAATTTTTATTTTATAATATTTTGCTTTGAAATTTTCATACTTTGCTCACTTATATCTATTCCGATAACATTACGATTATTTTTTAAACCTGCAATTAAAAAGGAGCCACTACCACAAAAACAATCCATTATAATAGAATTCTCATTAGACGATTGCTTTACAATAAGCTCTAACATTTCTAAATTTTTTTCAGTTGGGTATTTTGGATATTGTGGATCTTTAAAATTACCCCAAATATCTTGTATTTTTTTTCCTTTGTGATCTTTTGCATATTTTTTAATGCGAGGGTTGTTTGTTTTTGACCATTCTATTAAACCTGTTTTATCTAACATTTCTAATTCATCAGGAGAGCTTCTCCAGTGTCTTCCTTTTGGCGGTAATAAGCCACGCCATTTTTTTCCAGTGTTTCCATTTAGTGTTTCACCTGGTGCATGGCAAGGAACAGTAGTATATCTTTCGCCATTTTTGTCTATTTTAGGAAATTTTTTTAAAAGCTCTTCATCGCTAAGTTTTATAGATATGTCATTAAAAATTTGCATACATTTTTTTTTAGCATAGACATAAATTGTATCTTTTATATTTCCATATGCTTTTCTTTTAAAGTTTTTAGGATTTGATTTTATACGAGTAATTTCATTCAAAAAATTATCTTTTCCAAATATTTCATCTAATATAATTTTAATATAATGTCCCATTTTTATATCAATATGTAAATATAAAGTTCCTTTATCGCTTAATAATTTATGAATCAAAAAAAGTCTTTCTCTAATAAATTCTAGATAATCATCTAATTCAAAAATATCACTATATGCTAATTTATCTGTTTCTGAATTAGATATTGAAGATGTTCTAGAATTTGAATAAAAAAAATCCTGACCTGTATTAAAAGGGGGATCTATATAAACTAAATCTATTTTATTATTATATGTTTTTAATAAAATAGACATTGCTTGAAAATTATCTTGATATATAAGTTTAGTTTTTTGATCTGAATATATAACATTTAATTTATCTGATGAACATCTATTTATTTTTTCTAAAATTTCAATTTCAGTCTTTTTTATATCATAATTTAAAGATATAGACATTATAACGTAACCACAAAACTACTTAGCAATAATGCAGACATTATAAGTTCATTAGTTGAATTATTAACAAACTCAGACATATGATTTTTAGTCATTCTAGTGGCTGTATTTTGAATATATAATACACCATCTAATATTGCAATAGGAAAAATTTGATAATCGCAAGGCGTAAAAGAACCATCTAGTAAAATATTTTTAGCATCGTTTAGTTGTGCATTTTGATGACCACCAAAATCTGTAAGAAATTTAGCTTCTCCTATTGCTACATTTTCACCTCTTTTTGCAATAAAATCAATTCCTTTATTCCCTGTGTATCCAAAAATATCTTTTGCTAAATTTAACATAATATTATCATTGCCAATAAAAACCATTAGCGTATCTGTATTTAAAAAGACATCTATATTATCTGTTTTATCAAAATTAAAATTAGTAGAATTTACCCAATTTTTAAAATGTTGACCCATTTGTCTATTTGCTTCAATAGGTCTAGTAATCTCATTCAAAACATTTGTAAGCCCCATATTTACAATTATATTTTCAATTCTACATACAGTATTTGGATTGCGATCAATTGCACTTCTATCTCGTCTAAGATATGCAACATAAGAATCTTTAATAGGAAAAATATCTAAATTTAATAATAATCTTAATAAATTACCTCGTTCAAAATTTGGCGGACTTGTAAGCATGGATGATAATTCATTAATAGTTTCTTGATCTAAATTTCTTCTTATATTAGATATTACAGGATAAACAGAATATAATCTGTCTAAATAATCATAATTATTTGCAAGCTCTAAGCTGTTTTGTGTCCATAGTGTCATTGTTTCCCTTTCTAAGCCACATCTGGCAATGGTATATTTGGTCTATTAGCGATGTTAATAGATTTACTTATACAATCATTCTCTTGTATAAAATCAAATAGAATTATCTCTTTGTCATTTTTATTGTCTTTTGCAAAATTTACAAAATTATGATAAACAAGATAGTTATTAAGATATTTAGTTGAAACACCTTTAAAATTATAAGTTATCATTGCTTTCAATCTACTATGATAACTATTTATAGTTTGAATATTAAATGTTCCAGCTTTATATTTGTTTCTTGGTATTCTAATATGACTTAACTCCATATCTTTTGCAAGTTTTAAATAAGCTCTAAAACTATCAGTTACAAACATACTATCTTTTATAATTTTACCATTTAAAACCTTTTCTAAATCTTTTAATTTAGGTTTGCCAAGATTTGATACTTTTGCAATAGATAAACAATTTAAATTTATTCCACAACTTACACAGACCTGCTCTCTACTTAATCCACGCTTAGTAGCAGGTGTTCCTCTTTTCTTTGCTAAGCGTGGCAATTTAAAATTTTTATGATTACCTTTAAAAGATAGCGGTATAAAAGTTTCATCAGCTTCAACTATTCCATTTAATTCAACTTCACTCATCATAATTTGCAAAGCATCTAAAATTTTATGTCTCCAAGCAAATGCAGTAGGTAGTGAAATATTACAAATCTTAGCTGTTTTTCTAAGTGAATATTTTTCTATCATACAATGAATATATAATTTCCAGGTTTTTATATCTTTTTTAACACTAAAAAATATCGTATTATTTGTAGTAGTAAATGTTTTATTACAATCTCTACATAAAAATCTTTGAGTATTGCTACTTTTTCCATTTTTAACAAATTTAGTAGATTTACAATGAGGACAATATTTAATCTCTTTTTTGATAGATACTTTGTTAGAAGTTTCTTTATTTTTTATCTCTTTTATGAATGATTTTTTATCATCATTTGAAAGAGAGTTAAAAAGCTGTAAAATTATATCTAACTCTGTTGTCTTATTTTTCATCGCAAACCTCCTTACTATCGTTATTTTATATAGGAAATTATAATATAAATTAGCTTAAAAATCAATAAAATATTTTAACAGAGCCAAAAGATAATAAAAAAGAAGTTTGTTTTTAGCCAACTGATTTTAGTAATAATTTTTTGGAGCTTTATCTGTTTGAGCGTTAGATCACTTATAGATATCTTTTCTATCTCTAACTCTTAAAACTAAAATAATAAGTTCATTATATATCTTTTTATAAAAAACTTTATAGCTTCTAAGTTTTAGGCGAAAGACATCTTTATATTCATTGCCTTTTATCTTTTTTACAGTTTGATTTATAATGAGCCGTTTTTCATGTTTAATAGTCTACGCCTTACATATTACTCATGGTGATATTATGAACTTTACTTCTAATGAGTTTGTAGATTGCAATGTTTAGGATTTAAAGCAATGTTCAATTACTGTATGTCATAAAATGGGATGAATATTATAGATTATGATTATCAAGGGTTTAATAATGGTGGTGAAAATAAATGGATAATAACATCTTATGAAATAACTAGAGAAAAAGACAAGACTTTCAGCGATGCTTTTTTTACGGATAAGCTGCCCTTAACCAACTCCAGTGAAAGATATTATGCTAAAAATACAGATAATCTAAATATGAAAAGAAGCCACTACTTCAGCATATCCTCACTAAAATAGATTTACGGCTAAGACTTCAAGCACATCCGTTTCAAACAGTATCTTTTGGTGGTAGTATGCCAAAGCAAAACTTAAATAATAAAATAAAAGATGGTTTTACTACTTAAAGCATGGCTAAAACATAATAGTTAGCTATATAGGCGGTGAAATTAGAGGGTATTTGGCATAATGAAGATAGAAAATTAGAGGGCTTTTTTATAGGAGCCTCGGATGGTATGGGTACATCAAATTTTGGTGATATTTCTGGCTCAACTATTTAGTAAAAAATATGATAAAAACTTCAAAAGTAATAGATAAAACCATTGAAAAAGGAGTAAATACATGAAAGTTAATGTTAGAATAAACAAAATACTAAGCAAGACAACTAAAAACTAGGTGTTAATAAAACTAATAATAATCAGTTTGGCGACAACTATCATAGAAATAATTTTTTTAACAAATAAAGATGTAAAAACAAATATTTATCATAATAGCTCTTTTTATGTCTTAAATTAATCAAATTTATAAAAGTAAATTTAGTTAAATATGAATTTAATATGAATTAATTAAATTTTTTCGCTTTGTAATATTAATGAATATGTTAAATAATATATGCTAGTTTAGAATATATTAATATATATTTTATATACTGAATAAATATTATTATTTAAAGGATATATTTATGAAAAGACTATTGTTATTATTTGTTTTTAGTTTTAGTTTGTTGTTTGGTGCTGTAAATATAAACACTGCTTCCAAGGAAGAACTTATGACTCTTAAGGGTATTGGAGAGGCTACAGCAGAAGCTATAATAGAATATAGAAAAGAGAATAAATTTACAAAAATAGAAGATATTAAAAATGTAAAAGGCATAGGTGATAAGAAGTTTGAATCAATAAAAGAAGATATTGAAGTTAAGGATAATAAGAAGTAATTTTAGGAATATTGCTTTATTTTATTAGATAATATCACTTCTATGGGCTTACACATAGACACTTTAAATTTGTACTCTTAAGGTGTCTATAGTTTTTATAAATTGTATTTATGATATAGTTTGAATTTAAAATATATAAAATTAACGAATAGGACTATATTGTCTAGAGTTGATTTACATGGTTTGATACGCAGTGCCGTTTAGGTGATTATTTCTTAACATTCATCAAATTTTTTATGCTTTTCTTTTTTATAGTTTTTTGAATTTTTAAGCTTATCTAGCAAATTTGCTTCCCTTAAAAGTTCATCTTTATTTTTATTTTGTATTACTGAATTAGCGAAATTTTCTAAAGCTTTTGTGTATGGATCATTTAATAAAACGGGCTCTACTTTTTCTAATGTTTGTGTATTTTTTTCAACTCTTTTTCTAAAAATTTCATCATCAAAATCTTCTCTTTTTAAAATATTAATGGCTGATTTTACAAATCTATCAAGAGCTCTTAAGTATTTTACTCTTTTATTTTTTTCATTTATTTTCAAATATTTTCCTTAAGGTTGTTAAAATAACGCTTCATCCATCTGTTTTGGAATATCAAGTCCCATTATTTTCAAAATTGTCGGTGCGACATTATTTAATCCACCGTTTTTGATTTTACTAACTTCATTTGCCATTACAAAGCAAAATACATCAAAAGTGGTATGATTTGTTAAAATTTCGCCTTTTTTATCCCGCATTGCTTCACAGTTTCCATGGTCTGAAATTTGAATATAAGCATAATTTTGCTTTTTTGCAGCCTTTAGTATCTTTCCTATGCATTCATCAACAGCTTCAACAGCCTTGATAGATGCCTCATAATTTCCAGTATGTCCGACCATATCACCATTTGCAAAATTTACTACAATAAAATCAAACCCATAATTTATTCCATTTATTACATTTTTGCAAACATCATAAGCACTCATTTCCGGCTTTTCATCATAAGTTTTTACTTTTGGACTTGGTACTAAAATTCTAGTTTCATTTAGGCATGGCTCTTCAGTTCCTCCATTAAAGAAAAACGTCACATGTGCATATTTTTCGGTTTCAGCAGTGTGAAGTTGTCTTAAGCCAGCATCTGCAATAGTTTGACTTAAAGTATTTTTAATTTCCTCGTTTTTAAAAAGAATCTCAAAATTAAAATTATCATCATATGAAGTCATGGTTATGATATTTTTTATATTATGTTCTCTTTTAAATTCATTAAAACTCTCATCGCCAAATGCCATACACATCTCTCTTGCACGGTCACTTCTAAAATTTATTATAATCACACCATCATTTTCTTTAATACCGCCAAAATCTTTAAAACTCGCAGGTTTTATAAACTCATCGCTGATTTTTTTATCATAAGAAATTTCTAAATAATCAGATGGTTTTATATCAAGTTTATTTTTGTTTTGTACCACTGTTTCATAAAATTCTTTAATTCTATCCCATCTATTATCTCTATCCATAGCATAAAATCTACCACTAATGCTCACTAAATTTACATTTTTTTCAAGTTTTTTTATAAAATTTATTCCGCTTATTGGTGCTACATCGCGTCCATCAGTTATTGCGTGTGCAAAAACTTCGCAAACATTTTCTTTTGCAAATTTACACATAAAATCAAAATGATTTAGGTGAGAATGTACCCCGCCATCACTATAAAGCCCAATAATATGTATTCTTTTATGTTTTTCTAATAAATTTAGTAAAGTCTTATTTTGTTCTAGTGAGCCGTTTTCTATTGCTCTGTCTATTTTAACTAGGTTTTGGTATAAAATTCGCCCACTTCCAATGCTCATATGTCCAACTTCACTATTTCCCATTTGTCCTTTTGGAAGCCCTACAGCCTCGCCAGAAGTTTTTAAAAGTGAATTTGCACTGTTTTCAAACAGCCACTCATAATTTGGTTTATTTGCATTGCTGAATGCATTAAATTCATTGCTTTTATTAAATCCAATCCCATCAGTTATAACTAAAACTACTTTTTGTTTCATCAAAACCTTCTTTAAAATAATTATCTAAGCAACATTATAGTAAAATTACCCTTTTAAATTTTTAAAAGCTGTCAAAAGGTGTTTGATGTTTTATTTTTTATATGAATTTTTTAATATTAACATATTTAGCTATATTACTGCAAGAGCTGGACTCGCATTTTTTATATCATTTTTTATGACTATTTTTTTAATGCCAAAATTTATAAAATGGGCAAAAGTAAAAAAAGCAAATCAGCCAATTTACGATCTTGCTCCAAAATCTCACAAGTCAAAAAATCACACTCCAACAATGGGTGGAATAGTTTTTGTGGGAAGTTCTATTATCGCCTCATTTTTATGTGCAAAACTTACAAATATTTATGTGTTATCAGCTCTTATGACGCTTGTGTTTTTTTCATACATTGGCTTTAAGGATGATTTTTCTAAAATTGCTGGTAAAAAAAACGAAGCAGGTTTAAAGGCTAAAACAAAATTTAGGCTTCAAATTTTATTTTCTTTGGTAATTGCTCTAATTTTATTTATGTTTTCAGGGCTTTCTAGTGAGATTTTTATTCCATTTTATAAAAATTCTATAATTGATTTAAAGTATGGTGTTATACTTTTTTGGGTTTTAGTTATTACGGCTAGCTCAAATTCTGTAAATTTAACTGATGGACTTGATGGTCTAGCTACTATTCCCTCAGTTTTTGCTGTGCTTACATTGGGTGTTTTTATCTATCTTAGTGGGCATGCACTTTTTAGCGAATATCTGTTTTTGCCAAAGGTAAGTCTAGTTGGCGAAGTTGTGGTTGTTTGTGCTGCGCTAATTGGCTCAATGCTAGGGTTTTTGTGGTACAATTGTCATCCAGCTGAAATTTTTATGGGAGATAGTGGAAGTTTAAGCGTTGGAGCCTTTATTGGATATAGTGCAATTATAAGTAAAAATGAATTTTTACTTATGTTGGTTGGATTTATATTTGTTGCTGAGACATTAAGTGTAATTTTACAAGTTGGAAGTTTTAAAATTTTTAAAAAAAGAGTTTTTTTGATGGCTCCTTTACACCATCATTTTGAGTTAAAAGGCTGGGTTGAAAACAAAATAATTATAAGATTTTGGATAATTGCATTAATTGCAAATATTATTGCTCTAGCCTCTATAAAATTAAGGTAGTGTTATGAGAAAATCGCTTTTTGGTTATGGAAAAACAACTAAGGCAATTGCAAGAAATGTCAAATTTAATGGTGTTTGGGATATTTATGATAATAAATTTAATGAAATTTCAAAAGATGAGTTTGGAAATAATTTACTTCCAGTAAGTGAATTTGATCCGTTAAAAAGCACTCTTGAAATCCCAAGTCCAGGTTTTCCTAGGAATCACGAATTAGTAAAAAAAGCTAAGAATTTAATAAGTGAGTATGATTATTTTAAAGATACATCCCCTGTTAAAATTTGGATAAGTGGAACAAATGGTAAAACTACAACCACGCAAATGGCTGGACTTGTTTTAAAAAATAACGATGCAGTAATTGGTGGAAATGTTGGCGAGCCTTTGGCAAATTTAGATAAATTAGCCAAATTTTGGATACTTGAAACAAGCTCTTTTACGATTTACTATACCAAATTTGCAGCTCCACAAATTTATGCTTTACTACCAATAACTCCAGATCATATAAGCTGGCATGGAAGCTTTGAAGAGTATGAAAAGACAAAGCTAAAACCATTGAGTATGATGGGTAAAGGCTCAGTTGCCATTATTCCTAAAAAATATGATGGCATTAAATCAAAAGCAAAAATTTATTTTTATAAAGATGAAAGTGACCTAGCCAAAATTTGCGGTGCAAATTTAAAAGATATCAAATTTAAAGTACCATTTTTAATGGATGCATTGCTTGCCTTATGCATAGAAAAATTTGCTACAAATAGTTTAAATTTAGATCTTTTAAATACATTTAAAATAGATAAAAATAGGGTTGAGGAATTTAAAGATAGTAAAAATAGACTTTGGGTCAATGATACAAAAGCTACAAATTTAGATGCTGTAATTCAAGCTCTAAAAAGATACAGAGATAAAAAAATTCATTTAATTTTAGGTGGAGATGATAAAGGCGTTGATTTAGCACCTTTGTTTGAAAATTTTAAAGGCTATAATTTAGAAATTTATGCGATTGGTTCAAATACTTTAAAAATTTTAAATTTGGCTTTGAAATTTAACATTAAAGCATATAAGTGTGAGTTTTTACAAAATGCTGTAAAAAACATAGATATAAATTTAAAAAATGATGAAGTTGCACTTTTAAGTCCAGCTTGCGCGAGTTTAGATCAGTTTAGTTCATATGAAGAGAGAGGAAATCTATTTAAAAAATTTGTTCAAGAACTATAAATTTTCAATAATTTGATAAAATTTAACCTTATTTTAAGATTGGTTTATATATAATTATAATTCTTTTTTCAGTGGTTGGATAGCTCAGTCGGTAGAGCAGCAGACTGAAAATCTGCGTGTCGGCAGTTCGATTCTGCCTCTAACCACCATTCTCGCGTTAGTTTTTTATGCATTTGCTTTATGTTTATTCTAGGAGATAATAAATGCCTTCCACTAATTTGCAAAAAATCAACGAGTTACTTTTCGAAGCTAATTCTCAATTAGATGAGGTAAAAGAGCTTTTAAAGACTGCTTCAGACAAGGAAGTTTTCGATCTTAAAGTCCTAAAATTTGACATTTATTGCCAAATAAAAGATTTAGAAGCCAAAAAAATCAGAGAAATCCTAAAAGAAAATAAAATAAAACCAAGTTCCGATTCTAACTCTTATACCCTGGAAGAGATTGGTATTGTCCTTGGAAATATAACAAGAGAACGTGTCAGACAAATTCAAGATCAAGCTATAAAAAAGATGAAGCATCCAAAATTAATTAAAGAACTGTATGATTATATAAAAGACTAATTTAGCTTATAAAATTTTATAACTTAGTTTACAAATTTGTTTCAAATCAAAAGTTCTTAAATTTATAAACTAAGCTAATTTTAGCTATAATTAGCTTTCATATAATTACATATTTTGGAGAATCAAATTTGCAAGAAAAAAAAATAGTAGATTTAGAAAAGGCACTAAATGATAAATACCCAAAACTTTTCACAAAATATCCTAAATTTATTTCAAATTTGCTCATAGGCTTATTAAAAAAACTTTTCTATGAAGATAAATTAAATGATTTTATATTAAAAAATAAAGATGCAAAAAATAAAGAAATAATTGATAGATTTTTAAAATCTATAAATTTTACTTATAAAATAGATAATATTTCACTTCAAAACATCCCAAAAAGCGGTAGAGTAATATTCATATCAAATCATCCACTTGGTGGACTTGACGCTTTATCTTTGATGCATTTAATAAATGGCGTTAGAAAAGATGTTAAAATTTTAGCAAATGAGTTCTTAATGAAACTTGATCCAATTAGTGATATGCTAATTCCAATTGATAATATCTCAAATCAGAGCTCTCGTGAGGCTATAAAATCAGTTGACGAGCATCTTAAAAATGAAGGTGCGATTATTATATTTCCAGCTGGTGAGGTATCTCGTGCAAAAGTTTTTGGCATAAAGGATTTAAATTGGAAGGGGGGATTTTTAAAATTTGCTAAGAAAGCCCAAGCTCCGATTGTTCCGATATTTGTAAATGCTAGAAATTCTTCTTTATTTTATGCAATCTCGGCTATTTATAAGCCGCTTGCAGGGCTTTTACTAGGTCATGAGGTTATGAATAAAAAAAATAAAAGCATAACTATAAAAATAGGTGAAATGATACCTTATAAAAATTTAATTTTGCCTGAGATAAAATCTCCAGATAATACATTAAAATTAATTCAAAGACACCTTTATAATATTGGAAAAAATAGAAAAACTATTTTTAAAACTCAGAGATGTTTGGTCGATAAGGTTGACATAAATGAAGTCTATGACGAGGTTTTAAAAGGCTTAAATTTAGGAAAAACAAAAGATGGCAAAGAAATTTATCTTTGCAAAACTTCAAATAAATCAGCACTTCTTACAGAAATTGGAAGGCTTAGAGAACTTACCTTTAGAAGAGTTGGTGAGGGAACTGGAAAGGAGTGCGATGTTGATGAGTTTGATTTTTACTATGAGCATTTAGTTTTATTTGACACAGAGCTAAAAGAGATAGTTGGAGCTTATAGAATCGGTGTTACAAATGAAATAAATCCTACTTTAGATAGCAAAAAACTTTATACTCAAACTCTATTTAGTTTTAAAAATGAAGCTAAATTTTTGTTAAAAGACTCAATTGAACTTGGCAGAAGCTTTGTTCAGCCAAAATTTTGGGGTACAAGGGCGCTAGATTATTTGTGGTATGGAATTGGTGCTTATATTAAGAAATTCCCGGAGACAAAATATATGTTTGGACCTGTTAGTATAAGTGCAAACTATCCAAAAACCGCGAGAGATATGATGATTTATTTTTATAAGAAACATTTTACTTCTAAGGAAGAAATAGTAGTTTCTAAAAACAGATATTTTATTTCTCAAGCTGAAAAAGAGGAGTTAGATCTTTTGTTTTGTGGACAAAACTACGAAGAAGATTTTAAAATTCTAAAAGAAAGTTTGGCAAATTTTGATTTATCGGTTCCGACTTTGTATAAACAATATAGTGAATTATGCGATGAAGGCGGTGTTGAGTTTTTAGATTTTGGTATAGATACAGATTTTGAAGATTGTGCTGATGGATTTATTTTGGTTCAAACAGAAAAGATAAAAGAAGCAAAAAGAAAAAGATATATTGGGGACTTGGAGTAATTTTAGGTTTTTTAAATTTTTATATTTTGTATTTATATAGCTTGGAATTATAAAAGGATATTTAAATACAAAATTAATATTTATTGTATAAAATTATAGTTTTTTTAAAAAATATGCAATGTCTAAAATATGTTAATGGTGGACTACTTTAACCAATGCCAAAAATGGCTAATCAAATTTAAGGGTGGGAATTTTTTCTCGCCCTTTTTTGGTTTAGAATATCTACAAATTTAATTTAATTCTAGGTAACTCTTTGCTTTGGATTTAAGAGTTTTGCTAAGTTTGTCCTCGTAGCTCAGCTGGATAGAGCGCAAAATTTCTAATTTTGAGGTCGTGAGTTCAAACCTCGCCGGGGACACCAGCCTGCAATTTCCTACTATTTAGACATCTCTATTTATTAAACTCCCTATTGAAATTTAAAGCTTTATAGATGAAATTTAAACTCTGTAAATGAAATTTAAAGCTCTTTAATTAAATTTAAGCTCTTTAAATTTGAAGTCAAATTTAGCCATTTTACCAAGCCATCCTACTTTAGTCTTATCTCTTCTTAAAATATGTCCTACTGCAAACATCACCCATATTCCAACGCCAACCAACAGGAATATCGTTTTTTATCTCTACATATATCACATCGTAATTTTTCATAGCAATATCAGGCTTTGATATTTGTAAAATATAGTCCTCATTTTTATACTTTATAATCCCAAAATATAAATCTTGCAAGCTATTATCAGTGTTAGCATAGTATTCATCATTATATCTAGTTGGAACATAGTATAAATTAGCTCTGTCTTTAAAATTATCACAATAATCTTTTTCATAGGTAACGACAGTATCGCTATTTTTATGCTCAATTATAAAAATTTGACTGCCATATCCAATATTTATATTGTCATATAAACTATATGAATCGGGGCTATCTTCAATTAATTGATTTTGTTGTGCATAATGAAGCATTGAAAGGCAATTACCCATATATTTTTGAAATCTTTCATTGTCGTATGAAGTATGGTTAACAACCGGTTTATGAACTAAAATATTTTCTAAATTTAGCAAATCATCATAAAATTTATCGCAAAAATAGTCAAACTCTATGCCAAGTGCTCTCTTTTTTCTTTGCCAAGTTTTGTTATTGTCCCGATAGACTTTTTTGCCTTCTAACAGATTTTCAAAACTTGCGTAAGAGTGCAAAGATGGCGCTATCTCAGAGCTATAAACATCATCAGTTTTGATATCCATATTTTTGATCCAAGATATAAGATAGCTTAAATTTTTAGGTGGATTTTTATTAATTGGTTCAATATAGCTATTGTTTGCCAACAAAAGAGAGCTATTTAATAGAAGCAAAACAGCTGCCACTCTCATCTTAAACTCCTTTTACTATGGGCTAAATTTACAAAACTATTCTATCATAAATTTTCTAAATCAATACATTAGCACAAAAAACCAAAGCGAAATTTTACTTCCAAATCTAACTATTTCACAACAAACTCATCAATTTTATTTGCAATATTTAATCTCTTCTAAGTAGGCATCGCAAAACTTTTTATCAACCAAAATATTTATAAAATCATAGCTGGGATTATCTATGTCACTTGTTGTAAAATTAACTCTATATCCACCAACAATAAAAAGTTCGTAATAGTACCTATCTCCGCAATATGCTAAGCTCATGCCCCTTTTTTCATTTTTTATGACTTTTTCTTCATTTTTAAAATATATTTCTTTATTTGCAAGCACTTTATGCATTATAGTTTTATTTGCTTCGTTGTAAATAGCTGGTTCAACTTTAAGACCCTCTTCTTTTGTGTAAAGTCCTATCCTATCAATTTTTTCTTTAAAAGGTGTTTTTCTTTCTAAACTGATGATGTAAGTGCCATAGTTTGGATTGTTAGATAGAGTTACAAATTTACTTCCTTTATCAAATTCTTCTTTGGCTAGTTTGTGGGATAACTCAATTTTACTATTAAGATTATTTGTCAAATTTAGTGCAAATTTTGCATAGTCTTCTATGTATTTAGTTTCTATATTGGGAGTGCCATTTTTACACTTTAAAGTGCCTTTTAGTTTTTGAAAAGGTGCAGCGATCAGCTCACTTCCCAAAAGAATCAAAATTTTTGCTGTAAAATTCACAAGAAATTCAGCACAACCAGTTAAAGTTGTAAGTGCGATAATTCCAATAAGAAGTGATTTTATCTTTTTCACTTTATCTCATTAGCTTTTTAACTTCGCGTAATTTTGGCGATATTGTCTAAATTCTTTAATAGTGGTAAATTTATTATTGTATCTTATAGCAAAACTTTTTCTTCCACTTGGATAAACTCTTATATATAATTCAGTTGGATTTCCTACGGTTTTAAAATATTTTCTATCTTTTACTGGTAATTCTCTAATATCTTTGTCGCTTAAATTTATCTTGCCTACATTAGCCATTTTGTGTCCTTTTTTGCTTAAAGGTTACATTATAGGTTACATAATTATTTGTAGATATTATAGCATATTAGCACTTATTTAAAAACATATGCTTAGTTAAAAACCCTATTTTAGGCATTTTGTGATAAAAAATGGAAGTTTGAAATATGTAAGTGGTGGGTTCACTAGGACTCGAACCTAGGACCATCCGGTTATGAGCCGGATGCTCTAACCAACTGAGCTATGAACCCACTTGTAAAATAAAGAACCGTAATTATACACAATTAAAACTTTAATTTTCCTAAATTTTTTTATTTATGTGAAAATTATTATTATAGCATCCAAAAAATTTTAAAAATTGCAATATTCTAAATGCTAAGAAAGTATAAATTTCAAATTTGATATAATAAAATATATCTAAATTTAGGAATTGTATGAACTTAGCACTTGATTTTCGACCAAAAAATATAGATGAAATTTGCGGACAAAAGCACATAATAGCCAAAGATAAAGCTCTTTATGCTTTGATAAAAACTGGCAAAATTCCGCATATTATGTTGTTTGGACCAGCGGGAAGTGGAAAAACAACTCTTGCAAAAGTTATAGCAAATGAGCTTGATACAAGTTTTTATGAGCTTGATGGAAGTAGTTTAAAGGTTGAAGATATTAGAAAAATATTAAATTTACATAAAAACTCACTTATTAAACCAGTTATTTTTATAGATGAGGTTCATCGCCTTTCTAAAACACAGCAAGAAATATTGCTTATACCAATGGAAAACAGTGAAGCAACAATAATTGGTGCCAGTACAGAAAACCCATACTTTGTGCTAAGCAGTGGAATTAGATCTAGATCTATGCTTTTTGAATTTAAACCCCTAACAAGTAGTGATCTAGATGAGCTTTTGCAAAGGGTGCAAAACAAACTTAAATTTAGTATTGAAAATGATGCAAAAACCTATCTCCTAAACTCAAGCGGAGGAGATGCAAGAGCAATGCTTAATTTGCTTGATTTTGCGTTAGAAATTTCAAAAAATATCTCCTTAAAAACATTAAAAGAGTTAAGAGCTTTTCCATTAAAAGATGGCGTTAGTAGTGATGATACACATTATAATCTAGCAAGTGCTTTGATAAAAAGTTTAAGGGGAAGCGATATTGATGCTAGTATTTACTATCTTGCAAGACTTATTGATGGTGGTGAGAGTGCTGATTTTATCGCAAGACGACTTGTTATCTTTGCAAGTGAGGATATATCAAATGCAAATCCAAGTGCATTAAATTTGGCCACAAATACACTTTTGGCTGTTTCAAAGATAGGATATCCTGAGGCTAGGATAATTTTATCTCAATGTGTTGTATATTTGGCTAGTTCTCCAAAGTCAAACTCAAGCTATAAAGCAATAAATGAAGCTTTAAAATATATTAAAAATAACCCAAAACTAAATGTTCCAAAGTATCTTATAAACACAGATCCAGCTATAAAGAACTACTTATATCCGCATGATTTTGGTGGGTTTGTGGATCAAGATTATCTAGAAATTCCACTTAAATTTTACTTCTCAAATGACATTGGTTTTGAAAAAACTCTAAATTTATGGCATAAAAAAGTTACGAAAAAATTAAATGATTAACAAAAGGTAAAAATATAGGAGTTTAAATAACAACTTTAAGTTAAACTTAAATCATAATAAGCTAGAATAATAGTTGTTCTTTTATCGTAAAAAAGACAAATCGGTAAATTTAAAAGGAAGAAAAATGAGCGATATTATCGCATATAAATTAAATGGAAATATTATAGACACTCTTAGTGTGGATGAAAACGAAAAAGGCTTAGAGCCAATATATTTTGACAACTCAAAAGAAGCATTAGAGGTTATTAGACACTCCTGTGCTCATCTTATGGCAGAAGCCATTTTAGAGCTTTATCCGGATGCAAAATTTTTTGTAGGACCAGCTATTGAAGATGGATTTTATTATGATTTTAGAGCTTTTAAAGAAGACGGTAGCAAAATTGGTGAAGCTGATTTAAAAGAAATAGAAAAAAAGATGAAAAGCCTCATTGAAAAAAAGGCTGATTTTATAAAAACAAACTCAACAAAAACTGAGGTTAGTGCTAAATTTAAAAGTGATGATTTAAAACAAGAAGTTTTAAAAAGAATACCTGATGGCGTTGTAAGTATTTATTCACAAGGCAAATTTGAGGACATTTGTAGAGGACCGCATGTTCCAAATACAAAATATTTAAGATTTTTTAAACTTACTAGGGTTGCTGGTGCATATTTGGGTGGTGATGAAAAACGTGAAATGCTTACAAGAATTTACGGGGTTGCATTTGCCGATAAAGAAAGCTTAAATGAGCATTTAAAAATGCTTGAAGAAGCAAAAAAGAGAGATCATAGAAAACTTGGCAACGAAATGAAGCTTTTTACATTTGATGAAGAGGTTGGAGCCGGGCTTGCTATATGGCTTCCAAATGGTGCAAGAATGCGCTCAAAACTTGAAAAAGCTTTGTTTAAAATTCATAGAGATAGGGGCTATGAGCCAGTTAGAGGACCGGAAATTCTAAAAGCCGATGCTTGGAAAACCTCAGGCCATTACGATAACTATAAAGAAAATATGTATTTTACTAAAATTGATGAGCAAGAATATGGGATAAAGCCTATGAATTGTGTAGGACATATCAAAGTTTATCAAAGTGAAATTAGATCTTATCGTGATTTACCACTTAAATTTTTTGAATACGGAGTAGTTCATAGGCATGAAAAAAGTGGCGTTATGCACGGACTTTTTAGAGTTAGAGAATTTACTCAAGATGATGCTCATATATTTTGTGCTCCAAATCAAATAAAAGAAAATGTGCTTGAAATTTTAAATTTTGTTGAAAATATAATGAAAACTTTCAATTTTGACTATGAAATGGAAATTTCAACTAGGCCAGATAAGGCAATAGGCGATGAAAAAGTATGGGAAGTAGCAACAAACGCATTAAAAGAAGCACTTGATGAAAATGGCTATAAATACGGCATAGATGAAGGTGGTGGCGCATTTTATGGACCAAAAATTGATATTAAAATAACCGATGCTTTAAAAAGAAAATGGCAGTGTGGAACAATTCAGGTTGATTTTAATTTACCTGAAAGATTTGATTTAGCATATATTGATGAAAATAATGAAAAACAACAACCTGTAATGCTTCATAGAGCAATTTTAGGAAGCTTTGAAAGATTTATAGGAATTTTAATTGAGCATACCGCAGGTGAGCTTCCATTTTTTATAGCACCAACTGGTGTGGCAATAGTTCCTATAAATGATAAGCATTTTGATTATGCAAAAAAAATAGCTTTAGAGCTTAGAAAACTTGAAGTTGATAGTGAAATTTTAAGTAAAAATGAAACTTTAAACAAAAGAATAAGAACAGCTGAAAAAGCTCACATTCCTTATATTTTAGTAATAGGCGATGAAGAGGTTGAAAAAAATAGTGTTGCTCTTAGAGATAGAAGAGCTAGAACTCAAAGCAATTTAAGCTTTGATGAGTTTATTAAATTTATAAAGGAAAAACTTGATGAGGTGCACTTTTGAGTAAGGAAAAGATGGTTTATCTAAATGAAGATATTCGTGCAAAAGAGGTTAGATGTGTTGGAGATGATGGCGAGAATTACGGAGTCATATCAAAAGATGAGGCTTTAGACTTAGCAAACAAACAAGGTCTTGATTTAGTGCTAATAGCTCCTGATGCAAAACCACCAGTTTGTAAGATTATGGATTATGGTAAATTTAGATACCAGCAAGAAAAAAAGCAAAAAGAAGCTAAGAAAAAACAAAAAGTTATTGAGATTAAAGAGATAAAACTATCGGCTAAAATAGCACAAAATGATATAAACTATAAGATAAAGCACGCTATGAACTTTTTAGAGGGTGGAAAGCATGTTAGATTTCGTGTATTTTTAAAAGGACGAGAGATGGCAAACCCTGAAGTTGGTGTTGAGCTTTTAAACGATGTTTACAACTCAATAAGCGATATTTGTGATAAAGACAGTGAGCCAAAATTTGAAGGAAGATACGTAAATATGCTTGTTGTTCCTAAAAAATAAGCCTTTTTAAAGGCTTATTTTTACACAATAAATAATATGATGCTAAAAGCTACTTTATATTATTTGTTTTTAGGATTTGGTATATGTTTTTATAAAATATGTTTATTGTTAATTGTATAGAATTTCTTAGAGTATTTTAATTTTTAAATGTTTTTATAAGTTGGGATTAAATGGTGACCCCTACGAGAATTGAACTCGTGTTACCGCCGTGAAAGGGCGATGTCCTAACCGCTAGACGAAGGGGCCACGCTTTAAAATAAATGAAATGTAATTATACTTTAATTTAACTTAAAGGCTACTTAAAAATGAATAAAATTTTAAAAATATTTTTTCTTATTTGTATTATTGTGTTTGGTGGATGTGCCACAAAGAATTTAACTAAACAAAACGGCGTTCTTTTTACTATGGTTAGTCCAGATTTTAAATTTAGCGATGCAGGTTTTATCAAAACTAGCAACAAATCAACCGAGCTTCAAATTTATAGCAGTGGTGTTAATATATTAAAAATTAGTATAAAAGATAAAATTTGTTATAACGGTGTTTGTAAAGATGAGATAGAATTTAACAAAAGTTTTTTAAAAATGCCGTATTATAAAGGTTTTTTTGCTGAAATTTTAGGAAAAAAACCTATTTATAATGGAAGAGATTTGGTTAAAACAGATTGTGGATTTGATCAAAATTTAAGCAATGCAATATATCAAATTTGTGATAATAAGGTCTATTTTAAAAACCAAAAAGGCATAAAAATTATAATTAAGGAGATTAATTGAAAAGAATTGGAGCGCATGTAAGTGCAGCTGGTGGAGTAGAAAATGCACCTTTAAATGCTCTTGAGATAGGAGCTGATGCCTTTGCCTTATTTGTAAAAAATCAAAGACAATGGAATGCAAAAGCCCTTGAAATTGAAAGCATAAATAAATTTGATGAGAATTTAAAACTTGCAAATATTAAAAAAGGACATATTTTACCACATAATAGTTATCTTATAAATTTGGGTCATCCAGATGCTGAAAAAAGAAAAAAATCAATTAATGCTTTTATAGACGAGATTAATAGAGCAAATTTGCTTGGATTAAAGATGATAAATTTTCATCCAGGCTCACACTTAAGAGAAATTTCAGAAAATGAATGCTTAGAAAATATTTCAAATTCTATAAATTTTATTATTGCAAATACAAGTGATGTTAAGCTAGTCATTGAAAATACAGCTGGACAGGGTTCAAATTTGGGATATAAGCTTGAACATTTAGCGTATTTAATGGATAAAACACAAAATAAAAAAAGAATTGGCGTTTGTATTGATACTTGTCATTTCTTTGCTGGTGGGTATGATCTTCGTTCAAAAGAAAGTTATAAAAAAACAATGAGTGAGTTTGATAAGTTGGTTGGATATAAGTATTTAAGCGGTATGCATTTAAATGATAGTAAAAATAGTCTTGGTATAAAAAAAGATCGTCATGAAAGCATCGGAAAAGGCACTTTGGGGCTTGAGGCATTTGAAAATATCATGAGAGATGAAAACATAGATGAAATTCCTCTTATTTTAGAGACTATAAATCCTGAAATTTGGGCTGATGAAATAAAACTTTTAAGGCAAATGTGCTAAAATTTCAACTAGTATTTAAAAAAATAAAAGGAAAAATTTGAAATATTTAATAGATTTTTTGCAAAAACCTGCTTCAAAAACTCAGATTTATTCTTTATTAAAACTTAATGAAAACGAGACAAAGATACTTCAGTTTTTAACAAAAAACTATATTGAGGGCTCACCAATAAATAGTGTTTTTAGTGTCTTGTCAACTGCTTTTGAGGAAAGTGGTTATGGCTTTTTAATATATCTTGATGAGATAAAAAATTTATTAAATTTAGGATATATTACACAAAATATTAATATGTTTTCAAAAAGCAAACAAAACACAAAACTATCGCTTTTGCACAGTGAAATCGAATTAAGCGAATATTTTTTGTCTGTTTTAGAGTGCGGTATAACCAAAACAACGCTCCCTGAAATAACCAAATATGATGATGAGCTTAAATATTTGGAAGATCAGTTTTTACTCGTGAATTTATATAAAAAAAAGTTAAATTCACAAAGTAAAGATATAAGAATGAAACTTGATGAAAAAATAGAAAAACTTACAAATATAATCACTCAAAGAGTAAATTTAACTAAGACAAATTTAAGCGTTGAACAACTTTTTAAAAAACATTCATTAAGCCAAGAAGAAAAAATCATATTTTTAGTGCTTTTAAAGGAAGAATATTCAAACGAGGATGAAATATTAAAAGATTCTAATACTCTTATTTCAATGATTAGTAAAGATGAGATGCATAAGTTAAAAAATAGAACTTTATTAGAAGAAAATGCAAAATTAATGAGTTTGGGGCTGATAGATTATGATGAAATTTTAGGAGCTACTTCTATAAATAAAAGCTATTTTATTTGTGAAGATGTGCTTTATAGCATAATGCATCCACAAAAAAATGATAAAAAAACAAAAAAAGCAATGCTTGAAAATATGGTAAAAGAAAGCGAAATTTTTGAGCTTATTGAGCCAAATACGGATATTGATGATGTTGTCTTAAATCCAAAAATTAAAGTTGTTTTAAATTCTATTTTAAAACAACTTGATAAAGATGTTATAAATAAACTTAGTAGTTGGGGCATAAAGACAAAAAAAGGAATCGATGCTAAAATTATTTTTTACGGACCTGCTGGAACTGGTAAAACAATGAGTGCTTTAAGTTTGGCAAAAAGTCTAAAAAAGCAAGTTTTAAGTTTT
Organism: Campylobacter ureolyticus; assembly: GCF_013372225.1. Lineage (NCBI taxonomy): Bacteria > Pseudomonadati > Campylobacterota > Epsilonproteobacteria > Campylobacterales > Campylobacteraceae > Campylobacter > Campylobacter ureolyticus. The sequence continues at coordinate 1,706,471 of NZ_CP053832.1, read as the reverse complement.
GACTGTTCAAAAATTTTATCAAAATATGTTGGCGAAAGTGAACAAAATGTAAGAAAAATTTTTGATACTTATAAAAGCATTTGTAATGAGGCAAAAATTGAGCCTGTGCTTTTATTAAATGAGGCTGATCAATTTTTATCAAGTAGAATGGAAAGCGGAACAAGTAGTGCAGATAAAATGCACAATCAAATGCAAAATATTTTTTTAGAGCAAATTGAGAGATTTGAAGGTGTTTTAATAGCTACAACAAATTTCTTACAAAGCTTAGATAGTGCCTTTTCAAGAAGATTTGATTTTAAAATAGAATTTAAAAAACCTAATTTTAATGAAAGACTTATAATTTGGCAAAAAATAATGCCAGAAAATGCAAATTTTGAAGAGAACTTTAGCTTGAATGAGCTTGCTAAATTTGAACTTAGTGGAGCACAAATAACTCTTGTTTTAAAAAATACAGCATTAAAGGTGGCTGTTAGAGAAGATGATGTTTTTACCTTAAAAGATTTTATTGATGAGATCAAAAAAGAACAAATTTCAGCTTTTGATAGTGATAAAAAAGTAGGTTTATTGTAAATTTAAAAAATAAATGAAAATAGTAAAATTTGTAAAAAGGAGAAATTATGGAATATATAGAAAATATTATGCAAAATAGATATTCATGCAGAAATTTTAAAGATGAAAAGATAAAAGATGGAGTTATAAATGAAATTTTAGATCTCACTCGTCTAACTCCAAGCTCTTTGGCACTTGAGCCGTGGAAATTTGTAGTTATATCAAAAGATGATGATATTAAAAAAATGGGTGAAATTTGCCTTAATCAACCACAAGTATCAAGTTGCTCCCATATAGTTGTCATAACTGCTAGAACTGATTTGCAAAGCAAGGATGAGTATTTAAAACACATTGTTTATAGCAAAAACAAAGGTGAAGATAAGGCAATTAAATTTTTAAAAATGGTTTCATCAAAAACTGATTTAATGACTAAGGATGAACTTTTTAATTACGCATCACTTCAGTGCTATATGGCTTTGTCAAATTTGGTAAATATTGCTTATTCAAAAAGAGTTAAAAGTTGTATAATAGGTGGATTTGACAAAGAAAAATTAACTAAATTTTTAAATTTACCAAATGAGCTTAGGCCTTGTATTGTTGTAGCTTTAGGTCTAAGCGATGAAAAAAGTACTCCAAAAATTAGACAAAGCTTGGATGAAGTTGCTATTTGGAAATAAAATAAAACGCTTTAAGGTGCCTTTTGGCACCTTGCTTGGTTATTGTAGCAATTAAAATTTTAGTATTTTTCTTTCCAAGGATGCTTTAAAATCACTAAAATGTAGATATTATATTTTAAAATTTCAAAAAGCATCACATTTTTACAAATAAGTTTCCTTATAAGTTCATTATTTTATGCTTGGCGCTTTTAATTTGCAGCTAATTTTTTAGCTTTAAATTTTTTTCTTTAAATTAAAACAATATGGATAATTAAGGATAGGTAGTGGTGGCCCCGACTGGACTTGAACCAACGACCACCACCATGTCAAGGTGGTGCTCTACCAACTGAGCTACGAGACCACAAATTTAAGCCAAAATTATATCAAGTTATTATAAATTTGAACTTTAAAATATATTTTTGCTTATTTTAATTAAAAAATATAGTTAAAATTTGAGTGCACTGATGACACTCAAATTTAATTTTTTGCTTTTTTTGGACTTCCGTCTGGGTTGTTGCCAACTATTTTGGCAGCAAAATATCCAACTACACCTGACACTAAAGAACCACATAAAATAGCTAGCTTGTCAGTCCCATGATAGAGAAGAATTGAATTTTCTCCGTATGCTAGTCCATCAACGAATAAACTCATTGTAAAACCAATGCCACAAATTATGGCTATAGCATAGAGTTGTTTCCAATTTGCTTTTTCAGGCATATAGGCAAAGCCTGCTTTTATTATAATAAAGCTAAATAAAAATATTCCTATCTGTTTTCCTACAAAAAGCCCTAGGAAAATTCCCATAGGCACTGTTCCAAAAACGTGACTTGCATCAAGTCCGTGCATGCTAACTCCAGCGTTTACAAAAGCAAAAAGAGGTAATATTATGTAATTTACTGGTAGTCCTAAGGTTTGCTCCATTTCTTTTGACATCGAGTTACCTTTTTTTGTATAAAGAGGTATGGTAAATGCAGCTACAACACCTGCAATGCTTGCATGAATGCCTGAGTTTAAGACAAAAAACCAAAGGATTAATGAAAGAATTACATATGGTGTTTTGTTGCTTACGCCAAGTTTATTTATGAAAATTAAAGCTCCAACTATCATGAAAGAAAGTAAAAGGTATAAAAAGCTTAAATCACCAGTATAGAAAAGTGCAATTATGACAATAGCACATAAGTCATCCATTATAGCCAGAGTTAAAACAAATATTTTAAGACTTGATGGAATTCTTCTTCCAAGAAGTGCTAAAACTCCAACTGCAAAGGCGATATCAGTAGCTGTTGGTATAGCCCAGCCATGGATAGCATGATTTTGTGCATTTAAATTTATTATAACAAATACCAATGCAGGAAACACTACACCACCAAGAGCTGCAAAAACAGGAAGTAAAACTTGAGAAAAATGTTTTAGTTGTCCTTCTAACATCTCTCTTTTTAGTTCAAGCCCAATTGCAAAGAAAAATAAAGCCATCAAAGCATCATTTATCCAAAAGTGCATACTTCCTAAGATATTAAAAGACGGTATTGTAAAAGGGGTAAAATGAACAAACCAATTATAAAGTTTATCAAGACCTGGGATATTTGCAAAAACAAGTGCTAAAAATGCCGCAAATAGTAGTAGCATCCCAGCTCCGCTTTCTGAGGAGATTAATCTGTCTATAAGTTTTTTCATCAATAAGCCTTTTAATTGTATTTAATGTTACATTTTAATAGATAAAAGCATAAAATACAATAAATTAAAGAAGTTTTAAAGGTTTTTTTATATCGGTATAACATTTAGTAACAAAAAGCATAAAGCAAATATTGTGCTTTATGCTTGATATTTTATTTTATAACGCCACAAACCATTCTTGCACCGCCACCGCCAAGTTTAGCAGGGTTGTCGCTATGGTTATCTCCGCCTACATGAACCATTATAGAATGGCCTTTAAGTTCGTTTATATTTTTGATTTTTGGAGCTAAAACTGGGTAATTTGCAACTCCATTTTTGTCAACATAAAGAGCTGGTAAATCACCCTTATGACCACTATCATCCCATGCAAATGAGTGTTTTTTTGTATCGTTTGGATCCCAGTGACCACCAGCTTTCATGCCAAGACCTTTATCTGTTGCACCACAATCAGCATTTACATGAATATGAAATCCATGCATGCCACCTTCTCCTAAGCCACTCATATTTGGAAATAGTGCAACTCCATAGTTTGTATTTATAGCTACAACTTCACCAACTTTTTTATCTCCGTTTTCATCAAGCATATTCATCTCAACAACAATATGCTCGACACTTTTTGGATTAAATTCATTTATCATATTTGCATCGCTATCATGATGATGTTCGTTTGCAAAAAGCATGGTTGAAGCCACAAGGCTTGCTAAAATAATTTTTTTCATTTTTTCTCCTTATTTTCTAAATTTAATAAATTTTATCATTTAATATTTAACAAATAGTTTAATTACAAAATGAAAAATGCAATTACAACTATTGATATAAACATTCCAAGAGCTGTTCTTTTAGCAAGTTCAACTGGATTTGCTAGAGCTAAACCCGCACAAACTATACAAGCTCCTGCAATTGGTGAACTTCCTCTACCAAGTGCCCCTGCAATTGATGCTGCCATACCAAGCTTGTCTTGTTCAAATCCAAGCTGAATTGCTTGAGAGGTAATTGCTTCATTAAATGCAAAAGTTGCCGCATCACCAGAACCTGTTATAATTCCCATAAGGTAAGGTATAAATGTTCCACCAAATTTTACATAATTTTGTTCGCTTTTTAAAAGTTCGATTATAAAATCAATTGCTCCGCAAGCTGTAAGACCAGCGACAAAAACTCCAGCTGCAATGATAATGCCTATAACATTTGCATAAGCACTTCCCATTCCATTAAAAAATTCTTTTACGATAGTTTGAGGATTTGTCATGGTGACAAAAATTGATAAAACCCCACCTATAAGCATTGCTTCTGCGACTCCCATTTTTGTCCAAGCTAAAAATGGAACTTTGTTTAGGCTAGTTCCTCCAATTATTAAAATTACAAGCGGAACAAGGGGCATTAAGGCGTATAAATAATTTACTTTTAAATCTTTTGTATTTTTTTCTTCAATTCCAGTTTCTATAAGATAGTTTTTACCTTTTGAATAGTCTTTAAAAACAAATGCCATTAGTGTTATACAAACCAAAACTATTCCTAATGCCACAAACGCACTTGGCATTTGAACCTTTATAACATCTTGAACTGTATATGCTGTATTACCACTTTTTACAACCATTTCTGTAACAAAGATATTGTGGGCATTTCCAGGGCTTAAAACCGAGCCAAAAACTCCAGCAAAAACAGCAGCTCCAGCCATCGCAGGTCTAACTCCTGAAGCCATTAAAAGTGGTATTAATGTGGCTCCAACGGCAGCTGAACATCCAGCAGCTGATGGAATGGCTATGTTTATCATATAGGTTAAAAGTGTAACCATTGGAATTAGGAAAAAACCGATATTTCCAAGAGGTTTTGTAAGAGCATTTACAAGATGTTGATCACATTTTGTGAATTTCATAACAAAAGCAAAACCCATTGAGGCACAAATCGCCTTTATAAGTCCTGCTTTTGTCATAGATGCGGTAAATGCGGTAAATGCATCCATTGGTTTAAAACAAAGCACACATAAAATAAGTCCAACACCAATTAGCGCAGTTCTAGTTTCTACCTTCTTAATCAACAAAACAACAACTGCAATTATTCCAACAATTGCGAGAATCAATCTTAAATCTTCCATAAAATATCCTTAAATTTTTATCTTTTCACCAAGTTTTACAGTGGCAACATCTTTTTTGTATTCAAATTTTAGTGCGTCGCAATGACCTATAAGTTCGGCCTCATTGCCATTTATTAAAAAACCAGTTCCCTCAGGTAGAGCATAAATTATCTCGTTTTGATTTGCTATTAAAAACTCATTTAGCCTAGTTTCTCTACTTTCGCCATTATGTCCTTTTATTTGGCCGCTTATAAAATGAGGATTTATTTGATATGGGAATAAATTTAATGTTTTAAAGCTTTTTGGCATAATGATAGGCATATCATTTGTTGTCATCATGGTTTTTCCAGCTATATTTGCTCCTGCACTCCAGCCAAAATATTTTGTTCCATTTTTTACTGCATTTTGAATTTCTTCCAATAGGTCAAATTCATAAATTTTTGCCATTAACATAAATGTATTTCCACCACCAACGCAGATTGACTTTGCATTTTTTATAGCTTTTTTCATATCGCTGTAGCGGTGAATGCTTTTTATGTTTTGATTTTCTAATGCATCCCTAACTCTTTTTTCATATTCATCATTTGTTCGAGTAACTCCTGCAAATGGGATAAATAAAATTTCCTCATCCCAGTCTTTTCCTAGAAATTCTTTTATCCAACCTTTTGAATGGTTTAAATATCCTGTATCTTTATAGCCTGATGCGCTTAAAAGTAAAGCTTTCATTTTTTTTAATCCTTATTTATTTTCGTTTTTATTTATTGCATATGCACTTCTTACAAAAACATCAATTCCAGCTAAAAGAGAGTCTTCATCAAAGTCAAATTTAGCATTATGGTGACCTGCTTTTAATGTTGTTCCTATCATTAAATATGAGCTTTTTCCACCTTGATTTTGAACTGCGTGCATAAAATGAGCAAAATCTTCACACGCTCCAAAGCTAAGCTCATTTTCTATTTTATCATTATCGATAAATGGACTTTGTTTAGCTGCGTTTTCATAAATTTGTGCAACTTCATAATCGCTATCTCCACCACTTGTTCCACCTGTGACTTTTACTTCGTATTTTACGCCATAAATTTCACTAACACCTTTAATTATTTTATCGCATTCGTTTTTCATAAACTCATTAAGCTCTGTTGTTTCACCTCTTGTTTCGCATGCAAGATAGGCATTTGGTGCGATTACATTTCTTCCCTCTCCAGCTTTTAAAACACCAACATTTATGCGTGTTACTCCTTTTGCGTTGCGCGTAATGCCGTGCATATTAAGTGCCATTTGAGCAGCCGCTAAAAGCGCGTTATTCCCCTCTTGTGGTGCTCCTGCTGCGTGAGCTGATTTACCAGTTAAAATAACATCAAATTTAGTTGTTGCAAGAAGTTTGTCAGTTTTGCAAATTATACCTTTCATTGTAGTTGCTTGAAAGCCAATATGTCCACCAAGTAAATAATCTACATCTTTTACAACTCCTGCTTTTTCCATACCAACTGCACCACGAGTACCTTCTTCTGCTGTTTGGAAAATAAATCTAAATTTGCCTTGAAATTTGTCTAAATTTTCAGCGATTAGTTTAGCTGTATAAAGTCCGATTGTGATATGTCCATCGTGCCCGCAAGCATGAGTAATGCCCTCAATATCTGAGCGAAATCCCTCTTTAAAAGGACGGTGGCTTTCATCCTTGCATTCAGTTACATCAACGCCGTCAATGTCAAATCTAAAAGCCACAAGTTTTCCAGGTCTTTTAGTATCAATTTCTGCAACAAGTCCAGTTAAGCCATCTTCCATGGCGCCCAGATATTTAGCTTGTTCGTCATTTAGAAGTGATTTTGCTCTTTTAAGGTACTTTTCGCAGTCCTCCTTAGAGCCAAGTCCTTGTCTAGCATCTGGATCTACAACTTCTCTACCAAGCTTTACATCATAGCCCATTTTTGCCATTTTATCAGCAATCACAGCTGTTGTAAAAAATGTAAACCAACCAGTTTCTGGATGAGAGTGAAAATATCTCCTTGTTTTTACAATCTCATCTTTTAAATCCATTATTCTTTGTGAAATTTGATCCATTTTATCTCCTTTAATATGATCTAAATATTATTATTTTTATTTTGTTTAAATTTAAAAATTTATAGATTTTTAGTTTTATAATATTTTTATAAGTTATAAGCATACAGCTATTTAGCTTTGAAAAGATAGTAAATATGATACTAGGTGATATATAAAAAATCTTTTTCATGTTTTATCTTTTATTTTTTTAAAAAGTTATGTTATGAGAAAAAACTGTCTTCTTATAAAAACTTTATGTGTAATTTTATCTTAATTTTTATATGAAATATCTTAAATAAATTTAAAAATATAAAATTAAATTTTAAATTTATTTATTTTTTATTTATTTAGTGATTTAGTTGTGTTAAATTTAGATTTAGCCATAAATTTTTTTAAGATTTTGTAAATTTGAACTTGTATTTAGTAGTAACATATCAGCTGTAACTAGCCTTGCCATAGCAGTTGCAACTACACTTCCTCTAGTTCCAACGCAAGGATCATGCCTTCCTTTGAGCTTACAAATTTCATCTTCTCCACTTAAATTTATAGTATTTTGTTCTAAAAAAATTGATGGTGTTGGTTTAAAATATGATTTTATTAAAATATCATCGCCGTTTGTAATGCCACCCAAAATTCCACCTGAATTATTTGTCAAAAAACCATTTTTTGAAATTTCATCATTGTTTTCATCGCCATAAATTTTGGCTGATTTTATTCCATTTCCAATTTCAACAGCTTTTACAGCATTTATCCCCATCATAGCAGCTACTAATCTTGCATCAAATTTATCATATAAAACCTCTCCAAGTCCTATGGGGGAGTTTTTTATGATAGTTACAACTGAGGCTCCAACACTATTATGAGAGTTTTTGGCTTTTAATATTTCAGATTTAAACTCTTCATCAAAATTTTTAAAAAGTGAGAAAATTTCCGAAGTTTTAGCAAATTCAAAGTCTAAATTCCCTTTTTTAAACTCCTCGTTAAAATCAGCGTTAAAATTTACTTCCCCAACACTAAAAACTCCACTTTCAACACTTATTTTAAACTCATTTAAAAGCATTTGGCAAAATGCCCCACCAGCAACTCTTATCGCACTTTCTCTTGCGCTACTTCTACCACCACCTCTATAATCTCTTATACCGTATTTATAAAAATATGTATAGTCTGCATGTCCTGGTCTAAAAATATCTTTTAAATTTCCATAGTCTTTGCTTTTTTGATCTTCGTTTTTTATAATAAAACCAATTGGAGTTCCCGTGCTAAGCCCTTCAAAAACTCCGCTTAAAACTTCTACTTTATCACTTTCTTTTCTTTTGGTAGCAAATTTTGAGCTAGGTTTTCTTTTATCAAGTTCATTTTGTAAAAAATCAAAATCTATCTTTACTCCAGCAGGAAAACCATCAAGCACGCCACCAATTGCTATGCCATGGCTTTCTCCAAAAGTTGTAAGTCTAAGTTTTACTCCAAAAGTATTCAAGCTCTTCCTTTTTTATGTAGAGTTTCAATAGCTATTTTAGCAGCTTTTTGTTCGGCATCTTTTTTGCTTTTACCTACTGCTTCGCCATATTTTTCATCTCCTAAAAAAACACCTATTTTAAACTCTTTTTTGTGATCTGGTCCTTTTGAATCAAGTAGTATATAAGTAGGAATTAACCCTAAAATGCTCTGGGTTATTTCTTGAAGCTTTGTCTTATAGTCTTTTACAATCTCTTCAAGGCTTATATGATGATACTCTTTTTCAAGCAAATTTAAAGCAATTCTACTTGTTTTTTCAAAACCTATTTCTAAAAAAACAGCTCCCATTAGTGCTTCAAATGCATCAGATAAAAGCGAGTTTTTATTTCTTCCATTATTTCTTTCTTCAGCACTTGAAATTATGATAAAATCGCCTAAATTTAAAGCTTTTGCCAGTTTTGCAAAGCTTGTTTCATTTACTAAAGCAGCTCTTAGTTTTGATAAATCACCCTCGGGCGTATTTTTAAATTTTTCAAAAAGATATTTTGCAACTACAAGATCCATAACTGCATCACCTAGATACTCTAATCTTTCATTGCTATAAGGTTTATTTGAACTTTTGTGAGTAAGGGCTCTTTGTAAAAGGTCTAAATCTTGAAAATTATAATTTAATTTTTTTTGTAATTTTTCTAGCATTTTTTATCCATTTTTTAGTTGTTCTTTTAGTTTTAGTGCTGCATTTCTTGCCATATCATCACATTCCTCATTTTCTTTATGTCCAGCATGAGCTTTTACCCAAAATGCCGTTATTTGATGAGGTTTTGAAAGAGATAAATACTCTTTCCACAACTCAACATTTTTAACATTTTTAAAATTTTTTTTAACCCAGCCATCAAGCCATAAATTTATCGAGTTTGCAACATAGCTACTATCTGTAAAAAGCTCGATTTTACAAGGCTCTTTTAATTTTTTTAAAGCTTTTAAAACTGCTGTTAATTCCATTTGGTTATTTGTAGTAAGCTCATTTGTTCCGAATTCTTTTTTTTCATGGTTTTTATACCTTAATATATATGCCCAGCCACCAATTCCAGGATTTCCAAGACAAGATCCATCACTAAAAAGTAAGATTTGCTTCATTATCTTTTCTTATAATTTTTGGTAGAATTTGAATACTGTTTAAGGTATAACAAACTGGGCATCTATAAAAAAATGATGGAAATGAATTTTTACACTTACTGCACATAAATTTAAAACTTAAATCCGCTTCAAAAAAACCTGAGTTTCTCATCGCTGAGATGGCATTTATCTCAAAAAATGAACTTTGTTTATACTCATTACTCAAAGCTTTGGCGTAAAATAAAGCTTTATATTCATCATCTTTTAAATTTATAGGTTCGTTTAAAAACCATATTATGTCAACTACATTTTTTAAAGGTGGAAATTTTTTGATTTTAGAAAGTGGTTCATTTGTTTTAATAAAAAGCTCAAGTATAAAACGTTTTGTAAAGTCAAACTCTATTTTTGAGATTTCTTTTATTTTTTTATCAAATTTGAGGCTATTGTCATTTGCGATAATTTGAGCTTTTATAAGAGCTAAATTTTCATCCACATCAATGCCTTGTTCTTTTAAGGCATCAAGTGCGTCAAGCTCTTCATCATACATTTTTAGTTTTTCATAAATTACACTTAAAAGACGCAAAGCTTCTTCGTTTCTTGGATTGAATTTTAAAATTTGTAAAAAGACATTTTCAGCTTTTTTTAAAAATCCTGCCTCAAAGTATGCTTTTGCCAAATTTAGTAAAATAAAGTTTTTTTGAGCCTTTGTTTTTGCTTGTTCAAGTGCGATTAAGTAGATATTTATAGCTCTTGAAAAATCTCCTGTTTTGGTAAAGACAAGGCCTAAAGCACTAAAAGTATCAATATCAAGATTAATAGATTTTAAAAGATCAATATGTTTTTGGCTAAGTGAGTTTGAATCTTCAAATTTGCTAATGAAATTTTTAAGTTTTGCCTCTTCATCTTTTTTAGAAAAAATTGCCCAAACATAACTTGAAAATGCCACTACAAAAGCAACCGCAATCAGGATAATAAGTCCAAAAATAGGATCTCTGTAATCTATAAAAAAACTTTCCAAAAAACCTCTTTAAAAAAATTTAGCCTAATTATAACAAAGTTTTTGTATAATCTAGCTTATGATAAAACCCGAAAGTATCCAAAGACTTATTGAACAAACTGATATCGTAGATGTTGTTTCAAGATATGTAAATTTAAAAAGAAGTGGGCGAAATTTTGTAGGAATTTGTCCATTTCATGATGATAAAAATCCAAGTATGAGTGTAAGCCCAGAACTTAATATATATCACTGTTTTTCTTGCAAAGCTGGAGGAAATGCTATAAATTTCATAAAAGAGTATGAAAAACTAAATTTCCCAGAAGCTGTTGAAAAACTAGCTTCCATGCAAAATTTTGCACTTGAATATACAGATGAAAAAAGTAATTTTAAAAAGCTTGATAAAGAGGCTTTAAGTATTGTAAAAGCTTACTATCAAAGTCTTTTATATCAAAACAAAGCTGCCATAAATTATCTTTATAATCGAGGTTTTAACGATGAGTTGATTGCTAAATTTGAGCTAGGTTATGCTCCAAATTCGCAAAATACACTAAATTTACTTGCAAATGAAAAAATAGATCCAAAAGATGCTATAAATTTAGGTATTGTAAAAGTGGGCGAGGGGGGAAATTTATATGCAAGTTTTATAGATAGGATAATTTTTACTATAAACAATCATGCAGGAAAAATTGTCGGTTTTGGAGGACGAACTATTACAAATCATCCAGCAAAATATGTAAATAGCCCGCAAAGTTCCGTGTTTGATAAATCTCAAATTTTTTATGCTTATGATAAGGCAAAAGATGAAATTTACAAGCTAAAAGAGATAATTATAACTGAGGGTTATATGGATACTATAATGCTTCATAAAGCTGGTCATAAAAATGCAGTTGCCGTACTTGGAACAGCTCTAACTCCAAAACATCTGCCACTTTTAAGAAGAAGTAATGCAAAAATAACTCTTTGTTTTGACGGCGATAGTGCTGGTATAAATGCAGCTTTTAAAAGTTCAAAACTTCTACTTCAAAACGATTTTGATACAAGTGTCGTTGTAATCCCAAAGGGTGCTGATCCAGCAGATCTGGTTCAAGCTGGAAATTTAAAAGAATTAGATAAAATTTTAAACTCAAAAACAGAAGCTGGTGAGTTTGTAATCCGTCAAATTGCAAATGAATTTGAACTTCAAAGACCAGTTCAAAAACAACTTGCATTAGAAGAAATAGTCAAATTTACAAAAACATTAAATCCAATAGTTGCTGATAGTTATAAAAGTTTGGTAAGTATGATTTTAGGCATATCAATAGATAGTTTTTCGCTTTCAAATTCCGGTAAAAATAGCATAAAAAGTATTCCAAATTTTGCTAAATTTGAGAAAAAAAAGGACTATTTAGAGCTTCAGATTATAAAAACCCTTTATTTGAATAAGGATCTTTTTAATAAATGCAAAGATATGTTTTTAGATGCTAAATTTCAAACTCATGAAGATGAATTTAAGGCCTTATTGCGTACTCAAAAAACCCCAGAAGATGAGATAATGCTAAGAGAAATAAGTATTGATATAAGCATTGATGAGTTTAAAAGCATTGATGAGCTTTCAAGTGCTTATAAAATTTTAATTATAAATACTTATGAAAATATGTTAAAAAAATTAAAAAACAGCGATATAGAAAATAAACAAGAAAAAATTAAACAAGTACAAAGAAGAATAATAAAGCTTAAAGGAGTAAAATGAAAGCATTAGCGCTTTTTAGTGGCGGACTTGATAGTATGCTTGCTATAAAACTTATAACCTTGCAAGGCATTGAAGTAACGGCAATTTATATGGATATAGGATTTGGCGGCAAGGAAGATAAAAGCGAGCTTTTAAGAAAAAGGGCTAATATGGCAGGGGCTGATTTTAAAATCGTTGATATAAGAAACAAATATCTTCAAAATGTACTTTTAAATCCAAAATATGGCTATGGGAAACACTTTAATCCTTGCATTGACTGCCACGCTTATATGTTTAAAACTGCTTTAAGTATGCTTAAAAACCAAGAAGCTAGCTTTTTAATCACAGGTGAAGTTTTAGGACAGCGTCCGATGAGCCAAAGAAAAGAAGCTTTAAATCAAGTTTTAAGTTTATCAGGCGATGAAGATTTGCTTATTTTAAGACCACTTTGTGCTAAGCTTTTAAAGCCAACAACACCTGAAATAAATGGCTGGGTTGATAGAGAAAAGCTTCTTAGTATCAGCGGTCGTGGGCGTCATACTCAGTTAAATTTAGCTAAAGAGTTTGGTTTTGATGATTTTGAAAGTCCAGCTGGAGGATGCTTGCTAACGCTTGATAATTATAGTAAAAAACTAACCGATGCGCTAAATCATGAAGGGCTTGATACACCAAACGATAGTGAAATTTTAAAATTTGGAAGGCATTTAAGACTAGAAGGTGGAGCAAAGCTAATAATCGGTAAAGATGAAAATGATAATTTAAAACTAAAAAACATACAAAACGATAAATTTGTTGAGATAAATTTGCCAAATGGGGTAGTTGGAGCGTATGTTTTAATAAGCAAGAACGCATGTTTGGATGATAAAATTCTAGCAGCAAAATTTGCATTAACTTATTCAAAAGCAGATATTTCAAAAAACTATAAGATGATAGTTTGTGGTGATGAGTTTAGTGTAAAAGCTTTTGAAAGCAAAGATAGGGCAAAAGAGTTTTTTGTTGGGTAATTACACCAAGGTTAAATTTCAATTAATAATAGGCTAAATAGTTATTTAATTATCAAGTTTGATTTTGTGATTTTGCTTGATAGTTTTTGTCTTTTATAATACTCTTTAAATTCTTTATAGTGTTTATTTATAAATTCTTGATGATATTGCCTATTATTAAGTTCGGCACTTGTTGTAAGATTATATCCTTGTTTGGCTCCAGCTTCACTATTTATTAAAGCTCCTGTTAGAATTCCTGTTAGTTGTGAAGTTAGAATTTGTTCATCTTTATTAAGATTACTGCTTAATGGAGTTAATAGTTCATTTATACCTGAAATAACAGCTCCATCTATAAAGCTTTCTCCTTGAATAGCGTTTATGCTTCCACCTATTAATGAATGAAGTGCAGTTTTAGTTAAACTTCCATCTTTACTATTTGTTACTACTCCTATATCTCCTGCTTTATTAAATAAGTAGTTTCCTGTGCTAGAAGATATATTCGATAATAAAGAGTCTTTAAAATTTGTTCCATAAATTCCACTTTGTATAGTTGAGCTTGATGCTAATAATATATTGTTAAAAAATAGACTTATAAATAGTAATAAATTTAAGATAAATTTCATTTTTTACTCTTTTTATATTCTTCAATCAATTCTCTTTCTATTTTATCAATTCTTTTAAATTCTTTGTTTTTCTTTTCTTGTTCTTCCTTTTCAAATTCTTTATAATCTTGCAACTCTCCACCACATTTTGGGCAAATTTTATCTTTATCTTTTACATCAATATAATTATAAACTTTATGGCATTTTTTGCAACGCATAAAATCTGAATGTTTTGAGTTATAAAAAATTCCTATACATATAAAAATAATTCCTATAGCCATAGAGGTTATAGACATTTGTATGGATGGTTCTATCCAGCCGGTATATTTTATATAAATTTTTCCACCACAAAAAGACCAAACGGCTTCTACAATAAAAATAATTCCTAAAAAAACATAAGAAAAACTATTCAATTTATTCTTCATCTCGTTTTTTAATATTTTGATACATATTTTTAATAATAGCTCCCAATGTTCCTTTTTGTGTCCCTGGCGTTGTGCTATCATTAAATATATCATTTGCAATTTCAAACCCAGCTGTTCCATATATCCAAACTCTAGGATCTGATATAGTATTTCCAAACCAATAAGCATTATTAGGAATGGTATAATTTAATGGTTTTGTTGTTGATATGGATTTATTATTTACAAACATTTTATAATTTCCTGTAAGTTTTTCATTTTTTATTTGTCCATATATTGGTTGCTTGGTTATGCTATCATATCCAATTCTTTTAATGCAGTTTTTATTTTATCCTTTGTAATCAAACCATTAATTTCAGGATTTGCAAAATCAAATATAATTTCTTGTAAAATTTCTTCTTCAAAGCCTAAATCATCTCTGCATTCTATTAAATTCGCCCATTCTTCAAGTTCTTTAAAAGTAATATTTTCTTTTAAGGCTCTGTTTAAAATTTGCTTTATATCATTCTTTGTTATTATATATAATTCAAATTTGCTATCAAAATTTAAATTTGAAATCTCATTTTTTATGTTTTTTAAAGATTTGTTAAATTTTATAAGATTTTTCAAAATTTGTTTTTTATCATTTGATGACATTAAATTTACCTTTAAAATTTACATATCCGTTATTATTAATAGCTTGAGTATAAATTTGAGTTCCTACTTGACTACCGGTATCAAGTCCTGCACCGGCTAAACCGGCTTTTATTGATGTTTTAGCATTTTGTTTAAGTATTGTTTGTGATAACATTTTAGTTCCTTGATTGGATAATAATCCTGCACCTATTTCTTATCTTCATTGTTATTTTTATCTTTTACTCTATTTTTATTAATAAATTTATATTTTTTAAAATTTGATTTTTGAACATCTTTTTGCTTATTTGGTTTTTGTTGTTTTTTGGGTTTTTTAAAAAAAATATCATTTTTATTTGTATGTGTAGTTTTTTCTATAATCTTTTTGTATTCCTTGTATGATATATAAATGAGATAAAATGTAGATAACCATGTGAATATGCAAGGATATATCAATAAGCCGTAAGATTTATATATACTAAACTTTATGAGAATATAAAAAAATATAACCACTTGGAAACAAGCTGCAAAGACTAATTTTATAATTTTTACTTGATTTGTTTTTTTATATGCAATCAAAGAATATTTAATTAATTTTATATTTAAAAATAAAAAAAACAAACCCACAATGTATAAAATTATCCAAGAAACTATAGGATATTCATTGGCAAATTTTATTACCACATTGACAATTTTATACTGAAATTCTCTCCAAAAAGCATTATTAAATTCATTCATATTGAGAATCTATTGTTGCATTTTTAATGGAGTTGCCAAGTTCAATATTTGCTCCTTGGAAAACAGAATGCCTCATTATATTTTCACCATGATAAATTATTTTATCAAAATTCTTATTTTTCCTGTTTATAGTATTTGAATTTAAAAAATCTTTCCATTTTTTATTAATAGCTTTTATGGAATAAAAAACATCTTTACCAGATTGTATCATGCTCGGCACTGTAGTTGCTCCAGCCACACCACTAAATGCAATACTGTCATAATCTAAAGTTATATCATTAAAATTTACATATCCGTTATTATTAATAGCTTGAGTATAAATTTGAGTTCCTATTTGACTGCTAGCATCAAGTCCTGCACCGGCTAAACCGGCTTTTATTGATGTTTTAGCATTTTGTTTAAGTATTGTTTGTGATAACATTTTAGTTCCTTGATTGGATAATAATCCTGCACCTATTTCTTAATTATTATTTTTATCTTTTACTCTATTTTTATTAATAAGTTTATATTTTTTAAAATTTGATTTTTGAACATCTTTTTGTTTATTTGGTTTTTGTTGTTTTTTAGGTTTGGTTGGACTAAGGTTTGAAATTTTAGTTTTTTGGTTTATGCAAGAATTTTCAATTTTATCTTTTTTAAAAATATAGTATTTATAGATAATTATTCCAAATATTAATATATAAGCGACTATACAAGGATAAATAAGCCAACCGTTACTTTTATAAACCGTTAACCATATGAGCCAACAAATCATAAAAATTAAAAATAGTATGTCTCTTTTTTTATTATTCTTTATATAATTAAAATCAAAAATATATAAAAATAGTGACATAATAATACAAAAAACTATCCAATATATTACTGGATAGTTTGTTGCAAGTCTTCCTAGATATTTCCATAAAACATAATCGTATGAGTATTTCACTTATTATCGCCTTGAAGATTTTCTACTTCATAATCTATTGCTTTATTAAGCATTTTATTGGTTGTTTGAAAATAGATGTGATTCTTAAGTTTATTATTATTTTTATCTATTCTACCTTGTATTTTATTTTGTCTATTGATTGTATTTGCATTGCTAAGCTGTTTTTCTAAATTCTTATTTGCTTTCCAAGAGTGAATAATTGTTTTAGAGGAATCAAAAAAATTTGGTGCAATAACAGCTCCAGATATAATACTCCTACTAATATTATCCCAATCCAAAGAAATTTTTCTAAAATCTACAGAGCCACCAACATCAATCATTTGGTCTGTGATTTGACTTCCTATTTGCAGTGCTCCATCAAATACACCTGCTTCAAGCCCATACTTTATTGATGTTTTAGCATTTTGTTTAAGTATTGTTTGTGATAACATTTTAGTTCCTTGATTGGATAATAATCCTGCACCTATTATTAATGTGGCATCAGTAGGTCCATTATATAATTTATCATTATTGCTTGTAGGTGCATTTACATAATCAGATAATCCGACTACTGCAGTAGGTATGGTTAATGAGCTTACTTTATTGCTGCCGTTTTGTAAGATTACTTTACTGCCTTCATAAATTATTCCTCCGGTTTCTTTAGCTATACTTCCGCCAATTTTACCCATCGGAAAAAGCCATGAACTCATATCACCTAAACCTTGTGCTTCATTTGGATTATAATTGTTATCATAAAACTGTTCTTTTGTAACACCAAAATAATTTGTAGGAGTAAATTCTTCTTTATAATTATCTATAAATTTCAACCCCTTTGATTTATCAATTAAAAATCCCATTGCTGTATTTATTTCATCTTTGCTATATTCTTCTTTACCAAATAGACTTTTAAAATTATACCATCCATTTTTTTCATAATCAATCATATATTTACCTGAAAAATCAAGTAGCTTTTTTGCTTCATCTTTAGTTATGTTTTTACCTATTTTAGTTTTGTAATATTTTTTAAACTCTTCATGGTTATTATTTATAAACTCAATCTCATCTTTATGCAACTGTCTATTATCCCCCTTATTCTTATTTAACTTACTAAACTCATAATTGTTTATTGTGTAGTAATCTTTATTTATATTATTTAAATTATTATTAAAAGAGTTATTTTTATAGTTGTGTGTATCTTTACCTAATGCATAAGAGTAGTATCTACTTACATACTCTCCAAAGTTTTGTGAGTATTTTGAATTATCATCTCTATTTATTGTTATGTCTATATTATCTATAGTATCCATTGCTCTTTGAGACTCTGTAGCTGTTGTATTAACTAAATCTTTTATAGTTGAAGTATTTTTTATATTTATATAACTAGTATCTGTTTGAAGAGAGTAAAAACCTTTTATGTTTTTATTGTTGTAACCTTTTTCATCTGAAAAGATTGCTTTAGTTTCATTTGGTAAATAACCTAGATTTATCATAACAGAGTTTGTAACTTCTTGTATAATCTTACTTTTTTGAGTGTCTGATACATTTGAACTATTTAAAATCTCTTTTAACTCTTTATTATTTGAGATTTGCTCTTTTACTCCTTGAAGAGTGTTATAAGCTTTATAGTTTTCTTTAAAAAAATCTATTATGCTAGCTCTATTTGTAGTTACTATTTGAGTAATTGCATCTTTTATAGTAGTAGCATCTTGAATATCATCTTTTATCTCTTTCCTTCCTTCTTTACTAAATAATCTTGTATCTATTGATACATCTATGTTTGAGTTTATGTTTGTATTATATAAATCTTTGTTTATTTGATTTGTATCTTTATTCAGTCTTACTAAGTCATCTAAATTAGATAAGTTATCTGTTTTATTAGATTGAAAATTATCTAACTCATCTTTATTTAAATTTGAGATATCTATGTTTGATACTATTAGATTTCCTTTTCCTATAGTTGCTAATGTTTTTGATGAGTTATAAGTTAAGTCTTTATTATTAGAATAAGTTGCACTTGTTATTTTAGAGTTTAGATTTGTGTTGTTTGTTTTTTGATCGTTTGGTTTATTTTTATCATCATTTTTAATTTTTTTAAACGCATAATAACAGTTATCTATTTTTTTACACTTTACAATATCTCCAAAAACGAATTCAAGCTCTTCATCAAAATCATCTAAAAAATTATGCTTATCAATGATTTTAAAAGTATTTTCTCTAATAGAATTTGCTAATACGGGTCTATAAACGATTAAATCCTCATTTAGTATTTTTAGATATATCTTAGTAATCATATTTAAATCATTCTCCGCTGACATGGAATATTTCATTTGTCTTGTTATCTATGACAATAGATTTTCCGGTCCTTGGGTGAACATACCTAGTAACTAGCCCATTTTTTATAGTCGTTGGAATGCCTTTGGTTTTCATAGCTTCTCTTATGTCCTTTTCTAAGTATCTTTTGTTTCATTTAGATTTTTAAATTCTAACATAATTTAAAACTATTCTATAATTTTTTTATTATTTGTTTTGTAACAAAAATAAATGTAAATATGCAGACCAAAACATACCACATTATAGTCGAAACAATCAGAATAAATTGAAAATTTTGAAATCTAATTTCTAAATCTATACCGACTAATATAAAAAACACTATTATCAATATAGCGTGGATAATAGAAATGAGTATGTTATATAAAAATATAGCAAGAATTTGCTGTATTCCGGTAATCTTAAATATATAAACCATTGTTGTAGATGTAACTATAAAAAATAAAAGAGAAACTAAAAAAATATTTATAAGATTATCAAATTTATTCAGTATAAAAATAATGCATATTGTTTGAAATACCATAAAAAATAAAAATATCAAATTTTTTTTATTATTTTGTTTCATTTGTAATACTCTTTGGTAATAAATTTTGAATTATTGGATAATAAGTTTTGAAAGAGTGCTTAAATGGCTCTTTAATATCAAACTCATAACTCGCATCCTTATTTAACCATCCATTTGCCACAGGATCATTTTTATGATTTATCTGTGTTATGAAATTTGCACCTACATTTTTAGTGCTTTGTTTTAAATCAGTTGCTGATTTTGGTGAACCTACACTTATTAGATTGTATGGCGTTTTTACTCCTATTTCTTTATTTATTTTATTTGCTTTGAATATATCTTCATTTCCTGCACTGTGAGTTATTATAATTGTATCTTTTGATAGTTGCTTTATGCTATATGCATTTAATACATCTTTTGTAGTAGTGAAGTTTGATACCCACTCAGCAGCATCTTCTATTATGCCTAAATATTTACCTGTAGCATTATTTATTAAACCCACATTGTTTCCATAATCTTGTTTTATTAAATTTACACTTTCCCTTGCATTTTCCAATTTTGCATTCCTTTTTATTCATATTTGGGTAAAAAGTTTTTTCATAAGAAAAAATATAGTTTTAATGATTTTCAACTTTTTCTGATTGAATTTTATAAATACCGCTGCAATATAAATATAATTAAAAAGCTAAATTTTTATTTACTTTCATTTTTACTTCTCTCTTTAATATACGCTTCTACATCTATAACTTTTATAATTTTTACAGAGCCGTTTATTTCTTTTTGAATTTCTTTTATCGGAAATCTTTTATTTAAATTTAGCTTTTTAATCGCTTTTATATGAATATCACTAAGTTCAAAATCCTTTTCTAGTTTTGAAAAATATAACCAAGTTGAATATTCTATGGACTCAACTGTAGCAATTTTACTTTGCAAACATTTTTTAGCCAAATTATCATTTTCCAACATTTTATAATATACACAATCATCGTATTTTCTTATTTGCATAGATGAAACTAATGTATAAATACACAAAATGCCAAAAACTACTGCCAATAAAATTGTAAATTTTGAAGGTTTAGCGTTTAAACCGAGTTTCATTTTTTATCCTTTGTTGTAATTTGTGGTTTAAATTCTTTTATAAAAGCACCTTTTCTGGTTTATAGAGATAATTAATTGGAATAGTTGGAACAAGCATTTTACCAGTAGAACCTCTAACGACAATTGATTTACCTGTTTTTTCATATATTATATTTGCCAATTGTTGAGCAAATGAATCATCTTTTATAATATCAGCACCGGCATAACAACTACGAATTTCTATAATTTTTACATTGCCTTTTTGCCAAGTTGAATCATATATAAGCCTTTCTTTATAAAATCTGATTGGCGTAAAATCACTCCCTTTATCACCAATAATACCAAAGCCACCATGTCCATCTATATATAAAGTAGAGTTATCAAACACCTCTGACCAAAAAGCTGAAATATCTGCACTATTATGCATTCTCCAATTTCCACTTATATCTATTTTATCAGCTGGACTGCTTTTTTCTTTTTCAACCAAAGGTTCATTTGGATCAAATAAATTTATTCTGTTATCACTCTTACTCATATCTTGATAGTTAAATTTAACAAGATTATTTTTTAATATTTTAGTTGTTTGTGGATTATAGATATCAAGTGTTGTATTTAAGTTTTTTAAATTTACATTTTCATCTTTTAAATTTAAAGCTTTATTTAAATAATTACTTAAAATTTCACCTTTTATGTTTGCATAGTTGTTTTGAAGATTATCTTGTGGAATAAAACTATTTTGATGAGATTTTATAGCATGAGTTAGTTCGTGTCCTAATGTATTCGTAAACTCATTTAAATTTTTTATATTAGCTAAATTTAGAGTTATTGTGTTATTTTGTTGATTGTAGTTTCCTTTAAATTTTTGATTGTTTGCTCCTAATGTATTGGTATCATCTATAAATTTAACTTCTAAATTATCAAGGTTATATCCGTTTTGTTGAGCTAAGTTTTTGTTATTGACACAATTGGACATAATTCTTATTTGGGAACCATAATTCATATCAATCACCACTGTTGTAAACGCCAAAAATAATAGTTAAATTTTGATCTTTAAAATTATCAAACAATTCTTTATCAGTAATCATTGTAAAATTACCATCTTTTTTAATAAACCAAGAACTTCCATAATAATCATCTTGTAATAAGTCCATAAATTTATCTTTACCATTTTTTGAAGCATAGATTAAATTTTCTAAGATTAAATGCGGTTTAGACGGTATTTTAGGAATCACGAAATACAAAATTATAAGCGTATAAAAGGACAAAAAAATTAAAAATTTAATTGCTTTCACTTCTTTCCTTTTTTGGTTTTTTTGTAAAAAAACTGCTGAGTGGATCATAAACCCCAAACAGTGTCGTAGAATTTATATCTTTGAAGTGTTTCCAAAGATCGTTGTGGCTTATTTTTTTAACATTTTCATCAGTTTTTATAAACCACTCGCTTTTTTCTAATACTTTAAAAAATTCATTTTTATTTAAGTCGTTTTTTGATAAATAATACATATCTATCAAAACTAAATCGGGTCTGGTTGCAAGTTTAGGCACTGCAAAATACAAAACTATCATTGTATAAAAAGATAAAAAAATTAAAAATTTAATTGTTTTCACTTCTTTCCTTTTTTGGCAAAAATAGCTTTTTCTTAGAGTCACTCTTTGAACCATTGGTGATATGTTTATTTAATGACTTATAATTTCTAAATAATAACCTTATTAATTAAAAATATTTTATGTAATTTAGCTATTTTATCGTATTTTTCCAACGAATGATTATTTTTAAAAAATATTGGAAAAAGCTGATCATAGTTATTTATAAGGCAAATTTCATCTTTTGGAAAAATAAAAAAGTCATTAATCCACTGCTCTCTTAACCCAAAAATAATAAAAAGTTTTAAAAGCTCAATATTCTTTATAATAAAATATCTATTTTTTTTGTTATGGAATTTTATATATTGATGAAGTAATAGATATTGAAATTTTATATCTATGCCACTATTTAGATATGGCAAAAACAAATCATAGTCTTTAGTAAAAAAATCTGTCTTAATGACACAAATGTTGCTATTATTTTTAAAAATATCTATAAAAAAACCGATAAATTTATCCTCTTGCAAATTCATATAGTATTTATTAGACAAAAGTCTGTTTCTTTCATCGTCATTATTTAAAATTTTTTCAAAATTGCTAAGCAAAGCGTGATTATAGTCAAGTCTCATTTTTTCAAGAATCTGATCTATATCTTTTGCCATAAATAACTCTGTAAAACTGTTTCTAACAATATTAGAATCTTTTAATATTTCTAAAATCGGTAAATTTTTCATTTTAATCCCTTAGTCTTTTTCCGTTTTTTATCATAAGTTTCTTCTCTTTTCCCATTCTTTTTTATTTTTATATTTTTTCCAAGCACTATTCATACTCTATTTGGCAATTAAAATTTTCTATATCTGCTAAAATACCGAATGTTTTAAATAATTCCTCATTTATCTTAGAGGTTACATCATAACTTCCACTTAGATATTTATTGCCATTTTTATCAGTTTGAATATGTTTTTCTTTCGGATAAAATTTTAACAAAAGCTTATTTATTTGGTCTAAAGTACATTTTATAGGTTTTGATTTTATGAGCTTATCATTTTCTTTGCTGTAATATGAAATTATAATTTTTCTTTTTATCATTTTTTTACCTTTCTGCCCTTAACTGCTGGTTTTTTTCTTTAGTTTTTGGATTATAAGAGCCTTTATGATTTCCTTGTTTGTCATAAATTTCCATTTCCCCATGTTGAGAATCCCATTCATACATGTCACCTTTGTTATCTTTCCACCTAGGTCTTAAAGCACCACCACCGCTAACAGGTGTTTTTGATTTTGCCTTTGATAGTTCGGGCAAATAATCATCAGACAATTCTTTTTTATTTATTTTAATAGTTATTTTGTTCGATTTTATCATACAATCTCTCAATCTCTTTTAAATTTATTTCGGGTTCTAGTTTTAAATATTCTTTGCAAATTTCAGAACTTTGATTATTAGCACACTCGCTATACCATTTTAAGATAGCTTCATTGTCATTGCAGAATGGTTTTGATATATGTTTTTTAACATTTTGTTTAAGAAATAAAATTTCATTTTCGTCCATTTTAGTTAAATTTGCTTCTGATATGCATATGTTATATCTAAAATATCCGTCGTAAAAATATAATAGCCTTCTATCGGATTTTAGGTTACCATTTAATGCTCTTGTAGCTAGGATTGCTTGGCATTTTTGAGATGGGTGGCAGTATTTTCCAAAGATAAAATCTTTTATATCACAAACTGCTCTATCGTAATAATAAATTATTAAAAAAAGCCAATATTAAAATTATGTAAGAAAATGCTACCATGTATGGTGCAAAACATCTTTTTTTAATTTTTTGTTTCATTGGTGATAATCCTTAAATAAACTGTAATTCCGACTGCTTTTTATAAATTATAAGTTTAAAAATAGCTCTAATTATACAAATTTTATCTATATTGTCTTTGTTTGTGATATCTATTACGCCTATTGAAAGTAATCTGTTTTTATCAATTATCTAAAATTATTTTTATTTTTAGGGAAGTTTTTCTAAAACATATCTGAGTTTAATATCTCATTTGGAATAAATAAAATCTCTATGAAAGAAGCTGTCATCATTATAAGCGATATAAAGTATCAGTATTTTTAAGCCTTTTTAGTCTATCATCTGCTGTTGGTGCCAAAATAGGTGTAAAATATTTTTTACTGTTTTTATTATCTTTGTTTTTAACGCTGCAAAATAAGCACCATGCGTGTATAAATTGCCATTTAGTATCCAAACAAGACCTTGCATTATATCTTTTATCGTATGTTAAATTTCTATAAAAATTTTTCATCATATCTCCTGATAATCAAAATCGAAACTTTCAAATTTTTCATCATAAATTTAAAAATACAATAAGCCAAAATATCATATCTCTCTTTTGGATTAAATCCTAAACTGTAATATGGTTGTAATTTATTATTTTTTTTAAATAAGATTTCGGAAATATTACCAATCAAAAATGACTCTGAAATAGATAAAATATCAGCAAATATATCTTTTGGAATATTTTTATTTAAGTATTTATTATGAATCATTAGCAAATCTTTTCTAGCTTCCAATACTCTTTATTATCTCAAATTCCATTAAAAAATAAACCTTCCGATAAAAGAATTTTGTGAAAAATTAGATGATGTTTTAATATTTCTATAAAAATTTTCTAAGTTCATCGATTGCGAGTCCTTGTCTATGTAAAATTTAACATTATTTTATTTAAACATTAAAAAATAATATATTTATATATAATTTTTGCTTAAATAGTTTAATATAAATGTTAAAAATTGATTTTAGCTATTTTTATATACAAAATCTATTTTAAAAAAACTTTTATCCCAATATGCAGCCGATACTAAAAGAGTTTTTAATCTTCTAAATCTATCATAAATATTTAATTTGCATTTTTTTACGGAATTCCCTTTGTGTATTTTGATGTCGCTCCAACTACCTGTTAAAAAAATATCATTGCAAATAGAAAATATCCCTTCCATAATTTCTTGTGAAATAAATTTCTTATTTGAGTTTAACTTAAGAATTTGTTGCAGATTTGCATCCAGTTTCCAGTACTCTTCATCGTCCCATTTTAGATAATCAAGAAGTATCCCGATGAAAGAGTTTTCATCATATCTTTCATCAAATGAAGTATTTCTATGAAAATCAGTTAGTTCCACTATATTTCCTTTTTGTTGTACCAAAAACAAATATCTTCAAATTTATCTTTATAAATTATACATTTACAAAGCACATTAAGCCTTTCATATCTGTTATACAGATCAGGGATTACATTATCGCTGTTTTTACCATAACATTTATTTGTTATATAAATTTCAGATTTTTCACAAATTCCACAAATATCCGCCACTATAGATATAATCCCTGCAAAAATATCTTTTGGAAGTTTTTTATTTTTATAAAATTTATAAATTTCAATCAAAACACTATCAAGTTTCCAATAGTCTTTATCAGACCAAACGCCTTGCAATATAAACTTTCCAACAAATGATTTTGGAGAGAATTTATCGCTTTTTTTAACATTTATATAAAAATTTTCTAAGTTCATTAATCACCAATCCTATTCATATCTTTTATTTCAAATTTTATATTTAACACAAAGCATTAATATTTTCAAAATCATATAAATCGTGCGATAAACTTATATCATTATCACCAAGAAATTTTAAAAATTTACTGTTGTAGTTTATTGCAGGAAACATATCATAACTATACACAACCACAAGCAACTCTTTATTTAAAAGGCTTAATTTAGCAAATTTCATAACATTTTCATTAGTAAAAAAATCATCTAAAATTTCTTGAATATAGTATTTATTAAAGTATTTTTGCTCTATCTCAAAACCAAAATTTTTATGTTTTAAAATACTGTTTCCGGCTATTTTATTATCACCTTTTTTCCAAATTTTACTAAAACTAATATTTTTTATATCACTTATTTTCTTATTTGAAGTAGCTCTTAATATAATAAATATCTCATTTTTATTCACTGTTTTCCTTAAAAATCGTTTATATTATAACCAGTTGGTTCACCTTGACCTTTGCCGTTTTTTAATTTTACAAAAATATTTCCTTTTTTATCTTTATATAGATCATAATCCGAATGTGGTTTTAAATCGTGCGGATGAATACCGCCTTCTTTTAATTTATTTATTTCATAATTTGATAGTTTTTTATCTTTTTCTGCATAAACAACATCAACCCCTCGCTCTTTTCCTTCTATTCCGCCAACATAAGGTTCATTAAGAGAATTGTTTGCTTGTATGCCTTCATTTGTTATTTTATCATTTTTATCTGCTTTTGGTGTAACTAAAACATTATCATTTATATTTTCTTCTTGTTTTGGAAAAGCTTCTAAGTTTATGTCTTGATTTTTTCCTTCTATAGGTGGTATATCATCTTGCATGTTTTTACCACTTACATACTTTTCACCAAGCTTTTTAGCTCCATATGCCGTAGTACCTGCAACAGTAGTAATTCCACAAATAGCTAAAAATTCAGATAGGGCAGGCGGAACAGCTAAAACAAATGCAAAATCTTGTTTTTCATTTTTATTTTGATTTTCTATTGCGGTGTTATAATCTTTTAATTCTTTAACAATTTGTTCGTATTTATTGCTATCGGTTTCTCGTAGTTTTATTAGATTATCTGCTATTGATTTTGTAAGTTGTTTGCTTTCTTTTATTTCATTATAGTTTATAACGTAAAATTCTACTACTTTTATATCGTTTACAATATCCTCAAATTCCTTTTTTATCTCTTTCCTTCCTTCTTTACTAAATAATCTTGTATCTATTGATACATCTATGTTTGAGTTTATGTTTGTATTATATAAATCTTTGTTTATTTGATTTGTATCTTTATTCAGTCTTACTAAGTCATCTAAATTAGATAAGTTATCTGTTTTATTAGATTGAAAATTATCTAACTCATCTTTATTTAAATTTGAGATATCTATGTTTGATACTATTAGATTTCCTTTTCCTATAGTTGCTAATGTTTTTGATGAGTTATAAGTTAAGTCTTTATTATTAGAATAAGTTGCACTTGTTATTTTAGAGTTTAGATTTGTGTTATTTGTTTTTTGATCGTTTGGTTTATTTTTATCATCTTTATTTAAAGCTACATTTACTCCCACACCTAAACTTGTTTTTTTAGAGTAGTTTGAGTTTTTAAGATTACTAAATGTTAAAGAGCCTGTTTTTAAATTTAGATTTTTGTTATCTATAAATATAGTTTTTTTACTTCCATCTTCATCTATTATAGTTTTATACTCTCCTGCTGCTATTAAAGAGCCTTTTAGATTAGTGTTTTGTTGCACATCTATATTTACCTTATCACCTGTTATACTTGAAAGAACTGTTTGCTTAGTTTTAGAGCTAGATCTATTTTTAGAAAAGTTTGCATTTGCATTTGATAGTTTTGTATCTTTATAACTTACCATATTGTTAGAGATAGCAGATGGATTTGGATTATTATCTCCACTAAATCCAACTCCTACTCCAAATGAGTTTGATTTGAAATTTGAGTTTAATATATCTCTTTGACTCTGTAATGTAAGATTGTTTGTTTTTAGATTAAAAGTATTATTAGCTTTTAAATTTGCTCCTTTTATAGCTGTATTATTTGCAGTATTTATATTTATATCATTGTTTGCTAAAAGCTTTGAGTTATTGTTTATTATACTGTCTTTATTAAGATGGCTTTGAGCATAATTTAGTCCTAAGCTTCCACCACCTCCTCCATAGATTGTAAAGCTTATACTTCCACTTAGTTCTTTATTTTTATCTTTATATGTAAAAGTGTCTTGTGATGAGTTTATATTTAGATTAGTTGAGTTTATTGTTATATCATTTAAGGCTAATAAATTTGATCCTGTTATGGTTGTATCATTATAGGAGTTTAAATTTATATTGTTTGCTTTTAGGTTTGAGCTTATATTTGTTATATCATTTAGATTTGAATTAAATTTATTTCCTTTTATATCAGCACTTACTCCTACACTAAATCCATAAGTTCCATAGCTTGCTGCTGCTGAGGCTGTTTGAGAGAGTAAAGCTGCTGATTTAGAAGCTACATTTTCAGTAGCTAAAGCTATGTTTGATTTATAGTATTTTTCTTCATCTGTTAGATCATTTATAAAATCTTGTAAATCTTCTATATCTAAGTAATCAATTCCTTCTTCTTTATTTTTATATCTTTGTTTTAAATTTGAAAGTTTATCTTTTAAGGAGTTAAGCTCTTTTTTATAAGAGTCATACTCTTTTTTTACACTTTTTAACTGTTTGGTTGCTTCCTCTAAATCCTTAGCCGCACTTCCTATCTGTGCGTATTCGTTTTGTACAGTAAGAGAAAGGGTTGCTTCAATGTTTTTCTTTTTAATATCTTCTAATAGATTATTAGTTGATGAGAGTATGTTTATATCTCCATGTTTTGAAGAGAGATTAATATTTTCTTTAGCATTTAGGTTTGAACCTATAATGTCTGTATCCTTAAAAGAGTTTATTTTTATATTTTGAGTAGTGAAGTTTGATATCCATATTTCAAATATCATTTTTAACTCCATCTGTTTCAATTTATTCTTAAAGATTTTCACACTATTAAAATCAAATAATTTTATAACTATTTTGTGCATATAAAAACTATCAAAAATAGCACACTCATAATTAACCAAACAAACGCTACACCCCCATATTGTATATTTGGATTTTTAATTTTTTCATAACAAAAATCGCTTTTTTTGATATCTTTTTTCATAGTAAAATATCCAAAATATAAGATTGGAAAAATAAATAATATATAAATCCAATTTTTGCCAAAAATATATAATGAGAATTTGCATAACACTATATAAAAAACTAGTATCAACAGAACCATAACAAAGCTTTTTATAAATTGCAATAAATTATTTTTCATCTTTATCTTTTACAATATAATTTGGTGTAATTGCTCCACCTACGCCAGCCGCACCTTCAAATTCATATTTAAATGTTTTTAGATCATAGTCAACTGGTTTTCCAATAACACCTTTATTTTTTATTATATTTTTTCCTATATTCCCAGAAACCCCTATCGTTAAGCCAGTTACTCCACCTATTGCTCCTTTTGTAATGATTTCTTTTGTATCAACTCTATTTTTATTATATTTAACCTGATTATAAGTTTCTGTTACTGCTGACGCAGCCCCACCTTTAGCAATAGAGCCTCCCAAACTTGTTGCTCCGCCAGACCAAGCACTCGCAGCTGTATTTATACCAAGTTCAGTCCAATTTATATTGCTGAAAGATAGGCTATCTCCATTTCTTTTATATTGTGTGTATATATTAGATCCAGCGCCAATAATGCCGCCAATTGCTTGCATTATCCAATCATCACTCTTACTTTGATCTAAAGAATAAAAATAATCTGTGTTTTGTTTGATAATATAATCATTTGAATTTACATTAAAATTATAATTATCTATGTTGTAACCGTTAATATTCAAAGCCTTTTTTGACATATCAAGTAAATTTAATGAGTGTTTTGTAGCAAATTCGTTTTGCAAAATGTCTTTTGGTATGAAACTGTCATTTATATTATCTTTATAGTGTTGCAACTCATGTTTTAGGGCTGTTAAAAACTCGGATGAATTTCTAACAGATGAAGCGTTTATATATAATGAATTTGGATCATCTGAATTAAATTTACCGCCATTATATTCTTCAAAATTTGCAAATTTTATATCTAGGTCAATGATGTCAATTATGTTTTTAGCTGCATTTTGTTTGTCTAATACTGAAATATTTGGATTATCTATCAATCTTAAATTTCTTTCAAATTCTGCTTTTTTATCGGTTTCGTATCTTTGAACATATTCTCTTATATAATTAAATACATCACGTGTCTTTGAATTTTTTGTTGAAAGTATTAAGTCAATAGCTTTAGTTATAGCGGTTGCTTTATTGTAATCATCTTTTATCTCTTTTCTTCCTTCTTTATTAAATAATCTTGTATCTATTGATGCATCTATGTTTGAGTTTATGTTTGTATTATATAAATCTTTGTTTATTTGATTTGTATCTTTGTTTAGTCTTACTAAGTCATCTAAATTAGATAAGTTATCTGTTTTATTAGATTGAAAATTATCTAACTCATCTTTATTTAAATTTGAGATATCTATGTTTGATACTATTAGATTTCCTTTTCCTATAGTTGCTAATGTTTTTGATGAGTTATAAGTTAAGTCTTTATTATTAGAATAAGTTGCACTTGTTATTTTAGAGTTTAGATTTGTGTTGTTTGTTTTTTGATCGTTTGGTTTATTTTTATCATCTTTATTTAAAGCTACATTTACTCCCACACCTAAACTTGTTTTTTTAGAGTAGTTTGAGTTTTTAAGATTACTAAATGTTAAAGAGCCTGTTTTTAAATTTAGATTTTTATTATCTATAAATATAGTTTTTTTACTTCCATCTTCATCTATTATAGTTTTATACTCTCCTGCTGCTATTAAAGAGCCTTTTAGATTAGTGTTTTGTTGCACATCTATATTTACCTTATCTCCTGTTATACTTGAAAGAACTGTTTGCTTAATTTTAGAGCTAGATCTATTTTTAGAAAAGTTTGCATTTGCATTTGATAGTTTTGTATCTTTTTGTATAGCATTATTT
This sequence comes from Campylobacter ureolyticus, assembly GCF_013372225.1. NCBI lineage: Bacteria > Pseudomonadati > Campylobacterota > Epsilonproteobacteria > Campylobacterales > Campylobacteraceae > Campylobacter > Campylobacter ureolyticus. The sequence continues at coordinate 1,675,787 of NZ_CP053832.1, read as the reverse complement.
GGAGTTTTTAAAATGGTAGGTTGGTTAGCAATAGGTGAGTTTTTATCGGGTAGGATATCAGAATAAGATGAAAGAGGTAAAAAGAGTAAAAAAATACTTACAAAAAAGTTTAAAAATATTTTAAAATTCATTTACCTGCCTTAAACATAAAAACTTATCTATTTTTATTTTAGATTATCTTATCATAATAAAATTATTATTTAATTATATTAAAACTATAAAGGCTAATAAAATAGCAGTTAAATTTCTTATTGTTTTTAGATTTTTAAAAGCTAATTTGTTCATTTTTTTATTTTTTCATATATATTTGGTATAAACTTAGCTTTATAGTGCAAAATTTTACCATCGCTATTATTGTAAATAATATCAATATAATATTCTTTATTTTTTAAATTTGAAATACTGTATGAAATATTTGTATGTGAGTAAATTTCATTTATACATAAAACACACTCATTGTTTCCATATTCAGTAAATTTAAACTTATAAAATATATTTTCTGGCAAGTTGATTACTAGGTTTGCCTTATTAAATTCATAGCCTTTTTTTGGTTTTAAGTTCACGGTTGCATTTAAATCATTTGATTTTTCAATGTTTATTGTCTTAAATTCGTAAATTTTTATTTTATCGTTTTTGTAATGATTTATTGTATAGCCAATAAAAATTGTAAATATTAATGGAATCAGCAATATTCCATATAAAACTCCCACTACTAAAAAGCTATATTTTATAATTGTTTTAAGCATATTTATCCATTATTGAGACGTTATAAATTCATAACGCGAGTATCTTGTTTCGCTATATGAAGGATGTAATATAAATTTATAATTATATGCATCATTGTTGTTTGCAAAAAGTTTTATTTCAGCAATATATGTTTTGTTTTCAAAATTTAAATTTTTAAATTTTAAGTCGGATTTTGATTTTATATCCGTAAAAACATAAATAGTTTTATTTGTATTGGCATCATAAATTTTAAAACTATAAGTAGTTATATTTTTATCAAAATTTAAAAAATAAATTTCCAAATCCATATTGTTAAAGCCTATTTCACTATTTAACAAAATTTGTAATTTTAAATTTTCATTTTCAGGCCTTTTTATAATTGTGCTATTAAAATCATATGATTTAAATATGATATCGCCATAATAGATATCTAAGACATAAAGAAATAGTATAGGAATTGCAACTACAATAGTGATACCAAGAAATATACCGACCAAAAATGCAATAAAATTTTTAATTTTTGTTTTCATCAGCTTCCTTTTTGTTATTACCAAAAATGTGTTTCAAGGTTACACTAAATTTGGAAGTATCGAAACTATCGTAAGGTGTATTTCCGTAAATATAATATGGTAAAACATCAGCAATGCCATGCATAAAAGTATTTAAACCTCCATTTGGATTACTGTAATTGTAAGTTCCTATGTTTAAATTATCATCAACAATTTTGTATGAATTATCTTTTTTATAAACAACTATTTCTCTACCATCATTATTCACAAGTTTTATATTTTGCTTATTATTGTCATCTCCCATTTGATGATAAATAGACTTATCGTTCGGATATACGCTCCAATTTCCAATTTGGGTAATATTTTTATTTTTTAATAAAGTATTAGAAATATTTTTAAACTCATCATCTGATACTTTATTAAACTTATTTCTAGAATAATGACTATATTTATATGGGTTATTTATAGCATATAATTTTGTTGCCAATGTGTCAGATTCAAAAAATTCATTGGATGGGTCATAAGAATTATTATAAAATTGTAAATTAGTAGCGGTAAAATAATCTTGTTGTGGAGCTTCATTAGTGAATGGTTTTAAATATTTATCCTCGAATTTCAACCCCTTTGATTTATCAATTAAAAATCCCATCGCTGTATTTATTTCATCTTTGCTATATTCTTCTTTACCAAATAGACTTTTAAAATTATACCATCCATTTTTTTCATAATCAATCATATATTTACCTGAAAAATCAAGTAGCTTTTTTGCTTCATCTTTAGTTATGTTTTTACCTATTTTAGTTTTGTAATATTTTTTAAACTCTTCATGGTTATTATTTATAAACTCAATCTCATCTTTATGCAACTGTCTATTATCCCCCTTATTCTTATTTAACTTACTAAACTCATAATTGTTTATTGTGTAGTAATCTTTATTTATATTATTTAAATTATTATTAAAAGAGTTATTTTTATAGTTGTGTGTATCTTTACCTAATGCATAAGAGTAGTATCTACTTACATACTCTCCAAAGTTTTGTGAGTATTTTGAATTATCATCTCTATTTATTGTTATGTCTATATTATCTATAGTATCCATTGCTCTTTGAGACTCTGTAGCTGTTGTATTAACTAAATCTTTTATAGTTGAAGTATTTTTTATATTTATATAACTAGTATCTGTTTGAAGAGAGTAAAAACCTTTTATGTTTTTATTGTTGTAACCTTTTTCATCTGAAAAGATTGCTTTAGTTTCATTTGGTAAATAACCTAGATTTATCATAACAGAGTTTGTAACTTCTTGTATAATCTTACTTTTTTGAGTGTCTGATACATTTGAACTATTTAAAATCTCTTTTAACTCTTTATTATTTGAGATTTGCTCTTTTACTCCTTGAAGAGTGTTATAAGCTTTATAGTTTTCTTTAAAAAAATCTATTATGCTAGCTCTATTTGTAGTTACTATTTGAGTAATTGCATCTTTTATAGTAGTAGCATCTTGAATATCATCTTTTATCTCTTTCCTTCCTTCTTTACTAAATAATCTTGTATCTATTGATGCATCTATGTTTGAGTTTATGTTTGTATTATATAAATCTTTATTTATTTGATTTGTATCTTTATTTAGTCTTACTAAGTCATCTAAATTAGATAAGTTATCTGTTTTATTAGATTGAAAATTATCTAACTCATCTTTATTTAAATTTGAGATATCTATGTTTGATACTATTAGATTTCCTTTTCCTATAGTTGCTAATGTTTTTGATGAGTTATAAGTTAAGTCTTTGTTATTAGAATAAGTTGCACTTGTTATTTTAGAGTTTAGATTTGTGTTATTTGTTTTTTGATTGTTTGGTTTATTTTTATCATCTTTATTTAAAGCTACATTTACTCCCACACCTAAACTTGTTTTTTTAGAGTAGTTTGAGTTTTTAAGATTACTAAATGTTAAAGAGCCTGTTTTTAAATTTAGATTTTTATTATCTATAAATATAGTTTTTTTACTTCCATCTTCATCTATTATAGTTTTATACTCTCCTGCTGCTATTAAAGAGCCTTTTAGATTAGTGTTTTGTTGCACATCTATATTTACCTTATCTCCTGTTATACTTGAAAGAACTGTTTGCTTAGTTTTAGAGCTAGATCTATTTTTAGAAAAGTTTGCATTTGCATTTGATAGTTTTGTATCTTTATAACTTACCATATTGTTAGAGATAGCAGATGGATTTGGATTATTATCTCCACTAAATCCAACTCCTACTCCAAATGAGTTTGATTTGAAATTTGAGTTTAATATATCTCTTTGACTCTGTAATGTAAGATTGTTTGTTTTTAGATTAAAAGTATTATCAGCTTTTAAATTTGCTCCTTTTATAGCTGTATTATTTGCAGTATTTATATTTATATCATTGTTTGCTAAAAGCTTTGAGTTATTGTTTATTATACTGTCTTTATTAAGATGGCTTTGAGCATAATTTAGTCCTAAGCTTCCACCACCTCCTCCATAGATTGTAAAGCTTATACTTCCACTTAATTCTTTGTTTTTATCTTTATATGTAAAAGTGTCTTGTGATGAGTTTATATTTAGATTAGTTGAGTTTATTGTTATATCATTTAAGGCTAATAAATTTGATCCTGTTATGGTTGTATCATTATAGGAGTTTAAATTTATATTGTTTGCTTTTAGGTTTGAGCTTATATTTGTTATATCATTTAGATTTGAATTAAATTTATTTCCTTTTATATCAGCACTTACTCCTACACTAAATCCATAAGTTCCTGAGCTTGCTGCTGCTGAGGCTGTTTGAGAGAGTAAAGCTGCTGATTTAGAAGCTACATTTTCAGTAGCTAAAGCTATGTTTGATTTATAGTATTTTTCTTCATCTGTTAGATCATTTATAAAATCTTGTAAATCTTCTATATCTAAGTAATCAATTCCTTCTTCTTTATTTTTATATCTTTGTTTTAAATTTGAAAGTTTATCTTTTAAGGAGTTAAGCTCTTTTTTATAAGAGTCATACTCTTTTTTTACACTTTTTAACTGTTTGGTTGCTTCCTCTAAATCCTTAGCCGCACTTCCTATCTGTGCGTATTCGTTTTGTACAGTAAGAGAAAGGGTTGCTTCAATGTTTTTCTTTTTAATATCTTCTAATAGATTATTAGTTGATGAGAGTATGTTTATATCTCCATGTTTTGAAGAGAGATTAATATTTTCTTTAGCATTTAGGTTTGAACCTATAATGTCTGTATCCTTAAAAGAGTTTATTTTTATATTTTGATTTGAGATTAAATTTGATGAGTTTGTTTTAGATATGTTTGTTTGTTTATCATACTCATCATAACTTGCTTTGGCTAAATTAGTTTTTGCTTTGGTTTCTTGATTTTTTATATCATTGATTGAGTTTTTAAAAGACTCAAATGGACTTATCATAGAAACTTCTATTTTTTTATCATAAACAGCATTTGTTATGCTATCTTTAGAAGCTAGTATATTAACACTTCCTTTTTTTGAAGTTAAGCTTATATCTTTATTTGCAATTAGGTTTGATCCATTTATATTGATATCGTTGTTTGAGTTAATTAATATATCTTTATTGGCTTTTAGATTAGAAGCTTTTTGAGTAACTTTAGAGTTTAGATCTTTATGGATGTTTTGTGTGTAGATGGGATTATCTATAACTCCTAGACTTGATATTGACAAAGCTAAATTAAACGGATTAAATGAACTTTTTTTACTAATAGATCTTTTGCTAGTTATCTCTTTGCTTGAGTTTATAAATACACTATCTTTTGCATTTAAAAAGATGCTTTGATCTGCATTTATAGTAGCTGATGAGAGTAAGATATTAAAGTTTGAATTAAGTAAGATATCACTGCTTTTTAAACTGCTTGATTTTAATAAAGTATTTGCGCTCTCATCTAAATTTATACTCTTACTAACTCCACCAAATTTGGATTTACTTTTATAGCTTTGGCTAAAATTTGAGTATTTAGAAGATAGTATATTTATATCGTTATTTGAGTTTAAATTTATAGCATTATTAGCTTTTATACTAGATCCTGCAATAGTTATGTTTTTTCCTGAGTTTATTAATACATTTTTTCCATCTATATTTGAGCTTTTTACGTTTTGCTCTAAAGATTTTATAAGTTCTGTTTTTTTAGACATAAATCCTTTTGAGGTTGATTTAGTTTCGCTGTAATCACTCTCTAAGGATGAGAGGACATTTATGTTGTTACCTGAGTTTAGGATTGTATCTTTATTTGAGTTTAAATTTGAACTTATTAAAGTTATATCTTTATTTGCCTTTAATAAAATATTTTCTTTTGCATTTAAATTTGATCCTAGGCTGTATTCATAATCTCTTTTATAATATCCCCCGCTCATAGAAAAGTCATATGAGCCTTTATCTTTTACAGTCTTACTTAAGATGTTGTTATTTGCAAGTAGGGCTATATTTTTATTTGAGTTTATGTTTGAACCTCTTAGATAGATACTATCTTTTGCATTTAATACTGTATCGCCTTTGGTTGAAGTAATAGCTGAAATATCTGCTATATTTGTAAAACTTTCTTTTCCATAAGAGTGAGTTAGGGTGTTTGTATTTGATAGGGTTTGATTAAATATATTATTTGCTTGTAGATAGATACTTCCTGCCTCAATTAAAGAAGATAGATTTAATATATCATTATTTGCATTTAGGATTAATTCATTATTTGCCTTTATATCTGCAAATTTATTTGTAATGTTATTTGCATTTATCTTTATGTAGTTATTGCTTATAATGCTTGAGTAGTTATTTAAGTCTCCATCTATATCTAGAGAAATTCCACTACCTGAATAAATTAAAGATGAAGCATTTAATGGAGTGTTATTTTTAAATAATATGCTTTTTAAAGCGCTGTTTCTAAAATCATAAATATAAGTTAGTTTATTATGCATATAATCACTATTTGGAATGTTTTCATCATAAATATAACCGTTATTTAAATAGTAGTATTTTTGATTAGTAGGATTTATAAAATTATCTTTAAAAGTAGGGGGGTTATTGCTAATTATAAAAGAGTTGTTTTTATATGGATTTGTGATATTGTTTAAATATATATCTTTTTTTAATAAAGATTTATAAAATATATCCTTATCATCTTTCATAAATTTGGGTGTTTTATTTATTATTGTATCTGCGATATTTGGCTTTCCGTTATTAAGCTTAGCTAAAGAGCCTGTTATTTTACCATTTGCTGCAAATATAGATGGATATCCTACCTCTTGGTAATTTTTAGATATGGTTCCTAAAGATCCACCTTTTGTAACCCATTTGTGTCTTATTTTATCTCTTCGTCTTTTTTTCTCTCTCCACTCATAAGTAGCTCTTGATATGATATTATGAGTTAAATCAAGACCTTGATTAATTAAATTTGTATCTTTTAAATTTATATCTTTGTTTGCAAATACTATGCTTTTATCATTTAATAAATTATTTGTTAAAAAATTAATACTTTTATTTGAAATAATACTAGATGGTCTAAATTTAGCCAAATCATCTTCATTTATAGTTTGCTTATTAATTGCATAATCTATCTTTCTTGTTTTTTCATTATCTCTTATATGGCTTGTTGTAATAATGGCTTGATTATTTATAAAATCAAATTTTATATCATTGTAGATATTTTTACCATTTGATTTTGTATTTTTATGTAAGCTTAAGATATATAGTTTTTCATTTTTGTTAATAATTTCTTTTTTAAGTTCATTTTCTACATACTTGCTACTGGGCTCTTTATAATTATTATTTATTTTATAGTTTTCTATAATATCTTGTTTTAATTTATCTATATCAACTCCAAATGGTATTATTTTTTGATTATTATCTCTTAAATTTATACTTCCTTTTTTTGTTTTAGGATTTTTATTTATTTTAAGTTCATCAAGTGATCTGTTATTAAGCTCTTTAGCATTTATACTCATATCACCTCTAGAATACATTAAAGATGATAGATTATCTATTTTTAAACTTTTATAGTTTTCATTACTATTTAGCTTTGATAGATAAGATAAATAGTCATAATTTGATTTTAGTAAATTATTATAATCTAAACTGTTATTTGAAATTTTATCTTTTGTATAAAAGATATTTAGATTTTTGTCCGATATTATATTTGAGCTATCTTTATTTATAAGAGTATTTGTATTTAAAATCATATCATCTTTACTATAAAGAGTTGATTTATCTATATTTAAAATATCGTTTGAATTAATTATCAAAGCTTTGTTTGAATAGATATTTGCTTTATTGTTCATTAAATAATTAGAGTTTATAAAAAGATTTTTATTTGATGCTATTTCGCCAAAGTTATTTAAATTTAAATATGAGTTTAAACTCATATCGTTTAATGAGTGAATAGTGCCTTTATTTGTTATATTGTTTGCATTTATTATAAGGTTATTGTTTGATATAAGCTTTGTATTATTTATAAAATCATCTGTTGTTTTTATAAAGATATCTTTATTTGCATAAAAGCCACCATTATAGTTTATAGTATCTTTTGTGATTAAAGATAAATTCTTTCTTGCTTGAAGATTTCCGTGATTACTGTATTTATCGGTATTTATAAATAGATTTTTATTTGAGATGATAAATCCATCTTTATTATTAAGAAGTGATGAGTTTAAATTAAGATCTAAATAAGCACCTATATAGCCTAAGGTATTATTTAAAGAATCTTTAATCTTTATATCTAACAACCCATTTGAAATAATATTTCCGTTTGAGTTATCTAAAGTAGTTGAATCTATTTTTAAATTTTTAGCTTGAATACCTTTATTGTTTTTTTCATCACTACTATTTATAATTTCATCTGATTTAATAATAGCTTTGTTTAATGCATAAACTAAAGAGTTTTTATTATTTAAAAAGTTTGTTTTAATATCTAAATTGCTGTAAGATATTATACTTAACTCGTTATTTAAAAAATTTGAATTAATTGTTATATTGTTTGCTTTTATATCGCCTAAATTATCTATTTTTTTAGAATCTATAAATAAGTTTTTATTTGATGATATCAATTTATCTGTGTATATATAATTTGATTTTAAATTTATATCACCATTAGAAACTAGCTTAGAGTTACTGTTTTTTATAGTGTTACTAGCTATTAAGTTTAAATTTTTACATGATGAGATTTGTGAGTTATGGCTATTTATAATATCACTATCTGCTTTTATGGATAAATTATTGTTTGAGCTAAAGTTAGAGCTGTTTTGAAGAAGGCTATTAAGGTTTAAATTTACTTCATTTTCTACTATAAAGTTTGTATTACTGTTTTTTATATTATCTAGTTTATTATTTATGCTTGAAATATTTAAATTTGAGTTTTTGTTATCTATATCTTTATTTATTTCAAGATTTAACTTATTAGATAGTATTTTAGAGTTTTTATTTAAAATAGTATTTTTTACTACTATTTGGCTGTTGTTAGTGTTTTTTTTATTGTTGTTATTATTGTTTTTTATATTATTGTGAGTATTTTTATTTAAATTATCTTTTCCTATGATAGAGTCTTTATTTATTAAATTATTTGATTTTAGGGTTAGTTTAGAGTTGGTTTGTATGATAGAGTCTTTATTGTTTAAATTATTTGCTTTTAAATTTATGGTTTGCGATTTAACTATGGTTTTTTTATCATTATTTCCACTATTTTCTACATCTTTAGCTTTTATATTTATATTATCATTAGATACTATATCTGCTTTATTTATAAGATCTCCATTTAAGTTTATAGATATATCATTATTTGCAACTATTTTTGCATTATTATTTACTCCAATACCTTTATTTGTAGCAATAAGTTTTATTCTATTTGCATACATTCCACCTAAATTTGAAGTATCAATTGATATTTTAGTATCATCACTACTACTTGATAATATATTTAAATCTTTATCTAGTTTATTTTTTCCAGTTATTATGTTTAGATTATTGGCATAAACATTAGCACTTATCTTAGCAGTTTTAGAAATGATATTTAAATAATTACTTTCATCTTTTAAACCTCTATTACTTATAGATATCTCACCTTGTTTTACATCTATATTATTTAAAGCTCCATCTTTAAATTTAAGCTCTCCTGTAGTTAAAGTAGTTGATTTAGAGTTTATAAAATGAACTCCATCTATATCTATACCACTAGGATTTGCTATCATAAGATCAGCTTTATCTCCTGCTATTTCTATATTTCCTTTTAAGCTACTTTTTTTATCTGAGTTTATCTTATTTACAATAAGTTTGGCTGAGCCTTCGCTTAGTCTTGGATTTGCATGTATATAGCCTCCTGTTATAGTATCTGCTCCATTTCTTGAATTATTAAGTATCGTTCCATCATCTGTTGTATTAAATTTAGAGTATTCGTTTATTGATACTCCTTTATTGTTTGGTTTAACGATATCAACTTGTATAGCATTATTTGGAGTTTTTAAAATGGTAGGTTGGTTAGATTTAGGGACATTAGTATCAGCTAAAATCTCAGCTAAAGATAGATTTGGAAAAAGAAGTGTTAAGGATAAAATTATGTTGAGATGGTTTTTGAAATTCATTGCTTGTCCTTAAAAATTGTATGTAGTATTAAAATTTAAAACAGTTTTATCTGTTTTAAAAAATTCTGGCTTATTAAGTGGAAAACCTAAAAAAAGATCATATTGTACTTTTCTTTTAAAATGTCCTTTTAGGCCAACCCCAGAGCCAACTAAAGTATTATCAGTCATATAATTTGAACTTTTTCCACTTACCTTGCCAAAGTCAAAAGCCGCGTATAGTTTATGGGAATTTAAATAACTATACTCCAAAGTATTTCTTATATAATATCCTCTATCGCCAACCAAACTCATTTCTCCGTCAAATCCTCTAACTGTATAATATCCACCTATATTTAGTCTTTCTTGCATAGTTAAAGATGTATTGTTCCACATACCGTGAAATTTAAAATCATAAGTTAAAGGCACATTTAAAGATGATTTATTAAAATTAAAGTCAATTGTTACTGTCTCAAATCTATTTGTTCCATCATTATAGTCTTCTTCTGGTGCTCTTAAAGCCCCTCTTGCACCTGTGCCTTTTTTATAAGTTGCCCCAAAAACTACATGACCATTTTCTATAAAAATTTGAGAGCTTAGACCTATTTCGTATCCAGCAGTTTTTTTTCTTTGATTATCTAGTTCATAGTCTTCTATATAATTTTTATTTTCTTTTTCCCAAAGTCTAAAAAATAGACTGTTTTTTGAAATTTGATCTCTGTGATAAAGATAATTTATTGTTAAATTTCTTCTTTTACTTTTTCCACTATATTTATAAACTCCAAAAGCTCCAGGAATTGCTTGATCGTAATTATATCTATACTCGTTAAAATCTAAAGAAAATCTTTTGTATGGGATTGTTATACCGTAATAAATATTGTCTGTTTTTCCTCTTTTTGTATCATTTTCTACACTTTGTTTGTCTGCTTTAAATATATTTTTAGAGTAAGAGGAATATAAGATTTCGTTAAATCCCATTAAATTAAGCACATTTAAATTTAAGCTACCTTGATACTTTCCAGTTGCTTTACTTCCTAAATTATCAAATGATAAAGATAAATTAAGTGGCAACTTCTCTTCTTTTGTTATATTTATATCACTATAATTTTCTTTATTTGATGGAAGTAGTTCAAAGCTTACATTACCATTAGAGGCGTTTTGTAAAATTTCTAAGGCTTGTTCAATATCTCTTAAATTTAATATATCGCCTTTTTTGTTTATGCCAAATGAAGTAAAAATTGAAGCTCTATTTTTAGTGGAATTTTTATCATTTATATTAATAGTGTCTATTTTTCCTGGTATTATTTCAAATTTTAGAGTTTTACTTTTTAAATTTTGTGATGGTAAATTTATAGCAGTTGTAATCAATCCAGCTTTTAAAATTTCATTATAAAAAGAATTATAAATAATATTTACACTCTTTTTTCCTATACAATTTCCATTTTTAAATTTTACATTTTTTAAAGATTTTTTTAGATATTTTTCAAATTTATTATTATCTTTACCGATTAATAAAATTTCATTAATAATAAAGCAGGGTTTTTCGTTTGAGATAATGGCTGAAATTTGATTTTTTTTAGGAGTTAAAATAATATTTGAGTTTTCTTTTTGACTTTCTATAAACTTTAGTCTATCTTCTTCTTGCTTGGCTTGGGTTTGAGAAATTTGGTTTAAGGTATTTGCAAAAATTTGAATTATAATAAGCATAAGTATAAAAAATACTCTCATAAAAACCTCGCAAAAATGAAACATATTTCGTTATTTTAACATATAATTCTTATGAAAAAATGAAATTCTTTTCGACTTAAATTTAAATTAAATTAAAATTAAATATAATATTGACAATATTTACTAATATAATTTTTATTATATTTATTTAAAGATTTTCCAAAATATATTAAAAATTCTTTAATATAACGCTATTTAGGAGAAATTATTAATCAACTATCAAATAACCACTTATTAGCATGCTTTAAAATAATGTCAAAATTTATTGATACTAAAATCTGCTTTAAAATTATTATTGTTTGATTTTATAAAGTACAAATCTACACCTTTATCTTGTATTATATTTATATCTTTATTTTTAAATTTAATCAATTTATATAAATTAGCACCTATATTTTCTATTGTTTTTTATATGAAAGTTCAGCTTTTATTGATGTTTTATTTTGATTATATATTTCTAATATTCAAATAAAATTCACAACCTTATCTATAATAGGTGTCAATATTTATCTAATAAAGTATTTCTAAATTTATCAGTTTTACACTTAACAATATAATAAAAATTTCATCTCTGTTTTTTCATGGCTGTTTTTAACAACATACGGATATTTAACCCAATCGCCATCTAATCGACTATCATTAAATTATCCATAATTTTATTCCAACTTTTTTGAAATCTTCAATAGTTAAATTTTTTAAAGTTAAGCAATAATCCTAAAAATTTTTCTTTTCTTTGAACGCCCCTCCAAAAATTATCACTATCTAATTTATGTGTTAAAATTTAGTTTGTTGTGCATATCTGTTTTTGTTATTATAATTAAGTATTCTTCTATATATTTCATTGTTTAAATTGTTCCATAAATTCCACTTTGTATAGTTGAGCTTGATGCTAATAATATATTGTTAAAAAATAGACTTATAAATAGTAATAAATTTAAGATAAATTTCATTTTTTACTCTTTTTATATTCTTCAATCAATTCTCTTTCTATTTTATCAATTCTTTTAAATTCTTTGTTTTTCTTTTCTTGTTCTTCCTTTTCAAATTCTTTATAATCTTGCAACTCTCCACCACATTTTGGGCAAATTTTATCTTTATCTTTTACATCAATATAATTATAAACTTTATGGCATTTTTTGCAACGCATAAAATCTGAATGTTTTGAGTTATAAAAAATTCCTATACATATAAAAATAATTCCTATAGCCATAGAGGTTATAGACATTTGTATGGATGGTTCTATCCAGCCGGTATATTTTATATAAATTTTTCCACCACAAAAAGACCAAACGGCTTCTACAATAAAAATAATTCCTAAAAAAACATAAGAAAAACTATTCAATTTATTCTTCATCTCGTTTTTTAATATTTTGATACATATTTTTAATAATAGCTCCCAATGTTCCTTTTTGTGTCCCTGGCGTTGTGCTATCATTAAATATATCATTTGCAATTTCAAACCCAGCTGTTCCATATATCCAAACTCTAGGATCTGATATAGTATTTCCAAACCAATAAGCATTATCAGGTATAGTATAATTTATTGGTTTTGTTGTTGATATGGCTTGATTATCATCATATTTAGGTGAATATATATACGCACCATACATAAACCCTAAAAAAATTAAAAACAAAATCATTAAAAATAAATAAATCAAAACTTGAAAAGCAAAGCAAAATATATCTAATAAAAGCCACAAAAACTTAGTCATTAAATCCACCTTGTAAAAAGATAAATTTCTCTAAAATGTCTATCAGCAATACAATTATATGTGAAATGTATAGCAAAGATTATCAATAATACACATAAAATTACAAATGCTGTATAAAAAATTTTTTTCATACTAATTTCTAACCCCTACTCAAAAGCCCAACTACTCGTATAAACAAAATAGCACCTATAAAAGCTAATGTAAAAAATAAAATTTTAAAAATTTTTATTAGTTTTTTCATTTTGATTTTCCTATGTCATCATAAGGAGTATTGCCATAAATAAAATACGGCAACAAGTCTTGCACTGCATGTTCCATACTTTCGCCAGTTATAGCACTCAAAAAATCAAAAGAATGTCTAAATGGTGTAGGGTTTGAAAAATTATAAGTTCCTATATTTTTATAGTCATTTATTATAATATATTCTCCATTATCCATTTGTCTTAAAACCACTTCTCTACCGTAATTATTCACAAGTTTTATATTTTGCTTATTATCTAAAAATAAAATCATCTAAAATCAATCTTTCAATTTATCCTTTGGCACAATTTCATAATTATATACAAAAATATCATTTGGATTGTTTAAATAGTAAAATTTAACTTCAAGCAGGTATATTTTATCTCTTAAATATAAGTTTGTAAGCTCTATATTTGCTGGAGAGATTAATTTTTCTATACCATAAATAGTTTTTAGAGTGTCTTCTTCTTTTAGTGTAAAGCCGTAGATAATGTTGTCTTCATTATTGTTCGGAAGTATTTTTAAAGTATATCTGTACTCTTTAAAAAATTCTTTTTTCCAAGACAAATCCACTTTTATTTTGGACTTACTATTATTAAAATTCATTTTTTGTTTTAATATAAAATGGTGATTGCTGTAACTTTCTTTTGTAAGGTGTTCATATAGATATGACATACCTATCATAAAAGAAAAAAAGCCAATTATTAAAAAAACTACTAAAAAAAATGAAAGAAAAAAATATTTAATAATCCGTTTAATCATATTAATCCTCTATTATACAGACATAAGTGTATTAAAAAGTTTATATTCAATATTGCAATCGTATGGTTTCATTACCGCATTATAATGATAGATAGTAGCAGAATCACCTACTTGATAGTATTTCATCTCAAAAATATATTTTTTATCCTCCAAAGATAGATTATTAAAATAAATATTTTTACTTATGTTAGAATATTTGCTTCCTGGAAGGTGAATTTCTAAGTATATATCTTGAAATTCATATATAATTTGTTTTGTTTCATAATCTTTTATGCTTATGCTATATAGCATATTTATATCTTTTTTAGGATCCGTGCTGACAATATTGCCTGTGTCAAAACCTACAACAAATAGCAAATCAGAAAAACCTTTTTTACTATTTGTATAGACATAAGGGGATAAAATTGGATTGCTTTTATAGTCAATTGTGTCTAAATTAAAAGAATACTCACGAACAACAGAATGCCCAAGGTAATTATCGACAAAGTAAGCAAATATAAACGGAGATAAAAGACCTGTGAAAGCACCGATGCATCCTGATAATATACATAAAATAGTTTCAATTATGTTTTTCATCTTTTTTACCTTATTTTGGCATATTGGTATCAAAAATCATTTTTTAATCCTTCAATTGTGGTAATAACTCGATCGCCATATTTTAAACCATCATAAGGAGTATTTCCATAAATATAATATGGCAAAACATCAGCAATGCTATGCATAAAAGTATTTAAACCTCCATTTGGATTACTGTAATTGTAAGTTCCTACATTAAGGTTATCGTCTATAATTGTATATTTATCGTTTGTCAGTCGAACAACTATCTCTCTACCGTCATTATTTACCAGTTTTACATTGTTTCTATTTTTTTTATCGCCCATTTGATGATAAATTGATTTATCTTTCGGATATACTTCCCAATCCCCAATTTTTATTTTAATATCTTTATTGTTTTTATCCTGAAGCAATTTTATAGTATCACTATGATTCAGCAAACCTTTAGATATTATATCTAGCTCTTGTTGTGATACTTTATTAAACTTATTTCTAGAATAATGACTATATTTATATGGGTTATTTATAGCATATAATTTTGTTGCCAATGTGTCAGATTCAAAAAATTCATTGGATGGGTCATAAGAATTATTATAAAATTGTAAATTAGTAGCGGTAAAATAATCTTGTTGTGGAGCTTCATTAGTGAATGGTTTTAAATATTTATCCTCGAATTTCAACCCCTTTGATTTATCAATTAAAAATCCCATCGCTGTATTTATTTCATCTTTGCTATATTCTTCTTTACCAAATAGACTTTTAAAATTATACCATCCATTTTTTTCATAATCAATCATATATTTACCTGAAAAATCAAGTAGCTTTTTTGCTTCATCTTTAGTTATGTTTTTACCTATTTTAGTTTTGTAATATTTTTTAAACTCTTCATGGTTATTATTTATAAACTCAATCTCATCTTTATGCAACTGTCTATTATCCCCCTTATTCTTATTTAACTTACTAAACTCATAATTGTTTATTGTGTAGTAATCTTTATTTATATTATTTAAATTATTATTAAAAGAGTTATTTTTATAGTTGTGTGTATCTTTACCTAATGCATAAGAGTAGTATCTACTTACATACTCTCCAAAGTTTTGTGAGTATTTTGAATTATCATCTCTATTTATTGTTATGTCTATATTATCTATAGTATCCATTGCTCTTTGAGACTCTGTAGCTGTTGTATTAACTAAATCTTTTATAGTTGAAGTATTTTTTATATTTATATAACTAGTATCTGTTTGAAGAGAGTAAAAACCTTTTATGTTTTTATTGTTGTAACCTTTTTCATCTGAAAAGATTGCTTTAGTTTCATTTGGTAAATAACCTAGATTTATCATAACAGAGTTTGTAACTTCTTGTATAATCTTACTTTTTTGAGTGTCTGATACATTTGAACTATTTAAAATCTCTTTTAACTCTTTATTATTTGAGATTTGCTCTTTTACTCCTTGAAGAGTGTTATAAGCTTTATAGTTTTCTTTAAAAAAATCTATTATGCTAGCTCTATTTGTAGTTACTATTTGAGTAATTGCATCTTTTATAGTAGTAGCATCTTGAATATCATCTTTTATCTCTTTCCTTCCTTCTTTACTAAATAATCTTGTATCTATTGATACATCTATGTTTGAGTTTATGTTTGTATTATATAAATCTTTGTTTATTTGATTTGTATCTTTATTCAGTCTTACTAAGTCATCTAAATTAGATAAGTTATCTGTTTTATTAGATTGAAAATTATCTAACTCATCTTTATTTAAATTTGAGATATCTATGTTTGATACTATTAGATTTCCTTTTCCTATAGTTGCTAATGTTTTTGATGAGTTATAAGTTAAGTCTTTATTATTAGAATAAGTTGCACTTGTTATTTTAGAGTTTAGATTTGTGTTGTTTGTTTTTTGATCGTTTGGTTTATTTTTATCATCTTTATTTAAAGCTACATTTACTCCCACACCTAAACTTGTTTTTTTAGAGTAGTTTGAGTTTTTAAGATTACTAAATGTTAAAGAGCCTGTTTTTAAATTTAGATTTTTGTTATCTATAAATATAGTTTTTTTACTTCCATCTTCATCTATTATAGTTTTATACTCTCCTGCTGCTATTAAAGAGCCTTTTAGATTAGTGTTTTGTTGCACATCTATATTTACCTTATCACCTGTTATACTTGAAAGAACTGTTTGCTTAGTTTTAGAGCTAGATCTATTTTTAGAAAAGTTTGCATTTGCATTTGATAGTTTTGTATCTTTATAACTTACCATATTGTTAGAGATAGCAGATGGATTTGGATTATTATCTCCACTAAATCCAACTCCTACTCCAAATGAGTTTGATTTGAAATTTGAGTTTAATATATCTCTTTGACTCTGTAATGTAAGATTGTTTGTTTTTAGATTAAAAGTATTATCAGCTTTTAAATTTGCTCCTTTTATAGCTGTATTATTTGCAGTATTTATATTTATATCATTGTTTGCTAAAAGCTTTGAGTTATTGTTTATTATACTGTCTTTATTAAGATGGCTTTGAGCATAATTTAGTCCTAAGCTTCCACCACCTCCTCCATAGATTGTAAAGCTTATACTTCCACTTAATTCTTTGTTTTTATCTTTATATGTAAAAGTGTCTTGTGATGAGTTTATATTTAGATTAGTTGAGTTTATTGTTATATCATTTAAGGCTAATAAATTTGATCCTGTTATAGTTGTATCATTATAGGAGTTTAAATTTATATTGTTTGCTTTTAGGTTTGAGCTTATATTTGTTATATCATTTAGATTTGAGTTAAATTTATTTCCTTTTATATCAGCACTTACTCCTACACTAAATCCATAAGTTCCATAGCTTGCTGCTGCTGAGGCTGTTTGAGAGAGTAAAGCTGCTGATTTAGAAGCTACATTTTCAGTAGCTAAAGCTATGTTTGATTTATAGTATTTTTCTTCATCTGTTAGATCATTAAACATATTTATTTTCTTTATATAATTTTTTAACTTTGAGTATTTTTTGTTTCATTTTTCTCGTTTAAATCTTTCATGCTTGATTTATATTCTTTTATAGATCTATCTAGATGATTGACAAATGGTTTTATAAATATAAATATATAGATTGGATAGTGAAGTGAAAAAATGAAATTCCAAAACAATTTTTTAAAATTTTGACCATAAATATCCTCTTTATACTGTATATTTACTTGAAAAAGCCCATCGCCAAAAAAACATAATTCAAAAATCAATTTATATATAAAAAAATAAAATAAAAATATCAAAGTGAAAAATACAATTTTTGTAGAAAAAAGGTAACCAAATTTTATATTGATAAAATATTTTATGCACAATTTATAAGCTTGATACATCATATTTAATAATAAAATAAAATATATTAAAAGTATTGTTTCTTTTAAAAATCTAATATTTGGTAAATTTGATTCAAAAAAAACAGCCTGAAACCAAACTGGCAGCATGTAAAAAATCGTTATTAAAAATTCCTCTTTTTTATTCAACTATTGTCCTTTTTAACGCATTTATATTTATTGGAAATTTTGTTCACATAGCCAAAAAATGGCTTTATAATAAAAAACAGATATAAAAAATAGTGCAAAGAAAATATAAAATTCCAAAACAAAACTTCAACTATTTTAAAATTATAGTACCAATCTTTCATGATGTATCTAACGATCCCACCTTCGTCAAACAAATTATACATAACTAATTTTATAATTATTTGCTCTATCCAAATATACACAAATAAAAAACAACAAAAAAATATAATTAAAATCATATGTTTTATTTTAAATATTTTATATTTGACATTAAAAAATAGTATAGACAAAATAAAGCATATCTCACATAAGATAAAAATGTAAAATAAAATCGTATTATGCATTATCTTGCTATATTGCGTTAAATTTGGAGCAAGGATAATCGCTTGCAAATAAATCAGCAAAAACGATATATATTGAAATTTAGTTATCATTTTTATTCTTTATATCTTTTATATCTGGATAATATGTTTCAAACGGATGATATTCTTTTAAATCGTCAAAAAATGGCAATCTAAAGCTTTTATCATCATTTAAAAATTTCATCCTATAACTCGCATCCTTATTTAACCATCCATTTGCCACAGGATCATTTTTATGATTTATCTGTGTTATGAAATTTGCACCTACATTTTTAGTGCTTTGTTTTAAATCAGTTGCTGATTTTGGTGAACCTACACTTATTAGATTGTATGGCGTTTTTACTCCTATTTCTTTATTTATTTTATTTGCTTTGAATATATCTTCATTTCCTGCACTGTGAGTTATTATGATTGTATCTTTTGATAGTTGCTTTATGCTATATGCATTTAATACATCTTTTGTAGTAGTGAAGTTTGATACCCACTCAGCAGCATCTTCTATTATGCCTAAATATTTACCTGTAGCATTATTTATTAAACCCACATTGTTTCCATAATCTTGTTTTATTAAATTTACACTTTCCCTTGCATTTTCCAAAGTATTGCCCATACCATTTATAAATACAATCTTTGTATTATTATTTATATTTTCATATGTTTGCTCTGTTTTTACTCTTAATTTTTCAAAGTCTGATTTGTTTGTTAAATCATATTGATTTGTGTATTTGTTTGTATCTGGGATATCGTTTATAATTGTTTTGTCTGATAAGATATTATTGATTTTAATAAATGGTGAAAAAAACAATTTATCTTTTATATCTGGCATAAGATATCCGTTTGTTAAAGCTTCCCAAGTTGTTAGATCTACAACTAAATTATCATTTAAATTTTTATCTATACCAACGACACGATTATTGTATATAAATATTTTATTATCACTCTTACTCATATCTTGCGAGTTAAATTTGTCTAAGTTTGATAATAGTGTATCTTTGGTGTTTGTATTGTTTGTGTAATTTAGATTTGTATTGTTTAAATTTACATTTTCATCTTTTAAATTTAAAGCTTTATTTAAATAATTACTTAAAATTTCACCTTTTATGTTTGCATAGTTGTTTTGAAAATTATCTTGTGGAATAAAACTATTTTGATGAGATTTTATAGCATGAGTTAGTTCGTGTCCTAATGTATTTATAAACTCATTTAAATTTTTTATATTAGCTAAATTTAGAATTATTGTGTTATTTTGTTGATTGTAGTTTCCTTTAAATTTTTGATTGTTTGCTCCTAATGTATTAGTATCATCTATAAATTTAACTTCTAAATTATCAAGGTTATATCCGTTTTGTTTAGCTAAGTTTTTCATTAAGTAGCTTATGTAGTTTTCTTTTTCATTGATTTGAATAGTTGGGTTTATTAAAGTATCTATAAGCTCTTTGCCGTAGATAGTATTAAATACATACGAATTATAGTTTTGTCCAACTTCTTCATTAAAATTTAGCTCTTTTGTTTGAATTATAGTTGAAAGAGCTTTAGTTATAGCGGTTGCTTTATTGTAATCATCTTTTATCTCTTTCCTTCCTTCTTTACTAAATAATCTTGTATCTATTGATGCATCTATGTTTGAGTTTATGTTTGTATTATATAAATCTTTATTTATTTGATTTGTATCTTTATTTAGTCTTACTAAGTCATCTAAATTAGATAAGTTATCTGTTTTATTAGATTGAAAATTATCTAACTCATCTTTATTTAAATTTGAGATATCTATGTTTGATACTATTAGATTTCCTTTTCCTATAGTTGCTAATGTTTTTGATGAGTTATAAGTTAAGTCTTTGTTATTAGAATAAGTTGCACTTGTTATTTTAGAGTTTAGATTTGTGTTATTTGTTTTTTGATTGTTTGGTTTATTTTTATCATCTTTATTTAAAGCTACATTTACTCCCACACCTAAACTTGTTTTTTTAGAGTAGTTTGAGTTTTTAAGATTACTAAATGTTAAAGAGCCTGTTTTTAAATTTAGATTTTTATTATCTATAAATATAGTTTTTTTACTTCCATCTTCATCTATTATAGTTTTATACTCTCCTGCTGCTATTAAAGAGCCTTTTAGATTAGTGTTTTGTTGCACATCTATATTTACCTTATCTCCTGTTATACTTGAAAGAACTGTTTGCTTAGTTTTAGAGCTAGATCTATTTTTAGAAAAGTTTGCATTTGCATTTGATAGTTTTGTATCTTTATAACTTACCATATTGTTAGAGATAGCAGATGGATTTGGATTATTATCTCCACTAAATCCAACTCCTACTCCAAATGAGTTTGATTTGAAATTTGAGTTTAATATATCTCTTTGACTCTGTAATGTAAGATTGTTTGTTTTTAGATTAAAAGTATTATCAGCTTTTAAATTTGCTCCTTTTATAGCTGTATTATTTGCAGTATTTATATTTATATCATTGTTTGCTAAAAGCTTTGAGTTATTGTTTATTATACTGTCTTTATTAAGATGGCTTTGAGCATAATTTAGTCCTAAGCTTCCACCACCTCCTCCATAGATTGTAAAGCTTATACTTCCACTTAATTCTTTGTTTTTATCTTTATATGTAAAAGTGTCTTGTGATGAGTTTATATTTAGATTAGTTGAGTTTATTGTTATATCATTTAAGGCTAATAAATTTGATCCTGTTATGGTTGTATCATTATAGGAGTTTAAATTTATATTGTTTGCTTTTAGGTTTGAGCTTATATTTGTTATATCATTTAGATTTGAATTAAATTTATTTCCTTTTATATCAGCACTTACTCCTACACTAAATCCATAAGTTCCTGAGCTTGCTGCTGCTGAGGCTGTTTGAGAGAGTAAAGCTGCTGATTTAGAAGCTACATTTTCAGTAGCTAAAGCTATGTTTGATTTATAGTATTTTTCTTCATCTGTTAGATCATTTATAAAATCTTGTAAATCTTCTATATCTAAGTAATCAATTCCTTCTTCTTTATTTTTATATCTTTGTTTTAAATTTGAAAGTTTATCTTTTAAGGAGTTAAGCTCTTTTTTATAAGAGTCATACTCTTTTTTTACACTTTTTAACTGTTTGGTTGCTTCCTCTAAATCCTTAGCCGCACTTCCTATCTGTGCGTATTCGTTTTGTACAGTAAGAGAAAGGGTTGCTTCAATGTTTTTCTTTTTAATATCTTCTAATAGATTATTAGTTGATGAGAGTATGTTTATATCTCCATGTTTTGAAGAGAGATTAATATTTTCTTTAGCATTTAGGTTTGAACCTATAATGTCTGTATCCTTAAAAGAGTTTATTTTTATATTTTGATTTGAGATTAAATTTGATGAGTTTGTTTTAGATATGTTTGTTTGTTTATCATACTCATCATAACTTGCTTTGGCTAAATTAGTTTTTGCTTTGGTTTCTTGATTTTTTATATCATTGATTGAGTTTTTAAAAGACTCAAATGGACTTATCATAGAAACTTCTATTTTTTTATCATAAACAGCATTTGTTATGCTATCTTTAGAAGCTAGTATATTAACACTTCCTTTTTTTGAAGTTAAGCTTATATCTTTATTTGCAATTAGGTTTGATCCATTTATATTGATATCGTTGTTTGAGTTAATTAATATATCTTTATTGGCTTTTAGATTAGAAGCTTTTTGAGTAACTTTAGAGTTTAGATCTTTATGGATGTTTTGTGTGTAGATGGGATTATCTATAACTCCTAGACTTGATATTGACAAAGCTAAATTAAACGGATTAAATGAACTTTTTTTACTAATAGATCTTTTGCTAGTTATCTCTTTGCTTGAGTTTATAAATACACTATCTTTTGCATTTAAAAAGATGCTTTGATCTGCATTTATAGTAGCTGATGAGAGTAAGATATTAAAGTTTGAATTAAGTAAGATATCACTGCTTTTTAAACTGCTTGATTTTAATAAAGTATTTGCGCTCTCATCTAAATTTATACTCTTACTAACTCCACCAAATTTGGATTTACTTTTATAGCTTTGGCTAAAATTTGAGTATTTAGAAGATAGTATATTTATATCGTTATTTGAGTTTAAATTTATAGCATTATTAGCTTTTATACTAGATCCTGCAATAGTTATGTTTTTTCCTGAGTTTATTAATACATTTTTTCCATCTATATTTGAGCTTTTTACGTTTTGCTCTAAAGATTTTATAAGTTCTGTTTTTTTAGACATAAATCCTTTTGAGGTTGATTTAGTTTCGCTGTAATCACTCTCTAAGGATGAGAGGACATTTATGTTGTTACCTGAGTTTAGGATTGTATCTTTATTTGAGTTTAAATTTGAACTTATTAAAGTTATATCTTTATTTGCCTTTAATAAAATATTTTCTTTTGCATTTAAATTTGATCCTAGGCTGTATTCATAATCTCTTTTATAATATCCCCCGCTCATAGAAAAGTCATATGAGCCTTTATCTTTTACAGTCTTACTTAAGATGTTGTTATTTGCAAGTAGGGCTATATTTTTATTTGAGTTTATGTTTGAACCTCTTAGATAGATACTATCTTTTGCATTTAATACTGTATCGCCTTTGGTTGAAGTAATAGCTGAAATATCTGCTATATTTGTAAAACTTTCTTTTCCATAAGAGTGAGTTAGGGTGTTTGTATTTGATAGGGTTTGATTAAATATATTATTTGCTTGTAGATAGATACTTCCTGCCTCAATTAAAGAAGATAGATTTAATATATCATTATTTGCATTTAGGATTAATTCATTATTTGCCTTTATATCTGCAAATTTATTTGTAATGTTATTTGCATTTATCTTTATGTAGTTATTGCTTATAATGCTTGAGTAGTTATTTAAGTCTCCATCTATATCTAGAGAAATTCCACTACCTGAATAAATTAAAGATGAAGCATTTAATGGAGTGTTATTTTTAAATAATATGCTTTTTAAAGCGCTGTTTCTAAAATCATAAATATAAGTTAGTTTATTATGCATATAATCACTATTTGGAATGTTTTCATCATAAATATAACCGTTATTTAAATAGTAGTATTTTTGATTAGTAGGATTTATAAAATTATCTTTAAAAGTAGGGGGGTTATTGCTAATTATAAAAGAGTTGTTTTTATATGGATTTGTGATATTGTTTAAATATATATCTTTTTTTAATAAAGATTTATAAAATATATCCTTATCATCTTTCATAAATTTGGGTGTTTTATTTATTATTGTATCTGCGATATTTGGCTTTCCGTTATTAAGCTTAGCTAAAGAGCCTGTTATTTTACCATTTGCTGCAAATATAGATGGATATCCTACCTCTTGGTAATTTTTAGATATGGTTCCTAAAGATCCACCTTTTGTAACCCATTTGTGTCTTATTTTATCTCTTCGTCTTTTTTTCTCTCTCCACTCATAAGTAGCTCTTGATATGATATTATGAGTTAAATCAAGACCTTGATTAATTAAATTTGTATCTTTTAAATTTATATCTTTGTTTGCAAATACTATGCTTTTATCATTTAATAAATTATTTGTTAAAAAATTAATACTTTTATTTGAAATAATACTAGATGGTCTAAATTTAGCCAAATCATCTTCATTTATAGTTTGCTTATTAATTGCATAATCTATCTTTCTTGTTTTTTCATTATCTCTTATATGGCTTGTTGTAATAATGGCTTGATTATTTATAAAATCAAATTTTATATCATTGTAGATATTTTTACCATTTGATTTTGTATTTTTATGTAAGCTTAAGATATATAGTTTTTCATTTTTGTTAATAATTTCTTTTTTAAGTTCATTTTCTACATACTTGCTACTGGGCTCTTTATAATTATTATTTATTTTATAGTTTTCTATAATATCTTGTTTTAATTTATCTATATCAACTCCAAATGGTATTATTTTTTGATTATTATCTCTTAAATTTATACTTCCTTTTTTTGTTTTAGGATTTTTATTTATTTTAAGTTCATCAAGTGATCTGTTATTAAGCTCTTTAGCATTTATACTCATATCACCTCTAGAATACATTAAAGATGATAGATTATCTATTTTTAAACTTTTATAGTTTTCATTACTATTTAGCTTTGATAGATAAGATAAATAGTCATAATTTGATTTTAGTAAATTATTATAATCTAAACTGTTATTTGAAATTTTATCTTTTGTATAAAAGATATTTAGATTTTTGTCCGATATTATATTTGAGCTATCTTTATTTATAAGAGTATTTGTATTTAAAATCATATCATCTTTACTATAAAGAGTTGATTTATCTATATTTAAAATATCGTTTGAATTAATTATCAAAGCTTTGTTTGAATAGATATTTGCTTTATTGTTCATTAAATAATTAGAGTTTATAAAAAGATTTTTATTTGATGCTATTTCGCCAAAGTTATTTAAATTTAAATATGAGTTTAAACTCATATCGTTTAATGAGTGAATAGTGCCTTTATTTGTTATATTGTTTGCATTTATTATAAGGTTATTGTTTGATATAAGCTTTGTATTATTTATAAAATCATCTGTTGTTTTTATAAAGATATCTTTATTTGCATAAAAGCCACCATTATAGTTTATAGTATCTTTTGTGATTAAAGATAAATTCTTTCTTGCTTGAAGATTTCCGTGATTACTGTATTTATCGGTATTTATAAATAGATTTTTATTTGAGATGATAAATCCATCTTTATTATTAAGAAGTGATGAGTTTAAATTAAGATCTAAATAAGCACCTATATAGCCTAAGGTATTATTTAAAGAATCTTTAATCTTTATATCTAACAACCCATTTGAAATAATATTTCCGTTTGAGTTATCTAAAGTAGTTGAATCTATTTTTAAATTTTTAGCTTGAATACCTTTATTGTTTTTTTCATCACTACTATTTATAATTTCATCTGATTTAATAATAGCTTTGTTTAATGCATAAACTAAAGAGTTTTTATTATTTAAAAAGTTTGTTTTAATATCTAAATTGCTGTAAGATATTATACTTAACTCGTTATTTAAAAAATTTGAATTAATTGTTATATTGTTTGCTTTTATATCGCCTAAATTATCTATTTTTTTAGAATCTATAAATAAGTTTTTATTTGATGATATCAATTTATCTGTGTATATATAATTTGATTTTAAATTTATATCACCATTAGAAACTAGCTTAGAGTTACTGTTTTTTATAGTGTTACTAGCTATTAAGTTTAAATTTTTACATGATGAGATTTGTGAGTTATGGCTATTTATAATATCACTATCTGCTTTTATGGATAAATTATTGTTTGAGCTAAAGTTAGAGCTGTTTTGAAGAAGGCTATTAAGGTTTAAATTTACTTCATTTTCTACTATAAAGTTTGTATTACTGTTTTTTATATTATCTAGTTTATTATTTATGCTTGAAATATTTAAATTTGAGTTTTTGTTATCTATATCTTTATTTATTTCAAGATTTAACTTATTAGATAGTATTTTAGAGTTTTTATTTAAAATAGTATTTTTTACTACTATTTGGCTGTTGTTAGTGTTTTTTTTATTGTTGTTATTATTGTTTTTTATATTATTGTGAGTATTTTTATTTAAATTATCTTTTCCTATGATAGAGTCTTTATTTATTAAATTATTTGATTTTAGGGTTAGTTTAGAGTTGGTTTGTATGATAGAGTCTTTATTGTTTAAATTATTTGCTTTTAAATTTATGGTTTGCGATTTAACTATGGTTTTTTTATCATTATTTCCACTATTTTCTACATCTTTAGCTTTTATATTTATATTATCATTAGATACTATATCTGCTTTATTTATAAGATCTCCATTTAAGTTTATAGATATATCATTATTTGCAACTATTTTTGCATTATTATTTACTCCAATACCTTTATTTGTAGCAATAAGTTTTATTCTATTTGCATACATTCCACCTAAATTTGAAGTATCAATTGATATTTTAGTATCATCACTACTACTTGATAATATATTTAAATCTTTATCTAGTTTATTTTTTCCAGTTATTATGTTTAGATTATTGGCATAAACATTAGCACTTATCTTAGCAGTTTTAGAAATGATATTTAAATAATTACTTTCATCTTTTAAACCTCTATTACTTATAGATATCTCACCTTGTTTTACATCTATATTATTTAAAGCTCCATCTTTAAATTTAAGCTCTCCTGTAGTTAAAGTAGTTGATTTAGAGTTTATAAAATGAACTCCATCTATATCTATACCACTAGGATTTGCTATCATAAGATCAGCTTTATCTCCTGCTATTTCTATATTTCCTTTTAAGCTACTTTTTTTATCTGAGTTTATCTTATTTACAATAAGTTTGGCTGAGCCTTCGCTTAGTCTTGGATTTGCATGTATATAGCCTCCTGTTATAGTATCTGCTCCATTTCTTGAATTATTAAGTATCGTTCCATCATCTGTTGTATTAAATTT
This sequence comes from Campylobacter ureolyticus, assembly GCF_013372225.1. Classification (NCBI taxonomy): domain Bacteria; kingdom Pseudomonadati; phylum Campylobacterota; class Epsilonproteobacteria; order Campylobacterales; family Campylobacteraceae; genus Campylobacter; species Campylobacter ureolyticus. The sequence continues at coordinate 1,648,634 of NZ_CP053832.1, read as the reverse complement.
AGAGTATTCGTTTATTGATACTCCTTTATTGTTTGGTTTAACGATATCAACTTGTATAGCATTATTTGGAGTTTTTAAAATGGTAGGTTGGTTAGATTTAGGGACATTAGTATCAGCTAAAATCTCAGCTAAAGATAGATTTGGAAAAAGAAGTGTTAAGGATAAAATTATGTTGAGATGGTTTTTGAAATTCATTGCTTGTCCTTAAAAATTGTATGTAGTATTAAAATTTAAAACAGTTTTATCTGTTTTAAAAAATTCTGGCTTATTAAGTGGAAAACCTAAAAAAAGATCATATTGTACTTTTCTTTTAAAATGTCCTTTTAGGCCAACCCCAGAGCCAACTAAAGTATTATCAGTCATATAATTTGAACTTTTTCCACTTACCTTGCCAAAGTCAAAAGCCGCGTATAGTTTATGGGAATTTAAATAACTATACTCCAAAGTATTTCTTATATAATATCCTCTATCGCCAACCAAACTCATTTCTCCGTCAAATCCTCTAACTGTATAATATCCACCTATATTTAGTCTTTCTTGCATAGTTAAAGATGTATTGTTCCACATACCGTGAAATTTAAAATCATAAGTTAAAGGCACATTTAAAGATGATTTATTAAAATTAAAGTCAATTGTTACTGTCTCAAATCTATTTGTTCCATCATTATAGTCTTCTTCTGGTGCTCTTAAAGCCCCTCTTGCACCTGTGCCTTTTTTATAAGTTGCCCCAAAAACTACATGACCATTTTCTATAAAAATTTGAGAGCTTAGACCTATTTCGTATCCAGCAGTTTTTTTTCTTTGATTATCTAGTTCATAGTCTTCTATATAATTTTTATTTTCTTTTTCCCAAAGTCTAAAAAATAGACTGTTTTTTGAAATTTGATCTCTGTGATAAAGATAATTTATTGTTAAATTTCTTCTTTTACTTTTTCCACTATATTTATAAACTCCAAAAGCTCCAGGAATTGCTTGATCGTAATTATATCTATACTCGTTAAAATCTAAAGAAAATCTTTTGTATGGGATTGTTATACCGTAATAAATATTGTCTGTTTTTCCTCTTTTTGTATCATTTTCTACACTTTGTTTGTCTGCTTTAAATATATTTTTAGAGTAAGAGGAATATAAGATTTCGTTAAATCCCATTAAATTAAGCACATTTAAATTTAAGCTACCTTGATACTTTCCAGTTGCTTTACTTCCTAAATTATCAAATGATAAAGATAAATTAAGTGGCAACTTCTCTTCTTTTGTTATATTTATATCACTATAATTTTCTTTATTTGATGGAAGTAGTTCAAAGCTTACATTACCATTAGAGGCGTTTTGTAAAATTTCTAAGGCTTGTTCAATATCTCTTAAATTTAATATATCGCCTTTTTTGTTTATGCCAAATGAAGTAAAAATTGAAGCTCTATTTTTAGTGGAATTTTTATCATTTATATTAATAGTGTCTATTTTTCCTGGTATTATTTCAAATTTTAGAGTTTTACTTTTTAAATTTTGTGATGGTAAATTTATAGCAGTTGTAATCAATCCAGCTTTTAAAATTTCATTATAAAAAGAATTATAAATAATATTTACACTCTTTTTTCCTATACAATTTCCATTTTTAAATTTTACATTTTTTAAAGATTTTTTTAGATATTTTTCAAATTTATTATTATCTTTACCGATTAATAAAATTTCATTAATAATAAAGCAGGGTTTTTCGTTTGAGATAATGGCTGAAATTTGATTTTTTTTAGGAGTTAAAATAATATTTGAGTTTTCTTTTTGACTTTCTATAAACTTTAGTCTATCTTCTTCTTGCTTGGCTTGGGTTTGAGAAATTTGGTTTAAGGTATTTGCAAAAATTTGAATTATAATAAGCATAAGTATAAAAAATACTCTCATAAAAACCTCACAAAAATGAAACATATTTCGTTATTTTAACATATAATTCTTATGAAAAAATGAAATTCTTTTCGACTTAAAATTATATTAAATTAAAATTAAATATAATATTGACAATATTTACTAATATAATTTTTATTATATTTACATAAAATTTAAAATTTGCTAAAATTTGACTATAAAAATTTCAAATTAAAGGAATATGATGGATACCTTAAGGCTTATTTTAGCACTTCTTGGCATTGTTGCTGTTGTTGTGCTTTTGGTTATGAAAAAAGAAACTAAAACTGTTTTAATAGGCGTTGGGCTAATTTTATGCTTACTTTGTTTAAAGCCTATGAATGCATTTGGTGCATTTACTGAGTATATGACAAAGGCTGGACTTATAAAAGCAATTTGCGCATCAATGGGTTTTGCATTTGTTATGAAATATACAAAATGTGATAAGCAACTCGTTAATGCTTTGACTCTTCCTATGAAAAACATTGGCTTTTTGCTAATTCCATTTACTATGTTTTTAACTTATCTTATAAACATAGCTATTCCATCAGCTGCTGGATGTTCGGCTGCTGTTGGAGCGACATTGATACCACTTTTAATGGCTTCAGGTGTTAGGCCAGCGATGGCTGGAGCAGCTGTTTTTGCTGGAACTTTTGGAGGTGTTTTAAGCCCAGGTTCAGCCCACAATATATTTATAACAGATATGGTAAAAGCTACAAATCCACTTTATACAGTTCAAGATGTTATAAAGGTACAGTTTCAAAGTGCTGTTATTTCTTTAGTTATAGTTTTAATTATGATTTCTATTATGGCGCTAATCTTAAAGGACTACTCAAAAGGAAAAAACTATCTTTTAGATGCAACAAATTCCAAAAACACATCTGAAAATAGTGAAAAAATAAATCCACTTCATGCATTAATGCCAATTGTTCCACTTGTTATTTTGATAATTGGAGGAACTAGTTTAAATAAAATTTCATTTTTAACTTGGACAAAAATGGGTGTTGCAGAAGCGATGATTTTAGGAGCTGTTATAACTATAATTGTAACCCTTACAAATCCTGAAAAAATCACAAAAGAATTTTTTAATGGAATGGGAAATGCGTATGCAAATATTATCGGTATTATCATAGCAGCAGGAGTGTTTGTCGCTGGACTTTCTGCTTGCGGGGCGATTGATTTTGTTATAAGTTGGCTTAAAAATGACCAAAGTTTTGTTAAATTTGGTGGAACTTTCGTGCCATTTATAATGGGTGTTGTAACCGGCTCAGGCGATGCAGCGGCATTTGCTTTTAATCAAGCAGTAACAATACATGCAAATGATTTAGGTTTTGCACAAGATAAGCTTGGTATGGCAGCTGCTATTTCAGGTGCTCTTGGAAGAAGTGCTTCCCCAATAGCAGGAGCTTGCATAGTTTGTGCAGGACTTGCTGGAGTAAATCCTATAGAAATAGCTAAAAGAACAGCTCTTGGAATGTTTTTATCAGTTTGTGCAATAGCGTTTTTCGTCTTATAAAATTTAAAAAGTCTTAGATTTTATAAGACTTTGTTCTTTAAATCTAATGAATTTAAAATGGTGTTTTTAAGGCTAAATTTAATAATATTTTAGCCTTAAATTTTTTAGTTATTTTTCTAAATTAGCAGCGAGTTTGATTATTTCAATTACTGTGTTGCTCGAAGCCTTTAATGAGCTAACTGGCAAAAACTCATAAATTGAGTGAAAATTATGTGCTCCTGTGAATAAGTTAGGGCATGGAATTCCTTTTTCTGATATTACTGAGCCATCATATCCACCTCTCATCGGTTTTATTTTCGGAGTAATATTTAAATTCTTAAACGCTTTTTTAGCAAGTTTTATAGGAGCTGCATCTTCATTTTTTAAGTAGTTAAAAACATTCTTATATCTATCTGTAAGTTTTACCGATATTCTCTCATCACCCCAAAGTTTTTTTAAGGAATTTGTAAGCTCATTTAAAAATTCCATTCTTTCATGGTATTTTTTTTCATCAAATTCTCTAATATCAAGCTTTAAAATAGTTTGAGCACTATTTCCACTTAATTCTTTTACCCAAAAATATCCCTCTTTATTTTCTGTATATTCTGGTGCTTCGCCACTTGGAATCATTGAGATAAATTTATGTGCTAGTAAAAGTGAGTTTATTAAATTTCCCTTTGCATTCATAGGATGAGCTGAAACTCCATTAAATGTAACTTCTGCATTTCCTGCGTTCCAGTTTTCATAGATAAGCTCTCCAATTTCGCAGCAGTCCAAACAATATCCAAAATCTGCATCAATTTCATTTATATCTAAGGCTTTTGCGCCACGTAATCCTTGTTCTTCATCTGGCACAAAACATACAGTAACATCACCGTGCTCTATTTTTGGATTATCAACGAAATATTTCACTGCATTCATAATTGAAGCAATTGCAGCTTTGTCATCAGCTCCAAGTAAACTTGTTCCATCAGTTGTTATAATTTCATCACCTATGTAGTTTTTTAAACTCTCATCTTTTAAATAGATATTAAGTTCTTTATTTAGGCAAATTTCACCACCATTAAATTTGTGGATTTGAGCTTTTGTGTCGTTTGTTTGCTCGGCACTTGTATCAAGATGTGCAAAAAATGCTATCTTAGGTAATTTTTTAGATGAATTTGAGGGAAGTACGGCAGTTGTGATGGCATTATCTCTTCTTTTTATATTTGTTAGACCTAGCTCTTTTAATTCATTTTCAAGTAGTTTAGCAAGCTTGGTTTCATTTGGATTTGAGGGCATTATACCAAGACTTCCATTTTTTCTGTTTGTTGTAGTATTTATTTTAGTGTAGTTTATAAAACGAGTTACAATATCCATTTTTAGTCCTTTTTTGAAAATTTAATATATTTTATCACTTTAAATTTTAAATTTATATAAAAATAAAATTTTTAAATTTAAAGTTTAATAGAAATTTTTTACACAAAATAAGATTTGAAGTGTAGTTTTTATTAATTTTTATATGCATAAAAGTAGCTTAATGGCATGGATGAAATGGCCTAGGACTTAACGAAACAAGACACAATATTCTAAGTTTGATCATCTATAAATATATAACTTATTTATAAATGCCATATATTTAGTGGCATGATATCACAAAATAATATGTTTATAAGTTGTAATTTTGCTAAAATATGTACTCTAAGTGTAAATTAATTGTAAATATTTGACCTATTATAGTTGATTAAGCTTATTGAAGTAAATATTTTTAGTACAGATTATAAAGATATATATTTTGCAAACAATAATAATAGATACTAATAGAGTTATGATACACATTTATGACATATTTTAATTAAAACTGCTAAATCATAAAGACATTAAGCAAACAATGAGATACGCAAAATTAACTAAAGATAACGGCTTAAATGAAGTTTTAAAAATCTTTGATGAAATTTAGCAAATTTAAAAGTTGACTTTTGTATAATAGCTTTTATTCAAGGCTTTAAACATAAAATAACCTAATTAATAAAAACTTATTTTATGGCTTTGATAAGCTATAAAGGGGTAAAAATGCAAAAGACTATAACAATACAAGCAAATCAAAGCTTTTTAAATGAAGCTATAAAACTACTTGAAAAACTAGCAAAAGAACAAAATCAAAAAATAGACATTAAAAGTAATTTTGATGATGATTTACCAGCTTTAAGCGATGATGAAATTTATAAAGAAGTTTTAAAACGCAGCAAAGAAATTCATAACAAAACTGCTAAACTTTTAAGCCACGATGAAGTAAAAAGAAATATTTACAACTTTATAAAAGGCTTTTAATGATTATTTATTCAAGCCGTTTTTATAAAGAGTTAGAAAATATAACTGCTTTTATCTTAAAAGACAGCCAACAAAGAGCTTTAAAATTTAGTGATGAGCTATTTTTAAAAATTGAAAATATTCCAAACCACCCATTAGCTTATCCAGAGTATAAAGACAATGAATTTATCAGAAAGTTGATTTATAAAAAATATGTGATACCTTTTGAAATTTTAAAAGATGATATCTACATTTTAGGAATATTTAAAAATAATCTTTGGAGCAAATAAAAAGCTTTAATTTTATGGATTGAAAATGCAAACTATAACTTTACACGCTGATAAAAACACAATAGATAAATTATTAGAGTTTATAAGTGCTAATAAGCTAAATATCAAAATAGATAAGCAAGATAAAATTAAAGATGAGGTATTAGATACAATCGAATAATTAAAAAAAGACACGATGAAAACTTATAGTTTCTCTTACAATAGTATTCAATAGTACTACTCCACTAGAGTTTGTTGATAGTTATTAAAATATTTATTATTAACTATCAAACTAGCCAAATTATAATGGCTTCTTTGTCTCTCAATAAATCTTGTTATCAATTTATCAAGAATAAACGCTTTTGATAAATAAATATCTTTAAGTGGGGTAGAACTTCTACCAAAGATATTTCTAGATGCGTTTATATCTGCATGGGATTTTTTATTACAACATACACATATAAACTCATCTCTACTTTTTCTATTATTTTTAGCTATATAGCCACAACTATTACAAGTTTGACTTGTATAAGCTGGATTAATTTCTGTAATGGTAATTCCTAGTTTATTTTTAAAATCATCTAATTTAGATGTTATAGCTCCTTTTACAAATTTATGCAATATTCTATTTAATCTTTCGGATAAGTTAGAGCTTTTAAAATTAAGTCTTTCCATTACAATTTCATGTGGCTTATATCTATCTACTATAAATTTAATAATCTATTTATGTTATTTTTTATAAAATTTCTTACTTTATTAATTAATTTTCTGTATTTTTTAGAATGATTTGGTTTAATACCTTGCTTTTGTAAGTTAGATATTAATTTAGTTATTATAGTATCCATTTTCTTTAAATAATTAAAGAAATAGCTATTACCAAATCTATCTCCATAATTAGTTACAAATAAAGAACAAAGTCCTAAATCTATAGCTATTTTATCAGTTAAAGGTTTATATTCTGATTTATTTATCTCTTTAATTAAAGAAATATCTCTGTTATTTATCTGAATAAAATTAGCAATATTGCCTTTTATACTATCAAAGTAGCTGTTTGATTTTAAAGGTATCATTATAGGCTTTCCTTTGTTAATACTTTTGATAATAGCTTAAAAAGAACAGATGAGTTATTAAAAAGTTTAAAGACTTAAACTATTTTAATTGTTTTTTTTGTTAGATTTCAGATAGAAATAGAAAGCATTGTTAAATTCATCGCAAAAGATAGCCATAACAAGAGCTTATAGCTTTAGAGATGATTTGCACTCAAAAAAATATATCTATCTATTGACAAACTACCCACGCATTTACAAAAATCAATTAAATTTAACAATGAAGCATAAGAGATTTTATCCTTAAGGGTTACAAAAAATACAAAAATTAAATTATGGCTATACATAGGCTACATTCAGTTTATTTTTATAAGTTTGAAGTATAAATTTTAAGGGGCTTTGAGAGATAAAAAATAGCTTAATGGTGCGGATGAAAGGACTTGAACCTTCACGCCGTGAGGCACCAGATCCTAAGTCTGGCGTGTCTGCCAATTTCACCACATCCGCACTAGCTATAAATGGTACGCCCTAAAGGATTCGAACCTTTGGCCTACGCCTTAGAAGGGCGTTGCTCTATCCAGCTGAGCTAAGGACGCATAAAATATTATTAACAATGGTACGCTCGAAAGGACTCGAACCTTCAACCTACAGATCCGAAGTCTGTTGCTCTATCCAGTTGAGCTACGAACGCAACAAACATTCTTTAAATGGGGTGAGTGATGGGAATCGAACCCACGACCCTCAGGACCACAATCTGATGCTCTAACCAACTGAGCTACACTCACCATCTGTAAATGGTCGGGGCGAAAGGATTCGAACCTTCGGCCCTCTGGTCCCAAACCAGATGCGCTACCAGACTGCGCTACGCCCCGTAACTTAAAAGTAAAGGAGAATTATACAAGATTTTTTTATAAATGTCAAGATAAATTAAATTTTAATTTGTTTTTTTAAATTCAGCAAAAATATAGGAAATTTTTTAAATTAAATTTAAGAAATATTTTAAGATATAAAATAGTAAAATAGATAAAGCATAAATTAAAGGATTAAATTTGGATGAAAAATACCAAAGAATTAAGCAATATTTTAAAAATAAGACAAATTTAAATGCTTCAAAAGGTGATTTAAAAGGTTCTCAAATTTCAAACAATAAAACAAATTCAAATAAAAGAGATTATGATAAAGAGCCACTTATTATAAAAAGCTATGAGAGATTTTTTGTTGGGTATTTGCACTTTATATCTATATGGTTAGCCATTTTTACTACTACTATAATTTACTCGTTTTTGTTTTGGGAAAATCAACCATTAAATATAATTATAATTTTAATTTGTTATCATATTGTTCTTTTTAGTGTTGGTGGCGTTTATGTTTATTATAGAGATATTGTAAAAAACAATGACCAAATACATTTTAATCAAAACTTTATTAGATTTTACGAAAATGATGAGCCAAAATCAAGCGTGGATAATATACTTATAAAACACATAATTTCTAAACCACTTTGGTGTTATTATTTTCCAAGAACAAATAATATTTGGAATAAAATTTTTCATATAGTTTTATGTTTGTTATTGTTTGCTATATCTTTAAAGTTTTCAGTAATAACAATATTTCTTTTGTATGTTTATATGATAATTTTTAAAGCAATAACCCAAATAATTTTTGGTAAAAATTTAAGAGATTTTAAATTTTTTAATACAATTTGCGTCGCCGAACCCATAATCCCAAAAGGCTATATAACAGATGGGAGAATACTAGCTCAAAGATATTATCTTATTTATTATTTTGATAAAAAAACTTATGATGAAATTAAAGCTTATTTTTTAGATAGAAAGCGTATTGATATTGATAAGGTTAGAAAAGATTATTTTATATTGTTTTGAGAAATAATCATAAAAAATACAAAATTTAACCAAGCCAAAAGCTTGGTTAAATAAATTTAGTTTAAGTCTTTAAATGGATTTACTGATGAGGTTGGAATAATAGTTGCATTTGATTCAAGCATCTGCTTTGTTTTATTATCTTCAACTTTAAACCCGCCACCTAAAGCCTTAAATACTTCAACAACGCTATTTGAAACTTCTAAATTTGAAGCTGCATATTCAAGTCTAGCTGATAAATATCCTCTTTGAGCATCTAGCAATTCCAAGTTATCACTATATCCAGTTTTAAATCTTTCATTTGCAATGTTGTAAAGTTTTTCTTGTGAGTTTAGTAAATTTGCCATATCAGTTTGTTTTGAAATTGCGTTTTCTCTACCAACAAGAGCATTTCTAACTTCTCCAAAGGCTTCTTTCAAAGTTTTATCATAATTTATAAAGCTTGCATTTTGTTCTAAATTTGCTATTTCAACTCTTTTTGCACTTCTTCCAAAATCAAGCAATGGACCGACTAAAGATCCTCCAGCACTCCAGCTATTGGCATTTTCTATAAATAATCTATCGAATTCCATACTTGTGTATCCAAACATTCCAGTTAATGAAAAACTTGGAAAATAATTAGCTCTTGCTACGCCTACTAAGAAATTTGTTGCCTTTAGTCTTTCTAGGCTTGCAGCAACATCAGCTCTTCTTAATAACAAATCCGAAGGAACTCCGTTTGGAACTTCTGGTGGGGTTGGTTGATGAGCTTTATCTGTAATTATATCTTTATATAAAATTTCATCATAGCTTTTGCCTGTTAAAATAGCAAGTGCTGTGTTTGTGCTTGAGAGTTCATTTATAACATTTGTTAGTTTTACTTTAGCGCTATCAACTTGAGTTTTAGCCTGATAAAGTGCGATTGAGCTTATTGCTCCAACGCTAAATTGATTTTGCCTAAATTTAAATGTATCTTCATAGCTTTTTAATGTATCTCTTAAAACACTTTCTTGCTCTTTTAAAAATAGTAGTTTAAAATAGCTATTTGCAACACTACTTGCGATGCTTAATCTCGCTGCTTCATAGTCATATTTTGTGGCTTTAAAAAGAGAATTTTTAGCTTTTACGCTATTTCTCACTTTTCCCCAAAGATCAAGCTCGTAGTTTAAAACAGCATTTGCACTATAAGAGGCATAAGAGTTTAAATCACCACTTGGAGTACCTCTTGAGGCTTTTCCTTGATAATTTACATTTGGCAAATACTCTATTTTGCTAAGTCCTAAATTTGCTCTCGCTGTTTCTATATTGTTCAAAGCAAGTGCTAAATCAGAATTATATTTTAATGCACTAGCAATAAGATCGTCTAAAACAGGGTCATTAAACTCTTTCCACCAAAAAGCATTTATATTTGCTTCATTGTAAGTTGAAGTGTAACTTGTGTCTTTAAGTGGAGTAACTGGCTTAAAAGAACACCCTGCTAAACAAAACAATACCAAAGGAGTAAGAAGTAATTTTTTATTAAACATTTTTTACCTTTCTATTTTGTTTATCATCTTTGCCAAAAGCTTTACCTAGCCAAATATTAAAATTTTCAATCATATAATAAAACATAGGAATAAAGAAAATTGCTATTGTTGAAGCTGCTATCATTCCACCTACAACACCTGTTCCAATAGAGTGTCTTGATGCTGCACCAGCTCCTGTGCTAAATACCATTGGTAAAACTCCTAATGCAAATGCTAGTGATGTCATCACAATTGGTCTAAATCTAAGCTTTGCAGCTTGGATACTTGCATCAAAAAGATTTTTTCCTTCTTTTTCGTGAGCTTCCATCGCAAATTCTATAATTAAAATAGCATTTTTTGCACCAAGGCCAATTAAGAGTAAAAGTCCTATTTGGAAATATATATCATTGCTTAAGCCTCTTGCCCATGTTGTAAGCAAAGCTCCAAATACTGAAAAAGGAACTGCAGTTAAAACTGCCATAGGCATAAGCCATCTTTCGTATTGTGCAGCTAAAATTAAATAAACAAAAATTAGTCCAAAGATAAATGCTATCATTCCTGTTCCTGCTGAATGAACCTCTTGATATGCTGTTCCTGACCATCCAAGAATATAATCATTATCAGGAAAAACTTCTTTAAATACTTCAGAAATAGCTTTTATTGCTTGACCAGAGGTGTATCCAGGAGCTGGTTCACCCATAACCTTGGCTGCTGGATAAGCGTTAAATCTATCAACATTATCAGGCCCAAGGCTCCTTTCAAGTTTAGCGAGCGAATTTACTGGTATCATGTCGCCTGTTGTATGGCTTTTTACAAATATATTTCTAAATGCAGCTTCTGAGTCTCTAAAATTAGATTTAGCTCTAATATTAACTTTAAATGTTTTTCCAAGCATATTAAAATCATTTACATAATAACTTCCTATGGTTGAATTAATTGTGGCAAATAACTCATTTATGCTTACTCCATGTGCTTTAATCTTATCTTTGTCTAATGTTAAATTATATTGTGGGAAATTTGTATCAAGACTAGTTCTTACTAAAAACAGATCTCCTCGTTTGTTTGCAGCAGCAATAACTTTTTTCATGTCTTCTTGCATTTGTGCATATGTTTTTCCAGTAGTTGTTTGTGCAAAAAGCTCAAATCCACCTGTCATTGAAAGACCTGTAATTGGTGGTGGATTTACAACAAAACTTATTCCATCTCTATTTTGTGAAAACATTTTGTTGTATTTTCCAGCAAGTGCAAATGATGACTGGCTAAGATCTTTTCTTTCATTCCAATGAGCAAGTTTTATAAACATAACAGATGCATTTTCTCTTAAAGAGCCTGATACTAAATCATATCCTGCCATAAGCGCATATAAATCAACATTTTTATCTTGTTCTACTGAATTTCCAAGTAAGTGACCATGGTCTATTGTTCTTGCGATTGAAGAAGCCGATGGTAATGTGTTCATGACTATTAAGCTTCCTTTATCTTCATTTGGAACAAGGCCACTTGGAACTATTTTAAATAAACTTGTAATTGCAAATATCATAATTGCTACAATTATTAAAGATGGAATTATATGCTTTAGTACTTTTTGAACTCCAGCTGAGTAAATTCTTGTGCTTAGATTAAAAAATTCATTAAATTTTCTTACGAACCAAAACTGCTTGCCTCTTTCTTTTTTTAACATCAATGCACAAAGTGCAGGAGTTAAGGTCAAAGCACAAAATCCAGATATTGCGACTGCGACAACCATGGTTAAGGCAAATTGTTTTTGTATGACTCCAACAAATCCTTCCATAAAAGCAACTGGTATAAAAACAGAGCTTAAAACTAAAACAATGGAAATAATTGGTGCAACAATTTCGCTCATTGCTTTATCGGTTGCTTCAATAACCGATAAATTTGGTTCTTCTTCTAAAATTCTTTCAACATTTTCTATGACTATAATTGCATCATCCACGACTATACCAATAGCTAAAATCATCGCAAAAAGTGTTATCATATTAATAGAAAACCCCATTATTAAAAGTCCGGCAAAAGACCCTATAATAGATACTGGAACCGCAAGCATAGGAATAATTGTAGCTCTTATGTTTCCTAAAAATAGATACATTACTATAAAAACTAAAGCCATAGCCTCTATAAATGTTTTTACCACCTCTTTTATTGTGATTTGGACAAAAGTTGTGGTATCGTAAGGAACTTTATAAGTAAGTCCTCCTGGAAAAGACTTAGATAGCTCTTTTAGTTTTTCATTGACTGCAGTTGCTACTTCAAGAGCATTTGCATTGCTTTGGGTAAATATCAAAACAGGAGCTCCGGGATATTTTTTCATAAATCCTTCAAAAGCATAATTTTCCGCTCCAAGCGAAATTTCAGCTACATCTTTAAGCTTTAAAGAAGAGCCTATTTCATTGCTTCTTAAAATTATATTTTCAAATTCTTTAACTGACTTTAGACGACCATCTGGCTTTATAGTATAAACATATGGGTTATTGGTAGTCATTGGTTGTTGTCCAATTTTACCTGTTGCATACTGGCTGTTTTGCTCTCTAATAGATGTGATTACTTCAGGTATTGTTATTTTATATTCTTGAAGTAAATCAGGCTTTATCCAAATTCTCATAGAGTAGTTTTTACTTCCTATTAAGACGGCATTTCCAACTCCAGGAACTCTTTTTATTTCATCAACGACATTTATGTTTATATAGTTATTTAACTTAACTATATCAGTTTTGCCTGTTGGATCATAAAATTGCACGACTTCTAAAATATTAGGATTCATCTCAGATGCATTTACACCTATTCTTTGAACTTCTTCAGGAAGAGAAGCTTGAGCGATTCTAATTCGGTTATTAACATTTACCAATGCTTCTTGTGGATCAGTTCCTACATCAAAATAAACACTTAATGACATTTCGCCTGATGAGCTTGAAGTTGATTGCATATAAATCATATTTTCAACACCGTTAATTGCCTCTTCAAGTGGAGCTGCAACAGTATCTGCAATAGTTTGGGCATCTGCACCACTATAAATTGCCTTAACTACAATTCTTGGAGGAGTTAGTTGAGGGTACTCTTCAACTGGTAAAACTCTCATAGAAATTATTCCAGCAATTACTATAATTATAGAAATTACAGATGCAAAAACTGGTCTATGGATAAAAAATTTTGAAAACATTATTTAACCTCTATTTCTTTTACGGGAACTCCAGGAGCTATTTTCATAAAATTATCAATTATAATTTTATCACCATTTGTAAGTCCTTTTGAAATAATAGCAAATTCACTTGTTTGAAAAACTATATCAACTATTTTTTTTGTAGTTGCATTTTTTTCTATAACATATACAAAAGTATTTGTTGCATCTTGTTGAACTGCAATTTGAGGTATTTTAAAACCATCTTTTTGATAAAGTCCACTCATAGCAACAGTTCCAAAACTTCCTGGTAAAAGTTTTGAGTCATTGTTATCAAATATAGCCTTTGCATCAACCGAGCCTGTTTTTTGATTTATAACTTTATCTATAAAAATAGTCTTTCCATCAAATTCCATATCTTTTACATAAAATTTGGTAAAAGTTTCTTTTTGCACCCATTCATTGTTTTTTGTTTTTGAGTTTATTCTAAGTGCATCAACATCAGCAATTGCAAATTTTGCATAAATAGGATTAAGCTTTGTAAGGCGGATTAAATTTGGATTTTGAGGTCCTACATAAGCACCCTCGTCTTGATATTTATCGCCTAAAATACCATCAAATGGTGCTATTACTTTTGTGTAGTTTAAATCAACTTCTGCATTTTTAAGCAAAGCTTCTGAGCTTTTTATAGAAGCTTCTGCACTTTTAAAATTTGCAACTGCAGTATCAAAGTCTTTTTGGCTTATTGATTTTGTTTTATTAAGTTTTATAGCTCTATTATAATCAAGCCTTGCTCTTTCAAAATTTGCTTTTGAAAGTGCTAAATTTGCTTTTGCAACCTCATAGGCAGCTTCGTATTTGTCAGGCTCAATTAAAAATAAAATGTCGCCTTTTTTTACAAAATCACCTGGATTAAAGTATTGCTTTATCAAAGTTCCAGGAACTTTTGCAATAATATCAACACTTTGATCACTTACAATTCTTGCTGGATATCTTAATGTGATTAGCTCATCTGTCATATTAGCTGTAAAAGTAGCTACTGGAACAGGCCCTTGAGTTCTTTTCATAGCTTCTTTTCCTTGGTTTTGTTTTTTACCAGAATCACAACCTGTTATTAAAAGCAAACAAGAGATGATAATTAGTAGCTTTTTTTTCATATTAGTTTTCCTTTTTATAAGTTTGTGTAATTGTTATTACACTAAAATAAAATCTGATTTTATCTTTTTAGCTTTTATTTGTCAAGCTATTTATTTTAAAAATTATTAGTAAAATTAACCTAAAAATCCATATAAGAGCATTTTTATAGTTTTATCAATATGTGCTTTTTTATCTGTTTGTGTAAGCTTTACTTCTTTTGAATTTATTAGTGAACTATAAAAAAATGGTTCTTTTATAGCAAAAAGGTAGATATTTGCAAACTTGCTTATATCTTCGACGCTTAAATTTTCAGTTTTTTTACAGGATTTTAAGAAATCAATCAAATACTCATTTAAAAATTTGGAACACTCATCGGCAAAAAGTTTGCCTATGTTGTGATTTTCCATATTAAAGCCTTCACTTAAAATAAGTCTATGTAGTGCTATGGATTTTGGACTTAAGATAAGTGTTAAGTAAAGCTCACTAAATTTAAATAAAAACTCTTCAAGATTTAAATTTGAGCTAACACTTATATTTTTTTCAAGATCATCTTTAAATTTAGAAATTGCTTTTAAAACAATTGCTTTAAAAAGACCTTCTTTATTTTCAAAATATTTATAAATTGTAGCAAGTGAGCCACCGCTTTTTTCCACTATATCGTTTAAACTTGTGTTTGCATACCCTTTTTTTAAAAAAAGATAAAGAGCATCTTCTAAAATGGTCTCACATCTATTTTTTGCTCTTTTGTTTTCTAAATTAAATTCCACTTAAAGCCTTTATTTTAGCTTATTTTCTATAACGCTATTTTTTGGATAAACAAAAATAGTATCTCTTTTAACATTTATATTTTCTTTGTTATCAGTAGCATAAGCATTAATTACCAAAGGAATAGTTATATCAACATTGCTTTTTTCAAAAGCACCTTCATTTGCCTCTAAAGTCACAATTATTTTATCTTTTTTTCTTGCATCAATTTTTACAGGCTTTTTAGGCTTTTTAACACTTATTTTGTCATTGTTTGTTTCGAAATAAAACTCATGAGCTACTTTATCTGTATTTTCTATTAAAAATATATAGTTATTTTCAATAACAACTTGGCTGTTTTCAACCTTTAAATTATAAAAGCTACTATCTCTATTGATGTTTAAAAGCATAGTTTCTCTTTTTGATCCAACTATTAAAAGAGCCACAAATGCAATAGACAAAGCAACCATATAAGCAACAGTTCTAAATCTTAAAATTTTAGTTTTACCATGTTTTAAAGCATGTTCGCTAGTCCATCTGACTAAAGAAGGTTTATTTTGTCTTGCCATGATATTGCTACAAGCATCAGCACATTCTAGGCAGTTTATACATTCAAGCTGAAGACCGCGCCTTATATCTATATGAGTTGGACACACTTTTACACAGGCTAAACATCCGATGCATTCATCATCTTCGCCAGTTGGTCGGTCGTTTATTTTATTATGTTTTTCATCATAAATTTTACCGCCTCTTTCTTCATCATACATAACTTGTAAGGTGTTTTCATCAAACATTACTGATTGAACTCTTGCGTAAGGACAGATATATATGCAGAAATTCTCAGCTATAAAAACAACATCTGTAAATATAAATAAAGCAACTCCTAAAACTATACCAACCATTAAAAGATGTTCGCTTGGATTTGCTAAATATCTAAAAAAGTCTTCTGGTGGGATGAAATACCACATAAAATTTGAAGCCATTAAAAGTGTAAAACAGGCAAAAATTATCTTTGCAATAGTTTTTTTAACAAATTGACCTTTGGGGTGAAGCTGTTTATTTTTTATGTTTTTTCTTATCTTAAGCAATTTTGTGCATATGAAGTCTCTATAAAATATCCTAAAACTAGTTTGAGGACAGCCCCATCCACACCAAATTCTTCCTCCTAAAGTTGTGATAAAAAATATTCCTAAAAAGGCCATTATCAAAACAAAAGGCATTAAAAAAAGCTCTTGTGTTGAAAAAACGGAAAATAAAAGATGAAGTTCTTTTTTATCAAAACTTAATAAAAAAAAGTGATTTTCACCAATTGTAATAAATGGTAAAATTAAAGCAACAATGGCTATAAGCCCAAAAACAAAATATCTTTTTTTCGTATAATTTGTTTTAAATTTTGCATTAATTGGCATCCTAGCTCCTTAAAATTATAAATTTGTATTAAATTTATAAAAGTTTATTTAGTATTCTACAATCATTTAAGTTACAATAAAATTAAATTTGAATAAAACTATTTTTTTAAGTATAATCACATTTCAATTTTTATGAAAGGTGGTGATTGGATTGCCTGGTATTAAAGTGCATCCAAATGAGTCTTTTGACGAAGCTTACAGAAAGTTTAAAAAGCAAACTGATAGAAACTTAATCGTTACAGAAGCAAGAGCTAGAAGATTTTTTGAACCAAATACTGAAATAAGAAAAAAACAAAAAATTTCAGCTCGCAAAAAAATGCTAAAAAGACTTTATATGTTAAGACGTTACGAATCAAGACTCTAAGCCAAAAAGCACTAACTAGCACTTTGTTAGTTAGTGCAAAGTAAAAAATACTCTATTTTATAAGACTTTTAGCCTAAATTTGCGATAATAAACAATAAAATATTAATTAAGGTTATTAAGATGCAAAAACTTTCAGTTGCTGATGCAGCTTCAAAACTTGGAATTTCAAAAGAGGCTATTTATAATAGAATTAGAAGAAAGACTATGAGAAGTTTTGAAGAAAATGGCACAAAATATGTCATTTTAGATGAAAAGCAAACTCCAATAAAAAACAATACTCAAAGAACTAGTAGTGATTTTATAGAGTATTTAAAAAGTGAAATTGAATATTTAAAGCTTAAAAATAGAGCTTTACAAGACGATAAAGAAAAACTTTTTAGAGAAAAAGAAGAGCTTTTAATCAGCACAAAAGATGAGATTAAGGGTATTTATAAAGAAAGAGATGAGAAATTAAAATATTTTTTAACACTTTTAGAAAAACCATTTTTATCAAAAGAACCAATCGATGTTGAGGTAAGTACACAAGCAATAGAGCTAAAAAAAGAACTTATTAATGGAAGTAAAAATGAAAACAAAAAATCTCAATCAGATAAGAAAAATAAAAAAGAAGAAATTTGGTTATCTTTAAGAGATTTTTTAGATTCTCAAAATATGAAAAAAAAAGAGAGAAAAGAGCTTAAAAAATACTTAGTTGATAATGCGTATGAAAACGAAAACATCAAAATAGAAGCTGGAATGCTCTATATAAATTCAAATTTTGATATAAAATCAATATAAAAAAAGGTAAATAAAATGAAAAAAAATTTTGGTAAAGTAAAAAAAATAGCAGCTTATAGTTTAGTTGGTGGTTTAGGATTAGTTTTAGCTGGGGGATTAACTGGATGTGGCAATAATGTTGTAAATGAAGAACAAGCCGTTAAAGGTGCTTTTGTAGTCATCGAAGAAACCTCACCTGGGAAGTATAAAATTTTAGAGGAATTTCCAAGCGCTGAAACAAGAATAGTTTTAAAGCAACTTGATGGAACTGAAAAAGTCCTAACAAAAGAGGAAATGGATGCATTAATAAGAGCTGAAAACCAAAAAATAGAAAATGGAACTTCAAATTTAACCAATCCAAATGCCCAAATTAGTAGTGGCGGAATGGGACTTGGAGAAGTTATTTTAACAAGTATGGCAGCTGGAATGATAGGAAGCTGGATAGGAAGTAAGCTTTTTAATAATCCAGCTTATCAAAGCCAAAGACAAAATGCTTATAAAAATCCATCTGCTTATCAAAGAAGTGTAAATAGTTTTAGTAATGCTAAAAAAACAGGTGCTTCAAGTAAAAAATCAACTGGAAAAAGTGGCTTTTTTGGTGGTGGCTCAAAGCAAAAATCAGCCGCAAGTTAAATTTTTAACAATCACAAAATAGACTTCGAACAGCAAAACAAGGAATAAAATGATATATTTAAAAAAAATTAAACCTTTAAGTGATGAATATTTAGAAAGTTTGGGCTTTTCTTGGCACACTGATGAAGATAAAACTCCATATTTAGCCAATGAGCTAGTTGAGGTTAGTCAAGATGAAGCAAATGCCTATTATGAAGCAGCAAATGAACTTTATGATATGTTTATAAATGCTGCACAGCATATAATAGATAATAATCTTTTTCATGAAGTTGGAATTCCATATAATTTAGTTGATATTATAAAAGATAGCTGGGAAAATGATGTTCATTGGCATCTTTATGCAAGATTTGACTTAGCTGGCGGGCTTGATGGAAAACCTATAAAATTAATTGAGTTTAATGCTGATACGCCAACTGCTTTGTTTGAAACAGCTATTATCCAATGGGCTATGTTAAAAGAAAATAATATGGATGAAAGTTCACAATTTAATGATGTTTTTGAAGCCTTGAAAGAGAATTTTAAACGCCTTGTAACTTTAAGTGAAGATACTTCTAAATTTGATGAGTATTATGATGGTTGGAAAATACTATTTAGTAGCGTTGCTGGAAATATCGAGGATGAAATTACCACTAGATTTTTAGAACTTTGTGCAAAAGAAGCAGGCTATGAAACTGAGTTTGCCTATGTTGATGAGGTTGAGTTTAACGATGAAGAGGGTATTTTTTATAACGATGTTAATTACGAGTTTTGGTTTAAACTAATTCCTTGGGAAAATATTGCAATTGATGAGGGTGAGCTTGCAATAATTTTAAAAAATATTATAAAAAATCAAAAAGCTATTATTTTAAATCCAGCTTATACTCTACTATTTCAAACAAAAGGAATTTTAAAAATTTTATGGGATTTATACCCAAATCACCCGCTTTTGCTTGAGGCTTCAAATGAGCCTTTAATAGGCAAAAAAATGGTAAGAAAACCAGTTTTGGGAAGAGAGGGTGCAAATGTTGCTATTTTTGATGAAGATGGTAAAAAAACCATAGAAGAAAGTGGTGATTACGCAGATCAAAAACAAATTTATCAAGAGTTTTATGAGTTCAATAAAGACAAAGATGGAAATTCATATCAAGCAGGAGTATTTTTTGCTTACGAGGGATGTGCTTTAGGATATAGAAAAGGCGGGGAAATTTTAGGAAATTTTGCCAAATTTGTAGGACATTATATAAAGGATTAAGAAATGAAAATAGTTTGTTTGGATGCTCTTACTTTGGGTGATATTGATTTAGGTATATTTAATAAATTTGGTGAGTTTAAAAGCTATGATAACACTTCAAATTTAGATCCTAATTTGGTAATTGAAAGATTAAAAGATGCTGATATTGTGATAACAAATAAGGTTTTAATAACAAAAGAAATTATGCAAAAAACAAATTTAAAGTTGATTTGCATAAGTGCAACTGGGATGAATAATGTCGATTTAAAAGCTGCAAAAGAGCTTAAAATAGAGGTAAAAAATGTTGCAGGATACTCGACAAATAGCGTTATTCAACAAACTTTTGCAAGTTTATTCACACTTTTAAATAATACAATTTTTTATAGTGATTATGTAAAAAGTGGAAAATGGGCAAAAAGTGAAATTTTTACAAATTTAGATAAGCCAATAGTTGAAATTTATGGTAAAAAATTTGGAATTATTGGTCTTGGAGAAATAGGTCGAGGCGTTGCAAGAATAGCAAAAAGCTTTGGCGCAGAAGTTGCATATTATTCAACAAGTGGCAAAAATAAAAATGATGAGTTTAAGAGTATTTCGCTAGATGAAATGCTTAAAAACTTTGATATCATATCAATCCACGCTCCACTTAATGAAAATACAAAAAATCTAATTGGCGAAAACGAACTTAATAAAATGAAAAATGGTGCTGTTTTAATGAACTTTGGAAGAGGTGGAATAGTTGATGAAAAAGCTCTTGCTAAGGCGGTTGATGAAAAAGATATAAAAGCTATTTTGGACGTGCTTGAAGTTGAGCCAATGATTAAAAATCATCCGCTTTTAAATGTAAAAAATAAAAATAATGTTTTAATAACTCCGCATGTGGCATGGGGAAGTAAAACGGCTAGAGATTTGCTTATTAAAAAAATATCTTTAAATATAGAAAATTTTTTAAAAAATAGATAGATAAATTTGTTTTATCTATCGTTATTTGTTAATAAAACCTTAATTTTATTATGCTAAACTTAACAAATTAAATTAATTATATTATCAAGAGGACTTTAAGAAATGTTATTAAATTTTGCACAGGAAAAAGCTGTAAATTACGCACATAATAAAATGCAAAAAGCTCTTTACAAAAGCCTAAACATAGACATTACAAATGAAAATATAGAAAAAATTCCAAGTAAAGATAAAAAATATATGCTTTATGCACATGTGCCATTTTGCCATGTTTTTTGTCCATATTGTTCATTTCACAAATACAAATTTGAAGCAAATTTATGCAAAGATTATTTTGTAAATTTAAGACAAGAGTTAAAGCAAATAAAAGAAGCTGGTTATGATTTTACTTCGATGTATGTGGGTGGCGGAACTACCTTAATAGATGAAGATGAGCTTTTAAAAACGCTAGATTTAGCAAAAAAACTTTTTAGCATAGAAGAGATTTCATCAGAAAGTGATCCAAACCACATTGAGCCAAAAACCTTAGAAAGATTTAAAGGTTATATTGATAGACTAAGTGTTGGAGTTCAAAGCTTTGATAATGATATATTAAAAAAAGTTTCAAGATATAATAAATTTGGATCACAAGAGGTTTTAATAGAGAAATTAAGTCGTGCGATTGATATTCTTCCAACTTTAAGTTTGGATTTAATTTTTAATTTTCCATTTCAAACAAAAGAACAACTTTTAAGTGATATAAATATAGCTAAAAAACTTGCTCCACAGCAAATTACATTTTATCCATTAATGAAATCTCCTATCACGAGAGAGGCAATTGCTAAAACTTTGGGAGTTAGTGATGATGATAGAGAGTGGGAATTTTACAAAATCATAAAAGAAGAATTTAAACATTATCACGCAAGTAACGCTTGGGCATTTTCTAAACAAAGTTCAAATTTAGTTGATGAGTATGTTGGCTCAAATGCTGAGTATGTGGGTGTTGGAAGTGGGGCATTTAGCTTTTTAAATGGTAGACTTTTGGTAAATGCTTTTAATTTAGAGGAATATTCCAATAGGATAAAATCTAAAAAAAGCCCTGTTATTGCTGTTTGTGATTTTAATAAAAAAGAAAGAATTCAATATGTATTTTTGACAAAACTCTTTGATGGAAGTGTTGATATTGCTAGTTTTAATGCTCAAAATGAAACAAACATTAAAAAAGAACTATTTTTAGAAATAAATTTATTAAAACTTGTAAATGCTATTTATGAAGAAAACGGAGTCATAAAACCAACTGAGTTTGGAAGCTATCTTGCAATGGTTTTAATGAAAGAATTTTATACTGGTATGGATAAAGTAAGAGCTGCATTTAGAGATGATGCAAAAGTAAAATCAAGTAAAAAACTAAGAGTTATGGAGTATGATAACGATTTAAAGGTTGGCGAAGATAAAATTGCCACAGCATAATTTTAAAATATATTAATCTTACATTTAAATTTAAAAATGAAGCATCTTTTCAATATGTTTTGATATAATTAGTGAAAATTTATTCTAAAGATGGAAAATGATAGTTAAACTCAAAAAAGATGTTGGGGGGGGTCGCTAAAAAGCGATTATGATAAACTTGGCATACGAATTGCTAGGATTATCACTCTTTTGCTGTGCGGCGAAAAACTTGATATAGATGAGCTTGCAGATGAGTTTAATGTCACAACTAGAACCATTAGAACAGATTTAAATAAAAGGCTTATTCATCTTCCTATTGTCTGTAAAAATGGCAAATATTTTTTATCAGATAATTCAAATTTAAAAAATTATGATTTTATAAATTTTAGTAAAAAAAGTGGTGTTTTTGGACTTTATCCAAGCATCGACAACTTAAACGAGGATAACTTTGTAAAAGGTTTTAACTATGAAAAAATAGATAAAAACTTTTTTGATGAAATTCAAAACGCTATTGTAGAAAATCAGACATTAAATTTCACATATAATAACAAAAATAGAGATGTCAATCCCTATAAACTTATAAATTTAAACGGTATTTGGTATCTTATAGCAACTGACGGCGATATTATAAAAAATTTCTCACTAGGAAAAATATCAAATTTACAAATCTCTAAACATTTTAATAAAAATGCAAAAATAACAAAATTTATTGAGGACAATCACCATACTTTCATCTCAGCAAACCCAGTAAATATAAGACTAAAAGTTGATAAACAAATAAAAGAATTTATAACAAGAAGAGCTGTTTTTCCAAATCAACAAACCATCAAAGAGCTTGAAGATGGAGATATCATCATCAAGACAAAGGCTAGTTTTATACCAGATATTTTGGGGATTATAAGCTATTGGATACCACATATTAGCATTTTAGAACCACTTTATTTAAAAGACGAGTTATTAAAAAATATAAAAAATTATTTAAAAAAGGAGAAGCAATGTTTTTAAATCAGTTAAAAGATGATTCAAAAAAGGCGTTTTTGGATTTGGCTTTAATTTGTGCTAAGGCCGATGAAAATTTAGACAATAAAGAAGCGGAAATTTTAGAAATTTACTGCAACGAAATGGGGATTGCTAAGCCTACAAAGACATACAAGGCGGATTATATTGTTGATTTGTATAAAAATGATATTGAAAAATACAAACAAGAATTGACAGATATTTTTAATAATTTTACCCCAAAAGAGCTAATTATAGTCTATTTTGAATTATTTGCGATGATTTATGCAGATAATTCTTTTGATGAGATTGAGAAAGATATCATTCTCAAGCTTGAAAAGAAGATTCTAGAGAGTGCAGCAAGTTATATTTCTAGTAACACTCTAAATCTATTTAGAGGAGCTGGAGGAGAAGTTCTTTTACCGGTTTTAGAAAATAGTGCAAGAGCTTTAGTATCTCAAATGAATATGCTTAAATTAATTAAAAAGGATATATGATGTTTTTGAATAAATTTAAAGATGACAAGCTAAAAGAAAATTTTATAAAACTTGCTGGAATCATTTATGATGATAGCAATATTATTGAGAGTTATATTTGTGAAAGCGGTTTATCTCTTGATGTAAATGAGATTTCAGATGAATGCCAAGATATTTTATCTTTAAAAGATGATAAAGATGAGTTTGAAGATGAAATTTTAGATTTATTAGAAAATGCTGATATTAACTTTTATATTGAGTTTTTGATGCTCATAAATCTAATCCCTAGTAAGCTTACAAATGATATAAAAAGTAGATTAGAAGAGAAGTTAAATTTATCAGATGAAAAGATCATGACACTTAACAATTGGGCTATAAATACAGCTTCACATATAAATAATGCAGTAAAAATTATAAGTAGTGTTAAAAGCTAGATTTGTGTTTGAGTGTGATAAATGTGGTCTTTGTTGTCGGCACATTAAAGGCATAAAAGAGTTAGAAAATTTTATGCTTGATGATGAAAGTTGCATAAATTTAGATAAAACTTCAAATTTATGCAAAATTTATGACAAAAGACCTGATATTTGTAGAGTTGATGAGATGTTTAAAAAGGTTTTTTACAAATTTATGAGTAAAGAGGAGTATCTGAATTTAAACGCCTTATCTTGTGAAAAATTAAAAGAAATTTATAATAAAGGATAAAAAATGCCAGCACCATTCTTAGTTCCAATTATTCTTGGAGGTCTAGCAGCAGTTACAGCAGGCTTTGGAGTTAAAAAGGGATATGACGCCATACAAGATAGTGGAGAAGCACAAAGACTAAATAGAAGAGCAGAAGATGTTTTTGAAGAAAGCCAAAAAAGTTTAGATAATCAAAGAGAAAAAACAAACAGTGATATTAAAGAGTTTGGCGAGTATAAAATAAAAATTTTTAACTCTGTTCTTTTAAGGTATTTTAATATTTTCGAAAAAATTAAAAATATTGAATTTGAAAATAGTGTCTCCAAAGATGATGATTTTGTAGTAGATATGAAAGAGTTTGAAAAGTTAAAAACAGATGTTTTAAATATGAAATCACTTTTAGGTGGTGGAGTTACAAGTCTAGGAGCCGGTGCATTGGCTGGATTTGGTGCATATGGTGGAGTTGGGCTTTTGGCAACTGCATCAACCGGTACTGCAATAAGCACTTTAAGTGGAGCTGCTGCTACAAATGCAACTCTTGCATGGCTTGGTGGCGGAAGTTTGGCAAGTGGTGGTCTTGGAATAGCAGGCGGAACTATGGTTTTGGGTGGTCTTGTGGCAGGACCTGCTCTTGCTGTGGCTGGTTGGGTTATGGCTTCAAGTGCTGAAAAAGCAAAAAATGATGCTTATACAAATTTAAACAAAGCAAGGGCTATCGAAGAGAGCAATAAAACTATTATTTTGCAATTAGAAAAAGTTTCCAAGCTAACAGATAGATTAAAAAATACCATAGAAAAATTAGTTTTTTATTTTAATACAATGATAAATAATTTAGATGCTTTAGTTGCTAAAAACGATAACTATAAAGCATATGATGAAAAAGAAAAAACTCTCGTTCATCACTCGCTTCTTATGGCGCAAAGTATTAAAAATTTAATCAGTGTTCCTTTGATGGATGAAAAAGGAGAAATAGAAATAGAAGCAAGAAAAACAAGGAGAAAAGCTGAAAGAATGCTTGAAAAAATTATCGAAATAGATGAAAAATATAAATAATAAGTGGCTTTTGCCACTTATAAATTTACAAGGAATTTAAGATGTCAAAACCAATTTATGAAGAAGTTATAGATGAGATAGGAACGCAAACCCTAGCAAGAGTTGGCTTAAATATTTTTAGTTTTAGCACTTATAATGCTTATGGTGCAAGTGTAACTATGACAAATAATACAATTTATCAGCACGATAGAAAAAAAGGAATGCTTACGCCAGAATTAAAAGATGATGATACGGACAAAACATATGATCAAAAGTTAAAAAAAGGAAAAAGCACATATCGTGGTTATATGTATGAGACCCTTGAAGAAGGATTTCAAAACGTAAATAACGCTTTTTTAAATAAAGGAGATAAAACTTATACTACAGATACTATACATGATATTAGAAATGCAGCTGAGCTCATTAAAGATAGAAAAAAGCTTGAAAAATTAAATGAAGAAGATAGAGCCAAATTTGATCATATCATGCGAAATTATAGTGACGAGGTAGATGATGTTTTAAATGGAAATGATAATTTTGGCAGTTTCACAAAATGTGATACAGAAACTGATTTAGTAACTTACGATGAAGATGGAAATATTGTTAACAGGCAACAGCTTAAAGCTAGCAATAATACCAAAGTTTTGCTAGCTAAAGAACAAACACCTGAACTTGATGAAAATGGAAATGAGATAAAAATTCCCAAAAGAGACAAAGATGGAAATTTTAAAAGAGATAAAAACGGAAATATTTGCTATAGAAAAAAAATGACAGATAAGCTTGATAAAAATGGAAACCCTATATATAAATATATCGGTAAAGATGAATTTGGCAATGACAAAGATATCGATTTAAAAGTTCCATTTGATGACTATAAACGCCATAGAGAAAATTTAGAAGAAATGATTAATGATCCAAAAACAGACCCAGAAACAAAAAAAGCTGCAAAAATGGCACTTGATAAACTTAATAAAAGCAATTATGCAAATAGATTAATGTGTGATAACCCAAAAACCACGGCTATTTTAACTCAAAGTGCGGTTGCAAGTTCTCATATAGTCTCAGTTGGCACAAGCGATGGCGTTGTAGTTGCTTTAAGCACGCTTGCAAATGGAACAATCTATGAGATAAAAGATATGTTTAGCGAAAATGGAGAAAAAATTTCCATAACTCAAAGATTAAAAAGACTTATAAAAAAAGTCATTGAAGCTTTTAAAAGCACATTTAAAAGAGGTGCTGGGTTTGGCAGTATTGATGCTATTGTTGGGGTTTTATCTCAAATTTTTAAATCAATTTCAGTTAAAATCAAATATATTTGGAAGAATTTAAGAAGTTCAGCAAAATCAATATATAACGCTATTTATGACTTTATAACCGGTAAAACTAAAACATATAGAGATTTAGTAAGTGCTATTATAAAAGCTTTATTTTCTTTTACTACAATTATTTCATCTATTGGTCTTGAAGCTAAAATAGAAGCTGTTTTATCGCCTATCATAACACCTATGATTGCATCTTTTGTAGCACCTATTTTAGCCATAGTTGTTGGAGCTTTTGCTGTGGTGCTTGGAACAAGAGCTATTGATTCTGCTATAAATTCTTTATTCGGAGTTTATGCAGATTTAATAAAAAGCAGAGAAAGAAGAGCTGAAATAGAAAAAGTTATAGATGAGTTTTTACCACAACTCGTAGAAGATAACGAAAAGCTTGAAACTCTTATAAAAACAAAATTTAAAGATATGAAGTTAAAGCTTGATAGTTCATTTGAAGATTTGCAAAATGCAATCATTGGTTCGAATTCAATTTTGTTTATAAATAGTTTGGTGCAAATCAATGGAGTTTATGGTCAGAAGTTAAAGTATATCAGCTTTAAAGAATTTGACCAAGCAATGCTTAGTGATAATGTGATAAAAATTTAAAAAAGTAAAAAAATGAAAAAATATTTTATTCGATATCTCAACAAAAGCCCATTTGGTTTTACTATAATATTTAGTGGTAGCTTCAAGCTTGGGTTTTTTGATTTTATGAAAAAGATCGGAAAGACAAGTATGGAAGTAAGTCTGCGAGGAAGTAAAAAAATCGATACGCTATTTACATCTTTTGCTTATGTGCCAATTATTGTTTTTAAGGATAGGTTTACTTTATTTTCCGATAACCCTAATATGGCAGATGGTTATTGTCTTAGACGTTATGAAGTTGACTTGGTTACAAAAATATTTATGAAATTTTCAAAAAATATGAAAATGATATTTGTCAAAATGACAACATTGAAAATTTGCCAAGTCCACAAATAATATCCACAAATCCAGTTTCATCAGAAATTTATGGAAAATATACGAGATCGGAGTGTGATTCATATGATATAAAAGAGGCAAATGGTTCAAAAAGTGAGATAGAAATAAGAAGACATATATATCAAAATTATGGAAATTCTATATCAAAAAATGGTAAAAATATGCTGATTACATTTTTGAAAAATTATTGCCCTAACAACATGCAGACCAGTCAAAATAAAGCAAAGGATAATTTATGAGATTTAGATTATGCTTATTTTTAATAATTTCTTTTTTAATTACAGGTTGTTTTAATAGTGAGGAAAATGAAGCTTTAACACAAAAATTAAATTCACAAATTTTAAAAGATATGGGCTATTTGTCAAATTTAGAGGCTTTTTATGGGATTGACTTTACAAATACAAGTAAAAATTTAATAAGAAGTAATGATTTTTATGTAAGAGTTGATGATGTTAGGATATTTTACGGATATCCACTTGATAAGATAAAAGTAAAAGTCTATGGCAGTGATAAAAAAATACTTTATGTAAAACTTCCAAGACCAGAGCAGATTTCAATAGATAGAAAAATAGCACATTTAAAAACAAGAAGAGAAAAATATTCCCCAATTGATGAAAATGGAACTGAGTTCGATGTAGAAAAAAAGATGTTGGAAGCTTTAAATTCTACTTTACGAAAATATGAACCAAAAATGCTTGAAATGACACAAAATATTTCAAAAGAATATTTTGAAATGATAGCAAAAAATAATAATATGGATTTAAAACTTGAACTTGAATATCGTGAATAAACTAATAGTTATTTAAATCCCAATCAATTGGACTTTTTCCAAGCTTTTTTAAAATTTCATTTGTTTTTGAAAAATGTTTGCAGCCAAAAAAACCACCTCTTGCCAAAGGGCTTGGGTGTGGGGCTGTTAGAATAAAATGTTTATTTTGATCTATCAAATTTGCTTTATTTTTAGCAAAATTACCCCATAGCAAAAAAATAACTCCATTTTTTTCATCACTTATTTTTTTTATCACTGCATCGCTAAATAGATGCCAGCCAAAGTCCTTATGTGAGTTTGGCTTACCTTTTTCAACGCTTAAACTCGCATTTAAAAGTAAAACCCCTTGCTTTGCCCAATATGTTAAATCTCCGCTATTTGGCTCACTTATGCCTAAATCATCATAAATTTCTTTATAAATATTAATTAGACTTGGTGGAATTTTTACACCTTTTGGAACTGAAAAGCTAAGTCCCATAGCTTGATTGTCTCCGTGATACGGGTCTTGTCCTAAAATAACAACTTTTACTTTATCAAATGGTGTTAGATTAAACGCGTTAAATATCAAATTTGATGGTGGAAAAACGGTGGCAGATTTTTTAGAGATAATTAAATTTGCTTTTAAATTTTCAAAATATGGTGATAAAAACTCATCTTTTAAAGCTTCTTTCCAGCTTTTTTCTATTTTAACATTTTCAAGTAAAATACTCATTTTATAGGCTTATCTCCCATTTTTGAATGCTCTAAAAAATTAGTTAAAATTTCTTTTTCTAAATCATAAAGCTCATATCTTGCATTTTTAAAAATTTGTGAATTTTCTAAATCAATAAGTTTAAAAATTTCTTCCAAAACTCTTGCACTTTCTTGCGAGCGTTTTAAATTCGCAGTTAAAACGGAGTTTAAATCTTTTCTTTGGAGTTCTAAATTTATTGATTTTTTAAGCACATCGAGATTTGCATCGCGGGAATTTAGACAATTTATTTGCAGTTCTAAACTCTTTAAATTTCCTAAATGTCGTAAGTTTTTAAGCTTTAAAGAAAGCTCTTTATCATCAAAGATATATCTTTGTATATCTTCAACAACTCTGATACCTTCTTTAAAGCGGTTTAAATTCGCATCAATTATGCGATAAATTTTAGTCTCTATTTAAAATTCCTAAAATATTTAAAAGTGAAATAAATAAATTTAATATGTTTAGATACATACCAACAGCTGCCATAATAGGAGAATCATATCTTCCTCTTATGATATTTTGTGTATCAAAAAGTATGTACATACTAAATAAAATCGCACTTACTGATGAAATTCCAAGTGAGAGCATTGTACTTCTAAATAAAAATAGATTTAAAAGTCCAGCAACTATCACGCCTAAAAGCACAAAAAATAGTGGCTTTGCCCAAGAACTAAAATCAGCTTTTGCATTTATAGCATAAAGTGTAAGTCCGCCAAAAGCAACTGCTGTCATAACAAAAGCTTGTGTGACTACATGTCCTGCACCAGCTCCAACATACATGCTTAAAACAGGTCCTAAAAAAAGTCCTGTGACAAAAGTAAAAGCAAAAAGCAATCCAAGAGCAAGTCCTCTCATGCCTCTTTTATCAGCAAAACTCATACCAAAAAGCATAATAAGCTCAACTGCTAAAAATAAAATTGAAAGCATAGGACTTCTTGGAATTCCTGCATTCATCCCTACAAACGCTCCTGCAACAGCTGCAATTAATGAAGCTGCAATTAGTTTATAAGTATCTTTTATAAAGGTACTTAATTCTGAGCTTTGTTCTAATGAATGCTCTATACTTTGAGAATCTTGTACATAATCTCTATCGTATAAACTCATATTTTCTCCTTTGTAATTTTTATTTGATTTTATCAAAAACTCAGTAAATAAAATCTAAATTTGAATTTATTATATAAAAGTAAGTTTAAATTTTATATCTGTTTTTAAATTTAAGGTAGAATAATGAAAATTTTTATTTAAGGAAAAAATTTTGGATAATTTGGAAAATGCAAACGTTGTAAAGGGCGGAATAGAGTTTATGGAGAAGTATTTTAAGGAAAATGCTGAACTTTTTAAAACATTAAAGGATAGCCAAACTCCACACACACTTTTTATTGGATGTTCTGACTCAAGAGTTGTGCCAAATCTTATAACAAATACAAAACCAGGTGAGATGTTTGTCATAAGAAACATAGCAAATATCATACCAAAATATAGAGTTAGTGATGAGTTTTTAGCCACAACTTCAGCCATTGAGTATGCTTTGTATATTTTAAACATAAAAGATATTATTATTTGCGGACATAGTAATTGTGGTGGTTGTGCGGCACTTTACTACGATGAGAGTAAATTTGATAAAACACCAAATGTTAAAACCTGGCTTAAATCTTTGGATAATGTTAAAGCCCAAGTTGAGGCGCTAGGACTTAGCAATTTAAAGAAAAAAGCTTGGTTTGTTGAGAGATTAAATATAATAAACTCAATTGACAACCTTTTAACTTATCCAGGCGTAAAAGAGGGTGTTAAGCTTGGAAAGATAAGAATTTATGGTTGGCATTATGTTATAGAAACTGGTTCTTTGTTTAGTTATGATATGGTAACAAAGGATTTTGAATTATTAAATGAAGGAAGTGATTATGAGAAAATTTATAACGAAATTTTTGCTGATAATTAGTATTTTTTTACTTAACTTACAAGCAAAAAATACAGATCTACCAAAGGTTAATGAAGTCTTAACCGAGACAAATCAAACTGAGGCAAATCAAACTGAAGAAGTTAAGCAAAGTTCGGTATTAAGTGGCATTATAAAGCAAAGCACAGATCAAATTTCAGAAGAAAATAAAACTGCCGAAAAAGAAAAGCTTGTTGAGTTTTTAACTGATGGGAAAGAAGCAAATAAAAGCGATAATGAAATTGCAGTTGCTGAGCTCATAGCTGAAAAAGCAGTAAATTCACCAAAAAAACCTGATAATTCCAACAAACAAAGTTTAGGTGATATAGTTAAAGAGATAAAAGATATAAATATAAAAATAGATCTTTTAAAAGCCTCTGTTGATGCTAATAAAACAGTTGATGAGGTTTCTAATTTGCAAAGCACAAAAGAAAATTTACTTTTGCATATACCATCTGCTATTACGAGTCAAACAGTTGATGAGGCTGCTTTAATAGCATATCTTACAAATAAAAAGGACTTAAATAAAAGATTATCAAATTTGCAAAATAGAAAAAATTCGTTTGATTATTTTGATGCTAATTTAAGTCTTACTGCTATAGAGATTGGAGAAAGCTTTTACTCATCTTTATTAAGGCTTGAGTATATGTTTAAAGATGGCAGAAAAGAAAGTGAGATAAAAAAACTTATCCAAGATACGCTTTTAAATTTACAAATTAAAGATTTTTCAAATATAAAAAATAAAATAAATGAGCTTAATATAAAAGATGATCAAAAAACTACACTTAATAACAAATATTCAAATTTAATATCAAATAAAAAAACTTATGAAGAAATTTTAAGTTATCTTTCAAAAAATACAAATTTATTAACTGGAAATGCTCTTTTTGTAGGATTGAATTTAAAATTTATAATTGATTATATTAACGACTTATCACCTTTTGAGGCAAGTGCTATAAATTTGGGAAAAATAATTCCAATTATTTTAATAATGGTTCTTCTGTTTTCAATAAGACGATTTTTAGCAAATATTATCTATTTTGTTTTTACACTCTTTAATAAAAATAAAGAAAAAAACATAGAGATAAAAACACAAGTTGTTGATCTTATTAAAAAACCACTTGGTGTTTTATTGATAGCTTATGGCGTCGATATTTGTTTGAGTATTTTTTACTATCCAAGCCCTGTTCCACTGATATTTAATAAAGCCTTTGGAGTAATTTTTATTCTCCTATACTCTTGGCTTATTATTGAAATTATTAATGGTTACGGGATTATAATAATTAGCAAATTAGCCAAAAAAAGCAGTAGAAAAGAAGTGCTAAATTTAGTTGTTAAAATTTTATATATTGTAGTTGTTATAGTTGCATTTTTACTTATTTTAACCAAAATGGGGATAAATGTTTCAGCCATTGTTGCTTCACTTGGAATAGGTGGTTTGGCTGTTGCTTTGGCAACTAAAGATATCATTGCAAATTTATTTGCTTCAATTATGGTTTTATTTGATAACTCATTTTCTCAAGGAGATTGGATAGTTGTAGGAAATGTTGAGGGAACTGTGGTTGAAACAGGGCTAAGAAAAACAACTATTAGAACTTTTGATAACTCTTTAGTCTTTGTTCCAAACTCAAAAATTATTGATAATAATATAATAAACTGGAGCAGAAGAAAAGTTGGAAGACAGATAAAAATGTTTTTAGGTCTAAATTATGCAACGCCTCCGCATATGGTTGAGCAAGTCATAAAAGAGATAAAAGAGATGCTTTATACTCATCCAGGCATTGCAAATCCTACAAAAAAAGATGCATTAAATGATATGAGATTTAAATATAGACAAAGCATTGTCTCATTGGATGATTTAGCAGGATATAAAAATAATTTGTTTGTAACACTTGATAAATTTGATGATTCATCTATAAATATTATGATTTATTGTTTTACTAAAAGCGTTGTTTGGGCTGAATTTTTGGACGTTAAACAAGATGTTATGATAAAAATGATGAAAATTTTAGAAAAAAATAAAGTCGGATTCGCCTTTCCCTCTAAAAGCATCTACATAGAAGAAACTCCTATGCTTAAAGATATTATTTCAGTTAAGGATAATGGCGATAAAGCTACAGAAACAAAACAGATCGATGTAGATGATAAAAATGATAAAAATATTGACAAAAAATAGTTGAAATTTTGAAAAAAAATAGTAAAATTACAAGGCTTTAATTAGTTAAAGCCTATTTTTACTAAGGAGATAAGTATGAGAGACGACTTTGAAGATGACTTCGACCCAAGTGAAGATTTTGATGAAGATCTTTACGATGATGAAGAAAATTGGGGAGATTTGGATGATGATGAGTTTGTTTACGACAAAGACGATTATACTTTTGATGATGAATACTAAAAAATGCTAAATTTTTGCAGATTGTAATAATACAAAATAACTCTTATTTACAATCTGCTTACTTTTTTGTTACTTTAAAACAATATAATGATTTTAAATTTTATATTAAAGGATAAAAAATGTTAAAACTTAGAGTTCTTCCGTTTTGTGCAAAAAGCAATGCAGTAGTTAGTGAACAAACCTGTAATTTTCACCATGGAAAACATCACAATACTTATGTTAATAATTTCAATAATCTTGTAAAAGATAGCGAGTTTAAAGATGCTTGTTTTTATGATATTTTAACAAAAGCAAAAGGTGGTCTTTTTAATAATGCAGCTCAAGTTTATAATCATGATTTTTACTGGGATTGTATAGCTAAAAAATCAGATATTAGTGATGAGTTAAAAAAAGCTTTAGATGAGAATTTTAATGATTTTAAAGCTGAGTTTTTAAAAGCAGCTACAACATTATTTGGTTCTGGTTGGTGCTGGTTGGCTTATGATCCAAACTCAAAAAAACTTGAAATTATTCAAACTTCAAATGCAGCAACACCTGTAACTGATGGAAAAATTCCACTTTTGGTTGTTGATGTTTGGGAGCATGCATATTATCTTGATACTCAAAATGCAAGACCTGCATATCTAGAGAAATTTTATGAGAATATTAACTGGGAATTTGTATCACAAGCTTATGAGTGGGCTTTAAAAGAAGGTGTTAATTCAGTTAAATTTTATATAAAAGACATTCATCCAGAACTTGCTAAAAAAAGTTGTGGTTGTTCATGCAACGCTTAATTTAACAAAATTAAATTTGAAGTCCAAACGGACTTCAAATCACTTATTTATTTAAAATTTAATAAATGACTTTTGAAATTTTATCTTTAAACTCATTACCGATTCTAAAACTATCTTTTATTTTTATTTTAGTCATTTTAAAAATTTCACTGTTTAGTTTTTTGTCTTTTAAAAAAAATAAAGTTTTTTTTGGAAATTGTACCGCACATTCACAAATCAGCCATGCTTTTGCCATTTGTGCGTAGTATTTATTTGGATTTGGCGTATTGAATATAAAATCTAAATATTCATCTTTAATAAAATAATAGAGTAAATTTACAAAACCAGCTCTTAAAATAAACTCATCATTTGACTTTAACCATAAATTTATTTCATTAAAAAGTAAATTCTCATCTATTTTTTTAAACTTAATAGTATCAATTAATGCCAAATTATCAGCTTTTTTAATATATTTATCATAAAGAGTTAGTTTTTTAGAAAACTCGCATTTTAAATCAGTCAAAATAAGCCCTTTAAGTAAAATCATTTCAAAAATTTCATCATCTGAGTTTATAAAGTTTAAAAGATTAGAATTATTTAAATTTTTACATAAATTGTTAGCAATCTTCCTTAAATGCGGAGTTTTTACACCTAAAATTTTATATTTTGTAAAAATTAATTTTTGTATAAAAGTTTTTTGTTTCTGAGTTTTTAAATTGTTTAAAATATTTAAAATTTCATTCAAATTTTACCTTTTTAGAACTATTTTATAGTTTTAACAAAATAATAAAACCAAAATTTTACAATAAAGTAAAAATTGTGTTTTATCAATTTGTTATAAAATGGATTTAAAATAAAAATGGTATCAGGGGGGAGACTTGAACTCCCGACCTCCGGCTTATGAGACCAGCGCTCTAACCAGCTGAGCTACCCTGACACAAAGTTAAAAAAAGAAGTATGAATTATACCAAATAAATTCTTATTTTAACTTTAAACATTTTTATTATAAATCAAATTTAGCCTAAATTTTGCATTATATAGACCCAAAATGGCATTGAAATAATACTAAAAATTAATCCAAAGGCAACTGAACTAACTGCTAAATTTGAATCCATTTTTGCTTTCATAACCATTGCACAAACTATCGTAGCTGTTGGCATGGTAGTTTCTAAAAATGCAATTTTAAGGCTATTTGTAATTTCAAAACCAAGAGATTTAAAAAGTATAATGAAAATTAATGGAGCTATTATCATTTTACATAAAATTACAACCATAGTTTGTTTATAAGAGCTTTTTATAGCACCAAATCCAAGACTTAATCCAATGGCAAATAACGCAACTGGTGTGGCAGCATCTCCTAGCATTATAATAGGTTTAAAAATAAAATCAGGAATATCTATAATTTTAAGTCCTATTCCAAGCAAAAGTCCGTAAAATGGTGGAAAAGAAAAGATTTTTTTAATACTATTTATAAGGCTAAATTTTTCATTTGAGCCAAGTGATAAAATAAGTGGCACAAATAAAGATATCGGTAAAGCACCAGCTAATGCATCATAAAATATAACTTCACCAATAGCACTTGGTGTGCCTATAACACCTTCAACTATTGGCATTCCAACAAATAATGTATTTCCAAAAGATGATAACACTACAACTGAAA
Source organism: Campylobacter ureolyticus (assembly GCF_013372225.1). Taxonomy (NCBI): domain Bacteria; kingdom Pseudomonadati; phylum Campylobacterota; class Epsilonproteobacteria; order Campylobacterales; family Campylobacteraceae; genus Campylobacter; species Campylobacter ureolyticus. Next base: position 1,612,771 of record NZ_CP053832.1, on the reverse strand, counting down.
CCAAAGTCGCTTTTGAAAACCCGCAAATTTTTCCTATTACAAATGAGATAAAAGCTGCTAATGATGTAGAAATAAATCCTGTAAAAATAAGCGAAATTAAAGTTAAGTCGATTTGTAGATGGTAAATTCTATTAAATATCAAACACGGAGTTGCAAAAATTATCGCAAAGTCAAAAAACATCCTAGTTTGTTTTTGTTTTAAAATTTTAGCTTTTTTTGCTATATAACCTCCACCAAGTATCATAAAAATGGCAAATAAAGGTTCAAAAACCATAATTATCCTTTTTTAAAAATTAAAGTTGGAAATATAATATTTTCAATCTAAATTTACACTTAAATTTAAAAAATTTATATTAAAATATTTTTTAAAAAATTTGTTAAAATTCTTTTTTAAATTTAAAATTATAAATAGAGGACTTTATATCATAAGCTCTGTTTTATGGCTATTTTTTGTTAAAAAAAAACAAAGCGTAAATAAATATGATATTTTAGGTCTGTTTTTGTGTATTAGTTGAGCTTTGGTGATAATTAGCGGAATTTTTAAAAAAGCTTTTAGATATTTTGATATAATTGTCTTAAAAAAAATAGGAAGTTTATGAAAATTTTAGTCTCGTCTTTGGAGCCATCGGCAAATTTGCATTTAGGATATATTTTAAAAAATCTTGAAAATTATGAGCTAAAAGGTATTTTTGATCCAAAATTTGGAGAACCTCTACTTGCAAGTAGTGAGTTTAGTGCTATGGGATTTGTTGAAGTTTTACCACTTATTTTTAAAGCAAAAAGAGCTATAAAAGAAATGGTAAAGCTCGCCAAAGAATGTGATGTGGTGCTTTTAATAGATAGTCCAGCGTTTAATCTCCCACTTGCAAAAGCATTAAAAAAAGAGGGAGTAAAGGCAAAAATTACTTATTATATTTTGCCGCAAGTTTGGGCGTGGAAGAAAAAAAGAGTAAAAAAAGTAGAAGCATTTTGTGATAATTTGGCCTCAATATTGCCTTTTGATGAAAAATTCTATTCAAAATCAACCTTTGTAGGACATCCGCTTTTAGATCAGATTAAGAGCTTTAAAGATGACTATACTCCTAAAAAAATCATCTCTTTTTTGCCCGGTTCAAGAAAAGCTGAGATAAAAAGACTTATGCCTATTTTTAGAGAATTAGTTTGTAAATTTGATGATGATTTTACTAAAATTTTAGTTACTCCACCAAGTTTAAAAGACGATGAAATTTATGGAGATACAAGTGGATTTGTGATTAGTACAAATACTCATGAATCTTTGCAAAAAAGTGATTTTGCTTTTATTTGCTCAGGAACTGCAACACTTGAATCAGCCTTAATTGGAACACCTTTTGTGCTTTGCTATAAAGCTAGGGAGATTGATTTTTTCATAGCTAAGAATTTTGTTAAAATAAAACATATTGGCTTAGCAAATATATTTTATGATTTTATGGGCAAATCCGAACTTCATAAAGAGCTTTTACAAGGTGATGTAACGGCTTTAAATTTATATAAAGCGTATTTAGAGTGTGATATTAATAAATTTAAAGAGGCAAAAGATGAGTTGAAAAAATATTTGAAATTTGGAAGTGCAAAAAATGTAGCTCAAATTTTAAAAACAAGTATAATTAATAAAAAATAAAAAAATAAAAAAATAAAAAAAGGAAAAAATTATGGCAAGAGAACCTATGACAATTTATGGATATGAAAAGCTATCAAATGAACTTAAACACTTAACTTTGGTTGAAAGACCTAATGTTGCAGAAGAAATTGATATTGCAAGAAGTCATGGAGACTTAAAAGAAAATGCTGAGTATCATGCAGCTAGAGAAAAGCAAAGTTTTATGGAAGGAAAAATTGCAGAAATTAGCAGTATTTTGGCAAAAGCCGAAGTAATTGATCCTAGCACATATATCCATGATAAAGTTAAATTTGGCTCAACTGTTAAATTTTTAGATGTAGAAACTGAGCGTGAGAAAACCTATACAATAGTTGGAAGTAGTGAAAGCGATATAAGTAGAGGACTAATTAGCATTAATACTCCTCTTGCAAGGCAACTTTTAGGAAAAGCAGAGGGGGATTACATATCTTTAAATCTTCCAAATGGAACAAGTGAAGTTGAAATTTTAGAAGTTTTTTATAAAGAAATTAAATTTTAGGCAATATTATGAAAAATGTAGGAATTATAGGTGTTAGCGGGTATACTGGATTTGAACTTTTACGGCTTATACTAAATCATCCAAAATTAAATTTAACTTATTTAGCAGCTACTAAAAAATCTAAGATAGATGAAATTTTTCCATCTTTAAAGGGTGTTTTAGACTTTGATGTTGAGGTTGCAGATGCTAAAACAGCAGCTCAAAAATGTGATTTAGTTTTTTTAGCACTCCCTCATAAAGCATCAATGGAATTTGCTAAAGAAATTCTAAAATATAATATAAAGGTTGTTGATTTATCAGCTGATTATAGAGTAAGCTTAGAAAATTATGAAAAAAACTATACTACACATTTAGATAAAGAAAATCTAAAAAATGCAGTTTATGGTTTAGTTGAAATAAATAGAAATTTTATAAAAGGTGCCAAACTTGTTGCAAATCCAGGATGCTATCCAACAGCAACTTTGCTTGCCACACTTCCATTTATTGAGTATTTAGAACCAAGTATATTTGTTGATGCAAAAAGTGGAGTAAGTGGAGCTGGAAAAAGCCTAAAAGAAACAAGTCATTTTATAAGTGTTAATGAAAATATAAACGCTTATGCCCCACTTACTCATAGACATGCAGATGAAATAAAAGAAAAACTTGAAATCGCATCTAAAAAAAACATAAATTTGATGTTTGTTCCACATTTAGTTCCTATAACAAGAGGAATGTTGGTTAGTGTATTTGGCACCTTAAAACAAGATTGTGATGCTTTTGAAGTGCTAAATAATTTTTATAAAAATGAAAAATTTATTAGAATAAGACAAAATCCAGTCAGTGTAAAAGATACTGCGGGGACGCATTTTTGTGATATTTGTGTCAAAACAAAAAATAATCAAATTTGGATAAACTCAAGCATTGATAATTTGTTAAGAGGAGCTAGCTCGCAAGCTTTGGCAAATGCAAATTTGATGCTTGGTTTTGATGAAAGCTTAGGACTTAATAAATTTGCTTATGGAGTTTAAACTACTTGAAAATGCTATTTTTATAGGTGATTGTCACGAAAATAAAAATAAGCATTTTTTTTTAAATTTTTTAAAGTTTTTGGATGAAAAAAATCCAAAAATTTCACAAATTTTTTTAATGGGTGATATTTTTGATTTTTTAACAAACACAGATTTTGTAAAAAATTTTTATGAAAAAGAGATAGAGTTGTTAAACAAACTTTCAAAAAAATATGAAATTTACTATCTTGAAGGAAATCATGATTTTAATTTAAGTGAAATTTTTAAAAATATTAAGGTTTTTAAAAATAGTGCTCAACCAGTTTTTTTTACAGATGAATTTAATCATAAAATAGCCTTAGCGCATGGAGATATTTTTTTACCTTTTTTTACACAAAAAATTTTGCTTTTTTTAAGAAATAAAGTTTTTTTAAAGATTATGAATTTAATTGATAAAATTTTATATTATAAAATTTCAAAAGCTATTTTAAAATCTCAGGAGAATAAAATTTTATATAAAAAATTTATAAATTTTAATAAATACATAGAAAAAAAACTATTAAACTACAACGCAGATTATGTTATAGAAGGGCATTATCATCAAGATGTATTTTTTAAATTTGAAAAAAAAAGTTATTTTAACCTTAACTCTTTTGCGGTAGAGCCTAAGGCCTATAAAGTAAAATTTGAAAATAAAAATTTAATTTTAAAGCCATTTGAGTATAATTATAAAAATTTATAAAGGAAAATTATGATAAAACTTTGTGTGTTTGACTTTGATAATACGCTGATGGACGGAGAGACTATCAGTTTTTTAGCAAGGGCTGTAAATAAAGAAAAAGAGGTTGAAGAAATCACTAAAAAAGCAATGGCTGGTGAGCTAGACTTTTTTGAGAGCTTAAAACAAAGAGTTAGTTTTTTAAAAGGCGTAAGCTTAGATGAGATTATAAAAACAGTGGAAAAACTACCTTTTATAAAAGGCGCAAAAGAGATAATTTCATATTTAAAACAAAAAGGCATTACTGTTGTTGTTTTTAGTGGTGGATATCATGTTGCTACTGATTTAGCAAAAATAAAGCTTGGGTTTGATGCAAGTTTTGCAAACTACTTGCATGAAAAAAATGGTATTTTAACCGGTGAAGTTGGTGGAGAGATGATGTTTGGATACTCAAAAGGTAAGGTTTTAAAAGAGCTTATGGATTTAATGAATCTAAAAAAAGATGAAGTTATGTGTGTGGGTGATGGAGCAAATGATATTTCTATGTTTAATGAAGCTGGTATGGGAATAGCTTTTTGCGCAAATGAAGTTCTAAAAAAACATGCAACACATTGTATTGATGAAAAAGACTTAGAAAGGATAAAAAAATATGTATGATGGTAATTTTTCACTTTGGTGCGATTTTGTAGAAAGAGATTTTATAAGCGGTGAGTTTAAAGAACTCTTAAAAAATGGGGCAATAAATGGTGCGACTTCAAACCCTAGTATTTTTAAAAATGCGATTTTAAGCTCACCTGCATATAAAGAGCAAATTTCAAAATATTTACATAAAAAACCAAAAGAAATTTATGAAATTTTAGCAACTTCAGATATTCGTTTAGCTGCTGAGGCGATGCTTAAAAACTATGTAGAAAAAAACGATGGATTTATAAGCTTAGAAGTTGATCCGACTCTAAGTTGTAGTGCAAAAGAGACATATAAAGAGGGAAAAAGACTTTATGCAAGCATTGGTATGCCAAATGTTATGATAAAAGTTCCAGCAACAGATGAGGGATTTGAAGCTATGAGTGATCTTTTATCAAAAGGTATAAATGTAAATGCAACACTTATTTTTTCTCCAAATCAAACTAAAAAATGCCTTGAAGCTTTTAAAAATGGAACTAAAAAATTTAAAAAAAGATTTCCAGGAGCAACTTTACCAAAAGCTGTTATCAGCATATTTGTAAGTAGATTTGATAGATTAATGGATGAAAAATTTGCCACTTTAAATATCCCAACTGCAAAACTTGGAATTTATAATGCAACAAAATGTTATTATGAGGTGCAAAATTTTGGATTATCAAATGTAAGAGCTTTGTTTGCAAGTACTGGAGTTAAAGGTGATAACTTAAAACCATCTTACTATGTTGATGAGCTTATGTTTGAAAACTCAGTAAACACAGCTCCGCTTAATACAATAAAAGAGTTTTTAAAAGGCGAGAAAAAAGTTATAAAACCAGCTAGTGATGAAGTTATAAATGAGTTTTTTGATCTTTTAAAGCAAAAAGAGATAAATATAAAAGAAATTTATAAAGAGCTTTTAGAAGATGGACTAAAACAGTTTGAAGTTGCATTTGATGAAATTCTAAACAATTTAAAAGGAGAGTAAAATGAGCGATAATCCATATATTAAATTTCTTAATAAATACCTCGAAGCTCTTGTAGACCACGGTGGAAGTGACCTTCACTTAAAGGCAACCTCTTTAATAAGAGGAAGAATTAACGGAAAAATTGTAAATTTTGGTGATAGAATTTTAACAAAAGAAGAAGCAGAAGAACTTGCAAAAGCCTTAGTTGGTAAAAGATATAATGAGCTTGATGATAAAAAAAGCTTAGATTTTACATATATTTTAAATGATGATTATAGATTTCGTGTAAATTTATTTTTACAAATTAGTGGCATAAGTGCTGTTTTTAGAACGATTCCAAGACATATTCCAAAAATGGAAGAGCTTCTTTTACCACCTGTTTTAAAAAAAATAGCTGATGAGACACTAATGGGACTTGTTTTAGTAACTGGTCCAACAGGAAGTGGTAAAACAACTACAATTGCAAGTATGATAAATCATATAAATCATACAAGGCAAAACCACATAGTAACTATTGAAGATCCAGTTGAGTTTGTTTTTGATGATGCAAAGTGTGTTATAAATCAAAGAGCTATTGGGCAAGACTGCAATACTTTTGCCGATTCATTAAGGGCTGCATTAAGAGAAGACCCCGATATTATATTTGTTGGCGAGATGAGAGACTTAGAAACAATTGAAACTGCACTTCACGCAGCTGAAACTGGACACCTTGTTTTATCAACACTTCACACACTTGATGCAAAAGAGAGCATTAATAGGGTTATTTCCATGTTTGAGGGTGAAGAACAAAATAGAATAAGAATAGCTTTTGCTTCTGTTTTGCAAGCTGTTATTTCTCAAAGATTAGTTGCTACAACAGATAATAAAAGAAGAGCGGCGGTTGAGGTTTTAAGAAGAAGTGTTAGAATTAGGGATATGATTTTAGAAGATAGAGTAGGCGAAGTAACAGATGCAATAAAAGAGGGAAGAAATATCTACGGAACCCAAACATTTGATCAACACTTGCTTGATCTGTTTAAAGATGGAATTATCACAAGAGAAGAAGCACTTGATAAAAGCTCAAATAGGGCTGACTTAGAAATCAACATTAAAAATATTGAGCTTGAAAGAAAAAGTAAAGCTGGCGAAGCAGATGAGGCTGATGAGATAAAACTTAAAGATATAAGATAAAATTTAGCCAAATTTTGGTATCATCCAAAATTCATTTTATTAAAAAGGAAAAAGATGTTAGAAGGTATTATTAGAGAGAGTATCGGTAAAAAAGCTGCAAAAGCTTTAAAAAGAGATGGTTATCTAATCGCAAATATCTATGCAAAAGGTATAGATAATATCTATGCTGCGTTTAAAACAAACGATTTTATGAAGTATGTAAGAGATAAAGAAAATCTTGCATTTGAAATAAAAGTAGATGGTAAAACATATAAAGTAATCGTTGAAGAGTATCAAAAAGATCCTGTTTTAAACACATTAACTCATGTTGATTTAAGAGTTGTATTAGATGATGTGGTTTCAAAATACTATATTCCAGTAAAAGTTAGTGGAACTCCAATAGGTTTAAAAAATAAAGGTATTTTAGTTCAGCTAAAAAGAAGATTAAGAGTTCATTGCAAAGGAAAAGATCTTCCAAATAGCTTTAATATAGATGTAACTTCACTTGATACAGGTGATTCTATGCTTGTAAGAGATATAAAGGCTCCTGAAAATGTAACTATTTTAGATGGAAATGATGTTGCTGTAGCTGGAGTTTTCTCAGCGTAAAATGATTCTTGTAGTTGGTCTTGGAAATCCTGGCAAAAACTATGATCTAACAAGACACAATATCGGATTTATGGTAATTGACAAGCTAAAAGATAGTTCTTTTAGCTTGGAAAGTTCTACTAAATTTCAAGGAGAGCTTTATAAAAAAGGCTCTCTTTTACTTCTTAAACCACTTACTTTCATGAACCTAAGCGGAAATAGCGTAAAGGCTGTAAATGACTTCTATAAGCCTGAAAAAATTATAGTAATTCATGATGATTTAGATCTTAAATTTGGTGCTATAAAGTTCAAAAAAGGTGGAAGTAGTGGTGGGCATAATGGCATAAAGTCAATTGATAATTTAATTGGCAATGAGTATGAAAGAGTAAGAATTGGCATAGGAAATGATAAAAAAAATGTAATTAATCATGTTTTATCTAAATTTAATGATGATGAGGCAAAAAATTTGGATGAAATTTTAAACTATGCTAAAATTGCAACTTTGGAGCTTGTAAAAAACGACCTTACAAGCGTTAGAAATAAATTTACAACAAAAGAAATTATAAAGTGAAAATATATTTAAAATATGTAAGCCTTGTTTATATAAAATACTTTTTCATACTTTTTGTGGCACTTGAATGCTTTTATGTTGGCATTGATATACTTTTAAACTTAAAAGATTTGCCATCAAGTGCAAACTTAATACTTCTTTATGTTGGATTTACTGCTATGAGTGGTGTTGGATATATTTTGCCACTTAGTTTAATTTTTGCTTTGATACTTGAGTTTTTTAATATGATAAGAAACAATGAGTTAATAAGCTTTTATGCCTTAGGGTTGTCTAAATTTAGCCTTTTAAAAGGCCCTTTTTTTATTTCACTTATAATAACTTTATTTTTTATATATTTAAATACAACATCATTTGTTTATTCAAATGGATATAGAGACAATCTTGAAAATTTAAGTATGGTTGGCAAAGTAAGTAGTGGTGTTTTTTTAAAATATGAAGACACTTATCTTTACATAAAAGAATTTAATGCCCTTGCTAAAGCTGCAAAAGATATAAATATAATTAAGGTAAAAGACTCTAAAGTGCAAAATTTATCTCATGCAAAAAGTGCAATTTATGATAATGAAAAATGGACTTTTTTTGATGATGAGGGAGTTATTTTACCGCTTGATTTAACAATAGGCAAAGATGGTTTTACTAGATTTAAAAGATCAAAATTTCAAAGCCTTTATGGCTTTGATCCATCAAGTATAGAAAAAGTTTATGATAACTCAAATGTTTATTCTATAAAAGATGCATTAAAAGCAATTAAAAGCTTTAAAAACCAAGGTGTAAATATAAGTTCTATCAAATCAGCCCTTTATAGCCTTGTTTTTTCACCATTTTTTGCCTCTATTATGCTTGTAATTTTATTTTATCACTTCCCAGTAACTAATAGATTTCACAATCTTGCCATTTTAAGCTTTATATTTTTTATAGTAACGCTTTTAATTTGGGGCACTATATTCGTACTCACAAGATTTTGCATAACAGGCGTTATAGTGCCTGAAATTGGCATAATATTGCCGATTATTTTACTTGGACTATATGCTATTTCTTTGGTGTTTAGAAACATTTAAGTAAATTTTAAGTAAAATCTACTCTAAATTTAAAAAAACAGAAGGTTCAATGTGATTGATATAAAAAATTACGAAAATTTAGCCAAAACTTATAAAACCCCACTTTATATTTACGATTTTGATAAAATTAAAAATAATTATTTAGATTTAAAAGAAGCATTTAGAGCAAGAAAATCTTTAATTTGTTATGCTGTTAAGGCAAATTCAAATTTGAGCATTTTAAAGCTTTTAGCAGATCTTGGAAGTGGTTTTGACTGCGTTAGTTTTAACGAAGTTAAGAAAGCTTTAATAGCTGGAGCAAGCAGATATAAAATAATATTTTCTGGTGTTGGAAAAACTGATGATGAGATAGAAAATGCCTTAAAAGAAGACATTTTAATGTTAAATATTGAAAGCTTTGAAGAGCTTTTAAATGTTGAAAAAATAGCAAAGAGTTTAAATTTAAAAGCTAGAATTAGCGTTAGAGTAAATCCAAATATTAATCCTAAAACCCATCCTTATATTTCAACTGGACTTAAAGAAAATAAATTTGGTGTTAGCATAAACGAGGCTAGGAAAATTTACATTTATGCTAAAAAAAGTGAATTTTTAGAAAGTATTGGAATTCACTTCCATATTGGATCGCAACTAAGTGATGCTACTCCGATTTTAGAATCAGCAAAACTTGTATCGAACCTAATGCGAGAGTTAAAAGCTTTGGAAATTGATATTAAATTTTTTGATATTGGTGGGGGAATTGGCATAAAATATACTGATGAAAAAACTATAAATTTATATGAGTATGCTCAAGGAGTTTTAAAAGCATTAGATGGGCAAGACTGTACGATTGTTTGTGAGCCTGGAAGAAGTATTGTAGCAAATGCAGGTGAAATGCTTGTAAAAGTTTTATATAAAAAAGAAAACGATGGTAAGAACTTTTTAATTGTAGATGGTGCTATGAATGACCTTCTAAGACCAAGCTTATATAATGCATTTCATAATATTGTTTCTTTAAAAGATAGCCAAGATTTGGTAAATTTTGACATAGTAGGACCAATTTGTGAAAGTGGTGATTTTTTAGGAAAAGATAGATATTTACCAAATTTAGATAAAGGTGATTTGCTTGTTGTAAAAGATGTGGGAGCTTATGGTTTTTCAATGTCAAGTAACTATAACTCAAGGTTAAAACCTGCTGAAGTTGCTTTGATAAATGGTGAAGCAAAACTCATTAGAAAAAGACAAAGCTTTGAAGATTTGATAAAAGATGAAAGAGTTTAAATGCAAAATATCGATGATTTAAGAACCTGTATTGATAAGGTTGATGATGAGATAGTAAGGCTTTTAAATGAGAGAATGGGTTATGTTAAAAAAATAGGCGAACTTAAAAATGCAGCAAGAAGCCATATTTATAGGCCTGAAAGAGAAAAAGCCATTATTTCAAGAGTTGAGAGTATTAGCAAGCTTGATAAAAAATCAATCGAAGCTGTTTTCTTTGAAATTTTTTCTATTTCTAGAAATTTGGAAAAACCTCAAAGTGTGGCATTTTTAGGACCATTTGGAACCTACTCTCATCAAGCTGCAAAAAGTAGGTTTGGAGCTATTAGTAATTATATTGCACTTTCAGATATCGAAGCTGTTTTTAAAGCTTTAAAAAATAAAGAGGCAAAATATGGTGTCGTGCCTATTGAAAATAACACAGAAGGCGGAGTTGGAGTTACATTTGACTGCCTTGGCGTTTATAAAGATATAAAAGTTGTTGCCGAGCTTTATCTTGATATTCATCACTCATTTGCTAGTAGATATGAGAGTCTTTCAGAGATTAAAAAAATTTATTCTCATCCACAAGGCTATAATCAATGTTTAAAATTTTTAGAAGAACATGGTCTTAATGAGGTCCAGTTTATACCTACAAAATCAACTGCTTTAGCTGCACAAATGGTTATGTCCGAGCCAAATTCAGCGGCAATTTGCTCTAAAATAGCTGCAAATTTATACAATGTTCCTATTATGTTTGAAAAAATAGAAGATAATCTTTCAAATAAAACGCGCTTTTTTATATTAAGTGATTTTAAAAATGAAAGAACAAGCAAAGATAAAACTTCCATTATGGTTAAGACTGATCACAGTCCAGGAGCTTTGGTTGATTTTTTATCAATGTTTAGAAATGAGGGAATTAATCTAACAAAGCTTGAAAGCAGGCCAATTAAGAAAAAAGATTTTAATGTAAATTTCTATATTGATTTTGAAGGACATATTGATGATGAAAGAGTTAAAAAAGTTTTAAATCTAGCAAAAGAAAAAGGAAATGAAATTATGTGGCTTGGAAGCTATATGAATGAGGAGATAAAATGATATTTAATGCACATTTAAGCGAGATTAAAAGCTATGAGCCAGGAAAACCAATCGAGCTAATAATTAGAGAATATGGCATAAAACAAAACGACATTATAAAACTTGCTAGCAATGAAAACCCGCAAGGAACTTCAAAATTAGTTCAAAGAGCAATAAAACAAAACGCAAAATTTGCAAATTTATATCCTGATGATTCTATGTTTGAACTAAAAGAGGCTTTATCAAAAAAATATAATGTCACTTCAAATAATATAATCATTGGCTCAGGAAGCGATCAAGTAATAGAGTTTTTAATACATGCAAAAGCTAATCAAAACTCAGCAATCCTAACAGCCAAAACAACATTTTCAATGTATGAAATTTATGCAAAACATGTTGGCGCAAAAGTTTATAAAACACCTTCAGATACACATAATTTAGATGAATTCTTAGAAGTCTTTAAAAAGCATCAAAATGAAATTTCAATTATATTTTTATGCGTTCCAAATAACCCGCTTGGTGAGTGTTTAGATGCAGATGAGATTTATAAATTTATTGAAAAAATTGATAAAAATACTCTTATTGTGATTGATGGGGCGTATAATGAATTTGCCAAATTTAAAGATATTAAAAAATTTATAGATCCTAAAAAAATATCCGAATATGAAAATGTTATTTATCTAGGAACTTTTTCAAAGCTTTATGGTCTTGGTGGGATGAGAGTAGGATATGGCGTTGCAAATGAAAATATCATAAGCAATCTTTCTAAGTTAAGAGCTCCTTTTAATATAACAACTCTTAGTTTAAAAGCTGCTACTACTGTTTTAGAAGATGAAAGCTATATTAAAAAAACTTTAAAAAACAATTTTAAAGAGATGAAGAGATATGAAAAATTTGCAAAAAAACATAATATTAAATTTATTCCAAGTTACACAAATTTTATAACCTTTTTTGTTAAAAACAGTAGTGAAATTTGTGATAGCTTACTAAAAAAAGGAATAATTCTAAGAAATTTAAAGAGCTATGAATTAGACGCTATTCGTATAACAATAGGGCTTAGAGCTCAAAATAAAAGAGTTTTAAAAGAACTTGAAGGACTACTTTAAAGGGAGTTGGTTTGGATATTAAAAACAAAAGCTTAGATGAATTAAAACTTCTTTGCGAAGATATAAGAAAAAGAATTTTAGATGTTGTTAGTCACAATGGCGGGCATCTTAGTTCAAATATTGGAGCAGTAGAGCTAATTGTTGCAATGCATTATGTCTTTGACGCTAAAAAAGATCCCTTTATTTTCGATGTAAGTCACCAAAGCTACACTCACAAACTTTTAACCAAGCGTTGGGATGAATTTTCTACTATTAGGCAGTTTGGAGGGCTTAGTGGATATACAAAACCTAGCGAAAGTGAGTTTGATTATTTTATAGCAGGACATAGCTCAACTTCAATTTCTCTTTTAGTAGGAGCTGCAAAAGCTATAAAGCTTAAAAATGAAGATAGGCTTCCAGTAGCGCTTATTGGCGATGGAGCAATGAGTGCAGGTATGGTTTATGAAGCTTTAAATGAGTTAGGTGATAGAAAATATCCTTGCGTTATAATTTTAAATGATAATGAAATGAGCATAAGTAAACCGATAGGTGCACTAAGCAAGTATTTAAGCCAAAAAATGGCTGAGCCATTATATATGAATTTTAGAAACTTTATAAAAGATTTTGTATCTAAAAACCTACCAGAGAGTGCTTCATATTTAGCAAAAAGATTTGAAGAGAGTTTAAAATTAATTACTCCTGGTCTTTTGTTTGAAGAGCTTGGACTTAAATATATAGGTCCAGTTGATGGACATAATTTAGAGGCTTTAATAAAAACACTTAAAACAGCTAAAAAGCTAAATAAGCCAGTTGTTGTTCATGCTCAGACACTAAAAGGAAAAGGCTATAATTATGCCGAAGGATTTGATGCAAAATGGCATGGTGTTAGCCCATTTGATTTAAAAAGTGGAAAAAGCTTTAAAAAAACAGGCAAAAAATCAGCCACAGCTATTTACTCTTTAAATTTATTAAATTTAGCTAAAAAGTATGATAATATTGTAGGTGTTACTGCTGCTATGCCAACTGGAACAGGTATGGATGCATTAATTGATGCTTTTCCAGAGCGCTTTTGGGATGTGGCAATTGCCGAACAACATGCAGTAACTTCAATGGCTGCAATGGCAAAAGAGGGCTTTAAGCCTTATATTACGATTTATTCTACATTTATGCAAAGAGCCTATGATCAAGTAATACATGATTGTGCGATTATGAACTTAAATGTTGTAATTGCCATGGATAGAGCAGGGATTGTGGGTGAAGATGGAGAAACTCATCAAGGAGCTTTTGATATAAGTTTTTTAAACGCGGTTCCAAACATCACTATGATTTCTCCACGCGATGAAGCAAGTTTTAAAGAAATTTTAGATTATTCCTATAAGCATAAAGGCGTTTTAGCAATTCGCTATCCAAGAGGAAGCTTTATTTTAGATAATGAGTTTAAACCCTGTGAAATAAAGCTAGGAAAAGGTGAAATTTTAATAGATAAAAAGGCAAATATAAGCTTTTTAGGTTATGGAAATGCTGTTGGAAAAGCTTACAAGGTTTTAGAAAGTCTTGATGATGATATAAATTTAATAAATTTAATTTTTGCAAAACCTATCGATGAAGAACTTCTTTTGGATTTGGCAAATTATAGTAAAGTTTGGTATATTTTTAGCGATAGTGTAAAAAAAGGTGGATTACTAGAGATCATTTCAGCTTTTTTACAAGAAAAAGAAATTTTTGATGTAAGAGTAAAAAGTTTTGAATACGATGATGTTTTCATAACTCATGGAAATACAAATTTGGTTGAAGATAGCCTTGGCATAAGTATTGATAAGATAAAAAATTTTATACAAAAAGATAAAATTTTACATAATAAACCTAATTTAAAGAACTTTTGATAGAATTATAATTAATTAAAAAACTCATAAGGACTTTGTAATGCAATATATTGATTTACTAAAAGATAGTGGTTTAAAAGCAACTCCGCAAAGACTTTGCATTTTAAAAACTCTTGCTAAACACACTCATCCAACAATTGATGAGCTATATGATGATATAAAAAAAGATTATCCGTCAATTTCATTGGCAACTGTTTATAAAAATCTAGGAACTTTACTTGATTGTGGTTTAGTTATGGAGATTTCAAGACCAAATTTAAAGTCTAAATTTGATATTAAAGAAAAGCCACATATTCATATCGTTTGTAAAAAATGTGGATATGTAAAAGACTGTGATTGTGAAACTTCAGACTTAAAAAACTATCATAAAATTTTAGAAAAAAATACAAATACTAAAATAAAAGATTTAAACATAACAGCTTTTGTTGAAGAGTGCCAAAACTGCAAAAATTAGTTTATTTTTCGTAAAGGAGAGTTGATATATCGTGCGTAAATTTTTACTTAAAAATGATGATATCTTAAATATTCTTTATGAAAATAATATCTTAGTAGTGAAATCAAACATATCCCAATTTTGCACTAAATTTACAAAATTTGAAAAAATAATATATTCAAAAAAAGATGAAAAATATTTCATCACAACTTATAATTTTGATAAAAAAACTAAATTTGAAGCTTTAACTTCAAAAGATGAATATAAAAAAGCATTAAAAATATCCCCTGTTATAAATAAACAAAGTTATAAATTTAGCATAGAAGGTAGTGATTTTATTTTAGATGATTATAAGGATTTTGCTATTTTAGAATTTGATAATAAAGAAAGCAATTTTAATTTACCTACTATCTTTGAAAATATAGATATGAAAGAAATCATAGATGAGAAATTCTATGATGAATTATTTTTTTACAAAAAAGCATATTTAAAACTTGATAATAAAAAAACTATTCAAGTTTTAAAAACTTTACCTTTTTTAAAGCTTGTTTTTCCTGATGATATTGATGCTTATGAGGCTTTTTTAATCTTAATCAACCAATTCAATTTTCAGTATTTAAGTACTTTCGAAAAATATACTTTGACAAAAAACAGTGATTTTTTATATGATTTAAGACAAAAAACAATTGAAATTTTATCACTTTTAAACGAATTTAAGGACATTATAGATGATGAAATTTTTATAAATTTAAAAACTTTATTAAAGCAAAATTTAGATAACATAGATGAAATTTATAAATTTAAAAGCTTGATTGATTATTTTAAAACTATAAGTTACTCTAAAAAAACAGTTAATAGTCTAGAGTTTGTTTTAAAAAATCAAAATGAGTTTGTTGGTTTTAAAAAAGATTTGAATTATGAGGTTTTTTTAGAGGATTTTAATGGCTTTTATAAAAAAGATAGTAAAATTCTTAAAGAATTTGTAGCTAGAAAAATAAGATTTAATCTTGTTTTAGTTCAGAAAAAATTTAATAAATTATCAAGTGAGTCTTTAAACAGTGAATTTTTTGAGTTTAAAATTTTTATTGACAGTTTAAAATCTTTATTAAAAAGCTTTTATTTGGTTTTTGATATTAAAATAATAAAAAAAATATACAAAGAAGTTTTGAAGCTAAGTATTCGCCTTGATGATTTATATGATAGAAACAGTTGGTGTGAAATAATAAATTTATATGACAAAGGTGAAAATAAAGCTTTTTTGAAAGAACAAAAAGACGAAATTTCAGTTTTTATGTTTGAGCTAAGAAGCAAACTAATAGATGAAAAACCAAAATTTATAGATGAAGCTAGAAAATCCTCTAAAGTTTTAAAAGTATATTATAAAAAGGAAATTTATGAAAAATCAAAATAAAATCATTGATATGTTTAACAAAATAGCTCCAACATACGATAAAGCAAATAAAGCTATGAGTTTTGGCATAGATGAAAGTTGGAGAAAAGAAGCTTGTGCTGCAATTTTAGCAAAGTTTATAAATAATGATTTAAGTATAGCTGATGTTGCTTGTGGAACAGGCGATATGATGAGACTTTGGAGCGATATGTCAAAAGGTTATAATTCAAACATAACTTCTTTAATAGGTATTGATCCAAGTAGCGGAATGCTTGAAGTTGCCAAAACTAAATTTCCAAATTTTAAATTTATACAAGCCGATGCAGCAAATACAACTCTAGAAGATAAAAGCGTAGATGTTATAAGTATAAGTTATGGTATAAGAAATGTTGTTGAAAGAGTAAAGGCCTTAGAAGAGTTTAATAGAATTTTAAAGCTTGGTGGGTATTTAGTTGTTTTAGAGTTTGCAAAACCTGATAAAAAGGGCATTATATCAAAAGCAAGAGATTTTTATGTTTCAAAAATACTTCCAAAAATTGGTGGATTTATTTCTAAAAACAAAGAAGCTTATGAGTATTTGCCTGATTCAATAGAGAATTTTTTAGATAAAGAAAGCTTTGTAAGAGAGCTCAATGGCGCAGGTTTTGAAAGCGAGCTTGTAAAAAGTTATAGCTTTGATATTTCTACATTATTTATTGTTAAAAAAGTAAAAGATTTATGATTATAAGTGTATCTGAGCTAAATGAACAGGCTAAAACTTTACTTGAGCTTAATTTATCAAATTTGAATGTAAAAGGTGAAATTTCTCGCCTTACAAAGCATTCATCAGGACATTGGTATTTTACCCTAAAAGACAAAGACGCATCTGTATCTTGTGCAATGTTTAGATTTAATAACCAGCTTGTCAAATTTGATCCAAAAGACGGTGATGAGGTTATTTTAGAGGCAAGTGCAAGTATTTATAAAGAAAGTGGCAGGTATCAACTTATTGTAAAATCCATGAAAGAAGCAGGAACTGGTGATTTAGAAAAAGCTTTTTTAGAATTAAAAGAAAAACTTTTTAAAGAGGGGCTTTTTAGCCAAGATTACAAAAAACCACTTCCTAAATTTCCAAGTAAAATTGCCGTTATTACAAGTATTGGATCGGCTGCTTATGAAGACATTATAAAAACTGCTACAAATAGATTTAATCTTTGCAAACTTTATTTTTACAACTCACTTGTTCAGGGAAGTTTAGCTGCAAATGATCTTACAAAAGCTCTAAAAAAGGCTGATTTAGAGGGTTTTGATGCTATAGTTTTAGCAAGAGGCGGAGGAAGTAAAGAGGATTTATGGTGTTTTAATGATGAAAGCTTAGCAAGGGCTATATATGAAGCAAAAACGCCTATTATTTCAGCTGTTGGACATGAAATAGATTTCAGCATAAGTGATTTTGTGGCTGATCATAGAAGTATTACACCAACGGCATCAATGATTGATTTACTTCCTGATAAAAATGAACTTATTCAAAAAATAGATAATTTTGAGACAAATTTAAAAAAAGCAATAAAAGAGCGTTTTTTAAATGCTAAAAATAAAGTTTTAAATTTAGAGCTAAGTTTTAAAAAAATAGCACTTAATTCAAAAATAGAGATGAGCTTTACAAACCTGAAAGATATAGAGCATAAATTAAATTTTGCAATTCAAGGCAAAATTTCAAAATTTGAAAGTGATTTAGCTATAAAAAAAGCACTTTTAGAGGAAAAAAATCATTTCTTTAGCATTACTAAAAATTTAATTCAAGTTCAAAAAGATGGTAAAAATATCTCTTTAAATGATCTTGAAAATGGTGATATAATAACGTTATACTCACAAACAACAAGCAAAAAAGCAACTATTATTTAAATAATTTAATAAAAAAGGAGAGGTTTTGAATAGAGTTATAAATTTTAGTGCGGGTCCAAGCACAATACCACTAGATGTTTTAAAAACAGCACAAGATGAGCTTTTAAACTATCAAAATAAGGGATTTTCTATAATGGAAGTATCGCACAGAAGTGCAGTTTTTGATGAAGTTATAAATAGTGCTGAAAAAAGAGTAAAAGAGCTTTATGGTTTTAGTGATGATTATGCGGTTTTATTTTTACAAGGTGGTGCAAGTCTTCAGTTTGCCCAAATTCCTATGAATTTAAGCACAGGTAAAGTGTGTGAGTATATAAATACAGGCGTTTGGACTAAAAAAGCGATAAAAGAAGCTGAAATTTTAGGAATAAATTATAAGGTTGTAGCAAGCAGCGAAGATACAAATTTTGATAGAATTCCTTTAATTCCTGAGCTTAGCAAGGATGCTGATTATACTTATATTTGTTCAAACAACACTATTTATGGAACACAATATAAGGAGTTTCCAAAAACAAAATCTTTGTTAGTCATAGATAGTTCAAGTGATCTTTTTTCAAGAGAAATTGATACAAAAAACATTGGTCTTTTTTATGGAGGAATTCAAAAAAATGGTGGTCCAGCAGGCGTTACGCTAGTTGTTATCAGAAAAGATTTAGCAAATAGAGTTGCAAGTAATGTTCCAAATATTTTAAGATATAAAACTCAAATTGATGCAAATTCTATGAGCAATACTCCAAATACTTTTGGAATATATATGCTAAATTTAATGCTTGAAAAACTTATTAAAGAAGGTGGCTTAAAAGCAGTTAATGAAAAAAATGAGAAGAAAGCAGCACTTTTATACTCTGCAATTGATGAAATGAGTGACTTTTATAAAGGCCATGCAAAGAAAGATTCAAGGTCTTTGATGAACGTGAGTTTTAATATTACAAAAGGTGAAGAATTTGAGAAAAAATTTGTTTGTGAAGCTTTAGAAAATAATATGATGGGACTTAAAGGTCATAGGCATTTGGGAGGTATTAGAGCTTCTATTTATAATGCTATAACTTATGAAAATGTTGAGACTTTAGTTGGCTTTATGAAAGACTTTGCAAAGAAAAATGGCTAAATTTAACTAAAAATTTATATTTTTTTGTGTATAATTAAAGGTTAATAAAAACAAAAGGATTAAATTTGACAACGATTTTATTAGTTTTACAATTTGTACTAACTGTAATACTTACCATAGCCATCTTACTTCAAAAAAGCTCATCAATGGGACTTGGAGTTTATAGCGGAAGTAACGAAAGTTTATTTGGCGCAAAAGGTGCTGGTGGATTTTTAGCAAAATTTACAGTTGTTGTGGGAATTTTATTTATTTTAAATACTTTGGCTTTAGGATATTATTATCAAAAAAGTAATTCAAAATCTGTCATAGATAGTATTGATACAAAATCCCTTCAAATTCCTGCCCAAACAAATGAGATTCCAGAGACTAAAGCAGTTCCTGAAGCCCCTAAGGTAAATTAAAACGGCGAAATTATAAAGGATAAATATGCTAGATAAAATTTATAAAACACAAGAAGAAGCTTCTAAAAAAGCAATTGAGTCTTTGAAAAAAGATTTTCTAACTCTAAGAACTGGAAAAGTAAGCGTTAATGTGCTTGATAATATTTATGTTGATTACTATGGAAATCAAACTCCATTGAACCAAGTAGCTACTGTTTTAGCAACCGATGCGATGACGATAACCGTAACTCCTTGGGAAAAACCGATGTTAAAGACTATTGAAACAGCTATCCAAGCTGCAAATATTGGTGTAAATCCAAACAATGATGGTGAATGCATAAAGTTATTTTTTCCACCGATGACAACTGAACAAAGACAAGAAAATGTTAAAAGATCAAAAGCAATGGGCGAAAAAGCAAAAGTTAGTATAAGAAATGCTAGAAAAGATGCAAACGATGAGATTAAAAAAATAGAAAAAGAAATCTCAGAGGATGATGCAAAAAAAGCTCATGATGAAGTTCAAAAAATTACCGATAACTTTAATAATAAAGTTGATGATGTTTTAAAACAAAAAGAAGCTGAACTTTTAAAAGTATGATAAATTTTAAAATGGTGCAAGATGGCTAAACAAAAGGCTGTTATTGCACCTGTTTTTTTAAGAATGAAAGCTTTTATTATAGATATATTTCTAATTTCTATGCCGCTTTTATACTTTACTACCTATGCCGTTTTAGGCTCAAAGGAAAATTTTCAAAAAAATCAAATAGCTATTTTGTTAGTTTGGCTTGTTTACGGCATTATAACTTCACTTTTCTTTAGTTTAAAAGCTCAAACTCCTGGCTATAAATCACAAGAAATTTATTTAATAGATATAAAAACTGGTAAGAAAATAGGTTTTTTTAGAGCTTTTTTAAGATATCTTATTTTTATTTTTGGAAGTACTTTTTTATTTGGGATATTAATGTGCTTTTTTAGAAAAGATAGATTAAATCTGCACGATATTTTAACAAATTCTACTCCTGCAAAAAAGAAATAATAAAAATAAATAAAAAATTACATTTTTATTAACACCAAAAAGTTATAATATGCTAAATTTATTTAAGGAGAAATTATGAGTAAAGTTACATTAAATGGCGAAGCTGTTAAGCTAGTTGGCGATGAGCTAAGTGTTGGTGATTATGCATCTGAAGTTGAATTAGTTTTAGCAGATTTAAAAACTTTAAAAGTTGGCGGATCAAGTGAAAAAATTCAAGTTATTGCAACAGTTCCATCACTTGATACTGGTGTTTGTGCAATGGAAACAAAGAAATTTAATGAAAAAATGGCAAATTTAAAAAATGTAAATTTCAGTGTTGTTTCAATGGATTTACCTTTTGCACTAGGTAGATTTTGCGGAGCTGAAAATATTAAAAACATTAATACATTAAGTGATTTTAGATGTAAAGAATTTGGTAAAAAATATGGAGTTTTAATAGACAGTGGCACCTTAAAAGGACTTCTTGCAAGAGCTATTTTTGTTATTGATAAAGACTCAAAAATTATTTATAAAGAAGTAGTTAGCGAGATTACAAAAGAGCCTGATTATGATGGAGTGATAAAAGCTTTAAACTTAGGATGTGGTCCTAGAGGCTGCTAAATAAGCTCAAATTCCGCCATGATGCTTAGTATGTTAGGATGATAAATGCATAGTTTTATGGTGGGATTTTTATTTACTATTTTTAGTGCTATTTTTTGGGGACTTTCATCTGCTTGTGGTCAGTATCTATTTGATATAAAAAAAGTTTCAGCTGAGTGGTTGGTTGTAGTTAGGCTTTTGGCAAGTGGGATATTTTTGTTTTTCCTAGCACTTAGAAATCAAAAAAAAGATATTTTTTTAATTTTTAGTGATAAAAAAGATTTTTTTATTTTAATATTTTATGCTATTTTTGGACTTTTTTTATGCCAATATACTTATTTTTTTAAGCATGAAACTAAGTAACGCTGCAATCGCAACTATTTTACAATACACATCTCCAGCTTTTATTATGATCCATATGGCAGTTGTAAATAAAAAATTTCCTACAAAACTCGAAATTTTATCGCTTTTTCTTGTTATTGGAGGTGTTTTTATTTTAGCAACTCATCTAAAATTTGATTTTGCTATACCAAAAGAAGCTATTGTTTTTGGGTTAATTTCAGCACTTTGTATTTTGTTTATAGCATAACTCCAATACATATAAATAAAAAATATGGTATTTTAACAACTCTTTCTTATGGTCTTATAATAGGTGGTATTTTGGCCGCATTGATAAATAAAAACTGGACTCATCACGGAGTAAAAGATATAGATGGACTTTTTGCTATATTTGGAACTGTATTTTTTGGAACTATTATTTCATTTAGTTTTTATATGAAAGGATTAAGTATTTTAGGCCCTACAAAGACTAGTTTATTAGCCGCTGTTGAGCCTGTTGCATCAGCTTTTTTTATTTATCTGTTTTTAGGGCAAAGGTATGTATTTTTAGACTATATTGGTTTTATAATGATATTAAGCTGCACGATCTTGCTTGCTAGAAGGAAGTAAATTTATAAAAAAGTAAATTGTTTTTATTATTATTTTTCTAAGGCTCTGTTAAAATATTTTATTGATTTTTAAGCTAATTTATATTATAATTTCCTATATAAAATAACGATAGTAAGGAGGTTTGCGATGAAAAATAAGACAACAGAGTTAGATATAATTTTACAGCTTTTTAACTCTCTTTCAAATGATGATAAAAAATCATTCATAAAAGAGATAAAAAATAAAGAAACTTCTAACAAAGTATCTATCAAAAAAGAGATTAAATATTGTCCTCATTGTAAATCTACTAAATTTGTTAAAAATGGAAAAAGTAGCAATACTCAAAGATTTTTATGTAGAGATTGTAATAAAACATTTACTACTACAAATAATACGATATTTTTTAGTGTTAAAAAAGATATAAAAACCTGGAAATTATATATTCATTGTATGATAGAAAAATATTCACTTAGAAAAACAGCTAAGATTTGTAATATTTCACTACCTACTGCATTTGCTTGGAGACATAAAATTTTAGATGCTTTGCAAATTATGATGAGTGAAGTTGAATTAAATGGAATAGTTGAAGCTGATGAAACTTTTATACCGCTATCTTTTAAAGGTAATCATAAAAATTTTAAATTGCCACGCTTAGCAAAGAAAAGAGGAACACCTGCTACTAAGCGTGGATTAAGTAGAGAGCAGGTCTGTGTAAGTTGTGGAATAAATTTAAATTGTTTATCTATTGCAAAAGTATCAAATCTTGGCAAACCTAAATTAAAAGATTTAGAAAAGGTTTTAAATGGTAAAATTATAAAAGATAGTATGTTTGTAACTGATAGTTTTAGAGCTTATTTAAAACTTGCAAAAGATATGGAGTTAAGTCATATTAGAATACCAAGAAACAAATATAAAGCTGGAACATTTAATATTCAAACTATAAATAGTTATCATAGTAGATTGAAAGCAATGATAACTTATAATTTTAAAGGTGTTTCAACTAAATATCTTAATAACTATCTTGTTTATCATAATTTTGTAAATTTTGCAAAAGACAATAAAAATGACAAAGAGATAATTCTATTTGATTTTATACAAGAGAATGATTGTATAAGTAAATCTATTAACATCGCTAATAGACCAAATATACCATTGCCAGATGTGGCTTAGAAAGGGAAACAATGACACTATGGACACAAAACAGCTTAGAGCTTGCAAATAATTATGATTATTTAGACAGATTATATTCTGTTTATCCTGTAATATCTAATATAAGAAGAAATTTAGATCAAGAAACTATTAATGAATTATCATCCATGCTTACAAGTCCGCCAAATTTTGAACGAGGTAATTTATTAAGATTATTATTAAATTTAGATATTTTTCCTATTAAAGATTCTTATGTTGCATATCTTAGACGAGATAGAAGTGCAATTGATCGCAATCCAAATACTGTATGTAGAATTGAAAATATAATTGTAAATATGGGGCTTACAAATGTTTTGAATGAGATTACTAGACCTATTGAAGCAAATAGACAAATGGGTCAACATTTTAAAAATTGGGTAAATTCTACTAATTTTAATTTTGATAAAACAGATAATATAGATGTCTTTTTAAATACAGATACGCTAATGGTTTTTATTGGCAATGATAATATTATGTTAAATTTAGCAAAAGATATTTTTGGATACACAGGGAATAAAGGAATTGATTTTATTGCAAAAAGAGGTGAAAATGTAGCAATAGGAGAAGCTAAATTTCTTACAGATTTTGGTGGTCATCAAAATGCACAACTAAACGATGCTAAAAATATTTTACTAGATGGTTCTTTTACGCCTTGCGATTATCAAATTTTTCCTATTGCAATATTAGATGGTGTATTATATATTCAAAATACAGCCACTAGAATGACTAAAAATCATATGTCTGAGTTTGTTAATAATTCAACTAATGAACTTATAATGTCTGCATTATTGCTAAGTAGTTTTGTGGTTACGTTATAATGTCTATATCTTTAAATTATGATATAAAAAAGACTGAAATTGAAATTTTAGAAAAAATAAATAGATGTTCATCAGATAAATTAAATGTTATATATTCAGATCAAAAAACTAAACTTATATATCAAGATAATTTTCAAGCAATGTCTATTTTATTAAAAACATATAATAATAAAATAGATTTAGTTTATATAGATCCCCCTTTTAATACAGGTCAGGATTTTTTTTATTCAAATTCTAGAACATCTTCAATATCTAATTCAGAAACAGATAAATTAGCATATAGTGATATTTTTGAATTAGATGATTATCTAGAATTTATTAGAGAAAGACTTTTTTTGATTCATAAATTATTAAGCGATAAAGGAACTTTATATTTACATATTGATATAAAAATGGGACATTATATTAAAATTATATTAGATGAAATATTTGGAAAAGATAATTTTTTGAATGAAATTACTCGTATAAAATCAAATCCTAAAAACTTTAAAAGAAAAGCATATGGAAATATAAAAGATACAATTTATGTCTATGCTAAAAAAAAATGTATGCAAATTTTTAATGACATATCTATAAAACTTAGCGATGAAGAGCTTTTAAAAAAATTTCCTAAAATAGACAAAAATGGCGAAAGATATACTACTGTTCCTTGCCATGCACCAGGTGAAACACTAAATGGAAACACTGGAAAAAAATGGCGTGGCTTATTACCGCCAAAAGGAAGACACTGGAGAAGCTCTCCTGATGAATTAGAAATGTTAGATAAAACAGGTTTAATAGAATGGTCAAAAACAAACAACCCTCGCATTAAAAAATATGCAAAAGATCACAAAGGAAAAAAAATACAAGATATTTGGGGTAATTTTAAAGATCCACAATATCCAAAATACCCAACTGAAAAAAATTTAGAAATGTTAGAGCTTATTGTAAAGCAATCGTCTAATGAGAATTCTATTATAATGGATTGTTTTTGTGGTAGTGGCTCCTTTTTAATTGCAGGTTTAAAAAATAATCGTAATGTTATCGGAATAGATATAAGTGAGCAAAGTATGAAAATTTCAAAGCAAAATATTATAAAATAAAAATTTAATTTTTTAATAAAATCAATAAAATATTTTAACAGAGCCTTTTCTAAATTTAAGATTGTGCAAACAAACTCCACCAATAAAACCAATTATACTTCCTAGAATAATATCTTCAAGCCTTGCTACAATTAAAGTTGTTGCTCCACCACTTATTACTCCACTCATTTCAGCCATATAAACAGTCATCGGAGTTATAAAAATTGTGGCTACGCCATAGTGTTTAGTAATCGTAAGTTGCGCTAAAAAGCCAAGAATACCTATTAAAATTGCAATTTGTAGGCTATTTAAATTTAAACGCAGCAAAAAATATACTAAAGCTATTCCTATTGCGGTTCCCAAAATTCTATGAATTTGCCTTGTCCATTTACTTCTTAGAGTCATTCCTTGTAGGATTGCTAGTGTAGAAATTGGCACCCAATACGCTCTTTCAATGCCTATTATTTGTGCTATTAAAATACTAAATCCAACAAAAAATCCAATTATCACACTATCAACAACTACATTATCAAAACCATCATATTTTATTTTTTAATCTCTTCTATTTTCAAAATTTTTGCAGTTAATAAACTATATATAAAGGCAACTATTACAGCCCAAATAGTCCCTAAGACAAAATATCCACTAACTTCTATAAGCTGTGATGTCTTAAAAGGTAAAAAGATAGATATCGTAGCAATCATTATAAAGAAGAAATTTCCAGGGTTTGATAATTGATAAAATCTTACAGTCATTGTTACAATCATAGTTAAGATACATAAAACAATTGAACTTATATGCGGTGAGAAATGTGCTAGTCCTCCAAAGATAAAACTTACTATAAAACCAAATCCACAAGCCATTAAAACTATCATTCTATGATAAAGTGGTGTTTTAGGAGTATATAAAAAAGCATTGTACCCATTGAACTAATAACTGCTAAATGCATATTGTTTAAAAAAGCCCCTACTAAAAGTGGAGCCGACATGCAAAAACCTGTAAAAAATGCAAGATGCCAAGTTGAATCATCTTTATTTATTTCTAATATTTTATTTATTTCGTAACTTATTGTTTTAATAATATTCATAAAATCCCAAAGTCATATTAATTCTAAATATAAATTTTTATAAATCAAGATATTTAACAATCATTATAAATTTATACTTTTATAACAAATATTAAGATATAATTTCATTATTTCTAATTTCAAAAGGAAGAGTTATGGTTTTAAACATATTTTTGGGCATAATTGCGGTTATTATTGCATTTTGTATTGTAATTCCACTGTTTTTTAGACGAGTTGTTGAGACAAATGAAGTTCACATAGTTCAAAGTTCAAATAAAACAGTAAGCTATGGAAAAGATACAGGAAATGGAAATACTTATTATGAGTTTCCTAGTTGGGTGCCGATTTTTGGTATAACAAAGATAGTTTTACCGGTTTCTGTTTTTGCTATAAAAATAGATGATTATGAAGCTTATGATTTAGGAAGACTTCCTTTTGTTGTGGATATCACAGCTTTTTTTAGGATAGAAGATTCAAATTTGGCAGCTCAAAGAGTGGAAAGTTTCGAAGATTTACAAATCCAACTTACAAATATTATTCAAGGCTCAATTAGAAGTATTTTATCAAGTAGAGCACTAGAAGATATTTTGCAAATTAGATCTGAGCTCGGGGATGATTTTACAAAAGCAGTTAAAATTCAGCTTCAAAGCT
Source organism: Campylobacter ureolyticus (assembly GCF_013372225.1). Taxonomy (NCBI): domain Bacteria; kingdom Pseudomonadati; phylum Campylobacterota; class Epsilonproteobacteria; order Campylobacterales; family Campylobacteraceae; genus Campylobacter; species Campylobacter ureolyticus. The sequence continues at coordinate 1,586,121 of NZ_CP053832.1, read as the reverse complement.
GGGGAATAGAACCTGTTAAAAATATAGAATTAATGGATATTAGAGATAGTAGTGGAAGTAAAGTTATATTTAACATAATGGAGAAGAAAAAATCCGAAATTGAAAAAGAAAGTAGAATAGAGGTTGCAAACAACTTAAAGTTAGCTCAAATAGCAGAAATTGAAGCTGTTCAAGTAACAGAGGTAAAACAACAAGATGCAAATAAAATAGTTGGATTAAAAACCGTTGAAAACGAAAGAGAGGTAGCTATTTCAAAAGAACTTGCAAATCAGCTTATAAAAGATCAAGAAAAAATCACAAAAGAAAAAGAGATGGAAGTAGTTAGAGTAAAAGATGTAAAAGAAGCTGAGATTAAAAAACAAGTTGAAATAGTTAGGGCCGAGCAAGATCAAAGAAAAATTGAAATCGATGCCGAAGCTAGAAAAAATGCTAAAATCAAAGATGCAGAAGCTATAAAAGAAAATCAAATTTTAGTTGCTCAAGGTGATAAAGAAAAGCAATTTCTAGCAGCGGCAGCTCTTTTGGAGATGAAAGATAAGGAAGCCCAAGGAACTCTTAAAATAGGCTCAGCCGAAGCTGAGGCTTTAAGGCTTAAAGAGTTAGCTCCTGTAAATGCTCAAATAGAGCTTGCAAGAGAAATTGGAGAAAATGAGGGATATCAAACTTATTTAATCTCTATAAAACAAATTGAAGCTAATAGGGATATCGGGCTTGAGCAAGCAAAAGCATTAAGCAATGCAGATCTTAAAATTATTGCAAATGAAGGAAATATTGCAAGTGGAGTAAATAAAATAGGAGATGTTTTAAGTTCAAAAGGTGGCACAAATTTAGCTTCAATGCTTGAGGGTTTAAATCAAAGTGAAATAGGAAAAAAAATAATAGATAAATTTACAGGCAAAAAAGAAGAGTAAATTTGCTATAATATCATTAAAATTGTGAAAAGGTTTTATTTTGAGAAGTTTTGAAGATATTTTATCGCAAAAAGATGTGGAAATAAAAAAATGTCAAGATTTTGCAAATTGTGCAAAAAATATCATTTTAAGTGGTGAAAATATAGAGATTTTACTGGAACTTTTGGATGAAAAAATCAATTACTATTTAAATCTAAAGTGCTTTAACTATGAAGCAATAGCTTTAAATTTAGATATGGTTGATAAAAACATAATAAGACAAATTCAAATTTTAAAATATGATTTAAAAAAAGATTTTTCAAATTTAGATGAAGCATGTCAAAAGTATGATATGCTTTACATCTTAGAAAACAATAATTTTAAAAGCCCTGAAGAGATACAAAATTTCATCCTAGAAAATCAGTTTTTTAAAGAATATTTAGAAAAAAAATATGAAGAAAAAGACGATAAAGATACAAATAAGAGCATTAAAGGAAGTGGTTTTTACTCACATATATTTTATTTTATCTTTCTTATAATAGGTTGGGGTGGGTTTTTATATCTTCTTTTTGAAAAGATATAGATTAAGAAATTATAAATGGTGGAGACAAGCAGGATCGAACTGCCGACCTCTTGAATGCCATTCAAGCGCTCTCCCAGCTGAGCTATGCCCCCAAATATTTTAAAATATAATTCTACTGAAAATTTCTTATAATATCCTTTAAAATAAAAAAATAAAAAAAATTGCAAAATAAATAAATTTTTAAGTTTAAATTTGGTATTATTTCAATTCAGTTTTAAAAATGCGGGAATAGCTCAGGGGTAGAGCACAACCTTGCCAAGGTTGGGGTCGCGAGTTCGAATCTCGTTTCCCGCTCCATTAAGGTGTTTTGCCCAGGTGGCGGAATGGTAGACGCAAGGGACTTAAAATCCCTCGGAAGTTTTTTCCGTGCCGGTTCAAGTCCGGCTCTGGGCACCATTAGCGTTGCAAGGCGACATAGCCAAGTGGCTAAGGCAGGAGCCTGCAAAGCTCTGATCCTCGGTTCAAATCCGAGTGTCGCCTCCAACAAATAAAGGAAAAGTTATGAGATTTATTTTATCTGTATTTGTGGCATTGTTGTTTTTAACAGGTTGTTCTAGCACTTGGCATGGTGTTAAGAGTGATACTAAACAAAATGTTGAATGGACAAAAGATAAAGTCCATGATGGAGCAGAGTGGGTCTCAGAAAAAACTGAATAGTTCGGGAAATGGCTGAGCGGTCGAAAGCGGCGGTCTTGAAAACCGTTGAGGGTCACACCTCCTGGGGTTCGAATCCCTATTTCCCGGCCATTTATACTATCTAAAAATACTTCTAAATAGCGATATTATCGTTATTATCTTAACTTTTAAAAATCATCAAATTTTATCTATTTTTTATGAAATTTCAAGATGTTACATAAAATATGGCGTTTTGTTACATAAAATGGTTTTAAAATTAGGAGTTAAAAATGACTTCTAATAATATAACAAAAATAAAAAATAGTTATTATTATTTTGATAAGGCTTACAAAGATGGAAAAATTATAACTATTAAATATTCTCTTTTTACAGATGATATTTTAGCTACAAAAGCTTTAGCTATAAAAATAAAATCAACTATTGATAAAATTTCAAATTCAAATATAACTAAAACTAAGAAGTCATTCAATAGTTTTAAAAGCTATATAAATCACATTAAAAATTCATCAAATAATAGTAAAATTTTTATTGATTACAAAGAGTATAGAAAAATTTTTTAAGTTTGTGGTTGCTAATTTTTATAAGCCAGAATGTTTGAATAATGAAAGTTTAAATCTAGAACACTATCAAAATACTAATAACACTTGTATGATACTCCCTAACACTTAACTAATAAATGTAAGCTTTTTTTAGACACAGAAAATAAACTATGTGCTAAATATTAAATATATAAAATTTAGTATTTTGACACAGCTTATTAGATTTTGTGCTAAAAATAGCTTTGATTTTGGATAAAAATCTTTGTTTGAAGTAAAACAGAATACAAGAAAGAAACAAGGCTAATTTTTATTTATTAAAAAAGGGATATAAAATGAAATTAGACGGTATAAAATATTTTGTTGGGGTAGATGTAAGTAAAGATATTTTAGATATATGTTTTTTAACTATTGATGAAACTAAAAAAAGACTTATGATAATGTAAAAATTGAAAAGAAGTATTCTTTAAAATGCATAGTTGATGGATTTATAAAAAATGAATGTATGAAACAAAAAAGCAGTGATGATACTAAAAATAGATATAGATTAGTAGCTAAAGAATTTGATAGCTTTACAAAGAATAAAAATTTATAAAAGACAAATTTATATTTTTTAGTGTAAAATATCAGATACTAAATTCAAAGGATAAATTTATGCAAATAATAAAAACTTCTATTTTGATGATTGTTTTAATGTTTTTATTTATGGCAATTGGCTATGCAATCGGTGGTCAAGGCGGTATGGTAATTGCATTTTTAATAGCTTGTGCTACAAATTTTTTTAGTTATTTTTTTAGTGATAAGATAGTTTTAAAACACTATAATGCAGTTTTAGTAACTAAACAAAATGCATCTGGTCTTTATGATATAGTTGAAAAGCTTTGTAAAAAAGGAAATTTACCACTTCCTAAAATTTGCATTATTCCTGATTCTACTCCAAATGCGTTTGCAACCGGAAGAAACCCAAAACATGCTGTTGTGGCAGTAACTGAAGGTCTTTTAAATTTAATGAGTGAAGAAGAGATTGAAGCTGTTATTGCTCATGAGTTAAGCCATGTAAAGCATTATGATATTTTAACTGGCTCAATTGCAGCTGTTTTTGCAGGGGCAATCGCAATTTTAGCAAATATTGCAAAAATGGGAGCTATGTTTGGAGGTAATAATAAAAACTCAAATAGATCAAATATTGTTGTTTTAATCGCTCTTGCTGTTATTGCTCCACTTGCTGCTACTATTATTCAGCTTGCAATTTCAAGAAGTAGGGAGTTTGAGGCTGATCGTGGTTCAGCTGAGCTTACTTCAAATCCAAATGGACTTATAAAAGCACTTTCTAAACTCGAAAACTATTCTAAAAATCCTCTTAAAAACGCAGATCCAAGCAGTGCTCATATGTTTATTTTAAATCCACTGAGTGGCAAAAGTAACTTTTCATCTTTATTTAGAACTCACCCAAGCACAGAAGAGAGAATTAAAGCACTTAGAAATTTAAATTAAGAGATTGAATTTTTAAATATGCATATAACAATAATATTAACAATTATTAAAGTTTTATTTAAGCATTAATAAAGGTATAAAACGAAAAATATTAAACCCGGTTTAGGTATGATAAAAGATATTCAAATAAAACACTTAAAAGAGGGAGATCATACAACACACTACTATGTTATAGATAAATGGGGTAATGGCGTAAGTGTTACCTATACAGTAAATGGTTATTATGGTGCATATGCAGCAGTTGATGGTGCAGGTTTCTTACTAAACAACGAAATGGATGACTTCTCTATAAAACCAGGTGTTGCAAATATGTTTGGTTTGATAGGTGGTGATGCTAACGCAATAGCTCCAAATAAACGTCCATTAAGCTCTATGAGTCCAACTGTTATTTTAAAAGATGGTAAGTTGTTTATGGTTGTTGGAAGTCCTGGTGGAGCAAGAATTATAACAACAGTTACACAAGTTATATCAAACGTTATCGATCATGGTATGGATATCTCAAAAGCTGTTGCAGCTCCAAGATTTCATATGCAATGGTATCCAGAAGAGATTAGAGTTGAACCTTTTGGTATGACAAAAGATACAAAAGCAAAATTAGAAAAAATGGGATATAAAATTACAGAATTACCAGAAATGGGTGATGTAAATGCTATTATGGTAAATCCTAAAACTCATATTATTGAGGGTATAAAAGACCCAAGAACTGAGTTTTAATTTAAACTTGCCTAAGATTAATCTTAGGCAAATTAAAACTACAATCTTAGTTGAAAATCTTTTCTTAAATATTTAAATAAAAGCTTAAATTTAGTTAAATTTAAGTATAATCTTAGATTTATTGTAAATTTGTAACATAAATTTTGCATATTTTTAAAATTTTGAGTAGTTTTATATAAATTTAATTAAATTGCTATATTATTACTAAAAGTCAAATAAAGGTTTTTGTATGAAAGAGATATCGTTTAGGAGCTTTTTAGTAGTTGGGCTTACGCTTTTTTCTATGTTTTTTGGTGCTGGAAATTTTATATTTCCACCATTTTTGGGTAATCTTGCGGGAGAGCAAACTCCAATTGCAATAATTGCATTTTGCTTAACAGCTGTTTTATTTCCTATTTTAGGTATTGCAGCAGTTGCAAAGTCAAATGGACTTCATAATCTTGCACAAAGAATTTCACCTAAATTTGCACTAATTTTTTCAATATTTTTACTTCTTATAATTGGACCATTTTTTGCTATTCCAAGGGCTGCAAATATGCCTTTTGAGCTTGCTATTAAACCATTTTTATCACAAGGCTTACAAGCCAGTTTTATACCTTTATTTTTGTACTCTATAAGTTATTTTATAGTAAATTGGGCTCTTTCAAGAAATCCAACAAAAATGATATCAACATTGGGTAAAATTTTAACTCCTATTTTACTTATTTTGATACTTGTTTTATTTGCTGTTTCTATTATTGATCCACTTCACAGTTCTTCATTTTTAGAAGCAAAAGGAAGTTATGCAGCTCATCCTATAACTACTGGTATTTTAGAAGGCTATCAGACAATGGATGCTTTGGCAAGCCTTAGTTTTGGACTTGTTATTTTGCTTACTTTTAAAAGAATTGGTATAAAAGATAATGAAAAAATAGTAAGTGCAACCATAAAAGCAGGCCTTTTGGCAGGACTTATTTTGATGATAATTTATATGATGCTTTCATATATTGGTGCAAGTGCAGGTGCAGCAGTAGGTTTGTTTGAACAAGCACCTACAAATGGAGCTGAAATTTTAGCAATAGCAACTGAGTATTGGTTTGGAAAATATGGCATTATAATATTTGGTTTAGCAATGTTTTTAGCTTGTTTGACAACAACTGTTGGTCTTACTTGTGCAATAAGCGAATATTTTATAACAATTACAAAGATTAAGTATAAACATTGGATAATCATTTGGTCTGTTATAAGTTCACTTATGGCAAATGTTGGTCTTACTGCAATTATTAATTATGCAGTGCCATTTTTAGGCATTATTTATCCACTAGCACTTTCTTTAATAGTTTTATCTTTATTAAATAATAAATTAAATGAGGATAAATTTACTTATTCTTTAGTTATTTATGTAGTTTTAGCCATAAGTTTAATTGGAACTTTTGATAGAAGTTTTCATATTGCGATACCAGGTTTGGTTGATTTGTGTAGGTTTTTACCACTGTATGATCAAAGCCTTGAGTGGATGATACCAGGCATTATTTGTTTGTTGGTTGGTATGGTTAAAGTAAAATCATATAAAAAATAAATACTTGTGTATAATAGAGGGCTTTTGCCCTCATATTTCAAATTTAAATTTACACTTTTTATATTTTAGTCTTGTCTATCAAGCTGTAAAGCAAGATCTTTAACACCTTTAAAATTTACTTTTCCTGTTCCTAGAACTGGAATTTTTTCTACTTTATGGATGACACTTGGTCTCATAAGAGCATTTAAATTTGAGTTTTTTATTAATTCTTTTATCTTATCAATGTTTTTTTCTCCCTCATAAAGTAAGACTATCTTTTCACCTTTTTTATCGTCTTTTAAATTTGTAACACTTATAATATCATCATCGCACAATACTTCGTGAAGCGCATTTTCAACCATTGAAAGACTTATCATCTCACCACCAAGTTTTGCAAAACGTGATATCCTATCTGTTATATATATAAAATAGTCTTGATCTAAGTATCCTATATCGCCTGTTTTGTAGTATTTTATCCCATCTATTTCAACTAAAGCATCACTAATTTTGTTAAAATAACCTTTCATAACTTGATGTCCGCTTACTAAAATAAGACCATTTTCATAATCTTCGAGCTCTTTTAGAGTATTTGGATCTACTATCTTTACAATAGTTCCATTTAGTGGCATTCCAACACTTCCTTTTTTGTTGAAAATTTGCTCTTTTTCATCTTTTATCTCATTTGGCAAATTTACACTAATTACAGGCGAAGTTTCTGTTGTGCCATAACCTTCTAAAATTTCTTTATCAAATTTCTCTTCAAATTCATTTTTTGTGTTTAAATTTAGTTTCTCACCACCTGCTACTGCGTATTTAATGCTTTCAAACATCTCTTTTGTTACTTTTTTATTTTTAGTATAAAGCCTAAAAAATGTAGATGTGCCAAATATAACTTCTGCTTTATGCTTTTGAAGCATTGTACCAAGAGTAAATCCATCCGTTGGATCAGCTACAAAAACGCTTTTTAAGTTTGAATAAAGTGGATAAAGTGTAGTTAAAGTAAGTCCAAAAGAGTGAAAAACAGGAAGACTTGAAAGCATAACTTGGATATTTTCTCTTCCTAAAAGGTCACTTACTTGAACTATATTTGTAAGTAAATTTTTATGTGTTAATACTATACCTTTTGGTTCGCCTTCACTTCCACTGCTATAAATAATTGCTGCTGTGTCATCTAAGTTTGTTTTTTTAAAATAGAGTTTTTCGATTAAAATTTTAGGTAGCATTGCTTTAACAAAGGCTCTTATTTTATCAAATTTTGTAATTTTTAAATCTTCTAAATAAAAGAATTTCTGTATTATTTGTGCGTTAAAATTTATCTCTCTTGCATTTAATTTTTCTATAAACTTTTTTGAAGTTAAAATGGTTTTAATACCTGCATTTTCTAAACAATTTTGCAAAGAGTTTGTGTTTGATGTGTAGTTTAAATTTACAATTACTTTTTTTTGTGTAAGAAGTGTAAGGTTAATTATCGCACAAGCGTTTGATGATGGAAGTAAAATTCCTATATTTTCTTCATCTTTTAAATTAAGTTTTTTTGCAAACAAAAGCACACCAACAAGTACTTTGAAGTTTGATAATGTTTTGGCGCTAAAATCAACCATAGAAGTATGAAATGGAGTTCTTTTTACCCATTTTAGCCATTCATATTGAAGTGGCTTTTGCAAATCTAGATAATCCCCAAGGTTAAAATAAGATAGTTTTATAACCTCTTTTTTAAGATTGCTTGGTGAAATTTGTGAGTCTAGGGGCTGGCTAAAAGCTATATTTAAAACTCTTCTTTTAAATGTTTTTTTCTTATAGCTAATATCAGCTCTTGAAAAAAATGAACCCCAAAAACCTCTTATGTGAAAAGCAACTATTTTAGCGCCCGTATCTTTTATAGCAAGCATATAACCTTTTTTAAAAACATTTAAATTTGAGTTTTGAGTTATGTGACCTTCTGCAAACATTGCCACAACTTCACCGTTTTTAAGTGCGGTTTGTATTTGATTCATAGCAAGTTTGTTTGTGCCTTTTCCAACTCTTATAACATCAAAAATATTAAAAAACCACTTTAGATGAAGTTTTTCATAAAAGCTTACATGCATTACAAATTTAATTTTTCTATTAACTGCAATTTGTATTAATGCCCAATCTATAAAGCTTAGGTGATTTCCAAGCATTAAAACCCCACCATTTTGTGGTATGTCACCTTTAACTCTTACTTTATAAAAAAGTTTAAAAAATGGCATTACCAAAAGCCTTAAAGTTAAATTTGGTACAATAAAAAATGAAATTATTGAGCAAATCAACGCACTTAAACTTGCTAAATAAAAAATATTTTTTGAGTTTATGCTAAAATATGCACAAAATATCGCTAAGAATAAAAATATAACCATAAAAATGTTTTGTATAAAATTGCTTCCTGCCATTATCTTACCTGCATTTTCCTTTCCTGCATTTAGTTGAATATTTGCATTTAAAGGGATTATAAAAGCCCCACCCATAAAGCCAAATAAAATAGCTGTTAAAAACATTAAAAAGATAGAATTTGCACTTGCAAAAAGTACAAGCATAACAAAAAGTCCAAAAGATGAGATGCAAACTATTCCAAGCTCTACTCTTTTTTTAGATAAATAACCTGAAAATAGCGCTCCAAACACTATTCCGATTGTACTGCTTGCTAAAATTATTTGAATTATTGCAACATTATCATCTATAATATCTTTATAGTGCCTTGGAAAAACTGCTATTATAAGCTGAGCCAATGCCCAAAAAACAGAAACTCCAAGTACGCTTAATAAGATGTTTTTGTTTTTAAAAATTAGCGTTAAATTTTCTTTTAGATACCCAAAAGTTATATATTTTTTAATTTTAAACTCACTTTTCTTATCGCCTGCTTCAAAATATGGAATTTTAAATGCAAAATATGTTTCCAAACATGTGAAAATAAATAAAATTATTCCTATAAACCAAACAGAACTCATCATCTTTCCTGGGCTATCAGCAATAACTACAAATTTTTCAAAAATTATAGAAAAAATTAAAGATGAGAGTAAAATAGCGATAATTGTGGCAGATTCTACTACGCTATTTGCTAAAGCAATATTTTCTTTTTTTGCAATTTGCTTTATAAGTGCATATTTAGCAGTAGAAAAAATCGCACTTTGAACAGCTAAAAGCAAAGTCATGAAAAATGCAAAATAAAACCAACCTTTAAAATAAGCAATTGTTATTAAAAATGTAAAAATTATAGTAACAGCTGCTGCAACTCTTGAAATTTGAGTACGCGAAAATTTATCATTTAAAAATCCAGATAGCGAAAAAAGGGAAATATAAGGAAGTAAAATGAGTAAATTTACAATCGCAGTAAGAGCTATTAAAATATCACCCGAATAACTTTTAACTAAGATATTTTGAATGGTAATTTTGTGTCCTAGATCAACCACTGCATTTATAAAAAGAACTACAATAAAAGGCAAAAAGCCTGTTATGTTAAAAAGTTTTCGCATATCTTTCCTAACATTTTTTATATAAAAATTATTTTTATTTGTAAATTTAAGATTTTAGCGAAATTAATGAAATAAATTAAGAAAATTTGATAAAATAGTCAAAATTTACAAAATTTAAGGAAAAAAATGGAAGTAATAATTACAAATAAAGATGTTGGAAATTTAAGAAAATTTATGATACTTCACAGTAAAAAAGCAAAAAGACAAAAGATGATGAGCTTTTATGCTGTGCCATTTGAGTTTATTGTTGTTGGTCTTATTTTAGATGGTCTTTTAAAAACAGTTCCTATTTTAAGTTTGACTTCTTTGGTTTTGGCTATTTTATGGTTAATATTTTTTCCAAAATATTATAGAAAAATTTGCAATAAAGAGCTTGTTAAGTCAGATAATTTACCAGAATCTAAAATTAAAATGAAATTTAATGTAGATGAGAATAATATAACTTTTTCAAATGATGAAAAACCAAAGCCAAGTGAAATTTTCAGCTTAAACTCACTTGATAAGATAGCAAAAACTAAGGATAATTATTTTATCTCATTTAAAGAGGGTCATCACATCGTGCTTCCACTAAGTGATGAGACTACAAAAAAAATAAATGAGATAAAATCTCGCTTTTCAAAAGGTAGTATTGAAGAAGTTACTCTTTAGTTTGTGAAACTTCGTTGCCAATTTGCTTATAAAGATCAAAGTAGTAGATAACAAACTCTTTTGCATCTTTACAAATTGGCAAATAGCTTGATTTATGAGGTGCGCAAAATTTTGATAAAAACTTATTTGCATCTTCTTTTTCATCATAGATTTTTGCTAAATTTTCATAGTTTTTTATACAAATATCTTTAAAATCACTATATTTTTCTAAATTAACTTTTAGTTTTTTACCATCAAATTTTAAAGCCTTACTTTCAAAAAGAAGAGTTAGATGAATTAAACTTTCGCAATAATATGCCTTAACAGGGTCATTTTCCATCCATGAGATAAGTCCAACACTTCTTTTTATAAGTTCGGCAAAAACTGGAAGTTTTAACTCTTCAATCTCATTATCAAAAAATGATATAAGTCCACCAGTTGTGGCTTTATACTCTTCTATAAATTTAAAAACTCCACTTTTATTCATTAAAGTTTCACTATCTTCATCTATAAATAAAATATGCCCAAACTCATGCCCTATAGTGCTTACTCCATAAACTTGACGCCAAATTTCTTTTTTGTTAAATAAAATATCGCGTGTGTAATCTAAAAACTCTTTTTCAAAAATTTCATCATTTATCTTCATAAAAGGTTTTGCTTTTATGCTTTCATAAACATGATCTACAAAAGCAAATATTTTTTTACCCGAGTTTACACTCACAAACTCATCATTTGGCACAACTTGTGCACTAAAAAGCCCTTCTAAATCAGCTCCATAATAAATCATTGGGGTTGAGATATAAAGTTGTGTTTTATCTATGTTTGAATTAACCATAGAGTGCATTATTTGGTTATTTGAGCCAATATTTTTATAGACACTATCAAAGCTATTTTTAACCGATTTTTTTATCTCTTTTTCGTCATATATAGTTTCTTCTTTTAGTCTTATATCCCATTCTAGGGTAACTGCATGAGTGTAAAAGTCTTCATAATATTCAAGTGGATGACCAATTTGAAGATGTGATTTTGTATCCATCCACGCCATTTCAGCATCTCTCCAAACTTTTATAACATCGTTATTATCTGTGCATGCAAATGCAATTTTTAATTTTTTAAAATATTCTATATATGCTTTTTCATCACTACTTATGGCAAGAAGAGATAGCGCTTGGATTAAATTTTCAAACTCATCAATTAGTTTTGGCATATCTAAAAAAGCTTCATAATATGTTTTTAAAACAGCACTTGTGTTATTTTCATTAAAAAATACAACTCCGTAAGTTCTATCGCAAATTTCACCTCTTGGGGTTTTTTGATAAAGTTCATTTTTTTCTATAAATTCAAATGGATTACTCATTGAAGCAAAAATTTTAGAGTTTTTATCAATTACTATATGTTGCCATTGTTTTTGAATTTTGTTTAAAATAAGGCCTATTTTATGAACACCACTTATTAAGGCCAAGTTAAATTCATTTAAAATTTTATTATCGACTGCTTTTAAGATTAAATTTCTATGAGAGTTTTCATGTATTAAAGATACAAAATCATACATTTCATCACGTATTTTCAAAATTTTATCTTCACTGTAATTTTTCTTTTTTAGTTCAGTTAAAAGAGGGTCTGTTTTTAAATCAACAATTCGTCTTAAAACGGCTATTTTTTCAGACTCACTTCCTTTAAAGCCACAAATTTCAAGTGCTTTTTTTACATAGTCATTATCTTGATTTTTATATAAATCGTTTATTATTTTTTGATTTTCATCTGAATATTGTAATAATTTTTTATAATCATTCATAATTTATCCTTTTAAATTTATAAAAAATTTTAGCAAAATATAATTAACCAGTATTAAAACAAACTTTAAAAATAGTTGGTAAAATCATAATAAATTTATAACTAAAGGAAATTTATGGATTTAAAAAATATGGGAGAGCCAAAGATAAAAATAGTTGCAATGCCAAGAGACACAAATCCTGCTGGAAATATATTTGGTGGATGGATACTAGCTCAAATAGATAAAGCCGGGGCAGTTGCAGCAAGGGAAGTTGCACCAATTAGAGTTGTAACTATCTCATTTAAAGAAGTAATTTTTAAAGAACCTGTTTTTGTTGGGGACTTAGTCAGTTGCTATGCAAAAATCATAGGAGTTGGAAAAACATCCATAAAGGTAAAAGTTGATGTTATAGTTCAAAGACTAAATGAAGACAATAAAGTTGTTAAAATACCAGTAACAAGTGCAGAAGTAACCTATGTAAGCGTTGATAGGGCAGGAAACAAAAGAGTTATTGATGAGGATTTGAAAAAAATTTGTGGGTTTTAAATTAGAACAAAAAGAAAATATTTAGGAGAAGTGCTTTCTCCTAAATATTATTATAAATTTTTGATTTTACCCTAAAAATTCTCTTTTAAAATACTCTTTTGGAGCTTTACATAAAGGACAGGCGCCAGGAGCTTTTTTGCCACGATGAACATGACCGCAAACTTCACAAACCCAAACATCTTCTTCTTGGCTTTCAAAAAAGCCTTCATTTTCAAGCATTTTTTTGAGTTCTAAATACTCTCTTTCGTGTTCAACTTCAACTTTTGCAATAGCTTTAAAAAGTCTTGCAACATCTTTTTTGCCCTCATCTTCAGCTATTTTTGCAAAACCTGGATACATCTCTTCGTGTTCAAATTTTTCTCCAGCTGCTGCATCAAGCAGGTTTTTATCCATTTTATCAAGCGGTATGTTAGCCATTTCATGATGTTTTTTAAGCTCAGCTCTTGCGTGCCATTTTTCATTTTCAGCTGCTTCATAAAAATGCTTTGCAATAGCGTGATATCCAGCTTCTTTAGCTAAGTCGCCATATAAATCATATTTGTTTCTAGCCATTGATTCACCAGCAAATGCTTTCATTAAATTTACAGAAGTTAAATCAGTTGTTATGCACTCCATCTCTTCACCACAGCATACTAGTTTACCACCACCAACTTTTTGTACTTCAACTTCATTACCACATTTATGACATTTGTAAGTTTCGTATTGTTTCATCATCAAACCTTTCATTATCAAAATTAGTAGATTTTATCATATTAAAAAAAATTTGTCAATAATAAAATTTATTGACACTAAGTATCAAACAAAATATTTAAAGTAGTTTAAAATATCAAGCTGCTTTTAAGTTTTTAATAAATTTGATATTTATGATTTTGTATTATTTTTGTGCAAAAGATGTGCGAACACATCTTTTTTAGTATTTTTTAGTCTTTATAGATTAATGTTTGAAATTTATATATTGTTTTGTATAAATTTATTTTTTTATTTTTTTATAATTTTCATCAAGTTTTTTATAAATTTCATCCATATTTATAATGCCTGAGTTTAAAATTTTACTTAATACCTCGTTATCTTCTTTACCATTCCAAATTTTTACATAAGTTCCGTTTTGGTATCCATTGTCTTGTCTAAATTTATTTAACACATTTTTCCCAACATATTTTTCAAAAAGCTCATTTAAGTTTAAGCCGCATTTAAGTGAAAGTCTAAAAAAGTTAGTTAAAAGCTCATGAATTTTAAGCTCAAAACCACTGCATTCGTGAATTATAATCTCAATATCGTTAATAATTTCATATAGATTATATTCACTTATGCTGTAGGCTTCAAGTGTAAAATCCCTAAATCCACTAACTGAAATAATATCTTTTACAATATCATCAATATTTTTATTAGGATACGCTTTTTCTAAGACTAAGCTCATTATAAAATGCCAAATATCAGTTAGTTCAATCTTTATATTTTCACTATTTGCTTTTTGGTTTATACTTTTCCAGTGCTTCCATGAAAAGCTATCGATTAGTTCAGCACACTCCATATAAATACATCTTTTCCAATTAATGAGTTTGCCATTTTGTGCGGTTCCTTCTTCCCATTTTTTGCCGTTTGTTTCATCATTTAGTCGTTGTTGCATTAAAAACATCTGTTTTAGAATTTCTACATTTTCCATTAAATTTCCTTAATACTTTCATTAAATTATACAAAAAATTTGCTATTATTTAGTAAATTTATAAAAAAGGCAAAAAAGTTGTATGAAGAAATAGATAAATTTGTAAAAAAAATGCACCTTTTATCTTTTTGCGTGAGTTTTGATAATAAACCATATTGCGCAAGTGCATTTTATGCTTATGATGAAAAAAATTCAAGTTTAATTTTTGCTTCAGATGAAAAGACAAGCCATATTCAAATGGCTTTAAAAAATACAATTGTTTCAGGTATAATACATCTTGATACAAAAATAGTTGGAAATATTAAGGGTGTTCAGCTTTTAGGCAAGTTCAAAAAGGCTGATGAAGAACAAAAAAAAATTTATTTTAAAAGATTTCCTTACGCGCTTGCTTTAAAGCCAAATATTTGGTGTATGGAAATTTCGTGGGCGAAATTTACAAATAACAAGGCTATCTTTGGTAAGAAATTAATTTGGGAAAAAGCAAAATAAATTTTTTTATTTAAACTAAATATCTTTTAAAGCAATTTCATCATTGTTTATAATGCAAATTCCTTTATTTAAAACATTTTGAGCTATTTTTTTAGCTTCTTTTAAACTGTGCATAGAAGCAGTTCCACACTGATAAATATTAAGTTCTGGGATATCACTTTGTGAAGATACATTTAAAACATCTTTCATTGAATTTTCCCAAGCATTGATAACTTTATCAATATTTGGATTTCCTATTAAACTCATGTAAAAACCAGTTCTGCAACCCATTGGCGAAATATCGATTATCTCAACATCTTTACTATTTAGGTGTTCTCTCATAAAGCCTGCAAAAAGATGCTCTAATGTATGTGTTCCATCTTCGCTCATAATCTCTTTGTTTGGTAGGCAAAATCTTAAATCATAAACGTTTATAATATCACCTTTTGGGGTTTTCATACTTTTTGCAAGTCTTACTCCTGGAGCTTTCATTTTTGTGTGATCAACCTTAAAACTATCAAGTAGTGGCATTTTATTCCTTTTTAATTAAATGTAATTGCAAAAATTCCTGGTTTTTGCATTTTTTTAATAGTGTCTTTTATATATTCATCTTCTTTTAATCCATAAATTTCAAGTGTTTTATTTTTGTAGCTAAGACTTACATTTTTTATATCACTATAGTCTAAAACTGTAGCTAGTTTTAAAATAAAACTTAGCCAAATAACTGAGTTTTCATCGGGTAATAACTCTTTTAATTCTTCATATTCAATTTGGCTTATATTTTTTTTGCCATTTTGTTTTATTATCGTTGCAATTAGGGCTTTTTCTTTATGTGTATATCCATAATTAAGTGCGTTTAAAATAATAAAATTAGCATTTAAATGCTTTGAGTAAAAGCCGATTTTTCTTCCAATATCTGTGAGTTTTGAGGCTGTTAAAAGTTCATTTATATAATTTTCACTAACTTTATGAAGTGGTTTTAGGGTATAAAAAAGCTCTTTTGAAAATTTAGTTATATTTGGACGATTTTGAGTTATAAATCTATCTTGTAGGCTTTTTAAAGATGGATTAAAATTTCCAGGAAATTTTGCATTTTTGCCTATTAAATTTGTTAAAAAAACTCCCTCTCTAACACCAACTCCACTTGTAATTATCTCTTTTGCTTTTAAAATATCAGCAACTTTTTTGAAAATATAAGCTCCACCTCTTATTGTATCAAAACGATCTTTTTTTATAAAAAAGTTTCCCAAATCTGATATTTTTGAAGAATAAATTTTTTCTATAAAGCCTTTTTCTTTTTCATAATTATAAGAAAAGCCATGAACCATTTTTAAAGGATAATTCTTTCTTTGTATAATTGCATTTGAAATGGCTCTTAAGCTTCCCCCAATTGAGATAATTGTATTGTTTTGAAAATCTTTAGAAATTTTATCTGTTAGCTCTTTAACAAACTCATCAAGTCCATTTAAATTTTCTTTATCATAAAAAAGCTCTTTTAATCTTACAGTTCCTAAATTTAAAGAAAGTGTTTTTACAACTTTTCCATTTTCTATTTTAGCAAGTTCTGTAGATCCTCCACCAATATCAATGGTTGTTGCATTATTTGGGTATTTTACAAGTCTTGCTGCTCCAAAACCACCATAGTATGCCTCCATATCGCCATCTACAACTTTTAGGCTAATGCCAAGCTTTTTAACCATATTTATAAACTCATTTGCATTTTTTGCATCTCTTAAGGCTGATGTTCCAACGGCTAGAATTTTTTGAATTTTATACCTATTTAGTATCTTTCTAAACTCCACAAAAGCGCCAAAGCATTTTTTCATAGCATCTTCTTGGATAATTCCACTATGTTCATAAGCTCCCTCTCCAAGTCTTACTTTCATTTTGTATTCACCAAGTATGTAAAATCCAAGCCTACTAGTTCTTCCAAAAATTACCATTCTTGCTGAGTTTGAGCCAAGGTCTATAACTGCTACTTTTTTTGTCATTTAAAAGCCTTATTTAATTTTTTACTTGTTTTTGAAATTGGAATTTTAATAGTTGCAATGACTCCTTTTTGATCACTTCTATTTTTAAGTGAAATTTGAGCATTCATTGCATCGGCTGCACCTTTTGCTAAAAATAAGCCAAGTCCAGCACCACTTTTATTACCACTTCGTTTAAATGGTGCAAAAAGATCCAAACTTTCATCTATTCCAATTCCCTCATCAACAACATCAAGTTTAAAACAATCGTCTAAAATAGTGCTTTTTATGATAATAGCTGAGTTTTGTGGTGAAAATTTAATAGCATTTTGAATGAAATTTTGGACAATATGTAAAAATAAATTTGGTTGAATGCTCATAAAAAACTCATCTGGTTTTAGTTTTGTAATTATTGCTTTATCTTTTGATTGTGCTAATATCTTAAAATTTAAACAAGTTTCTTTTATAAGTTTTATAATGTCAATTTCAACAGGCTTTTCAAATTGTGCACCTTCTTGTCTACCAATTTCTAAAATTGAGCTTATCATTTTATTCATATTATCAATTGAAATATTATTATTTTTTAAAGTTTCTACATATTTTTCATTATCTCTTGGCTTTAAAAGCGTAACTTCATTTTTGGTTTTCATAACAGCTAGTGGGGTTTTTAATTCATGAGCAATGCCTATAAAAAGTTCTTTTTGATACCCTATAAAAGTGTGAATTCTGTCAATTAACCTATTTATACCCATTCCAAGAGGTTTGAATTCTAATGGAATTTCATTTTCATCTATGTGGTCAAGTGCTATTTCATTAAGTTTTGAAAGCTTGGCTGAAAGAAGCTTAACAGGAATTAGAAGAGATCTCGATAAAAATAAAGCAAAAAATAAAATTAAAAATATCATGGTCGCATTTATAATGATAATATCAGTTAATACTTGAGAAACTAATTTGTTATAAAAAGTTGTGTCCGTATCAAGTATGATAATGCTATTTTTATAGGGATATTCAAGCATAAGAGATGATTTTTCTTCTGTTTTTATGCTTGTATATTTTGGTTTTTTTAGATTTTTTTCATTTTGAGTTATTTTTACATTTATTGGCGTGTGGCCAAGCTCTTTTGTGTAAAAGTTAAAGCTATTGGTTATATTTTGAGATGATAATTTTACAGCCTCTTGGTTTAAAACCTGCACCACTGTTTCAAAAATATTTATTTTTATATAGTGGTAAAGCATAGTCGAAAATATTAAAATTAGCATCGAAGAGCCCGATGCTAATTGAATGATAAATTTAGTTCTTAAGCTTTTTTGGGAAAGCAAAATCTATATCCGCGTCTTCTTACAGTTTCGATTGTTGATATATTTAAAGGTTTATCCATTTTTTGTCTAATTTGATTTATTGCTACTTCAATCACATTTGGAGTAACAAGTTCTGGTTCTTCCCAGATTGCATCAAGGAGTTGTTCTTTTGAGACTATTTGATCGCTATGTCTTGCAAGATGAGTTAAAACCTCAAATGGTTTCCCTTTTAATTCTACTTCTTGATCTTTATAAATTATTTTTTCCTCATCTGGATCTATTGTAAGTTCGCCTATTTGGATTATATTTGTACCGCCAAATCTAAGTTGAACTTCAATTCTAGCTAGCAAAATATCAAAATCAAATGGTTTTTTTATATAATCACTTGCTCCTGCTTTTAATGCTTTTATTTCACTTTCTTTATCTTCTTTTGCTGATAGCATTACAATTGCAGTTCTAGGGCATTTTTGTTTTATAATGTTGATAAGGTCAATTCCATCTCCATCAGGAAGCATCCAATCTGCTAGAACTAAATCATAGTTTCTTATGCCGATATAATACTCAGCATCTTTGAAGTTTTCAGCACAGTCTGCTTGATAACCAAATTCTTGCAAACCCTCGGCAATTGTTTTATTTAGAGTAACTTCATCTTCTACTATCAAAATTCTCATTATATTTTCCTTAATTTTAAAATTATTTCAGCGATTATAACAGAATTTAAGCTTAAATTCAAGTTTTTTAAATATATCTTAAAAAATTTCTTCTATCATTGCCCCAACATCTGCATTTTGTAAAATTTCTTTTTTTATAATTTTCATAAAAAAATAATTTATTGTTGGGTATTTTTTTTTAAAAAAATCACAAAAATAATTTAAAGCATCTTCAACTTTTACAAATTTATTTTTATTAAACTCATTTTCTATAATTTCACAAGCTAACGCATAATCGATAAACTCATGAGCTTGAAATTTTGCATCTATTTTTATCATTTGAGTAGTAGTGCGTTCAAACTCAAGCATTCCAATAATTGTTTTAAGTTCTAAATTTTCAATTAAAACAGTTATCATAAAACCTGTTTTTCCTCTTTAAAAATAAGTCTTTTAATATTTGGAATGTGTTTATAAAACACAATAAAAACAATTATTATAATTGGTGCATGTGTGTTTATCGGTAAAATTTGTGGATGTATTATTAGTGAAAGAATTAAAAAGGTAAAAATTCCACTAAGAGATGCAATGGATGAAACTTTTATAAATTTTCCTACAAAAAACCAAACAACTACTGATAAAGCAACTTCAATTGGTAAGAATGCTGCAAAAACTCCATAGCTTGTTGCCACACCTTTTCCACCTTCAAATTTTAAAAATGCACTAAAACAATGTCCTAATACAGCCATTACTGCCATCATCCATAAAACATTTCCATCAACTCCTGCAAATTTGGCAATAATAATAGGCAAAAAGCCTTTTAATACATCGCAAATTATCGTAATAATTGCTATTTTTTTTGCATTTTTTAAATCAATATTTTTTAAAACTCTATAAACATTTGTTGCTCCAATGCTTTTGCTTCCTTCTTTTGTAATGTCCACACTATAAAGAGACTTTACAATAATGACTCCAAATGGAATTGAGGCTATTAAATAAGCAGTCAAATAAAGCATAATATTTGGATTTGTTAAGAAATTTATTAATCCGTTCACTGTTTTTCCTTTAAAATTTTTAAGCTTAAAATTTTATCAAAACTATTTTAACTTTTCCATAAAAGAGCTATTTTTTCATCAAAAATATCACTTTTTTTAGCTGCAATTTCAGTTGTTTTAATATCTAAATTTTTTAAATTATACTTTTCTCTTAGCTCTTTTAGTTTTGCGCTTTCTTCCAATATAAGCTCATTTAATTTATTTTCAAGTGCTTCAAGTGCATCTTTTGCAAGTGCGACATCTTTTCTTTCATTTAAAACTCTATTTGCACTTTTTGAACTAGTTAGAACTTTTGAAGCATTTGTTTTTGTAAGGGTTTTATTTCCTAAAAACATACCTAAAATAGCACCTCCGATACTAATAGCTGCGTTTATTCCACTTGATTTAACATCTGATTTTTCTTTATCAAGTTTAATTTGAGCTTTTTGAATTTGAGCTTCTAATTTTTCTTTTTCTGCTTTAAATTTAGCTTCAAATTTGGAGGTTTCATCCTCTAAAATTTCATTGCATTTATCATTTAGTCTTATTACAAAATCGCTTTTTTCTTCATTTGGTTTTGAAATTTCACCAAGAGCCTCAAAAAGTGTAAGTTTAATATTTCTAAAAATATAATCTTTAAAATCTTTTGCTTCTTTGCTTAAATCTTTATTTGAAGCTATGAATGAAGGAAGTGGCTCAAACTCGCTATCTTCTTTTGCTGTTTTGCTTAAAATTTGATTAAAATTAAAGGCATTTTCCCACTTTATTTCATCACTGACAAGCGGTATTGCTAAATTTAAATCTTTTTGGTATTCAAAATCTTTTGTTTTGTATATTACTTTTGCACTAGCTAAAATATGTGGTATTAAATTTGATGAGTTTTCATAATAAAAATACTCATCAATATTTGGTGAAATCACAGGTTTTGTTTTTGAGAGTGTTAAATTTAATGGTTTGAAATTTTCTTTTTTATCGGCCATTAAATTTGAAATTTGATCACTACTTAAAGGACCTTTTAGATAGCTTAATGCAAATCTTGAAGAAATTATTTCTAAATTTGATTCATTTATATTTTTAACTAAAAAACTTCTTTTTTTAAGATTTGAAATTTGCTCCAACAATTTATTTTTATCACTTTCTCCAACACCAGTTAGCCCGCTTATTACTCTATTTTTATCTTGAGCTGTTTGAAGTCTTCCAATAAACCAAGTGCCTATGTTAGAAAGACCTTTGTAGTCTAGATCTATTGGGTTTTGCGTTGATAAAACACATCCAATACCAAAAGCTCTTGCTTGTTTTAAAAGTGTTAGCATTGGTGTTTTTGACGGTGGGTTTGAAGTTGGTGGAAAAAAGCCAAAAATTTCATCCATATATAAAATCATTCTTAGGCTACTTGTGCCATCAGTTGTTCTCATCCATCTTATGATTTCATTTAAAAGCAAGGTCACAAAAAACATTCTTTCATCGTCATTTAGATGTGAAATTGTAAAGATGTTGCATCTTGCTTTTCCACTATTGTTAAAAAGCATTTTTGAAATATCGAGTTTTTCGCCTTTGCACCATTGTGCAAATGATGGACTTGTGATTAAGGAATTTAGTTTCATTGCAAATTCCATTCTTTTATTTGCTGGATAAAGAGTTTCTACATCAAAAACTCCAAGCTTTGAAAATGGCGGAGTTACTATTTGATGAATCAAATCTGCAATACTTAAATTTGAATTTTTTTTGAAATTCGCTAAAAATATGTTTTGTAAAAAAAGCTCTTTTGAATTATCATTTTCTCCTATTAGAGATAATACAGAGTTTGATAAAGACAGAGTGTATTCATTTAAGCCTTCTTCATCTAAATTTATAGGTGCTTCAAAATTACTTAAAAGGCTTATTCCAAGTCCGGAGCTACTTTTTGGAGTAAATATCTTAAACTCAGCACTGTTTTTTAATAAATTTACTCTATCTAAACTTTGAAATGACCCCTCAATACCATTTTTCCAAATTTCAGCTGTTTTTTCTGCCAACTCTTTTGTTGTCATACTTTTGCTTTTTGCCTCATTTTCATCAATATATGGTAAAAAGTCATCTGTTTGCATTTTTGGAAAAGTAAGAGCTAAATTTGTCATATCGCCTTTTGGGTCAATTACAATTGATGGGATATTATCAATGGCAGCTTCTTCTAAAAGCGTAATTCCAAGACCAGTTTTTCCACTTCCAGTCATTCCAATAATTGCTGCGTGAGTTGTTAAGTCTTTATTTTTATATAAAAATGGCTCACCATTTTCTTTAAGTCCTAAATAAAATAATTTTAAATTTTCTTGTAGCATTTTCGCCTCTTTTTAAA
The DNA here is from genome assembly GCF_013372225.1 of Campylobacter ureolyticus. Lineage (NCBI taxonomy): Bacteria > Pseudomonadati > Campylobacterota > Epsilonproteobacteria > Campylobacterales > Campylobacteraceae > Campylobacter > Campylobacter ureolyticus. Next base: position 1,563,881 of record NZ_CP053832.1, on the reverse strand, counting down.
AGTTTTTTGTATGATACCATATCAAGGTTTAAGAAAAAGCAAAATTTTAATTTGTTATCATATAAAAAATAATTTAAGGAAAAATATGTTTTTTGAAAAACTTAAAAACAATGAAAGTGGAATTTTGCTTTATGGCCAAACACCACCAAAGCAAAATCATCAAAATTTAGAAAATTTACTTGAACTTAGAAAAAAAAGACTTAACACACTTGATGTTGATGGTATCGTTATATATGATTTGCAAGATGAGGGCGATAGAAATGATGAAAAAAGAACTTTTGAGTTTGTAAAAACTATAGATCCGTATGAGTATTATAAGGCTTTGGAGCTTAAATTTCCAGGTATTATTTATAAATCAGTAGGAAAATACAGCCCCAAGATAAGTTTATATAGATATATTAAAATAAATGTGTTGTTTTTGTAAAAGCACTTAAAGATAACTTTATTAAGATATTAAAAGATATAAAAGAGGTATTAATAAAAAGTTTAATATATAGTAACTTAAAAGTTACTATATATTAAATAAAATACTATACAAATCATCTAATATAAAATATTTTTGATCTAACATTCCTTTATAAAATGTAGCAAATGTGTCGTTATAATTCTTTTTGAAAAACCCTTCTTTTGATAGTTCAACTATAGCAGAGTTTATTTTTTCTAAGAGTTTTGAGCTATCTTTTTGTGTTGCAACACAATCCATATAAGCCAAATCGCTAAATTTAATAGAAATTTCAAAATTATTGTCAATTAAAGGAATTGTAGCAGTTGAAACAATATTATGCATAAATCCTATAGCTTCATCGTTTTTAACTTTTTGATAACATTCCATATTATTTTTACAATAAACAATGTTTATTCCATTTTTTTTAAGCCAATCATCAGAGTTTGAATTTTTTATGGTTGCAATGGTTTTTCCCATTAGGTCTGTTTTTGATTTTATATTGCTTGATTTTTTAGATACCAAACTAAGAATAATAGAAAAATATGGTGCTGAAAAATCTATTTGCTCGGCTCTTTCATCATTTATTGTATATGCTGCAATTAAAATATCAACTTCTTTATTTTTTACGGCATTTAATCTATCAGATTGCTCTATGCCAATAAATGTAATATTCATCCCGTTTGGAAAAACCTTACTTGTCAAAGCTTTAGCAAATTCTATCTCAAAGCCTGCAAAACCATTAGATGTTGATTTAGAAAAAGGTGGCATATTTGGTGAAACACCAATTTTTATATTTTTGTTTTGCAAAAGTTCATCATAATTTGCTCCAAAAATAAAACTTACTGACACGAAAAAAGTTAAAACAACTTTAAATAACATAAAATTCCTTTTGTCAAAAAATGCGGGCTGTGATTTTACTATACATAAGTTTAAAAACAATTTAAAAAAGAAAAATATAACGATACAATAAATTTTATTAAATTATAAATTTTTATCTTTATATTTTTTAATGATAATATTGATATTTAAAAAAATAAGAATTTTATTTTAAGTTCTTAGATTTTATTTAAAAAATCTATCAAAAAGGTTGAAAATATCAGCTATAACACTTATAAGTGTTAAAATTGTAATGGTTGCTGCAATTCGTGTAATTTTAGAGTTAAATTTATCTCTTTTTCCTTTTTCAGATTCTTCTTTTATTTTAGTTTCTTCATTGACTATTGCAAAGTATTCGTTTAGATTTTTATACGCTAGATCCATTTTTTGCTTGATTAATAGCCTTTTTTCGATTAAATCATAAATTTTTTGAGCTTCTTCTCTTCCAGATTGTATTTCTCCAGCAAGTGCTTTGTATCTTAAAATTTCTTTTCTAATATTAAGTATTTTTTCAGTATCTAATGTGCTAAATTCATTTTTTAAAGTAGTGTTGATTATTTTATGTTGTATAAAATATATTTTATACAAAAGTTGAATTATTAAAATTTTTGTTATGTTTGAATCCGTGCTTGTTAGATTAAACATTGACCTATAAATTGTTTGATCTTCTTCATCATTTCTAATTTCATTAATTGCCCCCATACGTATTGATAATTTGTCATTTAACTTAGAGCTACACAGAAGCATAAAGTTTTTCTCATTGAAGACAAATTTATATTTTGCATCTCTTTTAAACAGATTATCATCTTTTATTTTTAATGAATTCTTTAAAAAGTTAAAAACAACATCATCATTTGTTAATATAAAAAAATCATCTGAATATGAATGTTTTTCAAATTCTGTTTGTTCTATAGAAAATCCTACACTATCATCAATAAATGTAAAAATAAAATCAGCTGTTAAAAGTATGTTATATTCTTCATCCTCACTTAAGGTTTTAATATTTTCTAAATTTATAGGTTTTTTATATTTAGATATAAAGATAGAATATAAATCATCACTAGTTATCTTTGTTTTAGTATCTTGAATTAATAAATTATCTCTTATAAATATGCTTAAAACATCTTTTGATTCTTTTTTTCTAGAGTTTTTTAGAGCATCTAATATTTTTTTGTTCTTTATTTCTTTTATGAGATAAAATTTTACTACAGCGCCATTTTTAATTAAACATTGGATCCATATAAAATCAAACTTATTTAGAAATTTATCAGATTTCATAAGGTTGGATATTATCCATTTTTCGCTAGTAGAGAATTTTTGTCCATCTGGTGTAGTTATCCATTTATTATTTTTATCTTTTTCAATAAATCCAATATCTTTTAAAAATTTATTTATATCGTTACCATTAATTTTAATAACGAGACTTAATTCTTCTTTACATTTATCTTTTATCATTTCAGCTATTTGAGTAACAGTTAAGCAACCGTTCCAGCTAATTTTATTTTTCAAAAAGTCTTTAAAATCGTTAAAATTATTAAAGTTTTTACACATTTTATACTCCTTTGAATAATGGCTTTATACTAATTTTTTAGCAAATTCTCTTACTTTTTTATCCATTTCAAAAATTTCATCTAGATTCAAAGGCCTAAAAGAGGCAAACTTATCTAAACTTTCAAAAATTATTTTTTTGATATCTAAAAATTTGCACTCATTATTTAAAAATTTATTAACATAAATTTCATTTGCAGCATTTATTATGACCCCTAAATCAGGGTTTTTTATAACTTCATCTTTTAGTGAAAAAACCGGATATTTTTCTAAATCAATTTTTTCAAATTTAAGTCCTTTTTCTAAACTCAACAAATCAAAATGCTCTAAAATAGGCTCATCTATCTCATCTAAAATAGCATTTGCAATTGCTAGTTTCATATCTGTTTTTGAGATATGAGCCGTGGTTGAGCCATCGATAAACTCAATTAATGCATGAATTGTTGAGGTTCTTTCAATGAATGCGTCTAAATTTGAAACTCTATAAAGATGAAACGCTTCCATTATTTCAAAAAGTTTATTCATCATAGTTGCACTATCGATTGTTATTTTTGCTCCCATGCTCCAATTTGGATGCTTTAGTGCATCTTTTGGTGTTGCATTTTTAAGCGTATTTAAATTGGCATCTCTAAATGCTCCTCCACTTGCAGTGATTATCATTTTATAAATTTTCATCTCTTTTAATAGAAATTTAAGTCCAAAATGTTCGCTGTCAATTGGAACTATTTTTTTTGTATCAAGAAATTTTCCAGCCACAACCAAGCTTTCTTTATTTGCAAGGCATAAGGTTTTATTTAAATTTTGTGTTTTAATACTTGGTTTTAGTCCAGCAAAACCAACAAGGGCGTTTATAACTTTTTTGCTTTTGCAGTTTTCAAGCATTTTTAAAAGCCCATTTTCACCAACAAAAACAGTTTTGTGATTTACTGATTTAACTAAACTCTCATCGCCAACACAGACGAATTTCGGTTTGAATTTTGCAATTTGCAAATTTAGCAAATCCACATTTTTATTGCAGCTTAATGCTTCAACTTCAATGTTAAATTTATTGGCTATAAGAAGTGAATTTACGCCAATTGATCCAGTTGAGCCTAAAACTACCATATATAAATTAAACTCATAGCAATAGCGCCAAAAAGGTAGCTGTCTATTCTATCAAGCATTCCACCATGTCCTGGGAATATATCGCCACTATCTTTAACTCCAGCTTTTCTTTTCAGATAGCTTTCAAACAAATCACCAAAAATTCCAGCAACAACGATAAAAATAGTTGAAATTAAAGGATTTGGCAGGGTTCCTGCATCCATGAAAAATGCGTAATAAGCTCCGCCTACAAACACGGCACAAACTACACCACCAAGAAGTCCCTCAAGTGTTTTGTTAGGTGATGTTTGACAAAAACCATGTGAGCCAAAAGCTTTGCCGATAAAATATGCACCACTATCTGCACAGGCTATTATCACAATCAGATAAACAAGGCAAGTAATGCCTAAAACTTGATATATGCTAAACATTATAAATATTGGAGCTAGCGGATAGATAAGTACTTTTAAAGAGTTTAAATTTTCACTATTTTTATAGGCTAAAAATGAGCTTGCGACAAGTAAAGTAAGTGCTATAAATTTATAAACATGTGAAAAGCTATTTCCTGAAAAAATTGCAAATATTACAAAAAGTCCAACGCCAAGTGGAATGATAGTTTCATCATCTATTTTATAAAGCTTTAAAGCCTCACTTAAAGATAGTGCTAAAACACCTGCAAATATTAAAAAGTTAAGCAAATAAAAGTCCAGCCAAACAAGCACAAGTAGTGCTAAAATAAGTATCCCTGCTGTTTTTAAGCGAGTTTTCATAATGCATCCTTTTATAAAAATTTCAAACATATTTTATCTAAATTTACTTATTTAAGTCTTTAAAATAGTAATTGTTTTGTAGTTTATGTAATTTACAAATGCTCCATCAACCACTTTTACATTTGCTCTTTTTGTGTAATCAACTTCAAAATTTCCACTATTTTTAACGCTAAAATTAACACAAATTTTTGCTGCCATTTTAATTATTTCATCGCTTAAGTTTTGTTTATTTGTTTTAACTATCACATGAGCTGATGGGATATCTTTTAGATGAAACCAAAAATCATCTTTTTTTGAGTTTTTAAGTAGGCTTATATTTCCTTTTTCGTTTTTTCCAACAGAGATTTTAAAATCACCTATATAAAAATTTTCTATTATCTCACTTTCCTTATTTAAAGGAAGTTTTTTACTTTTTTTAGGAAATAGAGCTTCAATTTCATCTAAATTTGAGACATTTTTAACTAATTCTTTTAAATTTTGAAAAAACTCTATTTTTTCATTTAAATTTGCTTTTTCAAATTTAACTCCACTAGCTTTTTGCCTTAGTTTTTTACTCTCATCAAAAAGTCTTTTTGCTTCAAGCTTTGGAGTTTTTTCACATTTAAAAAAGACATCATTTCCGTTAAAATCTTTTAAAACAAACTCTTTTTGAAAATCATTTAAAAGATGTAAGTTTGCTGTTATAATTTCACCTTTTTTATTTAATTTCATTGATTTTTCAAGTAGATTTTCTTGGCTTTCTAGCTCAGTTAAATTTTTAGTCAAGCTATCTATTTTTTTATTTAGAACAGCTATTTTTGAATTTTTTATATCAAAAAGCTTTTTTGAGTTTATTTTTTCAAATTCGCTTTTTAAAAACTCATCAAAATTTACAATTATTTGGCTTGGCTTTTCTTTTATTGCGATTTGGCTTAAGTGTTTCAAAGTTTTTCCAGGTTTTATGCTTCTATTTGTATTTTCATAGTGGCTTAAAGCTTCTAATATGTTATCATTTTCATCTGTTATTATGATATTTGTAAATCTCCCTGTAAATTCAAAATATAAATTTGAAACTATCTCTTTGTAGCTTCCACTTTTTTTTGCTTTTATAAAAAGTATTCTATTATTTTCTAAAACTTCTAAATTTATTAAATTTGACGCATTAAATCTTTTACTTAAAATTACATCAAAAGGTGCTTTATAGCTTTTTAAATTCTTATAATCATCGCTTTTATAAATAGCTGAGTTTTGCTTATCCATATCAAAAAAGATAGTGTTTTGTTTATCGAATTCTATTAAAACAACTCTATCGCCAACTCTTTTTATACTGTTTATTTTTTCAAATTTTTTTAAAAAATCCGCAATTTGCATTAATATTTTATACTTCATAACTCTAATTTTAGCAAAATTTAGATAAAATCTTTTAGTTTAAATAAAAAAATAACAAAAAGGGATTTAATGAAACAAACAATTACTGAAAAAATTTTCAGCGATCATGTAGGATATGAGGTAAAAGCTGGGCAAATAATAGATAGCAAGATTGATATGGTTATAGGAAATGATATAACAACGCCAATTTCCATAAAGGCTTTTAAAGAAAGCGGTGCAAAAAGCCTTGCGAACCCAGATGATTTTGCCATTGTTATGGATCACTACATCCCAGCCAAAGATATTTTAAGTGCAAATCAAGCAAAAATTTCAAGAGAGTTTGCATATGAACATAACTTAAAAAACTATTTTGATGAAAAAGACTTAGGAATCGAACACGCACTTTTGCCTGAAAAAGGACTTGTTATTCCAGGAGATGTGATAATAGGGGCTGATTCTCACACTTGTACTCACGGAGCTTTAGGGGCTTTTGCAACAGGTATGGGAAGTACTGATTTAGCATATGCAATGATAACTGGAAAAAATTGGTTTAAAGTACCTGAAACAATAAAGATTGTTTTTAAGAAAAAACCTGCACAACATGTTTATGGAAAAGATTTAATTTTAGAAGTAATTAGGCAAATTGGCGTTGATGGAGCACTTTATAAAGCTTTAGAATTTACAGGTGAGAGCATTGGGTATTTGGATATGGATTCAAGATTTAGTCTTTGTAATATGGCCATAGAAGCAGGCGGAAAAAGTGGCATAATTGCAGTTGATGAAATAACAAAAGATTTTTTAAAAGATAAGAATTTAAGAGATGAGCCAAAGTATTTTTACTCAGACGATGGAACAAATTATACAAAAGTTATAGAAATAGATACCTCAAATCTAGATCCTGTAATAGCGTATCCGTTTTTGCCAAGTAATGGAAAAAGTGTAAGAGAAGCAGTAAAAGATGATATCGCAATTGATCAAGCTTTTATAGGAAGTTGCACAAATGGAAGATTGAGTGACTTAAGAATTGCAGCAAGTATTTTAAAAGGTAAAAAAGTAGCTCGTAAAACTCGTCTTATAATAACACCAGCTACACAAAAAATAGCCTTGCAAGCACAAAAAGAGGGACTTATTGATATTTTTATAGAAGCTGGTGCAGTTGTAAGTAATCCAACCTGTGGGGCTTGTCTTGGTGGATATATGGGAATTTTAGGAGCAGGAGAAAGATGCATCTCTACAACAAATAGAAATTTTGTTGGAAGAATGGGTGATAGAAGTAGTGAGGTTTATCTTGCAAACTCAGCTGTTGCAGCAGCTTCAGCTATAGCTGGAAAAATTGCTGATCCAAGAGATTTATAAAGATTTAAAATGTATGAAAATTGCGTTGTTTTAGCTGGTGGAAAAAGTTCTAGAATGGGAAGAGACAAATCACTTTTGCCATTTGAAAACTTTCATACTTTAACGCATTTTCAAGTTTTTAAATTTAGTAAAATTTTTAAAAATGTTTTTGTAAGTTCTAAATTTGATAAATTTAGCGGTGAATTTAAATTTATAAAAGATACTTTTGATGATTTTTCGCCAATGGGCGGACTTTATTCAGTTCTATCAAATTTTAAAAATCAAAATGTTTTTATAATAGCTGTTGATATGCCTTTTGTCAAATTTGAAACTATAAATTTACTTTATGAAAATTTAGGTAAAAATGAAATTTGCGTTGCAAAAGATAAAGAGCATATTCATAGCCTGTGCGGATTTTATAATTCAAATTTGAGTGATTTAGCCTTGTCTTTATATGAAAAAAATATTCATAAAATAAAAGCTTTATTTCAAAAGTCCAAATTTAAAAGCGTTTTTTTTGATGATGAAAAAGAGTTTTTAAATTTGAACTACTTTGATGAATATGAAAAAGCAATAAAAAAAGGAACTTTATGAAAAAAATAGTCTATTTATCACTAATAGCAACTTTGTCTTTGGCAAATAATTTTAGTGATGAAGTGTATCAAAAATCACTTGAAAAAGCTATGGAATTTGAACAAAAAGGTGATTATAAAAATGCAATGCTTGAGTATAAAAAGCTTGCTGAGTTTTCAAAAAGAAAAAATGAAATTTTACAAAAAGAAGTGGTTAAAGAAAATATTAATACTTTAAATAAATCACAAGATGAGGTAAAGTTTACTTATGTAGATTTGAATTCTCAAAACCTAGATAATTCAAAAACTACTTTGGATAATGAAGAAATTAAGCCCAAAATCTCACAAAAATCAAAATCCTTATATCCAAAGGCAAATGAAGAAAATCCTCAATGGCTTTATATGTATGAGCCAACTTATATAGGCTATGCGTATGATTTTAGTAAAAAACCAGATAGGAAAAAAGGTGAAGCTAAGTTTCAAATAAGTTTTCAAAAACCAATTTTTGATGATATTTTAGGTCTTGATGAAACTTGGAGCGTGGCTTATACTCAAAAATCTTTTTGGCAAATTTCACAAGATTCATCTCCATTTAGAACAACTGATTATGAGCCTGAAATTTTTGTAACTATACCAACTGATTTTTTAGGACTTGATTATTTTAGAGTCGGATTTAACCATCAATCAAACGGTGAAGCGGGAGAAATTTCAAGATCTTGGAATAGAGTTTTTGCACAGACTAGCTTTAATTTAGGAAATTTACGCATAACTCCAAGAGTTTGGCACTCATTTAACTTTGATAAAACCAATGATGATATAAGACAGTATTTAGGTTACGGAGATATTAAATTTAACTATGATATTGGAAATCATCACTTAACGGCTCTATGGAGAAACAATTTAAGATTTGATAAGGAAAATCGTGGAGCGATAGAATTAAATTATTATTTCCCACTTCCATTTTTTAAAGAACTTCACGGATTTGTGCAGTATTTTAATGGATATGGTGAAAGCTTGATTGATCATAATAAACATGTTGATAAGGTAATGTTGGGTATTGCGTTTTATGAAAACTAAGCTTTAAGGAGGCTTGTTATGGGTGGAATTTGGCTTATTGTGGCTTTAGTTATAGCCATTGTTTTAGTTATTTTTATGATAGCAAAATTAAAAATTCACGCATTTTTATCTTTAATGAGTGTTTCTTTGCTTTTGGCAATTGTCGTAGGAATTCCACTTGTAAAAATTCCTACAATTATTGGAGAAGGTTTTAGCTCCATTTTTAAAAATATTGGAATAGTCATCATTTTAGGCGCATTAATTGGAGCTATTTTGGAAAAAACTGGAGCCGCACTTAAGCTAGCTGATATGGTTGTAAGTGCTGTTGGTGAAAAAAGACCGAATTTAGCAATGATGGTAATGGGTTGGGTTGTAGGAATTCCAGTATTTTGCGATAGTGGATATGTTGTTTTAAATCCAATTAGAAAAGCTCTTGCTCAAAAAATATCATCAGCAAATCCTATGGCAATGGCAGTTTCGCTGAGTGGAGGACTTTTTATATCACACAATTTAATTCCTCCAACCCCAGGACCAATTGCAGCAGCTGGAGCTTTGGGCGTTGGAGAAAATCTTTTTTTAGTGATTATGCTTGGAGTTATTATAAGTATTCCAATTTTAATCTCTCTTTGTTTTATTTCTAAATTTATGGATAAAAAAGAGATTTCTAAAAATGAAAAAGATGAAATTTTTAAAACTTATGATGAGTTAAAGGCTGAGTTTGGAACTCTTCCGTGTGGTTTTAATGCCATTATGCCAATTTTAGCTCCAATTATTTTTATGGCGCTTGGCTCAATCAGCTCTATTTTAAAATTTGGTGGTTTTTTTGGAAATTTGTGCACATTTTTAGGGGCTCCAATAATTGCTTTAAGTATTGGTGTGTTATTTGGAATTTATCAGCTTTATAATTCAAAGAGATTGGGTGAGTTTTATGAACTTTGTGAAAGTTCATTAAAAGTTGTTGGTCCGATTATTTTTATAACTGCTGCAGGTGGTGTTTTAGGCAAAGTTATCACTGAGGCGGGTTTTGTGAGTTTTATGAAAGAAAATGCTAGCGTTGTTTCAAGTGTTGGCATATTTTTTCCATTTATTATTGCAGCTGTTTTAAAAACAGCTCAAGGTTCATCAACAGTTGCCATTGTAACAACCGCTTCTATTTTGGGAGCTTACGCAGATCCAAACTCTTTAATGGCAGTTTTAGGGCTTAACACTTCACTTGCTGCAGCACTTTGTGTTATGGCGATAGGTTGTGGTGCAATGTGCGTATCTCATGCAAATGATAGTTATTTTTGGGTTGTAACAAATTTTAGTGGATTGTCAGCTGAACTTGGCTATAAGACTCAAACATTAATGACGCTCATAATCTCAGTTGTAGGGATGATAAGCGTGTTTATATTGTCAATAATCTTGCTATGAAAGTTTTAGTGGCAATTGACTCTTTTAAGGGTAGTTTAACTTCTATTGAGGCTGGAAATGCTGTAAAAAGCGGTATTTTTAGCCTTTGTGATGAGGTTACTGTGATTGGAATTGCTGATGGAGGTGAGGGTAGTTTAGATACTATCGCAAATTTTCTTGGAGCAAATTTTGATGAAATTTTAACTTTTGATCCGCTTTTTAGACAAATAAAGGCAAATTATGCTCATAAAGATGATTTAGCGATTTTAGAAATGTCTCAAAGCTCTGGATTAAATTTATTAAAAAAAGATGAGCGAAATCCATACATCACTTCGACTTATGGACTTGGAATTATGATAAAAGACGCTATTTTAAAAGGCAGAAGAAATTTTATCATAGGAATTGGTGGAAGCGCAACGAATGATGCAGGAACTGGAATGCTTGAAGCTTTGGGATTTAGCTTTTTTGATAAAAATGATAATTTAATAAAAGCAAATGGTCAAAATTTAATAAAAATTTCTAAAATTTCAGATAAAAATACCTTAAAAGAACTAAAAGAGTGCAAATTTAAAATAGCTTGCGATGTAAATAATCCCCTATATGGTAAGAATGGGGCCGCTTATGTATATGCCGCGCAAAAAGGCGCTAGTAATGATATGATAAAAAATCTTGACTTAGGTCTTATAAATTTTAGTAAAGTAGTTTATAAATTTATGGGCATTGATAATTCTAGTATTTCTGGAAGTGGGGCAGCTGGTGGGCTTGGGTTTGGATTTATGAGTTTTTTAAATGCTAAACTTTTAAGAGGATTTGAAATAATTTCAAAAATTATTAATTTAGAAGAAAAGATAAAAAATGCTGATTTAATCATAACTGGCGAGGGAAAACTAGATGCTCAAAGCTCCATGGGTAAAGTTCCTAGCGAGGTGGCAAAACTAGCCAAAAAGCATTCCAAAAAAGTAGTGGCTTTGGGTGGTGCGGTTGATGATGGTTTTGATGATGAGCTTTTTAATGGGGCATTTTGTATTTTAGACTCACCAATTAGCCTTGAAGAGGCCATGAAAAAAGAAATTGCAAAAGCAAATTTAGCTAAAATTTCAAGACAAATTTTAAAACTTTTAAAGTAGAATTTTAAAATATTTAAATTATATAGTTAGGCATTTAATTATATGTTTTAGTCTTTTTTATTAAACGGTTGTGTATTGATAAGAAAATGGTAAATGTAAGTGCAGAAAAAACTGCGTTGGTTAAAGAGTTTAATAATCCGCAAAAAAATCTGGACTTTATTTATATAGATATACTCCTTAAATTTTGGCATAACTCTTGTTAGAAGTACTCATTTGAACAACTTTAATAGCTAGATTAAAACATAAAGAGTTTGTTTATTTGGATGTTGGGATAACACACTATTTTAACTGAAAGCGAATTTGGGTTTAATGAATTAAAGCTTTTATTCAAAGCGGGAAGAAACTATTTTGTTAGACAATATATGAAAATAGGTGTTTTTGTTGGTGGTTTAAATCTTGTTCAAATGGATGGAAAAAGCCAAAAAAGACTTAAAAGAAGATGATTGTAAACTGGTGGAGTTTAAAAAATAAATTTAAAAATAAAATTTTAGGGCGATTATGCCCTAAAATTATCTTCTTTTTAGATAATGTGCAACTTGGGAAAGTTCTTGTAGATTTAAATCGCCGCAAGGTTTGTTTTTGATTAGATAAGCTTTTGCTCTTCCTGATGTGCTAAATGTTTCTTTTATATCCGCACAACTTGCTTTGTAGATTTCTTCACCTTTTAATGCTGCCATTTTTTGTCTTTTGTCAATTAAAGCTATATCATCAGCCAAGCTTTCTTCAACTTTTTTTGAAACTTCGCTAAAGCTTAAAATTTCTCCACCAAAGTTATTTTTAAATTCTTTCGCATCATCTTGGCTTGCAAATGCGTATGAACTTACAGTTGCCATTGTTGCTGGTTTATTTGAGCCATAAACATAAAAAGCATTTTTTGAATCTATAAATTTTAAAGTTTTAGCATCAACTACTTTTGGATTTTTAATTTCCACTTTTTCGCTCATTGCCTCTTCAAACATGCAGTGAATTGAGCAGTATTGATGAGTTTCATCTTTACCATTTACATCATAATCGCTTGCGTGAGAAGTTTTATAAAACTTAATTAAACTCATACCACAAACTACGCAAAACTCTTTACCATCTCCATCTTGTAAAATAGTGGCCTCCTCGGGTTTTACCTCTCTAAAATCAACTTCACCCATATTCATTTTTGCAAAAAGATTTGGACTAAAACCAATACTTCCTGCTAAAAAAACTAATCCAGTTCCTTTTAGGAAATTTCTTCTTTCCATTTACATGCTCCTAAGAAAAAATAATAAAATTAATTTTATCACACGAATGTTAAATTTTTATTAAGTAAATTGTTATAAAAAAAACACAAAATTTAAATTTTCAGTTTATTTTATTAAAAATTTGATAAAATTGCGGACAATTATATATTAAGGAAATCATAATGGCTTTTTTAAAACGAAATTTGAGAAATTTTTATACTATTTTTTTTGATGATGGTTCATGTAAGATTAAATTTAGAAATCTTAACTCACAAAAAGTGATATTAAAAGAATATTTTAACACAATAAGACCAAAAGATGGTGACTTGTTTAAAAGTGTAAATGAGTATTTAAAAGATGCTAAAAAAGATAAAAAAAGTTATGTTTCCGTGATAGATGGATCTTTAAAACACTCCTTAGTTATGGAAAATAGCGATGATCTAAAAGATAAACTTACACAAAAAATAGATAAAAATATAATAGCTATTTTAGATGAAGACAAATTTCAAAGATATAAAGAAAACATAGAAGCAAATGAATTTGAATATATAAGTCCTTTTAAAGTGCTTTATTTTTTATATAAAAATTACAAGCTAGATGGCGTTAATCTATTTTTAATAAAATTTCATCAAACTCTTGCAATAATGGTTGCTAATAAAGATAAAGTAATTGATGCAAAAATGATATCTTTAGAAAAAAGTTATGAAAAAATGATTTTAGAAAATTTGGATTTAGATATAAATAGTGATGAAATTTTTTGTGCAGCTATTGAAGATTATTTAAAAGAATTCTATGAAAAACATGATGATTTTATAGAAAAAATTATGGTTTACGGAAGTGTAGGACCTGAGATTGGGTATTATATTTTCACCAAGGTTTTCATAAAAACAGAAGTTGGAATGGAAGATATAATAGACTTTGCAAACAAAATAAATATAAAAGAAAACTTTTAAAAATATTTAAGTAAATTTTGATGAGTAAAAATATAGCCTCTAATTAATTTAGGGACTTTTTTTACTCTGCAAATTTCTTTAAATTTCTTAGTCATAATTTCTTTTTTATATGGCGCTATATAGATTTTATCATCTTTATAAGAAATTGTTATTTTGCCACTTATAACGGTATCTTTTATTGCTTCATCTCTTTGTTTTTGGCTCATCACGATACCAAATTTTTTCAAAATTTTATCTAATAAATTTATGGAATTTAGTTGGTTTTTTATAATAAAAAACTCTAAATTTTCATATATTAAGCCATCTTGTAAAATTTCTTTATCTTTTTGCATAAATTTTAAGCTGTTTTCTAGACCTTTTTTATAAAGTCTTACAAACTCATTGCTAAAATTTTCTCTCATAAAATTTCTTTGAAATTTAGTGTTTTTATTTGAGCTATCTATAAAATATTTTAGATGATTTTCATTTAAGAAATTTAGTATTTCATCTCTTGAGGTATATAATAAAGGTCTTATTATGTTTAAATTTTCTTTTTTATCATAAATACTCATTCCAAGGGCATTGCAAAGTCCGGCACCTTTTGAAATTCTCATTAAAAACCATTCGAAAAGATCATTTAAATTATGAGCTGTAATTAGAAATTTATAGTCAAATTTAGAAAAAATTTCATCAAAAAATTCATATCTTAAATCTCTTGCTATTTTTTCAAAATTTGAACTTTTTTCAAGATTTAAATTTACTTTTTTAACAAATATTTTTTTATTAAATTTTTTTGCTAAATTTATAGCTTCGTTTTCTTCTAAAATACTTTCTTTTCTTGTGTTGTAGTTTACAAATGCCAAATCAAAATCAATATTTTGATTAACCAAAAGATAAAATAAAGCTGTGCTATCAACTCCGTGAGAAAATGCTAAAATCGAGCTTTTACCTTTTAATAAATTTAAAGCATTTTGGTCAAGCAATAATTTCTCCAACTAACTTATCGCCAGCAATTGAAGTTATAAGACACTTATAGACTTTGCCAATTTCAAGATTTTTAACTTCACTATCATTTATTAAAATCTCTCCATCGATATCTTTATCCCAAATTACATTTTTTGCACCATAAAACATTTCACCTTCACTGCTAATACCATTAATTTCACAAAGTATTGTTTTTCCTACTTCTTTTTGAAGGCTATTTTTAAGCGAGTTTAAAGTTATTTTTTCTATTAAATTTAATCTTTTTGTAACTACTTTTGAAGAAATTTGCTCCATTTCAAACGATGCGGTATCTTCTTCTTTTGAGTAGGCAAAAACACTAATTCTATCAAAATTAAATTCTTTTAAAAAATTGCAAAGCTCGTTAAAATCTTCCTGGCTTTCTCCTGGATGTCCCACGATAAACCCACTTCTTAAAAATGAATTTGGTGCTTTTCTCATCATTTCTAAAAGTTTAAATTCATTGCCATTTGGGCGTTTCATAAGTTTTAACATTTTTTGACTGATATGTTGTAAAGGCATATCAAAATAGTTTAAAAATACTTTTGAATCAATTATTTTTTGAATTAAATTTACTGAAGTTGTAGCAGGATAAAGGTATAAAATTCTAGCAAATTTAACACCATCAATTTTTTCAATTTCGTTAATTAAACTTATGAGCCCATCTTTTATACCAAAATCTCTTAAATAACTTGAGCTATCTTGTGAGATAAAACTAAAATCATAAAAGCCTTGCCCAACTAGGCTTTTTACCTCTTTGACAATGTCTTTTAAATCTCTACTTTTTAGCTTTCCCTTAAAAGTTGGAATCGCACAAAAACTACATTTTTGATTACAACCTTCTGAAATTTTAATATAAGCATGATAGTTTGAGCCAGTTATAACTCTTTTTTCATTTTTTTGCAGATAAGTTTTTGGACTAAATAAATTTTGTTTTTTTAAAATCATCTCATCTATTTTATCATAGTCTCCAACTCCACTAAAAATATCAACTTCTGGAAGTTCTCGCATAAGTTCATCTTTATAGCGCTGCATCAAACACCCAGTTACTACTAAAACCGAGTTTTCTTTTTTGTAGTTTGCTAATTCTAAGATTGTTTTTATGCTTTCTTCTTTTGCAGAAGTTATAAACCCACATGTATTTACTATCATAACATCAGCGTCATCAGGAGAATTTACAACTTCATAGTTTTGTAATCTTCCAAGCATTATTTCACTATCGACTAAATTTTTATTACAGCCCAAAGAGCAAAGATAAAGTTTTGGCATTTTAAATCCAAATGTTATCGATTAATCTTGTTTTATCAACAAATGCTGCTATTAAAATTATTGTATTTCCTAGTTCAATTTTTTCTATTTCGTTAAAGTTTCTATCTACAATTGCCACATAATCAACTTTTAATGGCTCAAGCGTTTCTTTTATGGAGGCAATAATTTGTTTTGATTCGGTCTCACCTTTTTTTACTAAATTTGAAGCTTTCAAAAGTGATCTAGATAGTTTTAAAGCATCTAGTTTTTGCTCTTCATTTAGGTAGGTATTTCTTGAGCTAAGCGCTAAACCATCGGCTTCTCTAACTATTTCACAAGGATTTATTTTAACATCTAAAAAAAATGAATCAACCATATTTTTTACAACCGCGATTTGTTGAGCATCTTTTTTCCCAAAATATGCATTATTTGGTTTTATAAGATTAAAAAATTTATTTAAAACTCTACATACACCATCAAAGTGTCCTGGTCTAAAAGAACCTTCTAAAATGGAGTTTAATTTTTCATTTGCTTTTATAGTTGTTTCACTTTTTTTATAAATTTCATCCACGCTTGGTAAAAATAATAAATCAACCCCAGCAACTTCGCATATTCTTGTATCTGCTTCTTGATTTTTAGGATATTTTTCAAAGTCCTCACCTGGTAAAAATTGAGTTGGGTTTACAAAAACTGAAACAACTGTAAAATCATTATCTTTTTTTGAGTTCTCTATTAAACTTAGATGACCCCTATGTAAGGCTCCCATTGTAGGGACATATCCAATTGTTCCATTAAATTCTTTCAAATTCTCTTTTAATCCGCTAATTGTGCTAGCTATTTTCATAATAAAACTTTCCTATTTAGTGTAAAATTTTCGCAATTATAACTTAAATTTTCTAAATTACTCTTAATCTATGCTAGATTTAAAGATTTTTAGATAAAATATAATACTAAATTTATGTCATACAAATAGTGTGAGAAAGGGCGTAGGTGGAAAGACTAGGGAGGTTTTTAAAACACGAATCAATTGGTGGAATTTTGATAATTATGGCTACATTTTTAGCTCTTGTTTGTCAAAATACAATTTTAACTGAATTTTATAATGACTTTTTAAGATTAAAAGCCGGAATTATGGTAGAAGATTTTAAAATAGTTAAGCCAATCATTTTATGGGTGAATGATGGTTTGATGTCGCTTTTTTTCTTTTATATTGGACTTGAAGTTAAAAGAGAGATACTAGTTGGTGAGTTAAGTTCTCCTGATAGAGTTGCACTTCCATTAGTTGGAGGCCTTGGTGGTGTTATAGTTCCTGCACTTGTTTTTGCAGCCTTTACTTATGGTGATAGTTTTGCTATGCGTGGTTGGGCGATACCTACTGTTAGCGATACTGCTTTTGCTGTTGGAGTGTTGCTATTGCTTGGTTCAAAAGTACCACCATCCTTAAGAATTTTTCTACTTCTTTTAGCAATCATTGATGATATTTGTGCTGTTGTTATAATCGCTATTTTTTATACAAGTGAACTTTCTAATTATGCCCTTATAATGGCTGGAGTTTTAATTGGAGTTTTAATTATTTTAAATTTGCTTAAGGTAAATAAAAAGTTTTTTTATATTGTAACTGGGCTTTTGCTTTGGACAGCGTTTTTACAATCAGGCGTTCACACTACAATAGCTGGAATAATAGCTGCCATTTTCATTCCACTAAAGCCAATTCATGGGTACTCTATGCTTAGAGATATTGAAAATAAATTAGGCGGATTTATAACTTATTTTGTAATGCCATTATTTGCTTTTGTCAATGCTGGTATTCCACTAACTTCAGATGCTTTTAGTCATTTAATTCATCCTGTTTCCTTAGGAATTATTGTAGGGCTTGTTATAGCAAAACCTTTGGGAATTTATGGATTTTCTTATGTTATTATAAAATTTGGAGTTTCAAAACTTCCATCTGGTGCGAATTTAATGCAGTTTTTTGGACTTTGTGTTTTAACAGGAATTGGTGCAAGTATGAGTTTATTTATCTGTTCAATTGCTTATCATGATAGTAATATATTCCATTATGCTGAAAAATTTGCTATACTTATAGCATCATTTATTGCAGCAATTGCTGGATATTTTGTCATGAAAATAGGCTATAAATATCAAAAACAAAGAGAAATTTTAAAAGAAGATGATTATTTATTGGCCGAAAAAGCAAAAGAAGCACAAAAAGTTTTAGAAGAGCAGAAATTAAAGGAAAGCATTGGATAGTTACGAATACGGTGAATTATTAAAAAAACTAAAAACCAAAGTTGATAATATAAGCCTTATAATAAAACCAGATTTATTGCAAAAAAGAGTTGATAGTATAGTAGCGGAGCAAACAGATCCTAGTTTTTGGGGTGATGCAGTAAATGCAGCTAAAATCAATAAAGAAAAAACCCAAATTTCATCTATGTTGGCTAAATTTAAATCAGCAAAACAAGCAGTTGAAGATGCATTTGATATGTTTAAGTTAGCAAGTGATGAAAACGATAGTGATCTTTTAGAAAGTCTTTTTGAAGACGCTGATGAATTGGAAGAAAAAATTACTAATTTAGAGATTTCAATGCTTTTAAGTAGCGAAAATGACTCTAAAAATGCAATTGTTACAATTCATCCAGGAGCTGGTGGAACAGAGAGCAATGACTGGGCAAGTATGTTATATAGAATGTATTTGAGATTTTGCGAAAGAGAAAATTATAAAGTTGATGTTTTGGATTTTCAAGAAGGCGATGAGGCTGGATTAAAAGATGTAAGCTTTATAGTAAAAGGTGAAAATGCTTATGGATATTTAAAAGCTGAAAATGGCATCCACAGACTTGTTAGAGTAAGTCCATTTGATAGTGCTGGAAGACGTCACACAAGCTTTACAAGCGTTATGGTAAGCCCTGAGCTTGATGATGATATAAATATAGAAATAGAAGAAAAAGATATAAGAATAGATGTTTATAGAGCAAGTGGGGCAGGTGGTCAGCATGTAAATAAAACAGAAAGTGCAGTTAGAATAACTCATTATGAAACTGGCATTGTTGTGCAGTGTCAAAATGATAGAAGCCAACACAAAAACAAAGCAACCGCAATGAAGATGCTTAAATCAAGACTTTATGAGTTAGAGTTTCAAAAGCAAAATGAAGCACACAATAATGTTGATAAAAGTGAAATTGGATGGGGATATCAAGTAAGAAGTTATGTACTGTTTCCATATCAACAAGTTAAAGATAATAGATCAAATTTAAGTTATTCAAATGTTGATGCGGTATTAGATGGTGATATTAAAAAAATCATTGAGGGAGTTTTAATCTCCCAATCTGATAAAAAACAATTTTAAATAAAAGGATTTAGTATGAACGAAGAAGGAATTTTAGTAAGTTTGGGTTATGTTTTAAATGACTCTACTTTGGGGCAGTTAAGAGGTATATTATCAAAATGTGATTTTAATCAAAGTGAACTTGATGATATTATCAATTTAAATGATAAACTTAAAATTTATGGTGCTTATATAGCTATGTCAAATTCAAACCCATATTTTAAAATTAAAAATGAGCCTGATAGTGAGAGAGAAAGAAAAGTTGTAAGAGATATTATATTTGAATGGTCAGATAAATATAAGATGAATTTAGAAAAGGTTAGCGGTAAGGAAACTTACTATATTAAAGGAAGGTTATAATAAAAATGAGAAATAAAATTTTAAGTAGTTTGGCTATATTTACTGCTTTAATTTTGGCTGGTTGCTCCCATACTACTCCAAAGACTCCGGTTGCAAGCACCCCATCTAATGGTGGCGGTGTGGTGATTCCAGCAGCACAAAAAGATGTTGTAGTTGTGAACTCACCTGCAAACTCAAGTCAAGCAGCCAATATCTACAATAGGCTAAATCAATTAAGCCTAGAGCAGTGTATTTCAGTAGCTGATGGATATTATCATAATGCCAATTTTGTGAATGCACTTTTAGCGTATGATTATACTTGCGTAAGATTTCAAGATATTCCAACTTGCATGAAACTTGGTAAGATGTTTGAAAAAGGCGAGGGATCAGCAGTTGATAAAGTAAAAGCTTTAGATATTTATCAAAGAGCTTGCTTTGGCGGTTATGATCCAGGATGTAAGGAAATGAAAAGACTTCAATAGGTTGAAGTCTTAATTTTGGCTTGCAAATTTAAATAGATTAATTTAGATTTGCAGCCTTTCTCATATAAAGTTCTATTTTTTTCTCATCAAGCTTATTATTAAAAAATAAATTTAGCGCTAAAACTGCTTGATAAATAAGCATATCAAGCCCATCTTTATGCTTGAGGTTTAATTTGCTAGCTAAGTTTAAAAAAGGTGTTTTTCTACCATATATAACATCAAAAGCATATTTAGAAAAGCAATCTTTTAAAATTTCTTCTGGAAGTGGCAAAGTATCATCTTTTAATCCAGCTGAGGTTGAGTTTATGACTAAATCAAATTTTCTTGGTTTAAAATTTTGATAAGTAAAAAAATTAAATTCTTTAAAGTCTAAAGATTTATCGCTTCTATTTACTATTTCTAAATCCAAATTTGATAAGGCGTTTGCTAAAGCTTTTGCTGTGCCTCCTGCTCCAATTATTAAAACTGATTTGATATCTTTAAATTCATTGATAGCTTTTAAAAAACCAGGTGCATCTGTGTTATAGCCAAAAATCTTATCTTTATTTTTTACTATTGTATTTAAAGAGCCTATTTTTTGAGCATTTATATCTATTTTATCACAAATTTGAAGTGCTGTTTGTTTGTGTGGAATTGTTATGTTTGCACCGTTTAAGTCTAAATTTAAAAAAGTTTCTTTTAATAAATTTCCATTTTTTAAACAAACTCTGCCATAAAAGGCATCTAAATTTAGCTCTTTTATGGCGAGATTGTGAAGTCTTGGCGATATTGAATGAAAGATTGGATCGCCAAAGACTGCAAATTTTTTCATTATTTTACTCTAAAGACAAAAGCATCTTTGTTTATAGTTGCTCTTATATTTGACATTTCACTGTTAAGTTTTGCCTCATTAAAAGGACCTACTAAAACTTTAATATATTCTTTGCCTTTTACTGTGGTTTTATAAAGAGTATATGTGTATCCCTTACTCTTTAATTTTTTTATGTAATCGGCATCTGGCTTAAAGTCAGCAGTGGCTAAAACTTGTATATAGCTACCTTTTTGTAAAGTTGTTTGTGCGACATTGCTTTGCGCTGGGGTTTGGTCTTTGCTCTCTTGCTTTTGGGCTTTAGGAGCTTGCTTTTTAACCTCTTTTTTTGGAGTTTCTTTTTTAACTTTTTCTTCTTTTATATCTTTTTTAGGCTCTTGTTTTGGAGTCGCTTTTTTAGATGTTACAACTACAACTTCTTGTTTTGATTTAGTTGTTTCAGCTTTTGGCTCTTGTTTTATTTCTTCCTTTGGGCTGCTTTTTACTATAGTTTGTTTAGCTTCATCTTTTGTTTCTGTTGCTATAGTATGCTCAATTTTCTCTCTTGACTTTGGAGCCTCTTCTATTCTAATTGGTCTAATTTCAACAATTTGCGGCTCTAATTTTTTAGTTTCCACATTTTTGCTCGAAGCTTCATCAATTTCTCTTATTGGCTGACTCGGTTTTTTAGCTTTAGGCTTAAATATTGTCTCTTCGCTTGGCATAACAAGCGGTTTTGGCTCTTCCATGTTTCCACTATTTATAAATTTCATAATTATTAAAACTATTAAAAAAAGCACTACTAAAATAGCAATGCCAGTTAAAATTTTTTTAATATTATTTGTTTTTGCAGTTTTAGGGTCTAAGACAATATTATCATCTATACTAAATCTATCATCACTCATTTTTTCTCCTAGAACATAGCTTTATCATAAATTATAAATTTATGCGCTAGTACTTTTACCTCTTCTTTTATTTTAGCATGAAGATCTTTATTGTTTATATCATCTAAAACATCAGCAATTTTATTTGCTATAAACTCAAACTCAGCTTCTTTCATACCTCTTGCAGTTAGTGCTGGGCTTCCAATTCTTACACCACTTGTTACAAAAGGACTTCTTTTTTCTCCAGGAACTGTGTTTTTATTTGTTGTTATGCCAGCATCTTCTAGTGCAGCTGATGCATCTTTTCCACTATATTCCTTATTTGACAAATCCATTAGAACAAGATGATTGTCAGTTCCACCACTTACTAGGTCATATCCTCTTTTTATCAAAACTTCACCAAGTTTTTTGGCATTTGCTTTAACTTGTTTTGCATAAATTTTCCATTCAGGGCTTAAATTATGTTTAAATCCAACTGCTTTTGCCGCAATTACATGCATTAAAGGCCCACCTTGAATACCAGGAAATATGCTTGAGTTTATTTTTTTAGCAATTTCCTCATCATTTGTCATTATAATTCCACCTCTTGGGCCTCTTAATGTTTTGTGGGTTGTAGAACTAACAACATGGCAGTGTGGAAATGGACTTGGGTGTTCACCTGCTACAACTAAACCTGCGATGTGTGCAACATCAGCAAAAAGATAGGCTCCAACAGCATCAGCTATTTCTCTAAATTTGGCAAAATCTATCTCTCTTGCATATGCACTCGCACCACAAACTATAAGTTTTGGTTGAACTACTTTAGCAATTTCTAATACCTTATCATAGTTTATTCTTCCATCTAGCTCAACTCCATAAAAAAAGCTATCATAGTTTTTGCCACTAGCATTTACCTTTGCACCGTGAGTTAAGTGTCCACCATGGCTTAGATCCATACCTAAAATTCTATCGCCTGGTTTTAAAAGTGCCCCATAAACACCTTGATTAGCTTGACTTCCTGAATTTGGTTGAACATTTGCAAATTTGCAGTTAAAAAGTTTTTTACATCTTTCAATGGCAATTTCTTCGATTCCATCTACAAACTCGCAACCTCCGTAATATCTTTTATGTGGATATCCTTCGGCATATTTATTTGTTAAAATTGATCCCATAACTTCCATAACATCAGGATAGGTAAAATTTTCACTTGCAATCATTTCCAAGTAGTCACACTGTCTTTTTAATTCCTTGTTTGTTAAATCAAAAATTTCTTTATCGTAATTTTCTAAACTCATTTTTACTCCTTATCTTCATCTATTTGTATTGTTTTTAATGGTCTCATAGCTGGAAATAAAATAACATCTCTAATTGATTTTTTATTAGTTAAAAGCATTGCAAGTCTATCGATCCCAAGTCCCCAACCAACAGTTGGTGGCATGGCATAGCCAAGAGCTTTTACATAGTCTTCATCCATCTCATGAGCTTCATCATCTCCTGCATTTTTTGCCTCAATTTGTGCTTTAAATCTTTCATATTGATCAAGTGGATCATTTAATTCATTAAATGCGTTTGCTAGTTCATTTCCTGCAATAAACAGCTCAAATCTTTCAGCAATATTTGGATTTTCATCACTTCTTCTTGAAAGAGGGCTTATTGAAATTGGAAAATCAACTATAAAAGTTGGGTTTATAAGTTTTTCCTCCACATAATTATCAAAAAGCTCAGCTTGTAAATGCCCAAGATCTAAATTTTCATTTGCTTCAAAGCCATCTTTTTTTAGTTTTTCTAAAATTTTATCTTTATCATTTATGACATCTTGTGAAAGTCCACCTATCTCAACAAGAGCATCTAAATATTTAACTCTTGTAAACGGTTTTGAAAAATCAATCTTTTTATCATCATATTCTAAAATTTCAGGTAAATTAAGCCCTTTTAATAACATCTTGAAAAGCTCTTCTGTTAGATTCATAACTTCATTGTAATTATGCCACGCCCAGTAAAACTCAATAGATGTAAATTCCGGATTATGTGTTAAATCCATTCCCTCGTTTCTAAAATTTCTATTTATTTCAAAAACAGCTTCCATTCCACCAACAATTAGTCGTTTTAAATAAAGTTCTGGTGCTATTCTAAGATATCTATTCACATCAAGTGCATTATGATAAGTTACAAATGGTTTTGCATTTGCTCCACCAGCAATTGGGTGCATCATAGGAGTTTCGACTTCCATAAAGCCTTTTTCTTCAAAAAAATGTCTAATTAGTGAGATGATTTTCGATCTCTTTTTAAAATCATTTCTAACCTCTGGGTTCATTATCATATCAAGATATCTTTGTCGGTAACGCATCTCAATATCTACAAGTCCATGAAATTTCTCAGGAAGTTGTGAAATTGCTTTTGAAGCTAGAGTTAGGTTTGTAACATGCATAGAAAATTCCCCTGTTTTAGTTACAAAAGGAAAACCTTTTACTAAAATCACATCTCCAACTTCAAGATTTTTTTTAAAAACTTTATATAAATCTTCACCTATGCTATCTCTAGAGTAATAAATTTGAACATTTCCACTTTCATCTTCAATATTTGCAAATGTTGATTTACCAGCCACTCTTTTTAGCATAAGACGCCCTGAAATTATAACTTCATCGCTAACTCTTTTTTCATCGAGTTCTTTAATATACTCAAATTTATCTCTAAATTCTTTTATATCCATATCCTTTTTTAGAAAATGCGGATATGGATTTATTCCTAATTTTCTTAATTCTTCTTTTTTTTCTATTCTTTGAATTTCTAATTGATTATCAAATACCACTTACTATGACTCCTTTTTACTACAATTTTTGCAAGTTCCATAAAGTTGCATTAAATGTCCTGTTAATGTAAAACCGTTCTTTTTTGCTATTTCTTCTTGCTTTTTTTCAACAGAAGGATCTTCAAATTCCACTATTTTACCACAGTTTTTACAAATCAAATGATCATGATGTGGCTTTGTTGCAAGTTCAAATTTTTTGCCTTGTGTGCCAAAAGAAATAGATGTAACCATGCCTGAATCTTCAAGTAAATTTAAAGTTCTATAAACGGTTGCAATACCTATATTTAGTTCAGGCTGCTCATCTCTTATCTCTAAATAGAGCTCTTCTGGAGTAAAGTGATGGTCACTGTTATAAAGCATTTGGATAACAGACTCTCTTTGCTTTGTATATTTGAGCTTATTTTTTCTTAAGATTTCTCTAAACTCATCTAAAATTGCATCAAATTCTAAATTTTCAATTTTCGTAGTTTTGTTTTTCTGTTTCATTGCCCTCTCCATTTATAAAATTTTCATTAAAATTACTTTTTTCATAAATTATATTTGTTTGATTTGCTTCTTGACTTTTTTCATCTTCAATAACAGGAATAATATCATTTAATTTTAATCCCATCATCCAAGCACCTGTATTTATAAGGTATGGGTAAGTAAAGCTATTTTCAAAAAAAGGTCTTGCTTGCTTGTTTAAAAAAGCTGATGATCTTATAAAAACAGCAATTATTGCAAAAATTAAAAATATTTTTGCCCCGCCAAATACAAATCCACCAATTCTATCAACTATGCCAAGACCACTAAGACTTAGCATTTTAGTTAAAAGTTCACCTAAAATTAAAGCTATAAACCAAATACCAAAAAGTGCAGCTACAAATCCTGCTATAATCTCAGTTCCATTTGAATCCATAAGCCCTAATTTGTTTAAATCATAAATATTTGCACTTATCCAAGCTCCAACTTCTGCTTTAAATTTTATTGCAATTATAAATCCACCAATCATACCGATAATTCCAAAAATTTCTCTTATAAGACCAGAACTAAGTCCTTTTAGTGCAAAAATTAAAGTAAAAGCTATTATTATTAAATCAAGCCAGTTTATGCCACTCATCTACTCACCCCCTAAAGCCTTAACTAACTCTTGTCTATTTGTAGTATAAGCAAGAGCGCTTTCTTTTGAAATGAGTCTTTTATTAAGCGCTTGTAATAGTGCTTGAGTTTGAGTTACCATGCCTGTTTCTTGTTGATTTAATTGCATTTGAGAATAAATTTGTTGAGTTTTGTCTTCTCTTATTAGGTTGGCAATAGCGTGATTATTTACCAAAATTTCATGAACTGCAAGTCGTCCTTTTCCAATTTTTGGAAGTAGAGATTGTGAAATTATCGCACTTAATGAAACTGATAGCATATTTCTTATTTGGGTTTGTTCGCTTCCATCAAAACTATCAACTATACGGCTGATTGTTTGCATAGCTGAATTTGTGTGAAGTGTAGCAAAAACTAAGTGTCCTGTTTCAGCTGCTGTAATGGCGATTGAAATAGTTTCTCTATCTCTCATCTCACCAATTAGTATAATATCAGGGTCCTCACGAAGAGCATACTTTAAAGCATTTGCATAAGAGTGAGTATCGGTTCCTATATTTCTATGAGAAAAAAGACATTTTTTATTTTCATGGACAAACTCAACTGGGTCTTCGACTGTTATAATGTGTTTTCTTTCAGTTAAATTTATCTCATTTAACATTGCTGCTAAAGTAGTTGATTTACCACTTCCTGTAGGACCAGTTACTAAAATCATCCCTTTTTCTCTTTTAACTAGCTTTTTAAAAATACTTGGAGCCCTTAAATCATCAAGAGAAGGAATATCAACAGGAATTTTTCTAAATGCAGCTGCCAAATCACCATTCATAGTATAATAATAATTTCCTCTAAACCTTCCTATATTTGGAATTTCCATAGCAAAGTCAAGCTCTTTTTTCTCTTCGAGTTCGCTTTTTTGAGCATCTGTAATAATTGCATAACAAAGATGTTCAATGTCTGTTCCTGTTAAATTTGGCATATCAAGAGGAACTAATTTTCCATCGATTCTAATTTGTGGGGCACTTCTACTTACTATGTGAAGGTCACTTGCATCGTTGTTTATTTGCACCCTTAAAAGGGTTTGAATGTCGGTTTTTATATTGCTTTTTTCCATTATGGCATCCTTTTATTCTATAATTTTTGGAACTACAAAGAAATGATCTTCGCTTGCTGGAGCTGATTTTAAAATCATATCAACAACTTCTTGATCTTGATGTGGTACATCCTCTCTTAATGGAGTGAAATTTTGGTTTTTAATTTCCAAATTTTTGCTATCAACCTCATCTAAAATTTTAACAAAATCTATAATTTTTTCAAGCTGTGATTTCATCTGACTTCTTTTGTTTTCTGGTATTTTTAAGGCACTTAGTTTTTCAAGTTTATTTAATAAATCATCGTCAATTAACATAAAATTTTTCCTTTTTTGCAAATAATAAGTGCTCGTATTATAACACATTTTATCTTACATTAGGCGTTATTTAAAAGATTTTATGCTACAATACACAAAAATTTTATTTAAAAGGGAATAAGCTTGGCTATAAAAGACGATATCAAAGATGTCAAAGAGAGGATGGATTCTCAAGGACAGTTTTTAGAAAATATTATAAAAAGTGAGTTGTTTATCAAAAAATACAAAAAGCCAATCGTTGGCACTTTTATTGTGGTGTTTTTGGCTATTGTTGTGTATTTGGTTGTTGATTATCAAAAAGAAGCAAAATTTAAAAAGGCAAATGAAAGTTATAATGAGCTTATTTTAAATCCAAATGATAAAGAAGCAGCAAAAAAGTTGCAAAGTTTAGATAAAAACCTTTTTACTCTTTTTGAATTTAGACAAGCCTTGGATAATAATGACAGCAAAAAAATAGATGAGTTGTCAAATTTAGAAGATATCGATAAACTTTTAAAAGATATTATAAGTTATGAGGCTGGAAAACAAAGCGGTGAAATTTTAAGCTCATATAGTGCTTTTATGAGTGGATACGCTTATTTAAAAGAAGGAAAAGTAGAAGAGGCTAATAAGGAATTTATCAAAATTTCTCCAAACTCAGGACTAACTCAAATAGTTAAAAATTTAAGACATTACAATGGAAATAAAAATGAAAAAAATTAATTTATTAAGCATAGTTTTATTATCTATTTTTTTAGTTGGTTGTTCAACAAAAAGAGAGTATTTTTCACCACAAAAAGATGAAATTTCAGGAAAAGCTTCTTTTGATAATAAAACAGGAAGTGAAATTTTATATGTAACAAAAAGTGGAATTACTCTTAAAAATGGCAAAGTCATAACAAAAGATGAAAGGTCTTTTAATTTAAATTTGGAAAAAAAAGAGAAATTTTTAAATTATAATGATGAGAAAATAATAACTTCAACTATCGATGGAAAGTTAAAAATACTAGATGCAAACTCAAATCTTATTTTTGATGAAAAATTTCCATCTCAGCCTGTTAGTGCAAGTTTAATTGGAGCAAAACTAGCGGTTGTTTGTGCTGATAACTCTATTTGGATGATAGATATAAATAGTAAAAATGTTATTTTAAGTGATAAATTTGATACTACTTTTACGCTTGATTCAAGGATCGCATCTCCCTTGTTTGCTGGAAATGGAGTTGTTGTTTTCCCAACACTTGATGGAAGAGTTGTAATTACGGTAAATGGAATGAAAGCACAAGATATTTTTGTAAGTGCTGAGCCATTTTTTAACAACATCGTATATTTAGATGTTTTGGGTGATAAGATGTTTGCAGCCACAAATTCAACTTTAATTTTAATTTCACCAAGTGGAAATAAAAGATTACTTCAAAATATAAGAGATATTTTTAGATACGAAGATAGAATTTATCTATTTAGAAAAGATGGAATAGCTCAAATTTATGATTTAAATTTAAATGAGATAAAAGAAAGTAAGTTTAAATTTGCAATTTTTTCAGGAGTTATGCCACATGAAAATAGCATTTATATATTTGAAAAAACAGGATATCTTATTAAAACAGATTTAAATTTAGAAAATTCTCAAATTTATAAACTAAATGATGAGCTTGATAAACTTAGCTTTGCAAGTATAGAAAATTTTTATCATAAAGATAAATTTATAAAGTTAAAATAAAGTCGTATTGAAATGGATGAGCTTTTAGTAAAGCACAATATAATACTTCAAAAAAGCAAAAATTTAAGCCTTAAAGAGTTTAAAACAAGATCTTATAAGGCTTTATTTGGCATTGATCTAAAGTCAAATAATACAATTTTATTTTTTAGGGATGCTAAGAGCAGGTTTTTGCAAAAAGATAGCTTAAAACTTGTCCAAATGTCAGAAAGTTTAGCAAAAAAAGAAAATAGAATCATTAAAAAAAAGATATTTTTCTATAACTCACAAATTTGTTCAAAGGCGTTGGAATTTTTAAAAAAGAGTGGTTGGAAATGTTACTTTGTGATGTAGGAAATTTCAGTGCCAAGTTTTGGGATGATGGCAGACTTTTTAGTCTAAGTATTGATGAGCTTAATAAATTTAATCCAAAAGAAAATGTCTATTATATAAATGTAAATTCCAAATTTATTCCAAGAAGTAGCAAATTTATAGACATAAAAGATTATTTTAAATTTGATACTATTTATAAAGGTCTTGGTATAGATAGGATAGCAGGGTGTTATACTATAGAAAACGGGGTTATTGTAGATGCAGGAAGTGCAATAACGATTGATTTGATGATTTCAAATACTCATCAAGGTGGATTTATTACTCCAGGCATTGGATCTTATCTAAATGCTTATAAAAGTATCTCGCCAATTTTAGATATTCCATTTAACTCACAAATTGAACTCGATTGTTTCCCACAAAAAACAAATGATGCTATTTCTTATGGAATTGTAAAGCCTCTAGTTTTAGCCATAAATGAAATGGCAAAAAATAAAGAGATTTATTTTACAGGCGGAGATGGAAGTTTTTTTGTCAAATTTTTTGAAAAAGCTATTTTTGATAAAAATTTGGTTTTTAGAGGTATGCTTAAGGCTATAAATGAACACAATAGTAAAACTACTAAGGATGATAAATGATAACAATCGCCCTTCCAAAAGGAAGAATAGCAAATGATACTTTAGAAATTTTTAAAAAAGTTTTTAAAAAAGAGTTTGTTTTTGAAGATAGAAAGCTTATATTAAATGTAGAAAATTTTAAATTTTTAGCTATTAGAAGCCAGGATGTGCCTACTTATGTAGAAAATGGTGCCGCTGATGTAGGCGTAGTTGGACTTGATGTTTTGGAAGAGCATAAGCCAAATGTTCTAAGACTGCTTGATTTAGGGATTGGTAAATGCAAAGTATGTGTTGGCATACAAAAAGATAAGATTTTAAATTATGATAAGCCAAATTTAACAGTTGCAACAAAAATGACAAATATAACAAAAGAATTTTTTGCTAAAAAAGCAACTCCAGTTTCTATTATAAAACTATATGGCTCAATTGAGCTTGCTCCGTTAATAGGACTAAGTGATTTGATAGTTGATAATGTTGAAACCGGAGCAACAATGAAACAAAACGGATTAAAAGTAGCTGAAACTATCATGGATAGCTCAGCTTTTTTAATATCTAATAAAAATAGCTTTATAAATAAAAAAATTGAAATTTTAGAAATTTATGATAAAATCTCAGCTGTTTTGTGATGAGATTTTCTTGTGAAATTTTCTTATATTTTCAATAATTTCATTTATTATATTCATAAAAGTTTCGCTATTTTTCTTGTCTTTTGAGTAAATTGCATATAGATTTCTTATAAACTTTTTACCTTTTATATTTACTTTATAAAGTCCATTTCCAAGTTCATTATGTATCGCAAAATAAGGCAAACAGGTAAATAGTGGTCTGTTTCTAATAGAGTTTTTTATCGCTTCTGAAGTTGGAAGCTCTAATATGACATTTAAATTCGTGGTTTCTTTGATGTTGTTAAAAAACACCTCTCTTGTGCCAGAGCCAATCTCTCTCATAACCCAACCATAGTCTTTTAAAGAATTTATAGTCCAAGATTTTTGTGCAAGATTTTTATCTCCAGTTACTACAAAAAGCTCATCCTCGCATATTGTTATAGTGCTTACCTCACTGTTTTTTAAACTTCCTTCGATAAGACCGATATCGCATTGATTATTTAAAATACTTTGCAATATAGCTTCAGTATTTTCAATTTTTATATCTAAGTGAATTTTTGATTTATCGTTTTTATTTTCTAATATTTCGCTTACTGCTTCTGGCAAAAGATAACTCCCGATATTTTTACTCGATGTAATTGCAATATCAAACATACCTCCATTTAGCATATTTTTTCTAATTTCTAAAACTCGGTTATAAATTGGAGTAATTGATTTTAAAAAAGCTTTTCCTCTTTCGTTAATTACAAGACTTTTACCTATTCGATCAAACAGCTCACCGCCAAGCGAGTTCTCAAGATTTTTAATAGCAATTGACATTGCTGATTGTGAAATACCAAAAAATTTTGAACACTCACTAATTTGTTCTAATTCGCAAACCTTGATAAAATACTCAATCTGCTTTAATGTCATAGAAAATCCTTTTGATATGAAATTTACACATTATATCTAAATAATTAAAAATATATTATGTAAAATAGTTTATTATACAAATTTTTTAAATGTTTTGTGAATTTATGTAATAATTTAGTTTTATTTGATAAAATACAAATATTAATATAAAATTTATATAAAGGAAATTTTTTGGAAAATTTCAATTTAAGTAAAAAGAATTTAAAAAAAGAAAATAATAAGAAAAAACTATCTCATAAATCAATATATAAAAATAGAAAATTAAAAGCTTGGGTTTTTATTTTAACAAGTGCACTTTGTGCTTATTCTTTATCGCTTCTTGCACCAATTAAGACTTTAGCAATAAGCCCTTTAATAATTGCTGTTGTTTTAGGAGCTATTTTGGCAAATACGTTTTATAAAACTTCGATTTTTTTAGAAAAAACAGGCGTTATAAAAATTGCAACAAAACAAATTTTAAGACTTGGAATAGTTTTATATGGCTTTAAAATAACATTAAATGATATTGGTCATGTTGGATTTAGCGGCGTTTTAATGGCATTTTTTATAGTTTTTTCTACATTCTTTATAGGATATTTTTTAGGACTTTTCTTAGGACTTGATAAAAAAAGTTCTATTTTGATAAGCTCAGGAAGTTCTATTTGTGGTGCAGCAGCAGTTTTGGCAACAAGTAGTGTTATAAAAGCAAAGAGCGATAAAATAGGAGTTGCGGTTTGTACTGTTGTGGTTTATGGGACTATTTTTATGTTTTTATATCCAGTTTTATTTAGACTTGGAGTTTTGGATTTATCAAAAACACAAATGGGATATTTAATGGGACTATCGCTTCATGAAGTAGCTCATGCGGTTGGCGCTGGAGCAGCTGTTGGCGAGGAGGCAAATGATTTAAGTGTTATAATGAAAATGCTTAGAGTTTTAATGCTTGTGCCATTTTTATTTATGATAAGTTTTTTTGACTTGGAAAAAGTGCATGATAAAAATAGTGAAAAAATGAGTAAAAAAATAACTATTCCTTGGTTTGGACTTTGGTTTTTGGCTATGGTTTTTATCGGGTCATTTTTGCCATTAAATTTGCGTGATATTTCACTTCCAATTGTAAATTTTATAGATATTATGCTTTTAACAACAGCTATGTTTGCCCTTGGTGTTACAATTAGAAAAGATATGTTAAAAAAATCAGGTAAAAAGCCATTTATCCTAGCTACTTTTTTAGCTATATGGCTTTTTACTATTTGTTTTATGATTGCTAAATTTTTAGTTTAGATTTCTTAAATTTTGAAGATTTAAATTTCTTAACCTTCTTTTTTCTTAAGTTTTGCTAAAAGCTCTTCAATATCATACTTTGCTCTATGACTTTCACTCATTAGATGAATGATTACATCGCCTAGGTCTATTACGCTCCACTCATCACTTGCTTCAATACCTAAAAATTCTTCACCTAAAGGTTTTAAAGCTGCATCTAAATCATCAGTTAAAGATAGTCCATGTTTTCCTGTAAGAGTTGTGGCAATTACTACATATTTAGCGATATAATCCTCATTTCTCATATCGATTATCTCAACATTTTCAGCCTTTTTATCCTCTAAAACTTTTTTGATGGTTTCAAGTTTTTTTTCCATTTTTTTATCCTTATAAAAATTTATTACTTCACTTTTTATGGAATTTGGTATGAAGTCTTTGTTTAAATTTTGTCTAAATTCTGTAGATGAAATATTAACATTAATGTCTAACTTTTTCAAGGGTAAAATTTGTTTTAAGTTTTTTATCTCATCTTCATTTCTTGAAGCCACTACAAATTCTACCAAACTGCACAGCTCGTCAAATTTATGCCATTTATTTAAGTCTTTTAAATTATCTTCGCCAATAATTAAATAAAATTTATCAATTTTAAATTTAGAATATAAAAATTTAACGCTTTGTATTGTGGGGACTGGATGATTTTGCAAAATTTCATAATCACTTATTAAGACATTATCTAAATTTTGCCAAAGTTTTTTACACCAATTAAGTCTTAAAGTTGGTGGGGCAAAAAAACCATTTTTAAATGGATTTATAAAAGTTGGCATTACGATAAGTTTGTCTAAATTTAGAACTTTTAAAGATTTTTTTACAATTTTATCATGTCCTAAATGTGGTGGATCAAAGCTCCCACCAAAAAGTGCTATTTTCATTTTAATTAGTTTTAACCTTAAATTCAGTAAAATAAGCTTTGATTATACCAAATAAAAGGAAAATATATGGCACTTAAATTTGCAATAAACGGTTTTGGACGCATCGGAAGATGTGCTGCTAGAATTTTATTAAACAGACCTGATACTGAACTTGTTGCGATAAATGATACAGCTAAAAGAGATATTACAAGATATTTATTAGAGCATGATTCAGTTCACGGTAAATTTAATAAAAAAGTCGAAGTAATAAATGATGATTATATCGCTGTTGATGGCAAAAAGATAAGGGTTTTTTCAACACGTGATCCAAATGAATTAGAATTTAAAGATTTTGGTGCAGAGGTTGTGCTTGAATGTACAGGAGCCTTTTTAACAACTCAAAGTTGTGAGGTTTATATTAAAAACGGGCTTGATTTGGTTGTGATGAGTGCCCCTGCTAAAGATGATACGCCAACTTTTGTAATGGGCGTAAATAATGAAAATTATAAAGACGAAAAAATCATTTCAAATGCAAGTTGTACAACAAACTGTCTTGGACCTATTGCAAAAGTACTTGATGCTGAGTTTGGTATCCAAAAAGGACTTATGAATACAACTCACGCCTATACAAGTAGCCAAAACTTGCTTGATGTAAAAAGTAAAGATTATAGAAGAAGTAGAGCAGGAGCTATTAATATCATCCCAACAACCACAGGCGCTGCAAAAGCCATAAGTTTAGTGTTGCCAAACTTAAAAGATAAAATGCACGGACTTAGTCTTAGAGTTCCAGTGCCAAATGTCTCGATGCTTGATTTAACTGTTTTACTTGAAAAAAATACCACTGCCAATGAGGTAAATTCAAAATTTAAAGAGTATGCAAACTCTTCAATGAGGGGAATTTTAAGCGTTGATGAAGATTATTGTGTTTCAAGCGATTTTATAGGAAGTAGTTTTTCAAGTATTGTTGCAGCTGATATGACACAAGTTGTAGGTAAAAATATGCTTAAAGTTTTGAGTTGGTATGATAATGAATGGGGTTACTCGAATAGACTTATTGATTTGGCTATTTATGCAAAAAATAAGATGAAATAAAAGGGCTAAGATGAGTGAGAATTTACTGTTTATAAAAGATGTTAAGTTTGAAAAAGGCAAAAAAGTTTTTATAAGATGTGATTTTAATGTGCCAAT
Source organism: Campylobacter ureolyticus (assembly GCF_013372225.1). Taxonomy (NCBI): domain Bacteria; kingdom Pseudomonadati; phylum Campylobacterota; class Epsilonproteobacteria; order Campylobacterales; family Campylobacteraceae; genus Campylobacter; species Campylobacter ureolyticus. Next base: position 1,529,379 of record NZ_CP053832.1, on the reverse strand, counting down.
GGATGAGTATCAAAATATAACTGATGACAGAAGGATTAGATCAGCACTTTCTACTATAAAGTACTGCTTAGATGAAGGTATGGCAGTTATTTTAGCTAGTCACTTGGGTCGTCCAAAAAATGGTTTTGAGGAGAAATTTAATCTAAGTCCAGTTGCAAAAAGACTAAGCAGACTTTTAAAAAAAGATGTAAAATTTGTAAATGATATAATAGGTGAAAATGCTCAAAATGCAGTAAATGAACTGGGCGAAAATGAAATTTTACTTTTAGATAATTTGAGATTTGAAAAAGGTGAAACTAAAAATGATGATGAGTTTGCCAAAAAATTGGCTGGATTTGCCGATTTTTATATAAATGATGCTTTTGGAGTTTGCCATAGGGCTCATGCATCAGTTCATGCAATAACTAAGTTTTTTGATGAAAACCATAAAGCAGCTGGCTTTTTGCTACAAAAAGAGATAAATTTTGCTCAAAATTTGATTAAACATCCTGCTCGTCCTTTTGTTGCAATAGTTGGAGGAAGTAAAGTTAGTGGGAAGCTTCAAGCTTTAAAAAATCTGCTTCCAAAAGTTGATAAGCTGATAATTGGTGGAGGAATGGCATTTACATTTCTAAAATCAATTGGTTTTGAAATAGGAAATTCACTTTTAGAAGAAGAGCTTTTAGAGGATGCAAAGAAAATTTTAGATAAAGCAAAAGAGCTTGGAGTTAAAATTTATCTTCCAGTTGATGCCATTGTGGCACCATATTTTTCAGCAGATAGCGTTATGAAATATGTTACAACTCAAGAAATTCCAAAAGATTGGATGGGTTTAGATATTGGACCTGCTACAGTTACTCTGTTTAAAGAAGCGATTGAAGATGCAGGAACTATATGGTGGAATGGGCCAATGGGTGTTTTTGAAATGGATAAATTTGCAAGAGGAAGCCTAAGGATAAGCCATGCAGTTGCTGAAAGTAATGCAACTACAGTAGTTGGAGGTGGCGATACGGCTGATGTTGTAGCAAGAGCAGGCGATCAAGATGAAATAACATTTATCTCAACAGGTGGTGGAGCAAGTTTGGAATTAATCGAAGGAAAAGAACTTCCCGGAGTTAAGGTTTTATTAAGAAAGGAAGATTTGTGATATTTGCTGCAAATTTAAAGTGCAACCATACAAGAAACAGTTTTTTAGAATACGCAAGCGTTTTAAATAATTTTTTAAAAAACCGCAAAAGCTGTGAAAATAGTGATGAAATTTTTGTTTTTCCTACAAGTTCAGCATTTTTAGAGGGCGACTTTGTTTTTAACCAAGGCGCTCAAAATTTTTATCCTGTAAAAAATGGAAGTTTTACAGGTGAAATTGGAAGTGAAATTTTAGATGAGTTTGGTATAAAAACAGTTTTGATAGGACATAGTGAAAGAAGAGCTTTAGGTGAAAATAATGAATTTTTAAAAGCCAAATTTGAGTTTGCTAAAAAAAATGGATATAAAATAATTTTTTGCATTGGTGAAAGCGATATAACTTATATGAACGCTTCAACTAAAAGCTTTTTAAAATCACAGCTTGAAGGGCTTGATTTAGAGTATGAAAATTTAAACCTAGCTTACGAACCGATTTGGGCTATAGGAACTGGAAGAAGTGCAAAAATAAACGAGATAAGTGAAGTTTTAGATTTTTTAAGAACTTTTACAGATGCTCCGCTTCTTTATGGTGGAAGTGTAAATTTAAACAACATTAGTGAAATTTTAAGCGTTAAAAACTGCGATGGTGTTTTAGTTGGAAGTGCAAGTTTAGATATAAATAACTTTATAAATTTAATAAAGGTAAAAAATGAATGATGTAATTATTAAAGGGGTAAAAGATGAAAATTTGACTCTTTTAAAGAGCATTGCTAAGCTTTTAAATAGTGAATTTATTGTTAAAAATAGCAAAGATTTAAGTCAAAGTGAATTTGAGGAGCTTGAAAAAAATATGTTAAAACTGGCAAATATGCCAAAAAATTTAGAAGTTTTAAAAAGGCTCAAAGATAGATGAAATACTTAAATATTTCTCAAGTCATAAAACTTCATACGCAAATTATCGCAGTTTCTGGAGGGCTTGATGGATATAATAAAACACAAATTAGCTACCTAAATTCTGTTTGTGAAAATATTAAAAATGATGAGTATTATCCTACTTTTTTAGATAAATTAACTCATTTGATTTTTTCTTGCGTTAAATTTCATCCATTTTTAGATGCAAACAAAAGGACGGCTTTACACATAGGATTAGCATTGATTTTAATAAATTTTCCTGATTTGAAAATAGATGATTATTATATAAAAATGGAAGATATTGTCATTAACGTTGCTGATGGAAGTGTTTCAAAAGATAAGTTAAAAGAAGAATTAAACAAAATTTTAAAGGATAAAAGATGATTTTAAAAGGAAAAAAAGGTTTAATAGTTGGAGTTGCAAATCAAAAATCAATTGCTTATGGTATCGCAAAAGCTTGCAGAGATATGGGGGCAGATTTAGCTTTTACATATTTAAATGATACACTTTTAAAAAGAGTTGAGCCAATAGCAAATGAGCTTGGTAGTGATAAGGTTTACAAGCTTGATGCAAATAGTGATGAAGATTTAATAAATTTAAAAAATAGCCTAGAAAAAGATTTTGGAAAAATTGATTTTGTTCTTCACGCAGTTGCTTTTGCCCCAAAAGAAGCATTAGAGGGTGAGTTTGTAAATACTTCAAGAGAAGCGTTTAATGTTACTATGCAAACAAGTGTTTATTCACTTTTAGCTTTAACAAATGCAGTTTTACCACTTATAAATGAAGGTGGAAGTATTTTAACTTTAACATATTTAGGAGGTCCTAAATTTGTGCCACATTACAATGTCATGGGCGTTGCAAAAGCTGCACTTGAAAGTAGTGTGAGGTATTTAGCCCATGATTTAGGAAGTAAAAATATAAGAGTAAATGCAATTTCTGCAGGCCCTATAAAAACTCTTGCAGCAAGTGGAATAGGGGATTTTAGAATGATTTTAAAATGGAATGAGATAAATGCTCCACTTAAAAGAAATGTAACAATTGAAGATGTTGGCAAAAGCGGAATGTATCTTTTAAGCGACCTTGCTTCAGCAGTAACTGGAGAAATTCACTATGTTGATTGTGGTTATAATATCCTTGGAATGGGCGATATTGCCAAAGATGAAGAGGGAAAAACAATTTTAGCATGGGATAAGGATAAGTAAGGATACTTTATGAAAGAAAGTTTATGCGTATTTGACTGTGAGACAATTCCTTGTGTAGAAAGTCTTAAAAAAGCTTTTCCAAACGAGTATGAAAGTATTTTAAAAAAATATGAAGATAGTGTGGATGAAAATAAGATCAATTATGAGTTTTCAGACCTTATACAAAACAGACAGCTTGAAAAAACAGGAAGTAGTTTTTTACCAGTAAATTTTCATAAAATCGTTGCAATTAGTGTTGTTTTTGGTGATGAGTATGGAAAATTTGTGAGAGTTGCACAAATTCCAGGAAATGAAAAAGAAATGATTAAAAATTTCTTTATGATAATGGAAAAAAATATGCGACTAATTAGCTTTAATGGGCGTGGGTTTGACTTGCCGATGATGATGATAAGAGCAATGCGTTATAATTTAAGCATTCCAGCTTATTTTGAGATTGAAAATAAAGAATTAAATAAAAGCAAATGGGATGGGAATTATAAAAGCAGATATGATGGCAAATTTCATCTTGATCTAATGGACCATATAAGCGAATTTGGCTCAGTTAGAGGACTAAATTTGAACTCACTTTGCCTTAGTTTAAACTTACCTGGCAAATTCGATACTCACGGCGATGAAGTTATGGAGCTTTTTTATAACAATGAGCTTGAAAAAATTCAAATTTATTGTCAAAGCGATGTTTTAAATACATATTTACTTTTTTTAAAATATGAACTTTTAAAAGGAAATATAAATTTAGAAGATTATGCAAGTTCTATCTTAGAAACAAAAGAATATTTAAACTCTGAAAAACAAGGCATTAACTACACGCCTGTTTTTACAAAATGCATTGATGAAGAGATAAAAAGGTGCGAAAGTGAAATTTAAATGGCTTTTGGTTTGTTTATTTTTTGCAAATTTGAATGCTGTGATGCTTTTAAGCGAGTATAAGGACGAGAATTTAAGCGGCTGGTTTATGAGTGAAAAACTTGATGGCGTTCGTGTCACATGGGATGGTAAAAATCTAATTTCAAGAAAAGGAAATAAATTTGCCGCTCCTAAGTTTTTTACAAAGGATTTTCCTAAAACTAAGCTTGATGGAGAACTTTATACAAAAAGAGATGATTTTGAAAATATTGCTTCAATCACTTCAAAACTAACTCCAAGCAATGAGTGGAAAGAGCTTAAATTTTATATTTTTGATATGCCTGAAGTCGAGGCAAATTTCAGCATAAAATATGAAAAAATGAAAGAAATTTCTAAAAATTCTAAATTTATTGAGGTAATTTCGCAAACTAGAGTTAAAAATAATGATGAGGTTTTTAAGTTTTTAGATGAGGTAGTTGCTGGTGGTGGCGAGGGCGTTGTTGTGCGTGATCCAAATTTGATTTATGAAAACAAAAGAAGCACTAAAATTTTAAAAATTAAAAAATTTAAAGATGCAGAGTGTGAAGTGGTAAAAATAAATCCTGGAAAAGGCAAATTTGAAGGATTGATGGGCTCGATTGATTGTAAAATGCCAAATTCAAAAGTCTTTAAAATAGGAAGTGGCTTTAAGGAAAGTGATCGAAAAAATCCACCAAAAATAGGGCAAATTATTACTTATAAATACCAAAATTTAACTACAAATGAAGTGCCAAGATTTCCAGTATTTTTAAGAATAAGAGATGAGATTTAATAAATTTAATGTAAAATAACAAAAAAGGATAAAAAATGAAAATTCTAATTACTGGTGGTGCCGGATATATCGGCTCACATGTTACAAAACAACTAATTGAAAGCAAAAATCACGAAATAGTTGTGATAGATAATTTTTGCAAGGGGTCGAATTTAGCTATTGAGACTTTAAAAAATGTTGCGAAAAAAAATGAGGTAAAATTTGAGTTTATAAATTTAAGCTTAGAAAATATAAATGAGCTTGAAGATGTTTTTAAAGAGCATAAATTTGAAGCTATTATTCATTTTGCGGCATTTATAGAAGTTTTTGAAAGTACTCAAAAGCCACTTAAATACTATAGAAATAACTCAGCAAATGCCTTAAATTTAATAACTTTATGTGCTAAATATAATGTTAATAAATTCATTTTTAGCTCAACAGCTGCTGTTTATGGAGAGCCTAAAGATGGAATAGTAAAAGAAGAAACTCCTTTAAATCCAATAAATCCTTATGGTAAAAGCAAGGTCGTTACAGAGTGGATTTTAAAAGACTATGCGTTGTCAAATCCAAATTTCAAATATGGAATTTTAAGATATTTTAATGTTGCAGGTGCAAGCAATGATGGGCTTTTAGGGCAAAATTATCCAAACGCAACACACTTAATAAAAGTAGCAACCCAAACAATACTTGGAAAAAGAGAAAAGATGAGTATTTTTGGTGAGGATTATGAAACAGATGATGGAAGTTGCATAAGAGATTATATTCATATTGAAGATTTAGCTGCTGCACATTTATCGGTTTTAAAATACCTAAATGATGGCGGAAAAAGTGAAATTTTCAATGTTGGATATGGTAAAGGATATAGTGTAAAAGAAGTTATTAAAAAAGCTAAAGAAGTTAGCGGGGTTGATTTTAAAGCTGAAGTTAGCAAGAGAAGAGATGGTGATCCTGCTAGACTTGTGGCGGACTCAACAAAGCTTAGAAGCTTAACAAATTGGGAGCCAAAAAATGATGATTTGGGCTTAATTATAAGCTCGGCTTTAAAGTGGGAAAAGAAAATAAAAGGCTAAAAATGAGATTTATTTTAGGATTTTTAATTATGGCAAGTACAATATTTGGTTTTGATGCTAGCATTTTTCCAAAGACTGAAAATGGGGAAAAACAAGTTATTTTAACTCTTAAGTCTTTAGAAAATGAAGATGAGTATTTAGTAAAAGTGTTTTTTGGAAAAGAGATGATGTTAGATTGCAACGCTCACTCTTTTATGGGTCTTAATTTAGAGAGAAAAATACTTCAAGGTTATGGATATGAGTACTTTAAACTTAGTGGAAGAGATGATATAGCCTCAACCATGATGCTTTGCAGTGAGCCTAAAAAGCTTAGATTTTTAAGCTTTGATCCAAATTTTATAGTTCGTTATAACTCCAACTATCCGCTTGTATTTTATGTGCCGATAGATTTTAGTGTAAAATATGAAGTATTTAAAAAAGTAGAAAGTAAAATACTTAATTAAATGAAAAAACTTCTTTTTATAACTGGAACTAGGGCTGATTTTGGAAAACTCAAGCCACTTTTAAATTTGGTTCAAAACTCTTCTAAATTTGAATTGCATTTAATAGTAACTGGGATGCATATGATGAGTAGCTACGGTAGCACATATTTGGAAGTTTTAAAACAAGGTTATAAAAATGTCTATCTTATAAACAACCAGTTTTTAAACGAGCCTATGAGCTCAGTTCTTGGAAATACTATAAATCTTTTTTCAAGGTTTTTTAGTGAGATAAAACCTGATATGGTTTTTATACATGGTGATAGGCTTGAAGCTTTGGCAGGTGCGATAAGTGGGGCTTTTGAAAATATATTAGTTTGTCATATTGAAGGTGGAGAGATTTCAGGAACTATTGATGAAAGTATTCGTCATGCAGTTAGCAAATTTGCCCATCTTCATCTTGTTTCAAACAAGGAGGCTAAAAATTTATTGATTAGAATGGGTGAAGATGAAAGTAAAATTTTTATAATTGGCTCTCCGGATTTAGACATAATGGCAAGTGATAATTTGCCAAGCTTAAAAGAGACTTTTATTCATTATGATATCGGCTTTGAAAACTACGCTATTTCTTTGTTTCATCCAGTTACAACTGAAAACACTCTTATGCAAAAATACGCAAAAAGTTATTTTAATGCCTTAAAAAATAGTTCTTTAAACTACATTGTAATATTTCCAAACAATGATAACGGCTCTAAATTTATAATAAATGAAATTTCAAATTTAAAAGATTTGAAAAACTTTAAAATTTTTCCATCGATACGATTTGAATATTTTCTAACACTTTTGAAAAATTCCAAATTTATCATTGGAAATTCAAGTGCTGGAGTTAGAGAAGCGCCTTTTTATGGTGTTGGAGCGATAAATGTAGGCACTAGACAAAATGGCAGAGTCAAAAGTATAAATTCCATTATCAATACAAGCTATGATGAAGATGAAATTTTAAAAGCGATAAATTTGTTAAAAAATTTTCCGAAATTTGAGATAAATAAAGAGTTTGGTTTTGGAGATAGCGTTAGCAGATTTAAAGAATTTTTAAATAATGATGAAATTTGGAAAACAAATTTGCAAAAAAGGTTTGTTTTATGAAAAAAGTAGCTATTATATTAGCCCGTGGTGGCTCAAAAGGCATAAAAGACAAAAATCTTTCTAAAGTTGGCAAATTTTCACTTCTTGCAAGGGCAATTCTAGCAGCACAAAAGAGCGAAATATTTGATGAGATTATAGTCTCAACTGATGCTTTAAGTTTAAAAAATGAAGCTTTGAAATTTGGCGCTAAAGTTATAGATAGACCAAGTGATTTGGCAAGCGATAAAGCAACTTCTATAATGGCTATGATTCACGCGATTAATTGTTTAAATTTAAAAGATGGAATTGCTGTTTTACTTCAGCCCACAAGTCCTTTAAGAGATAGTTTTCACATAAAAGAAGCTTTTAATAAATTTGAAAAAAACAAAAAAGGCTCTTTAATTTCCGTTAAAAAAGTAGCTCATCATCCATACAAAAGCTTGATTTTTAAAAATGGTAAATTTGAACCTGTAAATGAGCTAAAGGATTTAGAATCCCCTAGGCAAATTTTACCCTTTGCCTATGAGCCAAATGGTGCAATTTATATAAATTTCATATCTGATTTGTTAAAATTTAAAAGATTTTTTATCGAGCCTATCGATATTTATGAGATGGATGAGAAAAGTTCAATTGACATAGACAACCCGCAAGATTTAGAAATGGCAAATTTATTTGCAAAGGAAGATTAAATGAATAAAAATATTGAATTTGAAATAAATGGTAGAAAGATAGGATATAAGTATGATCCTTTGATAATTTGTGAAATCGGGATAAATCATGAAGGGAGTTTAAAAACAGCTTTTGAGATGGTTGATGCAGCTTTTAATGCAGGAGCAGAGATTATCAAACATCAAACTCATATAGTTGAAGATGAGATGAGTGATGAGGCAAAAAGTGTAATTCCTGGAAATGCTGATGTGAGTATTTATGAGATAATGAAAAGATGTGCCTTAAATGAAGATGATGAGATAAAACTTCAAAAATATGTAGAGAGTAAAGGTATGATTTTTATCTCAACTCCTTTTTCAAGAGTAGCTGCTAAAAGACTTTACAAGATGGACATTCCTGCTTATAAGATAGGATCTGGCGAGTGCAATAACTATCCGCTTATTAAACTTATCGCTTCATTTAAAAAGCCAATTATCTTATCAACTGGAATGAACCCTATAAAAAACATCCAAAAAGCAGTTGATATTATAGAAGAGGCAAAAGTGCCATATGCTTTGCTTCACTGCACAAATGTTTATCCAACCAGATATGAAGATGTTAGGCTTGGCGCTATGAATGAGCTGGCTAAGGCTTTTCCAAATGCAGTTATCGGACTTTCAGATCATACTACAAATAATCTTGCTTGTATCGGTGGGACAGCTATTGGGGCATCTATTTTAGAGCGTCATTTTACTGATAGAATGGATCGAATTGGGCCTGATATTGTCTGCTCTATGGATCCAAAGGCTTTTAGGGAGTTAAGTTATGCTACAAAGGCGATGAGACTTATGCGAGGCGGACAAAAGGATAGTGTTGTGAAGGCAGAAAAACCAACAAAAGATTTTGCTTTTGCAAGTGTTGTAGCTGATAAGGATATAAAAAAAGGTGAACTTTTAAATAGTGAAAATTTATGGGTAAAAAGACCTGGAAATGGTGATTTTAGTGCTGATGATTATGAGAGCTTATTTGAAAGAGTTGCTAAAAATGATATATCTAAAAATGCACAAATTAAAAAAAGTGATTTAGAGTAAAGCTATCTTTTGCATGAATAAGTTTTTTAAAGATAGTTCTATCTATGTTTTTGGGCAAATTGTAGCAAATTTGCCCTCTTTTTTGCTTATACCGTATCTAACAAGAAAGCTTGGTGCTGATGGATATGGTGTTATGTCATATTATATTTTTTATATGACTTTATTTGGCATTTTTGTAGGTCTTTGCCAAGATGGTGCAGTGGCTAGATATTTTTATTTTTATGGAAAAAGAAATCTAAAAAGCATTGTAATAGTTGGCTATATTTATGCTACTTTTATTAGCTTTTGCATTTTAATAACTGCTTATTTTTTAAATTTAAAAATAATAATGCTAATAAGCTTAATATCTCTAACTCAAGCCATGCTTAGTGTGCAGCTTGCCATAAGGCAGTGTCAAAAAAAACCAATCTCATATGTGGTAATTCAAATAGCAACTTCTTTTTTCATAGTATTTTTTACCATTTTTTTATTAGAGTATTTTAGTGAAAATTTGGTATTTTATCGCTTTTTAGCTCTTTTTTTAGCAAATTTATTGGCTGTTTTGTTGGCTTATTATTTTTTAAAAGGCTATAAAATAAGGTTTAGTAAAAACAACTTTAAAATTTCTTTTTTATATATTTTTAGCTTTGGATTTCCACTTGTTTTTCATCATATAAGTGGACTTTTAAAAGGGCAGTTTGATAGAGTTTTGATTTATAATTCATATTCTAATGCCCAGCTTGGAATTTATGCAGCAGCTTTTAATATAGCTTTGATTTTTAATGTATTGTTGATGTGTGTTAATAAAGCAACTTTGCCATATTATTACGAAGCTTTAAAAAATAAAAAATTAAATGGAAAAAAAATTAGAAAATTAAGCCTAGTGTTTTTACCATTTTCTTTTTTGCCAGTTTGTATAATACTGCTTATTCCAAACACTATTTTTTTATGGTTTTTAGGAGGTGAGTTTGTTGGAGCTAAATATTACACAGCCTTATTTATCTTGGGCTTTTCATTTATGCCTACATATCTTGTTTTGGTAAATTATCTTTTTTACTATGCAAAAAACAAAATTATTTCAATTTGCTCAATTATCTCATGTATAATTTATTTGATAGTTTTACTTATAACTTCAAAAATAGATATCAAATTTATACCACTATCAATGATAATTTCAAATTTGGTTATGCTTCCTATGCTTTATTATGAGACTATAAAAATAAAGGAAGAAAAGTGAATTTATTTATCTGCACTACACCACTTCAAATTTTAATATGCGAAAAAATTATAGAAAATTATCATAATGATGAGTTTGAATTGCTACTTATTTGCAATTATAACAATAAAAAACTTCCATTTTATGCAGATAAAATGAAACCAAAATCTAAAAATATCTTTAAAACAACCATATATCAAGCTGGTGTCTATAAAAATTTAAATGGTTTATTAAAAATAAAAAATATGCTAAAAGGCAAAAACTATATAAATATCTTTACACCTCAACCAAAAGGTTTATGGATAGCAACTATTTTAAATAATATAACATATAAAAATTTATATTCTTTTGATGATGGAGTTGCAAATTTATATTATGAGGGTAATTTTATTTATGGAAAGTTGGTAAAGTTAAGGCTAAGGAATAAGATAAAAAAACAGATAAAATATATGCTTCTGGGCATTAAGAAAGATGATTTTGAAAACTATGCTTCTATTTTAAAAGCCCATTACACAATTTTTCCAAATATGCCAAATTTAATTAAAAATACCAAAGAGATAAAACTTTTTAAAGAAAATTTTAGTGATAAGCAAGATAGAAAAAAAATTATAAAACTATTTTTAGGTCAGCCAATTTATGAAAAAGATTTAGAAAAAAATAGCATTTTGATACAAAAGTTGATTGAAAAATTTAAAATTGACCTTTACTTACCACATCCTAGAGAAGAATACATTATAAAAAATGTTAAATATATAGATACTAAACTAATAGCAGAAGATTATATAATTTCACAACTTCAAAAAGATAAAACTATAAATTTTGAAATTTATGGCTTTTTTACTACTGCACTTTTTACTTTATCTAACTTAAATATTTTAAAATTAAATGCTATTTTTATGCAAAATGATGAAGTTTTTGAAAATGTAAAGTCTTTGTATAGTATAATGCAAAAATTAAATATAAAGGTTATAAATTTATGAGCAATCCTTTAATTTCAGTTATCGTTCCAGTTTATAATGTGGAAAAATATCTTAAAAAATGTATCCAAAGTATTATAAATCAAACTTATAAAAATTTAGAAATTATCTTAGTTGATGATGGAAGTAGTGATAACTCAGGTAAAATTTGTGATGAATTTGCCCAAAAAGATAATCGCATAAAAGTTATTCATAAAACAAATGGTGGACTTAGTGATGCAAGAAATGCAGGGCTTGATGGAATGAGTGGAGAATGGGTAAGTTTTGTTGATAGTGATGATTTTATAAGTCCTTATTATGTAGAGAATTTACACTATTTAGTAAATAAATATGATGTAGATATAGCTATAACTTCATTTGTTAGATTTTATAATGAAAATACCAAATTATCATCAAGTAAAATATCGAATCAAGAAGTGCTACTTCATGATTCAAGCGATGCTGTAAAAAATATGCTTTATGGAAAATATTACTCTGTAAGTGCATGGTCTAAAATGTATAAAAAGCATTTATTTTGCGATAATAGGTTTACAAAAGGTAAAATTTATGAAGATTTTGAATTGACACCAATTGTTACTAGTCAATCAAAAAAAGTGGCGTTTTGTAATGTGATAGATTATTTCTATTATTGCAGGCAAAATTCAATAACAAAGTCGGATTTTTCTGAAAAAAATATGCAAGGATATGAGGCTTTAGATAGCTTAGATAGATACTTTAGTAATAATTTATCTATAAAAAATGTTTTAAAAGATATTAGAGCTTTATCGCCCTTAATAGATCTGCCTAAAATAAAGATTTCTTCAAAAAATGAAAAGGTTTTATTTGATGAAGTAAGTAAAAATATAAATAATAAAAGACTATTTATCTTACTTTTTAATAAAAATATAAATTTAAAATTAAAGATAAAAATTATATTTTTTATCTGTTTTGGTTGTCATGCTTATGCTAAATTTGAAAGAATGCGTTTAAAAAGACGCATCAACAAAATGATTAATAATGAAAAAAGTGGTGCAGTATATGAATAGTGTTAAAATAGAACAAAAATTTAAAGAGATTTTTACAGATTGCAAAGTTAATAAAATTATTTTTATCGGAGGAATGACTAATAAAAACTATCTTGTTGTTTGTAATAATGATAAATTTGTTTTTAGACTTCCTAGAAAAAATGCAAATAGCATAATAAATAGAGTAAATGAAAAAAACAATCAAATTTTAAGTTTTAAGAGTGGGTTTAATGTAGAAACAGTTTATTTTAATGATAAATCAGGAATAAAAATAACTAAATTTTTAGAAGAGGCAAAAACTTTAAATCCACAAACCGCAAGAGAGTATATAAAAGAAATTGGTAAAGATATTAAAAACATCCATAGCTCAAACATGCCATTTACAAATCATTTTGATGCATTTAAAGAGATGGATAAATACTTATCTTTGCTTTCTAGTGAGTATAAGAATCATAAATTTTTAAAAGATGGACTTATCTTATTTGAAAAATTAAAAAATAAATTAATTGAAATAAATATGGATTTATACAATAAAAGCTTTATTTATACTCCAACTCATGGAGATATAGTTCCTGAAAATATTTTAGCTATAAAAAATCCTGATAATAGTATAAAAAAACTCTATTTTATAGACTGGGAATACTCAGGTTTAAACGATCCTATTTGGGATGTTGCTTTTATATCAGTTGAGAGTAATTTTAACAAACAAGAAGATGAAAAGCTTATAAAAAGTTATGGCTTAAAAAATGATGAAGTTATTAAGATTGATATTTTTAAAAGCATTCAAGATACTTTATGGTCTGTATGGGGACTTGCAAAAATGAGTGCAGGAGAAGATTTAACATCATATGTTGATAATAGGTTTAAACAAGCCTTTGATAGGAAAATATTTTGAGTGGATTTTTATTAGGTCTTTTTAGTGGTATATTTTGGAGTATAGATACAATACTTTTATCTTATTCAACTTTAATTATATTACTTACAGCTTTTATACATGATGGTTTTGGATTTTTATTATTATCCATAAAATCATCTTTTTCAAAAACTTCAAATTTTAAAAATATAGTTAAAAGTGATAGTTTTAAAATAGTAATTTTTGCTGGTCTTATTGGTGGACCTATTGGAATGGGTTCATATATCATTGCTATATCTTTGATAGGACCAGCTTTAGCTACTTGCATTAGTATAACTTATCCAGTAATTGCAGCACTATTAGCAAGATTTTTATTAAAAGAAAAGTTAAATTTAATAGGCAAGATAGGTCTTTGTATAGCTATTATTTCTACAATTTTACTCTATTCTTTAAATATCAAATTTAATATTAGTATATTAGGATTTGTTTTTGCACTTATAACAGCTCTTTCTTGGGGAAGTGAATGTGTTATTATAAAAAAAGCTTTTATTAAAGATAGTTCACTTAGTGAATTTTCTGCACTTTGCATAAGGCAAGGTATTAGTTTCACTACGTATTGCTTTATAGCCTTTATCTATTTTTTATATACAGATTTTAACGCTAGCTTTGAGATTAAAGATTTGAATATAGTTTTTTTAGCTTCTATTTTTGGAACTATCTCATACCTGTTTTATTATGCTGCAATAAAAAGAATAGGTGTACTTAAAGCTATGGGATTAAATATATCATACTCTGCTTGGACTGTTTTAATAATGTTTTTTATAAATGGACAATTCATGCTAACAACTTTTATACTTGCTTTATTTATAATAACAGGAAGTATGCTTACAAATATAAATAATAAAGGATAGCTAGTGAGTAATGCAATAATAATGGCAGCTGGTCTTGGATCAAGATTAAAAGAGTATACAAAAACTACACATAAATCTCTTTTTTTAGTTGATAATGTACCAAATTTAGAAAGAACTATAAGATATTTAAATGAAATAGGCATAGATGAAATACATATAGTTGTAGGTTATTTAAGTGAGCAATTTTTATATTTAAAAGATAAGTATAAAAATACAAATTTAATCTTTAATCCAGATTTTGCAACTAAAAATAATGCTTATTCTTTTAAATTAGCAATGGATTATTTTTCAGATAGTTTTATTATAGATGCTGATGTTGTATTGTTAAAAAATATATTTAGTTTAGAAACCAAATCTACATACTATACAACATTAAGAAGAAAAACACAAAAAGCTGAATGGATTGTTTGCGCAGATGAAAAAGATAGAGTTTTTGATATAAAAATATGCACAGATGAAAAGCCAAGCTTACTTGGAATTAGTTATTTTACAAAAGAAGATGCAAAGATAATAAAAGATGAGATATATAATTTAGATGATGATTATTTTTTAGATTCTAAGTTATATTATGATAATGTTATTGCTAAATTAATAGATAAAATATCCATATACTCTAAATTTATAGATCAAAATTATGTATGTGAACTAGATGATATAAAAGATATAGATGAATTAAAGGAAAAGCTAAATGGAAAATTTAGTAGAAATTAGCCTTGATGAGGCAAAAGAAAAAATGCTTGAAATGATGTGTTATATAGATAAAGTTTGTAGAGACAACAATATAAAGTATTCTTTAGCTTATGGCACATTAATAGGAGCTATTAGGCATAAAGGATTTATTCCATGGGATGATGACATGGATATAATGCTAACAAGAGACAACTACGACAAACTCATAGAAATCATTAAAAAAGATGATAAGTATGATTTTCAAGATTTTGATAGTGGCTTTACCTTAAATTTTTCCAAAATTTGCTATAAGAATACTTTGGCTATAGAAAAAGATAAATATCGTTTAAAGTGTAATTTGCTCGGCGTGTTTGTTGATATTTTTCCAATTGATAATTTACCAGAAAAAGAACCAAAAATACATTTAAGAAAAATATCTTTAATACAACATTTACTTATATATAGAAATTTTAATATGATTTTATCACCAGGAAGCTTTTTGAAAAAAATAGCTAAGTTTTCTTTACTTTTTCCGTTATTTTTCATTTCAAGAGTGTTTTTTACAAAAAAATATCTAATAAGAATTTTGAAAGAAACAATATTAAAATATAAAAATATAACTACAAAAAAATGTGGTATTTTCTCAGATGGACTAAAAGAGATTTATGATAAGAGTATTTTTGAAAACTATATTGATGTGAGCTTTGAAAATTTTAAATTAATGGCTGTTAAAAACTATGATACTATTTTAAAAATTTATTATGGTGATTATATGAAATTGCCACCAGAAGAAAAAAGGATTAACACACATACTTATAAATACTATGTAAGCAGGACATAAAATGGAAAAAACTACAATAATATTTTTTATAGGTCTTATGAATGGTGGAGGAGTAGAGAAGATAATATTAAGTTATTGTGAAAACCTAGATAAAAATAAGTTTAATTTTATATTTGTAACTAGTAAAAGCTCTGTGCAAATACCATACGATAAGATTAATTATTTAAATGCAAAGCTAGTATTAACACCTGATTATTATAAAGATAAATTATCTTATATAAAAACTATTTTTAAAATTTTAAAAGAAAATATAAATAGTATTTTTCATTGCAATTATTTATCCCCACTTCCATATTTTATAGCTAAACTTGCTGGTATAAAAAACATAATAGCTCATTCTCATGCCTATCAGACTAAAGTAGATTTTAAGCATAAAATAAGAAGATTTTTAGTTTGTAGTTTTGCTAATACATACTTTGCATGTGGTAAAAATACTGGAAAATATGCTTTTAAAAATAAAAAATTTACAATAATTAATAATGCTATAAATTTAAATGATTTTGCTTTTGATGAGAATTTTAAAAAGCATTTTTTTGAAAAAAACAATCTTTTTGATAAAAAAATTATAGGACATATTGGTAGATTTTCAAAAGAGAAAAATCATAAATTTATAATTGATGTATTTAAAAAGGTTTTAGAAAAAGATCATAATTTTTATCTTTTGCTAGCAGGAGATGGTGAGCTTTTTGATGAGATTAAAAACTATTCTAATGATATTGGTGTTTGTGATAATATTATTTTTTTAGGAAATGTTGATAATGTAAATAAGATTTATAGTTTATTTGATATTTTTATTTTACCAAGCCTATTTGAAGGTTTTCCTATAGTATTAGTAGAGGCTCAAGCTAACGGATTAAAATGCTTAGTTTCAGATAGGGTTTCAAAAGAGATTAAATTTATAGATAATTGTAGTTTCTTAACTATTGAAAATATTGATTTATGGGTAAATGAAATTTTAAATTCCAACTTTATTAGAGAAAAAAATAGTTTAAAAATTTTAGAAGAAAAAGGATTTGATATAAAAACAGAAGCCAAAAAATTAGAAAAAATTTATGAAAGTTTTAAATGATTTGTCTAGTATCAGTTATAGTTCCAGTTTATAATGTGGAAAAATATCTTAAAAAATGTATCCAAAGTATTATAAATCAAACTTATAAAAATTTAGAAATTATCTTAGTTGATGATGGAAGTAGTGATAACTCAGGTAAAATTTGTGATGAATTTGCCCAAAAAGATAATCGCATAAAAGTTATTCATAAAACAAATGGTGGACTTAGTGATGCAAGAAATGCAGGGCTTGATGGAATGAGTGGAGAATGGGTAAGTTTTGTTGATAGTGATGATTTTATAAGTCCTTATTATGTAGAGAATTTATTAAATTTGTCTTTTAAAACCAACTCTGATATATCAATTACAAGCTTTAAATATGTTTTTGGAAATAACGAGGAAGAAATTTCGGCAAAAATAGATGAAAATGACAGTGTTTTCACTCATGAAAAAGATGAGTTTTTATCACAAATTTTTTATAGTAAGCTTTATGATATTGGCGCAACTAGAAAACTTTTTAAAAAAGAGCTTTTTAATGATTTGCGCTTTCCAAAAGGCGAAATTTCGGAAGATTTAGCAATTATTCCATATGTTTTTAAAAATGCAAAGAAAGTAGTATTTTGCGATAAAAAAGATTATTTTTATCTTTTAAGAAGTGATTCTATTTCAAGAACTAATGTTTTTAGTCAAAAAAATCTTTTTATGTTTAAAGCCTTAAATGATTTAAAATCTAATTTTATAAATGATAAAAAAACTTTACGTGCTATAAATTTTTATGAAAATTTAGTAAATTTAGCAGCAGCAGTTCGCTTTGGTGATGATTATAAACCATATAAAAAACCTCTTAAATTTAAAGATTTCATAGAAACTTTGTTTAATAAAAATGTAAAATTTGTGCATAAAATTTACTTTTTGCTTTATTTTTGTTTTGGTTATAAAAATTGTGCTAGAATTTGGAAGTTTCATAAAAAATCAAGGAAATAAATGACGAAATTTGACTTTAATAATAAAACTTGGGTTAGTATTTTTATAATAATAGCTTTTTTATTTGGTGTTGTTTGTAGGCTTTATTGGGTTTCTTGGGCTAGTGAGTTTAGTGAGATGAAATTTAATGATATTGTTATGATAAATACCAACGATGGATATGCTTTTGCAGAAGGAGCAAGAGATATAATAGCAGGTTTTCATCAGCCAAATGATTTAAGTTACGTAGATCACTCGATGTCAAAATTTACAGCTTTTGTGGCAAAAATTTTACCATTTGAGTTTGAAAGTGTGATTTTATATATGAGTGTGTTTTTAAGCTCACTTTTAGTAATTCCACTAATTCTTATATCAAAAGAGTTTAAAGCTATCCCTGCAGGAATAATTGCTTCTTTTACAAGCGTTATTGCAAACTCATATTATAACCGCACCATGGCAGGATATTATGATACTGATATGCTAAATATCGTTCTTCCTTGCTTTGTACTTTGGGGACTTATAAGAGCATCATTAAAAGAAAAACCTTGTATAATAGCTCCTTTGTTTGTGTTAATTAGCCTTTGGTGGTATCCTTCATCTTTTACTCTAAATTTGGCTTTATTTGGGACATTTTTTCTTTATACATTAGTTTTTCAAAGAAAGGTTTTAGCAAATTATCAAAATCTTATTTTATATTTAGTCTCACTTATAAATATAACTATTTTTATAAAATTTATAGCCATTTTAGCACTTTATTTTATATTTAAAAAAGGACTTAGTTTTAAAAAATCAGCCATTATTGGCGGAGTAGTTTTTGCAATATTTGCTATTTTGGGAGGATTAAACTCTGTATTTTTTAATCTTCAGTTTTATATTTTAAGAGATTTATCAGAGATAAAAACTACAAATTATATATTTTTTAATGTCAATCAAACCATTCAAGAATCAGGCATGATTGATTATGATTATTTTATGGATAGGATTAGTTCAGAAGCAGCACTGTTTTTCTTATCAGTTTTAGGTTATGTTTTATTATGCTTTAAAAATAGAGCATTTTTACTCTCACTTCCAATTTTGGGACTCGGTTTTTTAGCCTTAAAAGCTGGTCTTAGATTTACTATTTATGCAGTGCCTATTATGGGACTTGGTCTTGGGTATTTTCTTTATTTTATTGTAAAAAGTTTCAATTTTAAAGATGGTTTAAATATTATAATCTCATTTATTTTGGCAATTCTTTGCTCTATTCCTGCAATTTTACACATTAAAGAGTATAAAAGTCCAACAGTGTTTTTTGCACCAGAGGTTGAGGTTTTAAATGAACTTAAAAATATTGCTAATAGGGAAGATTATGCACTTGCTTGGTGGGATTATGGTTATCCGATTCGCTATTATAGTGATGTTAAAACTCTAATTGATGGTGGAAAACATCTTGGAAATCAAAATTTTCCAGTAAGCTTTGCCCTTTTTAAAGATGAGATAAGTTCTGCAAATATGGCGAGACTTATTGTAGAATACACAGAAAAACAATATAAAGAAAAATTCCCAAACATATTAGATCAAATTTTAAAAGACTATAATCTTAAAGACGTTGATGACTTGCTTCTAAGTCTTAGTTTTAGGGACTTTACTTTGCCTAAAAAAACAAGGGATGTTTATTATTATTTACCAAAAAGAATGTCAAATATTTTTGATACTGTTATTTTGTTTTCAAATTTGGATTTAAAAACTGGCAAGAGTAAAAATAAGCCATTTTTTAATACCTCTTACGCTGTTTCAGGCTCTGCAGATGGAATTTTATTAAATAATGGCGTTGTTTTATCACCTGATTTAAAAACTCTAAAATTAGCAGATCAAAGTTTTAATATAAAAACTTTTTATGAAGTTGAAAACAAAGATGGCAAATTTAGCAAAAATGTTACTCACTTAAATAAAGATGGATTTTTAAGTTTAATTTTAGTAAAAGATGATGGAGCTTTTATAATATTAGATGATGAAGCATTAAAATCAAGCTATGTTCAACTTTTTTATTTAGAAAATTATGATGAAAAGCTTTTTGAGCCAGTTATTTTAACGCCACTTGCAAAAGTTTATAAACTAAAAATTTAAGGAAAATTAGTGAAAATTGGTTTTTTATCGCATTCTGATTTAAGCATAGCTTTATTTCGTGCTCCCATAATGAGAGCTTTAAAAGATCTTGGACATGAAGTTTATGCTATTTATCCAAAAGGAATTATGGATGAAATTATAAAATCAGAGTTTAAAGCTATAAATTATGAAATTGATAAGGCTAGCCTAAATCCATTTAAAATAGCAAAAAACTCACGAGATTTATCACAAATTTTAAAAAACTTAAATTTAGATATGCTTCAAACTTCAGCTCATAAATCAAATGTTTTTGGAACTTATGCGGCAAAAAAAGCTGGAATTAAAGTTATTATAAATTTGATTGAGGGACTTGGAAGCTTTTATGTTGATAATGATTTAAAATCACGTTTTGTGCGTTTTGCTATGGAAAGGCTTTATAAAAAAAGTTTAAATTTAAGTAGTGCATGTATATTTGTAAATGAGGCTGATCCAAACTACTTTTTAGATAAAAATTTAATTTCAAAACAAAAAACTTTCATAGTAAAAAGCGTTGGAATTGATTCTTCAAAATTTAATCCACAAAAAGTAAAAGCTTATGATTATAAAAGTGATAAAAAAATAGTTTTAATGATAGGGCGAGCTTTGTGGCATAAAGGTATAAGAGAATTTTATGAAGCAGCACAGCTTTTAAATAACAGAGATGATCTTAAATTTGTCTTTGTGGGAGATACTTACGAGGGAAATAAAAGCAGTGCTGATAAAAATTTTTTAGAAAATAAAAATGTAAGTTGGATAAAATGGAGTGATGAAATTGCCCAGGTTTTAAAAGGAGCTTATATGTTTGTTTTACCAAGCTACAAAGAGGGTTTTCCAAGAACTGTTTTAGAAGCTATGAGTATGCAAAAGCCTTGTGTTGTAAGCAATGTAACGGGATGCAATGAGGCTATAAAAGACGGTTTTAATGGTTTTTTATGCCAACCAAAAAACTCCAGTGACTTAGCTAAAAAAATTGAAATTTTAGCAAATGATGAAAAAATGGCATATGAATTTGGTAAAAATGCAAGAGATGAAGTTTTGCAAAAATACGATGAAAAAATTATTGTTAGGAAGTATTTAGAAATTTATAGGAAATTTATTGATGTATAGAAGATTTTTTAAAAGATTATTAGATATTTTAGGAAGTTTAATTTTAATAATTACAACTTTGCCCATTATGATAATCTTATATTTTTTAATCAAAAATAAAATCTCAAAAGAGCCAATTTTTAAGCAAATTCGCCCAGGGCTTAATGAAAAACTTTTTAAAATTTACAAATTTAAAACAATGAGTGATGAAAAAGATGAAAATGGAAATTTGCTTAGTGATGAGCTTAGGCTTGGCAAATTTGGAGCTAAAATACGCTCAACTAGTCTTGATGAGCTTCCTCAGCTTTTCAATGTTTTAAAAGGAGATATGAGTTTCATAGGCCCAAGGCCTTTGCTTGAAAAATACTTAACTCTTTATTCTCCAAAACAAAGGCTTCGCCACAACGTTCGCCCAGGAATTACTGGCTTAGCGCAAGTTAATGGCAGAAATGAAATTTCTTGGAAAAACAAATTTCGTTATGACACTTTTTACGTCACACATTTAAGCTTTTTAATGGACTTTAAAATTGCACTTTTAACTATAAAAAAAGTTATAAAAAAAGAGGGCATTTCAAAAAAAGGTATGGTTACTGCGGAGGAATTTAATGGCTCAAACTAAAAGTATTTATATTTATGGAAGTGGTGGTCATGGAAAAGTTGTAGGCGAAATCGCTAGATTAAACGGATATGAAAATATAATTTTTTTAGATGACAAAAAAGGACTTAAATTTAGTAAAAATTTAGCCAAATTTGATATCATAATCGCAGTTGGAGATAACAAAATTAGAGCAAAATTACAAGAAAAAGTACTTAATTTAGGCTTTAATGTAGTTAGTTTAATTCACCCAAAAGCAGTTATTTCAAAAAGTGCTGTTATAAACCAAGGTGTGGTTGTAATGGCTGGAGCTATAATAAATCCAGATGTAATAATCGAAGATGGAGTCATTATAAATTCAGCTGCTGTTATAGAGCATGACTGCGTGATTAAAAAATTTGCACACATTAGTCCAAATTCAGCACTAGCTGGTGGCGTAGTGGTTGAGGAGTTTTGCCATTTGGGCATTGGAAGTTCTGTAATTCAAAATATTAAAATTGGTAAAAACTCAGTAGTGGGCGCAGGTGCAGTTGTAATAAATAATATCCCATCAAATAGTGTTGCTGTTGGAGTTCCAGCAAAAGTAATAAAAAATTTGAAACTAAAAAGCCTTTTGGATAAAGAAAGTATTTTTATCTATTATGAGTCTTGGGAGTTTGATTGCTGTGGAAAATCTTTTAGTGTTAGGGATAAGATTGACTGGAGTGTAGATTTAGATATCGAGTTAAAAATAGATAAGTTTAACATAGAGTTATATTACGATGGGCATTGTAGATCAATTAGTCCATACAGCCTAGTTGGAATTGTAAAAAGTATAAACAAACTTTACAAGGATGACAATGGTAATAGGCTTATAAAATGTTGTATTAATACAAATGGTTTTGAAGAAAATTATAAAGATTATAGATTTTTTGGCTATATTGTAGAGATTGAAAATTTTACATTAAAAGAATGTAAAGAATAATATAAATAAATAACAAAGGAGAAAAAATGGCAGTTGTTGATGTAAATGGAGTTGAGCTTCAAAGTGGGGATAATATAGTTGTTATTAAGGATTTAAAACTAAAAAGTTCTAAAAATAGTGTTAAGCAAGGCACTAAAGCAAAAATTCGTTTAACAAAAAATGAAAATGAGGTTGAGTGCAAACTTGACAAGCTCGGAACTGTTATTTTAAAAACTGAATTTATAAGAAAAGCTTAATATTTTTGAAGTAAAATAACAATTTTATTTTAAGGACAATTTATGGCAAGAGTATTTTTAAGCCCGCCTAATATGGGTAAAAATGAGCAGAAATATGTAGAAGAAGTTTTTAAAAGCAATTATATTGCTCCACTTGGAGAATTTGTTGATAAATTTGAAAAAAGTATTTGCAATTTTGCAGGTATAAAATCAGCACTTGCACTAAGTTCCGGCACTGCAGGACTTCATCTAGCATTAAAAAGCCTTGGTATAAAAGATGGTGATTTGGTGCTTGGATCAACTTTTACTTTTATGGCATCTTTAAATCCAATATTTTATGAAAGATGCACTCCTTTGCTTATTGATAGTGATGAAAGTTGGAATCTAAGTCCAGAGCTTTTAAAAAAAGCTATTAAAAAAGCTCCTAAAAAGCCTGTTGCTTTAATTGTAACTCATCTTTATGGTCAAGCTGCAAAAATGGATGAAATTTTAGAAATTTGTCTTGAAAATAAGATTAAAGTTATTGAAGATGCTGCTGAAGCACTTGGTGGAACATATAAAAATAAAGCTCTTGGAACGCTTGGAAATGTTGGAGTTTATAGTTTTAATGGAAATAAAATAATAACTTGTGGTGGTGGTGGCATGCTTGTTTCAAATGATGAAAATTTAGTTAAAAATGCTAGATTTTTAAGCACTCAAGCAAGAGAGCCATTTTTACACTATGAGCACAAAACTTATGGATACAATTATCGCTTAAGCAATGTTTTAGGAGCCATTGGTGTTGGGCAAATGGAAGTTTTAGAAAAAAGAGTAGATAAAAAAAGAGAAATTTTTGAAAAATATAAGCAGAATTTATCAAATTTAGACATTGAATTTATGCCAGAAATTCCAAATTCCAAAGGCAATAGATGGCTTACAACCTTAGTTTTTAAAGAAAAAAATAGCCATCTAAAAGTTATAGATAAACTAAATAAATTTGATATTGAGAGCAGACCTTTATGGAAACCTATGCACTTGCAACCTATATTTCAAGGAGCCTTAAGTGTTATTGATGGTAGTAGTGAAGATCTCTTTGAAAGAGGGATTTGTCTTCCAAGCGGAACTGATATGAGTGATAATACAATAGATAAAATTTGTGAAATTGTAAAAAGCGTTATAAAAAATGACTAATTTTTTAAAACCAACTAAGTTAAAAAGATTTTTATTTTTTTTAATAGCTGATTTTTTTATCTCAGTTTTTTCAACTATTTGGGCATTTTATCTTCGTTTTAGTGGAGATATGCCCGAAGTTTTTCAAAAAGGACTTTTATTAAGCTGCCTTTTTTTAGCTGTTTTTAAGATATTCTATCTTTGGAGTTTTAAAATTTATCTTGTTCCATGGCGTTTTTTTGGACTCTATGAAGCTAAAAAAATATTCTTAGCTCATCTTTTGGCCGCTTTATCATTTTTGATTCTATTTTTATTGCTTGATGATGTCTTTAATCCTTTTCCAAGAAGTGTCATCATAATTGATGCAGCGATATCATATATTTTAATAAGCGGATTTAGAATTATAAAAAGAATGCTTTTAGATAGTTCTAAAAAATCTCACCAAAACGAACCTTGCGTTGTGATTGGTGCTACAAAAAAAGCAGTTCATATTATAAAAGGGATAAAAGAAGGATACATAAATTATTACGCAGTTGGTGTTTATGATGAGAGAAAAGAGCTTGTTGGTACATCTTTTGAAAGCTTTAGTGTGAGGGATAAATCAAAACTTAAAGATGATATTAAAAAACAAAATATAAAAACTGCAATTATTGCTTTAAGGCTTGAGCAAGACGAGCTTAATAAGCTTCATAATGAACTTATAGATTTTGGCATAAGGGATGTTAAAGTTTTTTCATTGCTTGAAAAAGAGAGCATTAGAGATATTTCTATTGAGGATCTGCTTGCTAGAAAACCAAAAGATTTAAATGATGATATTGTAAAAGATTTTATGTTTGAAAAGGTAGTTTTGGTAACAGGAGCTGGTGGAACAATTGGTAGTGAAATTTGCAAACAGTGTTTAAAATTTGGCGTAAAGCGTCTTATTATGCTTGATCACAGTGAATTTAACCTTTATAAAATAAATGAAATCACCAAAAGTAATAAAAAAAATGTTTTAAAGCTTTTAAGTGTTATTAATTTAAAAGATATTGAAGATGAGGTTTTTAAAGAGTTTGATATTGATATTGTTATTCATGCAGCAGCCTATAAGCATGTGCCTCTTTGTGAGTTTAACATAAAATCAGCCGTTAAAAACAATATTCTTGGTACAAAAAATATGATAGATTTAAGTAATAAATATAATGTCAAGCGATTTGTTTTAATTTCAACAGATAAAGCCGTTCGTCCAACAAGTATAATGGGTACAACAAAGCGAATTTGTGAGCTTTATGCGCTAAATCAAAACTCAAAAACAGAATTTGTTGCAGTAAGATTTGGTAATGTTTTGGGAAGCAGTGGAAGTGTGATACCAAAATTCAAAGAACAAATTAAAAATGGTGAGAATTTAACTGTAACCCATCCTGATATAGTAAGATATTTTATGCTTGTAAGCGAGGCTTGTCAGCTTGTACTTCAAGCTGCAAGTATTGCAAAAGGTGGTGAGCTTTTTGTTTTAGATATGGGAAAACAGGTTAAAATAGCCGATCTTGCTAAAAAGATGCTTGAACTTGCAAACAGAACTGATCTAAAGGTTGTATTCACAGGTCTTAGACCTGGTGAAAAACTCTATGAAGAGCTTTTAATTGATGAAAATGACAAGCAGACTAAATTCGAATCTATTTTTGTAACAAATTCTCAAAAATATGACCTAAATTTATTGAATTTACAAATTAATGAACTTTTAAATTTAGATGAAAAAGATATAGAGTCTAAACTTTGCGAAATAGTTCCTGAATTTTCTCACGCACTTAATAAAAAGGATTAGTATTTGATAATTAGAGAAATTGAAGAATTTAAACTAACAAAGTCTAAAATAAAAGCTTATCTTAGTTATATTTTCAGTCAAAATTTACCAAATTTTAGTGAAGATATAGATGAAGAAAAAATCTTAAAAAGTTGTAAAGATATCTCAGATGAACTTATGGGATATGATACTTTTTATATTTTAGATAAAAATGGCTATCAAATCAGTGATAATTTAGTTTTTTCTGCTAATGGTGTAAAAAACACTTTTAAAGGTGAAGATAAAAGCACTAAGTCATATTATAAAAAAGCTGTAAAAGAAAAAAGAGCTTATCTTTGTGAGCCATATCCTGGCACTTTTGATAGCAAGCTTAAAGTCACTATGGCAGTTCCTATTTATTCGCAAGATAAAGAGCTTTTATATGTTGTTTGTTGTGATATTTTGCTTGAGGATATTTTAAAGCTTATAAATCCAAGTTCTGTTGATAGTGTTTTTGGTAAGATTTCAAGACTTTCATACTTTATTATAAGTATGACACTTTTTTGTGTAGCGGGAATTTTATTTTATTTTGGTGTAAAAAGTATAATTGTTACAAATTTTAGCTTAAACGATACATCAAAAATATTTGAATCAACGATTTTGTTAACTCTTTCTTTGGCTATATTGGACCTTATAAAAGCATATTTTGAGGAAGAAATTTTAGGAAGACATGAAAAAAATAGCACAAATTCAAAAACTATGATAAAGTTTTTATCATCAATTATTATAGCTCTTGCAATTGAGGCTTTGATGCTTGTGTTTAAATTTGCCATGACTTCACCAGATGAAATTATTTATCCAATATGTTTGATAGTGGCAATCGCATTTTTAGTAGCTTCTTTGGGATTATATATTTATATAACCAAAAAAGCTATTTTTCAAAAATAAAACAAACAATAAAAGGAGATAAAATGGAGATTTTTCCAGCAATTGATTTAAAAGAAGGCTACGTTGTAAGACTTAGCAAGGGCAATATGAATAGTGCAAAAATTTACTCTAAAAATCCAAGCGATGAGGCCAAAAAATTTGAAGATTTTGGTGCAAAATGGCTTCATATAGTTGATCTAGATGGAGCTTTTGCAGGAAGAAGTATAAATTATAGAGTTATTGAAGAAATAGTAAAATCAACAAATTTAAAAATACAAGTAGGTGGCGGCATAA
Source organism: Campylobacter ureolyticus (assembly GCF_013372225.1). Taxonomy (NCBI): domain Bacteria; kingdom Pseudomonadati; phylum Campylobacterota; class Epsilonproteobacteria; order Campylobacterales; family Campylobacteraceae; genus Campylobacter; species Campylobacter ureolyticus. The sequence goes on along the minus strand of NZ_CP053832.1, from coordinate 1,502,599 downwards.
GAGATGAAAAGGCAATTAAATTTTATGAGAATTTAGGAGTTGATAGATTTATATTAGGCTCAACTGCCTTAAATGATCCAGAACTTACAAAACAATTAGCTAAAATTTACAAAATTGCAGTTGGAATAGATGCAAAAAATGGGTTTGTAGCAGCACATGGCTGGGCAAAACAAAGCAAAGTTTTAGCTTTTGATTTAGCAGCTATTTATAAAGATAGTGAAGTTGATGCTATAATTTGTACTGATATAAATAAAGATGGAATGCTTGGTGGAGTAAATTTTGACTTTACCAAAGAAATAGCCTTAAAAAGTGGAAAAAAGACTATTGCAAGTGGTGGAGTTTCTAGCATTGATGACATTGTAAAAGCGAAAAAAATAGATGAAATTTATGGAGTAATTGTCGGAAAAGCATATTACGAAGGTAAAATAAATTTAGAAAAAGCTTTTAAACTAAGCTAAATTTGAACTATTTTTTTGTAAAATGATAATTTTCAAATAAATATCAAATTTCACAAAATGAGGTAAAAAATGAAAGAATTTTACTTTGAACTTATTGTTAGAAGCAATGCATTAGAATTTTTTAAAAATTTCGCTTTTGAAATTGGTGTTGATGCAGTTGAGTTTAAAGATGATTTTTTCATAATTCGCGATGAAAATCAAAGCTCTATAGATACTTTAAAATTTGCCTTTTTAGAGTATAGAAAAAGCCTTGAAAAAGCTCTAAATGTAGAAATAGATTTAGAATTAAAAGATGAAAAGAAAAAAAATATTGATTGGATAGATGAGTATAAAAAAGGTGTTCAGCCAATTGAGGTTGGTGAAATTTATATTCATCCAAGTTGGGAAAAACCAAAAGACAACAAATTAAATTTAATGGTTGATCCAGCACTTGCTTTTGGCTCTGGTCATCATGAAAGCACAAATATGTGTTTAAGCCTTATTCAAAAATATAAAAATGGCTATAAATCGGCTTTAGATGTTGGATGTGGAAGTGGGATTTTAAGTATAGCTTTGTCAAAATTAGGAATTGAAGTAACTGCTTGCGATACTGATGCTCAGGCAGTTTTAGCAACTAAAGAAAATGCTTTGAAAAATGGTGTAGAATTGTTTGAAATTTATACAGGAAGCGTTACAAACACAGATAAAACATACGATGTTGTTGTGGCAAATATCATCGCTGATGTCATTTTAGTGTTAAAAAATGATCTTATAAAGTCTTTAAATAAAGGTGGGATTTTAATTTTATCAGGAATTTTAGAAAAATATTTTGATAAAATTAAAAAAGAATTTTGTCAGCTCGAGCTAGTTGAGAGTTTGCAAAAAAATGATTGGGTAAGTTTTGTATTTAAAAAATAAATTTAAAAGGATTAAATTTGAATAATAACTTAAAAAATAGTAACCAAAATGATCAAAACAATAAAAATAGCAATTTTTTTAACCAAAATCCTATAATTGTGTTTTTAATTTTTGCAGTTTTGATTATAGCGGTATTTAGATCTATGTCGCCAGAAATTGGTATGGACGGCTCAAAAACAACGAAGAATATTCCGTATTCTGAGCTTAAAAGCTTAATAGTCAATAAGCAAATTTCAAAAGTTTATATTGGTCAAAGCACTATAAAAGCAGATGGTGGAAATGTGCTTTATACTGCTAAAAAAGTGCAAGATCCAAATCTTACGGCTACGCTTGATGAAAATGAAATTCCTTATGGAGCTTTTAATGAGTCAAATGTTTTAACTGATATTTTATTTACTTGGGTTATACCGATTTTTATTTTCTTTGGAATTTGGATGTTTTTGGTAAGTAGAATGCAAAAAAATGTAGGTGGTGGAATTTTAGGAATTGGAAGTAGTAAAAAGCTTGTTAATTCTGAAAAACCAAAGGTAAAATTTGATGATGTTGCAGGCGTTGAAGAGGCAAAAGAAGAAGTTCAAGAAATTGTTGATTATTTAAAAAGTCCTGATAAATACTTGCGCCTTGGAGCAAAAATTCCAAAAGGAATTTTACTTGTAGGACCTCCAGGAACTGGTAAAACACTTTTAGCTAGAGCTGTTGCAGGGGAGGCCGATGTGCCATTTTTTAGTATTTCAGCATCAAGCTTTATAGAAATGTTTGTTGGGGTTGGAGCAAGTAGGGTAAGAGATTTATTTGAAAATGCTAAAAAAGAGGCACCTTCTATTGTCTTTATAGATGAAATTGATGCCATTGGAAAAAGTAGATCAAGTGCTCCAATGGGGGGAAATGATGAAAGGGAACAGACTTTAAATCAACTTTTATCTGAAATGGATGGATTTGATGCTGACAAATCTCCTGTTATTGTAATGGCTGCAACAAATAGACCTGAGATTTTAGATCCAGCACTTTTAAGACCTGGTAGATTTGACAGGCAAGTTTTAGTTGATAGACCAGATTTCAAAGGTAGAATGGATATTTTAAAAATTCATATGAAAGATGTAAAATTTGCTGATGATATTGATATCGAAGAGATTGCTAGACTTACAACAGGACTTGCTGGAGCTGATTTGGAAAATATTGTAAATGAAGCTGCTCTTTTAGCTGGACGTGAGTCTAAAAGAGCCGTTGAGCAAGATGATTTAGTTGAGGCAGTTGAAAGAAGTATAGCAGGACTAGAAAAAAAATCACGCCGAGTTAATCCAAAAGAAAAGAGAATCGTTGCTTATCACGAATGCGGACATGCCTTGATTGCAGAGGTTACAAAAGGGGCTAAAAAAGTTACAAAAGTTTCAATTATTCCAAGAGGGCTTTCGGCTTTAGGATATACTTTAAATACACCTGAAGAAAATAAATTTCTTATGCAATATCATGAACTAATTGCAGAAGTTGATGTTCTTTTGGGCGGGCGAGCTGCTGAAAAAGTATTTATAAAAGAGATTTCAACTGGTGCAAGTAATGATCTTGAAAGAGCAACTGATATTTTAAAAGCCATGGTTTCAATGTATGGAATGAGTGAAGTTGCAGGGCTTATGGTTTTAGAAAAACAAAGAAACACTTTCCTTGGTGGACAAAGCGTAAAAGATTATAGTGAAAAAACAGCTCAAAAGCTTGATGAAAGTATAAAAGAAATGCTTTCAAAAAGATTTGATGAGGTTGTAAAAACTATGGAGATTTATTCTGGTGCGATTGAAAATATGGTAGCCGAGCTTTATAAGTCAGAAACAATTGAGGGCGCTAAAGTTAGAGAAATAATCTCTAAATTCGAAGAAGAAAATAATCTTGTATCAAGGCTTTCAGAAGTTGATGAAGATGATGAGCTAAAAGATATAAAAGAGGCTAAAGAAAAACAAAGCCACTAAATTTTACCGAGAAATTCTCGGTAAAATTTATTTTTATAAAATCCTTGCAAAAAAGAACTAAATGCAGTATAATCAACAAATTTCATTTAAAAAAGGAGCAAGGATGAATTTTAAACAAAATACATTCAAAAAATTTCAAACATTTCATACTGATTTTAATACACTACTGCTTCTTATTCTTATTTAAAACTTTTTATATATTTTTACAATTTAATTTTGTTGCTAATTTTTTAGCTCTCTAATACCATAATAACTAAAAAAAGGATGAAAAATGGATAATAAAATAATTATATTTGATACTACACTAAGAGATGGCGAGCAAAGCCCAGGGGCTTCTATGAATACTGAAGAGAAGTTAAGATTAGCATTACAGCTTGAGAAATTAGGCGTAGATGTTATTGAAGCAGGTTTTGCTGCTGCAAGTCCAGGCGATTATGAAGCAATAGAAAAAATTGCTCAATCAGTTAATAATATAAATGTTTGTTCTTTGGCAAGAGCTGTCGAGAAAGATATAAAAGCAGCAGGTATGGCGATAAATTCAGCTAAAAATAAAAGAATTCATACATTTGTTGCCACAAGTCCAATTCATATGGAGTTTAAACTTAAAAAAACACCAAAAGAAGTTATAAAAATCGCACAAAATGCCGTAAAGTATGCTAAGACTTTCACAGACGATGTAGAATTTAGTTGTGAAGATGCAGGAAGAAGTGAAATAAGTTTTTTAAAAGAGATTGTTGATGCAGCTATTGAAGCAGGTGCAACTACTATAAATTTGCCAGATACTGTTGGATATAGACTTCCAAATGAAATTTATAATTTTATCAAAACAATGAGTGATTATGTTGCAAATAAAGCTATTATTTCGGTTCATAATCATAACGACTTAGGACTTGCTACTGCAAATAGCTTATTCGGAATAATGGCTGGAGCTAGACAAGTAGAGTGTACAATTAATGGAATTGGTGAAAGAGCTGGAAATGCTGCACTTGAAGAAATAGTAATGGCCATAAAAACAAGAAAAGATGAGTTTAGTGAACTTTATACAGACATAGTTTGCAAAGAAATTTATAAAACTAGTCGTTTAGTTTCTTCAATAACTGGAATGGAGCCACAAGCAAATAAATCAATTGTCGGTAAAAATGCATTTTTACATGAAAGTGGAATTCATCAAGATGGTGTTTTAAAGCATCCTGAAACCTATGAAATTATAAAAGCAAGCGACATTGGTCTTGAAAATGACAACATAGTGCTTGGAAAACACTCAGGAAGACACGCTGTAAAAAGTAAGCTTGAAACTCTTGGATTTGATTTAAGTGATAACGAGTTAAATGCAGCGTTTGAGAGATTTAAAATTTTAGCTGATCAAAAAAAAGATATTTTTGATGATGATTTGAGGGCTTTAGTAACTGATGAGATGATAAAAATACCTGAAGTTTTTGAAGTTATAACATTAAGTTCTAATTCATGTAACAAAGGGCACTCAAGTGCAAGCATTACCATAAGACGTAAAGACAAAGTAATAAGCGATTCAGCTCTTGGAAATGGATCTGTGGATTCTATTTTTAAAGCGGTTGATAGAATTTCAAATATTAACGGTATTTTAAAAGACTATCAAGTAAAAGCAGTAAGCAGTGGAAAAGATGCTATGGCAAAAGTAACTGTAAAAGTTCAGTTTGAAGATAAAATGGTTGTTTTGGGAAATGGGCTTGATGTTGATACTATGCTTGCTAGTGCAAAAGCTTATGTTTCTGCACTAAACAGCTATTTGAATTTAAAAAAATAATTAAAACCTCTAAAATTATGGGTTTTAAAGTATTAAATTTTCTTAGAAATTTTTAAAGAAGGTAAGCTATGTTAAAAAATATAAGTTTGTTTGTTTCAAAACAACTGGCTATTTTAGTTGTACTTGCTACACTATTTTCATTGTATTATCCACAAGTTGGATCAAATTTAGTTAAAACATCATGGGTAGTTTATATTTTAGGCATTATAATGTTTGGTATGGGACTTAATGTAAAAGCAAGTGATTTTAAAGAGCTTTTTATAAGGCCAAAATTTGTTTTAATTGGTATTGGCGCACAGTTTATAATAATGCCATTAATTGCCTATATTTTGGTAAAAGGTTTTAATCTTCCACTTGGTCTTGCAATTGGTGTTGTTCTTGTTGGAACCTGTCCTGGCGGAACAAGTTCAAATGTTATTACATACTTAAGTAAAGGTGATGTGGCTCTATCTGTTGGAATTACAAGTTGCACGACACTATTGGCTCCTTTTATGACGCCTATTTTAACAAAATTATTAATTGGTCAAAGTATAGATGTAAACGTAATAGCTATGTTTTTAAGTGTTGTTAAGGTTGTGATTGTACCTATTGTGCTTGGAATTTTAGCACACAGATTTTTACCAAAAATAGCTGGACTTTTAAAAGATGTTTTACCTATGATCTCAACTCTTGGAATAGTGGCAATTGTTATAGCTGTAGTTAGTGTAAGCGCTGAAAAAATAATAGCAAATTTAGGAATTATAGTTTTAATAATTGTTTGTCATAATTTGTTTGGGTATCTGTTTGGCTTTTTAGTTGGCAAATCAGTTACAAAAGATATGGCAAAGGTAAAAGCTTTATCTGTTGAAGTAGGTATGCAAAACTCAGGTCTAGCAACATCTTTAGCTTTAACTCATTTTGCAACTCAACCACTTGCTGCAGTTCCTGGAGCACTGTTTAGTGTATGGCACAATATTTCAGGTGGAATACTAGCTTCTATTTATGCAAGAATTAAATAAATTTACGCCTATAAAAGGCGTAAATTTATCGATAAAACTTTATTAATTTGGTTCTTATATATATTTTTCCAAAACTTCTGGTATTTTTATAGAACCATCATTTTGCTGATAATTTTCCATTATTGCAATTAAGGTTCTACCAACTGCTAGTGATGAGCCATTTAGAGTATGCGCTAAAACATTTTTTTTGCCATCTTTGTAGCGAATTTTAGCACGACGAGCTTGAAAATCACGACAATTTGAAATAGAGCTAATTTCACGATAGCAATTTTGAGATGGTAGCCAAACTTCTAGGTCAATTGTCTTTGCCGCGCTAAAACCAAGATCACCACTACAAAGTAGCATATGACGATGAGGTAGTCCAAGACTAGCTAAAAGATCGCTTGCACAGCTTACCATCTCTTCAAATACTTTATCGCTCTCATCAGCTTTAGCTATAGAAACAAGCTCAACTTTTTCAAATTGATGTTGTCTTATCATTCCCCTAGTATCTCGTCCAGCACTTCCTGCTTCACGCCTAAAGCAGTGGCTATAGCAAGTCATTTTGATTGGCAAAATATCTGCATTTATTATCTCGTCGTTATATAAATTTGTGACTGGAACTTCACTTGTTGGTATAAGATAAAGTTCATCTTCGTTTATTTTATAGAGATCTTCTTCAAACTTTGGAAGCTGCCCTGTGCCATAAAGAATTTCAGGCTTTACAACAAATGGGACATTCACAAGCTCAAAACCACGAGATTGGTTAAAGTCAATCATATAATTAATCAAAGCTCTATTTAGCCTTGCACCATAACCTTTAATGGCGGTAAAGCGGCTTCCACTAAGCTTTACACCACGTTCAAAATCAAGCCAACCAAGTTTTTCTCCAAGCTCATAATGAGGTTTTGGAGTAAAGCTAAATTTAGGAACTTCTAAAACTTTTTTAAGTTCAACATTTTCGTTTTCATTCTCTCCAAAAGGCACATCATCATCTATTATGTTTGGGATGTGAGATGCTTTTTGATCTAGATTTTCTTGAATAGAATTTACTATCTCTTGCAATTTTTGAATATTTTGTTTATTTTCTTCAAGCTCACTTTTAAGTTCAGTTATATCTTCACCATTTCTTGCTTTTATGCCAACTTCTTTACTTTTTGTGTTTTGAAGTGCTCGAAGATTTTCCAACTCAAGTTTTTTTGCTTTTAAGTCGTTATAAACAGCTAAAAGCTCTTTTAATGCCTCTTTACTTACTTTTTTTGCGATGAGTTTTTTATTAAACTCATCAAAATTTGTTTCTATTAGTTTTAAATTTATCATAGTTATTCTCCATAAAACCGCTATTTTATCGAAATTTTGATTTAAATAGGCTAAAATTGGAGATTTATTTTATTTTTTAATATTTTGAAATCTTTGAATAATTCCAACTATTTTATCTAAATCTTTTTTAGAATATGGTGCTGAAATGGTTATTTTCATGTTATTTGAGTTGTCTATTAACTCATACCATGATTTTACTTTTTTATGGTTATATCTTTTAAATTCATAGTGTAATTTTTTTTGTAAAATCCAAACTCCATGCTTTTTGTAATTTTACCCTTATAAATAGTTATTTCTTTATTTGCTAAAAATGAAATTGGGAAAAACATTACCCCTATGAGTATAATAACTTTAATAAATCTTTTGCCTTCTTCTTTTTCGGGCGTTAGTTTTAAAAATCCATTTTCGCATTTTGGATCATTTTTGTCTAGACATTTTATTTGTATTTTACCCTCGTATGAGTAAATTCTGCCATGTTTTGAGTCTAAATTTCTAAGTGTTGCACCATAAAATTGGTATTTTTGTGTTTCTAAAATTAATTTTATATATTTATCATGATAAATTCTGGGAGGTTCAGTGATTGTATCATAAATAGCATAGGCAAAAAGTATAAAAATAAAAAGCGAAAGTGAATAAGAGAAAATTTTTATTGGATAAAAAATTAACTTTGTGCCTTTTACTTTCCTAAAAGACACAAAATAAAACAAAAAAAGACTAAATATAACTGTGACGAGAATTAAAATTAATAAAACTGGCATCTAAATTTAAAACTCATCAAATTTATTATCCAGCGTATTTAAAAAATATAGCCAAATAAATTATAACAAATGATAGTAAAAGTGCTAAAGGATGGATATTTGGGCTAGGGCGTTTAAGTATTAATTTATATGTTAACTTTACGCCAACTGCTATAAAAACTATAAACGCTAAAAGAACTTTTATCATAAAAAATATCTGTAAATTTGAACTAAAATAGCCACCAGCTTTACTTCCAACCCAATGATTCATCATCATTCCGCCACTTAAAAGTAATAATAAAACGAAAATTGATATTATTCTTGTCTCAGTTGAAGATATGGCTTTTTTCATTTTTTCACCAGTTTGATTATCAACTTTTTTTAAAGCCATTTTAAAAATAACTACATCAAAAAAAAGATATCCTACAAAAATTACTGCACAAATTAGATGAATAAATTGTGCGTATGGATAGATAGCTCCCATTTTTTCTCCTATATTTTAAAATAAAAATTAAGATTATAATAGGTTTTTATAAATACTTTATCTATAAATTCCACAAATTTTTCTTATTTTTTGCATATTTTTTTCTGCTACGGTTTTTGCTTTTTTTGCTCCATCATCTAAAATTTCAAAAACATCATCTTTATGGTTCATAAAATAGTCAAATTTCTCTCTTGCATCTTTAAAATAGTCCCAAATAACTTCATTTAAATACATTTTAAAGTGTCCATATCCCTCGCCACCTTTTTCATACCTTTTTTGCAAAGCAAGTTTTTCATCTTCATTTAAAAATAGCTCAGCAATTTTATAAACATTGCAGTCTCTCCACTCTTTTGGCTCTTCTAGGGCAGTACTATCGGTTACGATGCTTGAAATTTGCTTTTTTAAGGTTTTGGCATCGCTAAAAATATCAATTGTATTTTTATAGCTTTTACTCATTTTGGCCCCATCAGTCCCTGGAACTGTGGCTAAGTTTTCTTCAACTTTTGCTTGTGGCAATGTAAAAATTTCACCATGAGCGTTGTTAAATTTAAGTGCGATATCACGTGCTATTTCAACATGCTGAATTTGATCTTTTCCCACTGGTACAAAATCAGCGTTGTAGAGTAAAATATCAGCCGCCATTAAAACAGGATAGCTAAAGAGATCATGTTTTGTATCAAAACCTTTTGCAATCTTATCTTTATATGCATGAGAACGTTCAAGCAGTCCCATCGGCGTATAAGCGCTTAGTATCCAGTAGAGTTCAAGTACTTCTTTTACATCGCTTTGAACCCAAAATATGCTTTTTTTAGGGTCTATTCCAAGAGCTAAAAAAGCACACGCTGCTTCGAAGGTATTATCGCTAAGTTTGTGTGCATCACTTACACTTGTCATTGCGTGGTAATTTGCAATAAACATAAACATCTTGCTATCGCCTAAATTTTGCTTTTCAACCATTGGTTTAATGCTAGCAAAGTAATTTCCTAAATGAAGTTTTCCTGATGGTTGAAGTCCGGTTAGTGTTATCAAATTTTATCCTTTATTAAAATTCTATAATTTTTTTATTTGCTTTTTTTGCTCTTCTTATCGTATCTACCACTCCACCTGAATCATATCGATGAAATGCAAGTAAAGCCCCATCATCATCAATTAAATCGACCATAGCCTGATTTCTTGCAAAGTATCCATAATAAAAATTGCCACCATTATAATCCTTTTTTATCTCTTTTATTTCAACATTTTCGTAGTTTAAAATTTCATCGTATCTATCAGCTCCTCTTGATTTGTGCCAAGATATTTTATTTGGAATACAAAGAATTAGTTTCTTTTTCATTTTCATTGCTATTAGTGCAAAAATTTCATCAGCACCTTTTGCCATGCCGGATACAAAAACTAAATTTTCATTGTCATGAAAATTATTATTAATTGTTTCAATTATAAGTTTTTCTAAAACTTCAAAAGCCTCTTCATTTGTTTCTATATTTGGATGTGTTGTTTTATTGAGTGCTTTTTTAACTTTTACATGTCCTGTTAAGGCTATTACCATCTTTTGGCCCTTTTATTATTTTTTTTATCTCTTTTAGAATTTGCTTTGGCATCTTATCACTTACATCGACGATGAAATCAGCCACTTTTTCATACTCATCTTCTCTTTTATCAAAAAGCTTTTTTGCCTCTTTTAGATCTTTAAGAAGTGGTCTTTTGGCTAGTTTTTTTTCGGCGTTTGGTGAAGTTTCAATCCGTTTTATTATGCTATCAAAGTCTGATTTTAGGTAGATAATAGTTCCAAGTTTTTTTAAATTTGGCACTTTGTAAAATCCACCACCTGTTGAGACAATAGCATTATTGATATTTTTTTCTATAAATTTAGCCAGTTTTTTTTCTATTTTTCTAAACTCATCTTCGCCATGTTTTGCAAAAATTTCTTTTATTTTTGAGTTATATGCGCTCTCTATCAAATCATCGCAATCAAGTGGAAAAAGTCCAGTTTCTTTATATAGTGTTCTTGCGATAGTTCCCTTGCCAACACCCATAAAGCCAATTAAAACGATATTATTTTTTTTCTTCATCGTTTTCATCTTTGTTTTTGCTTCTTGGGACTAATACAAGTGGAACGCCGGTTAAATCAAAATTTTCTCTAATTTTATTCATCAGATATCTTTTATAACTAAAATGAAGTGAGCGTGGACGGTTCATTATAAGTGCTATTTTTGGTGGATTAAATCCAAACTGAACGGCGTAGTAAATTTTTACAATTTTGCCTTTATCATGTGGAATTGGGTGGTTTATAGTAGCTTCTTTTATGACTTCATTTAGGCGAGATGTTTTAAGTTTTTTTGTAAAATTTGCATAAATTTCAAGTATTAAATCATAAATTTTATGAACTCTTTTTCCTTGCAGTGCTGAAACGCTAATAATTGGAGCATAACTTAAAAATTTAAATTTATCTCTTATTAGTAGTGAAATTTGATCAAAGTCTTTTTCACCTTTGTTTTCCCATTTGTTTAAAACAATTATCACACCAAGTTCAAATTTAGCCGCAAGTCCGGCTATTCTTTCATCAAGTTCTGTTAAATCCTCGCTGCTATCTAAAACCAATAAAGCAATATCTGAGTTTTCTAGAATTTGCTCAGTTCTATTTAGTGCAAATTTTTCAATTCCCTCAATTTTACCACGTCTTCTAATGCCCGCAGTATCGACAAACTCAATAGTTTTATCACTGTAAACAAATGTTTCATTAACAGGATCTATGGTAGTTCCTGCAACACTACTTACAACACTTCTTTCATCTTTAACCAAAGCATTTAAAAGGCTTGATTTTCCAACATTTACACGACCAATTATGCCAACTTTTATATTTTTATCATTTTCTACAAACTCACCATCATCATCAAAATTTTCTAAAAAATCTTCCAAAAATTCTGTTTCATCTGGCTTTAAATTATCTTTTAAAAGTGGATAAATAGCATCTTTTAGCTCTTCAATGCCCATATTGTGACTAACTGAGATGGCAAAACTATCCTTTATGCCAAACTCGTTAAACTCAAAACTTCTTTTTTCATCATTTTTGCTATCGATTTTGTTAATGACTAAAAAAATAGGAATTTTAAGTCGCATAAGAGAATAGACTATTTTTTTATCTTCATCTTGAGGCATCATTTTGCCATCTACCATAAATAAAATTATATCAGCTTCTTTTGCTTCTTTTAGGGTTTTTTCTCTTATGTTTTTAAAAAGTTCTGAGCTTTCATCAAGTCCGCCACTGTCAATTAAAAAGCAAGTTTTATCATAAATTTCAATCTCAGTTTTATTTGTATCTCTTGTGGTTCCACTAACATCACTTGTAATGGCAATTCTTTGTCTTGCAAGACGATTAAAAAGTGAGCTTTTTCCCACATTTGGACGACCAATAATCATTATTTTTTGCAAAAATTAATCCTTAATCTATTTTTAAGTTTTCATTATACTGCAAATTCGCCTAAATTTAGCTAAATTTTATTTAGTGCAATTGGTAAAATTTGATAAAAAAGTTTTTTTCCAAACTCTCCATCTTTTTGCAAAAGCCAGTTTGCACTATATAAATTTAACTCATTTTTTAAAATTTCTTGACAAATTTGCTTGAAATCATCTTCTTTTTTGTCTTTAAATTTATAACAAAACAGATCTAAATAAAAATCAAAAGAGCCTAAAAACTCAGGTCTATTATCGTATGTTAAAATTTCCAAACCATTTCTTAGTGGTGCCTTAAAAGGCACAAAACCACTTTTATAAAGAGCGGCTTTTAAGATAGTTTTAGATAAATTTTTAGCTTCGTTTTGTGATAGGCTGCTGAAATAAACTGGATTGTCAATATAGCTTTCAAGCATTTGTTTAAAGATAAAATTTAATGCATCGTAAAAAAGTCTATCTTGTTCAAAAAGAATTTGTTTTTTTTGCCAAGTTTTTAAAAACGATCCTACATAAAAAGTGTTGTAAAAATAAACTTCTAAAAGTTCTTTATCTTTGCTATTGTAAATTTCAAAAATAACTTGTCTTCTTTTTTCTTTACTTGTATCTTCTAGGAGATTTTCTGCTGTTTGAAATGAGTTTTTTTGTAAAATTTCATAAAGTAGATTTTTATAAATTTGTATTGCGACTTGACCTTTTTGTCTTTTTAAAGTAGCTGGAGAATATGCGTTAATATAGTTTTTCATAAACAAATTCCAAACTTTGTTTGTTATATTTTTTATATCATTGTTTTTTACATCAAGTTTTTTAAAAATTAAATTTTGTATTTTTTCCCAAAGACCTATTAAATTTGAAAAATACATAACAATTTCAGCATTTTTTAAATCATAATCTTGAAAATATTTTTCATAATTTAGTAAAAATTCATCTTTATTTTCTTTTAAATCCGAGTTTATATTACTATAAATAAAATCAAAAATTTCATTAATTTTTTCACTGTTTAGCGTAAAATCATAATTAAAATTTAATGAATATGTATCTTTTATAGTTAGACTTAAATTAATATATAATGGATCTTTTTCATAAGTGCTTAATTTTTCTTTAATTTGATCTTTAAATTTTAGTGAATCTTTAGAGCTGTTTTTTGATATATTTTTTTTATCTTTTTTTGGGCTTAAATTTATAAAAATAAATATAATTGTTAAAATAACTAGCGTTGCAATAGCGCTTATAATAAAAAATTGCTTTTGATCTAAAATTTTTTCACCATCACTTAAACTAAGTGCAGCTGAGTAAAGCACTACAAAACTCATACAAAAAATAGCAAAAATTTTAACAAGTTTTAGTAATATATTTTTTAATTTTTTTTCATCCATAAATTTACCTTTAAATATTTTTATTAAATTAGCCGTTAAGCAAGATTATACTAAAATAGTGCTTATGAAAGAGAGAATTTTATGAATAAAAGGTTTTTGATAAGAAATTTAGGTGTTTATTATATGCTTTTAGCCTCATTTTATTTCGCACTTACGGGAGCTTTTGCTAAGGCTTTGGGAGGTGGGATGAGTTCAGTTGAAATTTCATTTTTTAGAAATGTTGTAGGGTTATTCATAATTCTTTGGGCTATTTTTAAATACGGACATAACTCCAAAGGTGGAGCTTTGTTTTTGCTTTTTATGCGTGGATTTGTAGGCATAATTGCGATGATGGCATTTTTTTACAACATTGCTAATATGGGCTTAGCTGAAGCTTTTACATTTGCTAAAACTTCAGCTATGTTTTTAGGACTATTTGGAGCTATATTTTTAAAAGAAAAGCTTGGATTTTGGGCTTGGTTTGGTATACTTATTGGATTTTTGGGGATAGTTTTTATAATGCAGCCAAATTTAGGTTTTACAAAAAACCATTTTATGGGACTTTTAAATGGTTTTTTAGCAGCAGTTGCTTATATGAGCGTGCATGAATTAAGAAAAGCTTATGATACGAAAATAATAGTTTTATCTTTTATGCTTTCAGGAACTTTGGTTCCACTTTTTTGTATGGTTGCATCTGAGTTTTTTACAGTGCCTATTTATCTTGATTTTTTATTTGCAAAATTTATAATGCCAACACCTAAAATGTGGATTTTTATAATCTTAATGGGAGTTTTTGGACTTTTATTTCAAACTTATATGACAAAGGCGTATGCTGCTTCAAGACACGCTGGAACAGTGGCTGCTGTTGCATACTCAGATATAATTTTTACTTTAATAATCGGAATTATTATGGGCGATAGTTTGCCAAATTTAATGGCTGGTTTTGGTATAATTTTAGTTATAGTTAGTGGCGTTATAGTCGCCATGCAAAAATAAAGGAAAAAGATGATTTTAATAGCAGGACCGTGTGTAATTGAAAGTAGGGATTTGATATTTAAAGTTGCTGATAAGCTTGTTAAATTTAATGAAGATAAAAGGCTTGATTTTTATTTTAAAAGTAGTTTTGATAAGGCAAATAGAACAAGCATTAAAAGCTTTAGAGGTCCAGGGCTTGAAGAGGGACTTAAAATTTTAAGTGAAGTTAAAAGCAAGTTTGGTTTTAAAATTTTAACAGATATTCATGAAAGTTATCAAGCAAAACCAGTAAGTGAAGTAGCTGATGTTTTGCAAATCCCAGCATTTTTATGTCGCCAAACAGATTTATTAGTTGCAGCTGCAAAAACAAAAGCTATTGTAAATATCAAAAAAGGACAATTTTTAGCACCAGATCAGATGAAGCATAGTGTTAAAAAAGTTCTTGAAACTCGTGGAGTTGATGAAAGTGGCTTTGAAATGGCTAAAAACAATGGTGTTTGGCTTTGTGAAAGGGGTAGCACTTTTGGCTATGGAAATTTAGTTGTAGATATGAGAAGCTTACCAATAATGAGAGAATTTGCTCCAGTAATATTTGATGCAACTCATAGCGTGCAAATGCCTGGAGGACTTGATGGAAAAAGTGGTGGCGATGCTAGATTTGTACCATATCTTGCAAGAGCAGCTGCAAGTGTTGGTGTAGATGGATTTTTCTACGAAACACACTTAAATCCTTGTGAAGCATTTTGTGATGGGCCCAATATGCTAAATTTAAGCGAGCTTGAAAAAGTTGTAGATGATACTCTAAAAATAAGAGAAATTTTAAGTGAAAAATAAAGGGTTATTTTTTGTCATTATAGGTGCTTTATTTGAGTGTGCGTGGGTTTATGGTCTTAAATTTGCACATACAAATTTGCACTATATTTTAACTGTTTTTGTTGTTTTTGCAAGTACGTTTTTCTTCATCCAGTCATTTAAACATCTTCCTACAAGTCTTGCATATATTCTTTATGTGGGGCTTGGAACACTTTTTGTTGTTGTGGCTGAGATAATTGCAACAAAAAATTTTGATATTATTAGAACTCTTTGTATAATTACGCTTTTAATCGGCATTTTTGGCTTAAATAAAGAAAATAGCAAGGAAAATAAAAATGCATAGTTTTGCTCTTTTAATTTCTGGTGCTTTGGAAATTTTTGGTATTTTTCTAAATTCTAGGTTTCCAAAATTTAGAGGATATAGAAAATACATAGTTTTTAGTGTAATTATGGCAAATTTCGGTCTTTCACTTCTTTTTTTAAGATTTGCTATGAAGGCAATGCCAATGAGTGTAGCTTATGCTATCTGGACGGCAATTGGAGCAATAGGGGCAGTAGGAATTGGCATAGTTTTTGATAATGAGAAATTTAATTTTAAAAAAGCTTTTTATTTAGCTTTAATAGTATTTAGTGTTATAATGCTAAAAATTTTATAAAAAAGGAAAAAAATGAAAATCATAGAGGGAAAACTCAGCATTGATGGTAGTAAAAAAGTTGCAATCATTAGCTCAAGATTTAATCATATTATAACCGATAGATTGGTTGAGGGGGCAAAAGATGCCTTTTTAAGACATGGTGGAAAAGATGAAAATTTAAGTCTTATTTTAGTTCCAGGAGCTTTTGAGATACCATTTGCATTGCAAAAAGTATTAGAAAGTAAAAAATTTGACGCGGTTTGTTGCGTTGGAGCGGTAATTAGAGGCGCTACTCCTCATTTTGATTATGTAAGTGCAGAAACTACAAAAGGTATTGCAAATGTTACTTTAAAATATAATATGCCTGTAACCTTTGGAGTGCTTACAACAGACACGATAGAACAAGCCATTGAAAGAGCTGGAAGCAAAGCTGGAAATAAGGGCTTTGAAGCTATGAGTGGACTAATAGAACTTCTTAGTTTGTATGAAAATTTAGGAGAGTAAATGGCTACAAGACACCAAGTAAGACAAGCTGTTGTATCGCTTCTTTATGCAAGAGATATAAATGGTGAAAATGATGAGTTTAAAAATGAGTTTTTAGAGAGTAAAAAGATAAGAAATAAACAAAAAATTTTTACTGAAGAATTGATAAGTGGAATTTTGTCAAATTTAAATACTCTTGATGATGTTTTAAATGAACATTTAAATGAGTATAAAATGAATGAAATAGGCGAAGTTGAAAGAGCTATTTTAAGGCTTGGAGCTTATGAAATTAAATTTAGTGATATTGATAAAGCAGTTGCTATAAATGAAGCGATTGAACTTGCAAAAGAGATGGGAAGTGATACCTCACCAAAATTTGTAAATGGAGTTTTGGATAAAGTAGATAAATGAGAGCTTTAGCCTTTATTTTTATTTTTGCTAATTTTGTTTTTAGTAGTGAGATATCAGCTACTTATAATGTTAAATTTGGAATATTTGGCAAAGTAGGAGAATCAAAAACAAGACTTATAAAATATGAAAATAACGCCACTTATGAAATTTATATGGATGCTAAAACAACTGGACTTGCAAATAGTTTAAGTGGTGATAGAAGGGAATATTTTTATAGCTATGGAACTATTTATAAAAATTATTTAATTCCTAAATTTTATACACAAGAAACTAGGCGAAATAAAAAAGGTAAGCAAATAATAAGCAAGAAAAATTATGAATTTGACGAGTTTGGTAAAAAGATCAAATTTGTAAGGTACAAGGGAGATGATAAGAGTCTCGAAAAAACAGATGAAAAAATTTTAGATTATTATTCGCAAAATGATTTGCTGACCTTGTTTTTTAATTTTTCAAAAATAAAAACCATTCATTTGCACTTTGCCTTAGTTGTAGCTGGAGCAAAAGACAAAGATGGATTAATTGAAATTAAAATTCCACAAGACAAACAAAAATCACGCCTTCAAAACGAGCTAGATACTAAATATCAACCTTATATAGTTTTTATAAATCAAAGGATTTTCTCATCAAAAAGAGGTGAACTTCATCTTGCTTTGGATGAAAATGGATATGCAACAAAAGCCATTTTAAAAGATGTTATTTTATTTGGTGATATCGTAGGAGAGTTAAAAGAGTTAAATTTTAAATGATTTTTGGAATTTAAGCAATATATCAGAAATTAATGGATATAATTACAATCTTACTTTTTGGATAGATGGGTGAGTGGTCGAAACCACACCCCTGCTAAGGGTGCAGCTCATAACCTGGGCTCGAGGGTTCAAATCCCTCTCTGTCCGCCATTAAATTTTATCAAGTAAAAACTACAAAGAATTTTAAAAAAATACCTACTTTTTAATAAATATCAAAGATTTTCAAGCTTAGATTTACATACATAAATCAAAACAGATATGACTATGAGTGGTGATAATTTTAAAATTTAAAGGAGTATTTAATGCTATCATCGCCTTACTTATATCTTTAATGTTGTATTTTTTATAAATTTTATTTATAGTTTTTAATGCATAATGCTTTTAAAATGCGATTTTGCAAAATTAATCAAAATTTATAATTAAAAAATAAGTGACACAAGAAAAAATCTTTTGCCACTAAAAGATTAAAATTTATAACTTAGCTTTACCCAAAGTTCATCTATTTTTGATTTATTAGTTTTATTGTTTAATGTTTTTTCCTCATTAAGGCTTACCCACATTAAATTTGTGCTAAAACCCTCTAAACAAGGAACTTTATAGTTAAGCGCTAAGCTATATCCATTATATTCTCTTTTTACATTTGCTGGATTCATTCCTGCTTGTTTATTAGGAGTGCTGTGTTTTGAAAATACATAAGCTGCGCTAGTTTTTAAGTTTTTAATACCAATTTTTGAAAGGTCATAATCGGTTTGAAATTTATAAGTTGTCATGCCTGCTGTTGAGGTAAAAAGATGTCCGCCTCGAACTGGTAAAAATGTATAGCTATTTCCACCAAGTCCAGCGCTCATTATGACAGATTTATTTTTGCTTACAGTTGTAGCAGCGGCAATAAAGTTAAATCCATTTAAGTTATAAACTCCAGCTTTTATACCATACATTTGACCATTAAAATTTCTTTCTTCTAATTGACCTGAAGTTTTAGAGCCTCTAAAATTTGCATCAAATTTAAGGCTAAAATTTTCAAAAGGCACTTTATAGTTTGCCTCAGTATAGTAAAGATGAATATCTCCATTTTTATCTTTCATATTGGGAATTGCAAATTCAACATTATTCAAATAACTATATTGAGCTGTTAAGTCTAAATTTTCAAAACTTTTATTTGTTAAACCTAAATAGTAAAGCCCATCAAATTTATGAGCTTTTGGACCAACTCCACCAAGAGTGATTCTATCTTTAAATTTTGGATATTTTCCGCTTTCATCACCCATTATAGAGCTTGTTCTACCTTGAAATTTATAAACATAGCCTAAAAAAATATCATTGTTTTCTATATCTTTAATGTTTGCTGTAGCGCCCTCAAAAGATTCTTTTAAAATTCTTGCACCATTTCCAGCAACTAAAGGAGTATTAATAAATTACCTTCCGATTTTAATATCACTATTTGATATTTTATAACCTAAATGAAGTTGTGATAAAACAATTCCTTTAGTGTTTTGTTCGCCATTATAAAGTAGTTTTGCATTTTTTTACCAATTGGAGCAAAGGCTATTTGGGCAGTTGATCCAAGATAAAAACCGTATAAATCACCTGTTTTAAGACCAAGCTCTAAAGCAAAATTTGTAATGTTTTCGTTATTAAATTTGCTAGTTTCATCTGTCTTATCCCAATACCAGGCTTTAAGTTCTGAGTTAAATTTTGTATTTAATAACGCATCTTTTAAGCTTTCGTTATTTGAGTTTGCAAACGCCATACTTGAAAGTGCAATAAGTAAAGTTATGCTAAATTTATGAGGTTTCATAAAAATCCTTAATAAAAAATTTATCCAAGATTATAGCAAAAGTAAAATTAATTTTACTTTTTTATAAGAAATTTAGTTTTGGCCGAATTCTTTCATAAAATACTTATAAAATCGCTTATAGTAAGGATTTGAGCCTCTGTGTCTCATACCGTAATTATAACATTCTATGGTTTGTTGCATATCTTTATTTTTGGCATTAAAACATTTTCTAAGGATTTTTGCACACTTTGTTAGATTGTAACTCGGGTTAAATATATATTCTACTTCATTTATGCTAAAATTTTGAGAGTTTAATTGTCCAAGACCAACATCTATATTAAAGCCATTTTTTAAAAGAAGTTTTGATATTTCTATTGCGTAAGATTCATTTGATGGATTTATAGAGACTACCCATTTTGATTTATTTAGCGAATACGGACTTGCTTTCACTTTTATGTTTTTTGTCTCTAAACTTTTAAAATAAATTGCATTTTGTTTATTTGTTAGAAACGAAATAGCGTAAGGATTAAGATCGCTTTCGATTTTTACTATTGTGTAAAGAACTTTGTTAGCTATTCCTTCTTTGTAAGATACATCTTTTATGGCGTATAAAATTTCTTCATAACTGTATGAAAACAGTGAATTTATAGAAAAAAATATAAAAAATAAAATTTTCACATCCAACTCTCAACTTTAAATTTTTAGTTTAAATTATAGCAAAAATTGTAAATTTTGAATTTTTATAAAAGACTTTAAGTCTTTAAGCTTAATTTAAGATATTTGATTGTATAATTTCAATTCCTTTTTAAGGAAAAAGCTTAAAAAGTTGGTCGCTTAGCTCAGTTGGTAGAGCGCCACCCTTACAAGGTGGATGTCAAAAGTTCGAGTCTTTTAGCGACCACCACTTTAGGTGCAGCAGTAGTTCAGTTGGTTAGAATATCGCCCTGTCACGGCGGGGGTCGCGAGTTCGAGTCTCGTCTGCTGCGCCATTTTTAAGGTGTCTTGCTAGCTCAGTAGGTAGAGCATCTCCCTTTTAAGGAGGGGGCCGTTGGTTCGAATCCAACGCAGGACACCATCTATCATTTTTTTAATCAATCATCAATTACTTTTTATGGGGCTTTTATCAAGTTAAAGTACGCTGTTTAGTGCATCTGCCTTAAAAAAATTAAAACTTTTAATTTTTTCTTATTATTAATATATTAAGAAAAATTAACCAATTTTAACTAAAAGTATAAATTTGACATTTTTTATAAAAAAATAGCCAAATTCATTTAAAAATGCAAAATAAAAATAAAAAATGTAAATAGTTTATATAATTAATAATAAAAAGAGCTTTGCTTTTTAAGGGTTTGTATCGTTTTATATTGTTGATATTTAAATCTTGCATTGTTTATTAGGCACCAATAAAAACACCATTCTTCTTTGTTATATGCTATTAAATCACTTATTTTTTTATTTTTTGGGTTGGAATTTAAAGATATTATGCAAAAATATTGATTACTTGAGATAATAACAATTTACATTTAGTATATTAAAAATTTAGTAAAATTTTATAAAAATTAATATTTTATATGAAAGTAGGTTCCTGATTATACAAAAATATTAAAAATCAATGGTTTATTTGCAAGGCAAATGCATTTTCTATAAATTTGACAAATTTGCAAAAAGATAATAAAATCAAGCTTTTAATTTAATATGACCCTTTCGTCTAGTGGCTCAGGACGTCGCATTCTCAGTGTGAAAACGGTGGTTCAAAACCCCCAAGGGTCGCCATTTATTTATAAGTGGAGTTAAAAATAGATATCTATATAATTCTAATATTTTTTAGGTATTTTTCTATTTTATTTATGGTTTTTACACTTTATAAAATTTATTTTATCTCCAAAAGCTATCAAAATAGGTTTTTTATTTCAGCTATATATAATTGCAATTTTTCTTAATTTTTAAGTTTAAAATGAGAAAATTTACACTATTTTACAATTTGGAGATGATTTTTTAAACTTTCCATTTTTAAGAGCAGTTAGATTTAATTTTTCATTTTTTATATTTTTTGTTATGAGTAGTATAAAAAGCTAGAAATTAAATCCTAGCTTTTTAAAATTTATGGTTTTGAAATTTATTCTTTTTCAACAGTAAAACTAAAAGGAACACCTTTTATGACACCTTTTGAAAAAAGTTTTTTTGCATCTTGAAGCACTCTATCTCTTTCTTCATCGCTTGCTTGATCATCACTTACTGTAGCATTTACATCATAATATTTATTTAAAAGTTTTATTATAGCTTCTTGATTGTCTGGATTTATTTTTGAAGCTTCTTTTAACATTACAGCCGATTTTGTATAAGCGCTTTTTCCATGAACAGGGGCAAATATTATCCTAACATTTGCATTTCTTAAATATTTTACCATTTTAGTTAGATGCTCACGACAATCAGGACATTCAGGGTCACTTACTATATATGTCATAAATTTGTTATTTTTATCAAAAGACTCTATATTTATAAATCTATCTTTAGGAATTTCTTTTATTATTTTATAGGCTATTTTGTCTTGATTTGCTTTTATATCTGCGTGAAGTTTATCCATTCTTCCTTCAATTAAAATTTTATCTTTGTCATCTCCTATAAAAACTAAATTTGAAAAGCCAATTACACTCTTTCCATCTTTGCTTACAAACATCGGCACCATTTCTCCATTTATATTTGTAATTACAAAATTTAGCCCATCAATTGATTCAAGCCTATCAACTGACATTATCTCAAATTTTTCAACATTCTTAACTATATTTTTAAGTGTGCTTTCATAATTTTGACTAAAATTCTCATTGGCAAAACCTTGTGTAAATACTAAAGCACTCAAACCTAGGTAAAAAGCAAATTTTTTCATAGTTCATCCTTTATAAAATTTTATATATTATAGCCATTATTGGATTAAAATTTTATCATTTTAACTATATTTTTTGCTATAATGCTGTTTTTATTAAGATTAAGGAGAATTTATGGCTTATTCTATGGGCGATTTAAAAAAAGGCTTAAAAATAGAAATTGATGGTATTCCATATAAAATTGTTGATTATCAACATGTAAAACCTGGAAAAGGTCCAGCTTTTGTTCGTGTAAAAATTAAATCTTACACAACAGGAAAAGTTTTAGAAAAGACTTTTCATGCAGGTGATAAATGTGATGAGCCACATTTAGAAGAAAGACAGATGCAGTATTTATATGATGATGGTGAGTCTTGCCAGTTTATGGATACTGAAAATTATGAACAAGTTGCAATTAGTGATGAAGAAGTTGGTGATAGCAAAAAATGGATGCTTGATGGAATGATGGTTGATGTACTTTTTCATAATGGAAATCCAATTGGCTTAGAGGTACCTCAAGTTGTTGAACTTAAGATTATAGAAACAGCACCAAATTTTAGAGGTGATACTCAAGGAAGTAATAAAAAACCAGCTACTTTAGAAACAGGTGCTGTTGTACAGATTCCATTCCATATCCTTGAGGGTGAAGTTATAAGAGTTGATACAGCAACTGGCGAATATATAGAAAAAGTCAAAAAATAAGTCAAATTTCAAGGAATTTTCCTTGAAATTTTCAATGGTTTATATTAAGTCTAGAATTTCATTTTTGTTTGGGAAGCGATTAGTCTCCTTTTTGGAAAAAATCACTTTGTTTTCAACTTCGACTATAAAATTTCCACTTCCACCAGCTATTAACTGTACATTTGCATTTGGAAATTTAGATAAAATTTCATCTTTCACACGGAAAGCTTTTGGTTTATAGTTTCAAATATTGCAATATGTAATCTTTATTTTCATAAAATTTCCTTTATTTAAAAAATCAAGTATAATTATAGTATTAAATTTAAACTAAGGAGAAAATATGAAAAAAGTTGCAATTATTTTAGCGGATGGATTTGAAGAGATTGAGGCAATTACTGCAATAGATATTTTAAGAAGGGCTGAGATTAAGGCTGTTAGTGTTGGTCTTAATAAAAAAATAGTTAATGGAACTCACGGCATAGAGGTAAAAGCAGATATGATTTTAGATGATTTAAATGTAGGCGAGTTTGATATGATAGTTTTACCGGGTGGGCTTCCAGGAGCTGAGCATTTGGCAAAAAGTGAAAAATTAGCTGAAATTTTAAAAAAATTTAATGATAAAAATTTAAAAATTGCTGCTATTTGTGCAGCTCCTTGGGCACTTTCAACAGCCAAAGTTTTAAAAAATAGCTACACTTGCTATCCAGGATTTGAACAAAAGGTAAATCACCAAGGTTATACAGATGAAAAAAATGTAATAATTGATGAAAACATAATAACTTCTAAAGGGCCTGCTACAGCGATGGAGTTTGCTTTAAATTTGGTAAAAGTTCTTTTGGGCGATGGTAAATTTAATACTTTAAAAACAGAGCTTTTATATAAATAAAATAAATTCAAAAAATTTATATCAAAATAGTTAAAATTTGGGTAAAATACCAAAACCAAAATAAATTTGGTAATTTTTTTAAGGGATATAATTTGAATATCTATGTAGGTAATTTACCGTTTCGTTTAGCTGAATCAGAGCTTAGAGAAGCTTTTGAACAGTTTGGAGAAGTTAGTCGTGCTAAGATCATAAAAGATCGTGAAACAAATCGCTCAAAAGGCTTTGCTTTTGTTGAGATGAGTAATGGTGATGAGGCATCAAAAGCCATAGAAGCTTTGGATAATAAAGAGCTTTTTGGTAGAGTTTTAAGAGTGAATGAGGCTCGTCCTAAACAAGACTAAATTTACTTTTTAGACCGCAAAAGCGGTCTTATTTTCTTTTTTTAAATTTCTTTTTATTTCTATTTTTTTTGATATTAACCATATTTTTATAAGATTTTTATACAATTACATCTATAAATAAATTTTTAAAAGAGAGTTTTATGAGCAAATTTACGCACTTACATTTACATACTGAGTATTCACTTCTAGATGGAGCAAATAAAATTCCAGAACTTGCTTCTATATTAAAAGAGCAAGGCGTTAAAAGTGTTGCGATAACTGATCATGGAAATATGTTTGGAGCCATTGATTTTTACAAAACTATGAAAAAAAACGGCATTAAGCCAATTATAGGGATTGAAGCTTATATTCACAATCATGATGATTTAGGTGATAAAAGTGATAGGCAAAGATTTCACCTTATTTTACTTGCTAAAAATGAAATTGGATATAAAAATTTGATGTATTTAAGTTCAATGGCATTTTTAGAGGGGTTTTATTATAATCCAAGAATTAATAAAAAAATTTTAAAAGAACATAGTGAGGGTTTGATTTGTTCAGCAGCTTGTTTGCAAGGTGAAGTTAATTTTCATCTTAATGTAAGTGAAAAAAATAGACAAAGAGGTGCAAAAGGCTATGAAAGAGCAAAAGAAGTTGCACTTGAATATAAAGAAATTTTTAAAGATGACTTTTATCTTGAAATTATGCGTCATGGCATAACAGATCAGCTAAATATAGATAAGCAAATTCTTCAAATTTCAAAAGAAACTGACATAAAAGTCATCGCCACAAACGATGCGCATTATCCATATCAAAATATGAGTGAAGCACATAATATTTATATGGCGATTTCAGGTATGAAACTTCGTCATGCTGTAAGGCAATTTTATGTAAAAAGTAGCCAAGAGATGGAAAAAATCTTTGCTGATATTCCAAATGTTATTGAAAATACACAAGAGATTGTTGACAAATGTAATTTAGAACTAGATTTAGGTCATCCAACTCCGCCAAATTTCAAATTTACAACAGATTATGCAAAAAATTTAAATTTAACTTTGCCAAATCCTGGTGTTAGAGATGATTTAGAAAACGATAAAGTTTTATTTGAGTATTTAAGTAGAAAAGGGCTTGAAGAAAGACTCAAATTTATAGACTCATCAAAACATGAAGTTTACAAAGATAGACTAGAAAGAGAAATAAGCATAATAAATTCTATGAAATTTCCAGGATATATGCTTATAGTAAGTGATTTTATAAATCATGCCAAAGAAAAAGGCATCCCAGTTGGACCAGGCAGGGGAAGTGCTGCTGGAAGTTTGGTAGCATTTTCATTGAAAATAACAGATATTGATCCACTTCCATATAACTTGCTTTTTGAAAGATTTTTAAATCCTGAAAGAGTGAGTATGCCAGATATTGATGTGGATTTTTGCCAAGATAGGCGAGGGGAAGTAATAGATTATGTAATTGAGCAATATGGCAGATACAATGTCGCTCAAGTTGCAACTTTTGGAAAGTTGCTTGCAAAAGGTGTTATCAGAGATGTTGCAAGAGTTTGTGAGATGCCTTATGCCGAAGCTGATAAAATGGCAAAGTTAATACCAAATGAGTTAAAAATAACTCTAAGAGATTCATTTGATAAAGAGCCAAAAATAAGATCTTTACTTGAAGAAAACATAGAAGCTAAAAAAATTTGGGATTATGCATTAGAACTTGAAGGCCTTAATAGAAACGCAGGAATGCACGCGGCCGGAGTTGTGATAAGTAATGATGAGCTTTGGAACAAAACCCCTGTTTTTATCCAAACAAATAATGATAAAGGTCATCTTATCACGCAATATACAAAAGATTATCTTGAAGATGTTGATTTAATAAAATTTGACTTTTTAGGGCTTAAAACTTTAACTGTTATAAATAACGCTATAAAGCTTGTTAAAATGCGATATAACAAAGATGTTATTTGGGAAAAAATCGATATAAATGATAAAAAAGTTTATGAAACTATAAGTAGTGGAAATACTCTAGGTATTTTTCAAATAGAAAGTGGTGGTATGCAAAAACTTGCCACTGATTTAAAGCCTGATAATTTTGAAGATGTTATAGCGATGATAGCGCTATTTAGACCAGGTCCTATGGATCTTATACCAAACTTTATTGAAAGAAAACACGGTCTTGCAAAGATTGATTATTTGATAAACGATATAAAAGATATTTTAGAGCCAACTTATGGAATTATTGTTTATCAAGAACAAGTTATGCAAATCGTTCAAAAAATAGGTGGATTTAGCCTTGGTGAAGCGGATATCGTAAGAAGAGCGATGAGTAAGAAAAAAGAAGAAGAGATGAAGCGTCTAAAAAAAGAGTATTTAGAGGGCGCTAAAAAAGGTGGATATGATATCAAAAAAGCCGATGAGTTTTTTGAAATGATTATGAAATTTGCCTCTTATGGATTTAATAAATCTCACGCTGCAGCTTATGCATTAATTACTTTTCAAACTGCTTATTTAAAAGCATATTATCCAGCTGAGTTTATGGCTGCGCTTTTAACAAGTGAGGAAAATAACCTTGATAAAGTTGCAAGATATATCGATGAGATCAAAAGACTTAATATTGAGATTTTACCACCATCTATAAATTTATCTTTAAGAGAATTTAGCGTTGTTCAAAAAGGCGAAAAAGATGCAATTGTTTTTGGAATGGGCGCTATAAAAGGTGTTGGTCTTGGTGCGATAGAAAATATCGTAGAAGAGAGGAAAAATGGAGATTTTACTGATATTAGCAACTTTGCTTCAAGGATAGATAGTTTTAAGGTAAATAAAAGAGCACTAGATGGACTTATAAAATCAGGCGCGATGGATTGTTTAAAACTAACGAGAAAAAATTTATTTTTAAATATTGATAACATTACAGAATCTACGCGCAATGCAAATAAAATAAAAAGCGATAAAGAAAACTCTTTATTTGCTGATTTAAGCGATGATGATATGAGTATGGAGGTTGAGGTACATTTAGAACTAACCAATGGTGAATATACTCAAAAAGATATTTTAAAAAACGAAAAAGAAGTGCTTGGACTTTATCTTTCAGGACATCCACTTGATGATTATGTGAATGAAATAAATGAGATTGATTATACATTAACTAGTCAATTTGAAGAGCTTAATGATGTAACAGAGACTTTATTAGTGGGAAAAATAGAAGAGATAAATACAAGAATAACCAAAAAAGGCTCTAAAATGGCGATAGTTAATGTGCTTGATCTACACGGAAACTTTGAAATGGTAGTTTTTGATAACAAACTTCCCGAGATAGAAGCTTTATCAGAAGCTGAACTTGAAAGACCTTATGCTTTTAGAGTAAGAATTGAAAAAGATGATGCGCAGTATAAAATAACCTTAAATGAGTTTTTAAGACTTGATGAGGCAAAAAACTCAGATTTTAAAAAACGAAGTTTTGCTAAAAAAGGCTTTAAGAAAGAAGAAAAAAGAGTTTATGAAGAGTATGTCTATACTATAAATTTGGATGAATTAAACCAAAATATAATTAATGAAATTTACAATCTTGCCTACAAACAAAATAACTTGAAAAACTCTAAAAAACTCATTTTAAGAGTTGAGACTTCAACAAAAGTATATATTTTTGAAACAAATTTCTTTGTTGATGAGAATTTTGGTCAAAATGTGGATCAATTTTTAGTAGCGTAATTAAATAAAATTTGGCAAGAATATATTTTTTAATAGCTTAGGAATTTTCCTAAGCTATTGGTTAAATTAAATTGTAAAATTCTATTCTTTATGTTCTTTTTCATAAGCCTTTTTTGCTTGTTTTAAAGCACTTTCAACATCGTTGTTATCAATTACTTCTTTTGCTAAGTCTTTTAAATCATCAGCACTCATTTTATTAATATCACCACCTTTGGTTTGAAAAAATTTTGTAAGTATTGCAAGATAAATCCCAGCACTTACGATTGTAATTGCATAACCTATACCGCCCATGATAACCATTGCCCCAACATTACCCACGATAGGAATAAAAGGCAATGTTGTAGTTACTGCAATGGCTCCAACAGTAAAAGCAGCCAAATTTGCAACTATACCGCCAGCTAACGTTTTTAGTATATTTTTTGAGATAGAAAGTCCTATTTTATTATTTATTCTTAAGTACATACCCCAAACAAATCCTGCTATTGTCGCAGTTGCTATAGCTCCACCAAAACCAGGCACCCAACCACTTGCAACTCCAGCCGCGGCTGCACCTTTGCTATGAAATAAAGCAATATCCTTTATATCTTCAGGCGTGACATTTGAAGGTATACCTTTTCCTATTTCATTCATAACTGAAAATAATTTTTCAGCTAATGAGCGAATATCAAAAATATCATCAATATCTTTCATTTTTAACCCCTTATCTTAAATATATTATTTTAATTATATGAAATAAAGTCTAAATTTTTAATAAATTTACGATAATATTTCGCAATTTTCTTTTAATAAACAAAAAGATATCTTTTCATTATGAAATACACTCAACAAGACAAAGCAAGAATTTTAAGAGTTACAACTAGAACACTTCAAAGGTGGCGAACGACAAAGCCTGAATTATATGCTATTATAGAGGCTTCTTTTATTCTTAGAGAAGCTATTTCGCTTGATGAAGAAACAAATAAAAAAGTAAAAGAGATGATAAAAGAAGCAATTCCTGAAAATAGCTAGGTTAGCTAAAAGCCAAATAATGAAAATGGTTAAATATATTTTAAATATAATAATTAAATTTTTAAAATAATTTTTTGAAATTTAGACTAAATCTTTGAAGTCATTTAGCTCAAATAAAAGTAAATTTTCACTTCTTAAATTTATTAGTTCCTTACTAAAGCCACTTTTTGAAAAAAGTGCTACTATGTGTGGTGAAATTCCTAGTTTTTGACATTTTAAGTCTATTAAATTTAAGATATTTTTACAAACTTTTCTCTCTTTGTATTTTACTTCGCCAACTATGAAAAAACCGTTAAGCTTAGCAAAAATGTCTATTTCAAATTCCTTTGTCCAAAAGCTGTAAATTTCAACCTCTTTTAAGTCAAGCCTTTTTTTTAAAAGCTCACAACTTAATGCTTCAAATCCTAGGCTTGAGTAATTATCAAAATCACACTTTATTTTTTCCAAAACTTCATCAAATTTATTTCTTTTAAGTAGGGTTAAATTTGGCTCTACAAATCTAAACCAAAATCTTAAAAAGTTACTTTTAAAATGAATTTTATCATGCATAACATATCTTCGTAAATGCCTTGGAAGCTTTTCCTTTGGATGTTTTGGAGCAGGTTTTTTCTCTCTAGTTTTTTCTAAAATTATATAATTTTTATTAAGTAAATCATTTACAATTTTTTGAGATTTATAGCGAGGAAAGATCTT
This sequence comes from Campylobacter ureolyticus, assembly GCF_013372225.1. Classification (NCBI taxonomy): domain Bacteria; kingdom Pseudomonadati; phylum Campylobacterota; class Epsilonproteobacteria; order Campylobacterales; family Campylobacteraceae; genus Campylobacter; species Campylobacter ureolyticus. The sequence goes on along the minus strand of NZ_CP053832.1, from coordinate 1,473,190 downwards.
ATTAAGCCCGTATTTTTTCCTATCGCTTTTTGCAAATTTCATTAAAGCAAGTTTTTCATCACTGCTTAAATCAAAAATAAATTCATCAAATTTGTATAAAATTTCATTTTTTATAGCTTCAAAAATATTGTTATAAATTTTTATATCACTCAAATTTTCAAAAAAGAAGTCATCAAATACAAAATGAAACTTTAAAAGTTCGCTTATATTTAGATTTGGAAATCTTTTTGCTGTGATTTTTAAAGCGTTTATTCTAATCCTCCTTTTTTAGTGTCATTTTACCAAATTTAGATATAATTTACAAAAATTCAAGGAAATAGTTTGAATATAAATAAAGAAGATATTATCTTAAAAGAAGGTGTTTTTTATTTTGATTGGACGGCTTCTGGTTTGGCATACAGACCTATAGAAAATGAAATTTTAAGAATTTTAAAAACTTATGCAAATACCCACTCAGAAGCTAGTGAGCACGCAAGAATTACAAGTGAGTATTATGAAAAAGCAAAAATTGGTTTAAAAAATTTATTAGAACTTGATGATAAATTTTATCTTTTTTCATGTGGTTTTGGAGCAACTGCAACAATTAAAAAATTTCAAGAACTTATGGGAATTTACATTCCACCGATGAGTAGGGAGTTTTTAAAACTTGATATTAAAAGTTTAGAAAATCTACCTTTAGTTTTAGTTTCTCCATACGAGCATCACTCAAACGAGGTAAGTTATAGAGCAGGGCTTTGTGAGGTAAAAAGAGTGCCATTAGATGAAAAAGGTGAAATTGATTTTAACGCTTTGACTCAAATTTTATCAGAAAACAGAGGTAGAAAAATAATTGCTTCTTTTAGTGTAGCTTCGAATATCACAGGTGTTTTGACTGATTACAAAAGGCTTTATCTAACTATAAAATCATTTGGCGGGATAGTGGCACTAGATGCAGCAAGCGTGGCATCTCACATGCAAATTGATCCTGGTTTTTATGATGCATTATTTATATCGCCACATAAGCTTTTAGGTGGAGTTGGATCAAGTGGAATTTTAATTATGAAAAAAGAGCTTTGTGTAAGTGATGAGCCGACTTTTGCAGCTGGTGGAACAGTAAGATACGTTGATAGAAAAACTCAAATTTATAAAATAGATAAGGAAAAGCTTGAGGATGCAGGAACACCTGGAATTACAGAGCTAATTAGGAGTTATTTAGCCTTTAAGCTTAGAAATGATATTGGACTTGAAAACATAGAAAAAAAAGAACTTGAATTAAAAGAATATTTTCTAGAAAAAATTTTAAGACTTGAAGATATAATATTATATGCCAAAGATGTTAAAAATAAACTTCCAATATTTTCATTTAATGTAAAGGGTTTTGATCCATATACTTTTTCAACTCTTCTTAGCCAAAAATACAATGTAGAAACTAGAGCAGGATGTGCATGTGCAGGACCTTATGGGCATGATTTAATGCAAATGGAAGATGGAAGAGACTTTTTAAAAGATGGTAAGCCAGGATTTGTAAGAGTTAGTATTAATTATACACATGAAAAAGATGATATTGATTATTTAATAAGTGCGATAAAAGCAGTTATTAAACTAAGAGAAAAAGTTAAAATGACAGGTGGAAAACATCTTTGTTAGTTGTGATTTAATTTTATCAAATTTTTATTTTATGTTTTTATATAAATTTTAAAAAGATGTGTAAGGAAAATTTGTGATAGAGTTTTTGTTTTTAGGATGCGTTGTTGGTGTGTGTGCTGGAATGTTTGGCATCGGTGGTGGGGGTATAATGGTTCCCATCTTTACTATGATTTTTTTAAAAGAAGGCATAAGCGATGCAATACATTTGGCTCTTGGTAGTAGCATGTGTGCCATAATAATAACCTCATTATCTAGTTTTTTAGCTCATAATAAAAATAATGCTATTAGGTGGGATTTGCTTAAATTAATTGTTCCTGGAATCATAATAGGAACCATGCTAAGCGCATTTATTGCCTCTTTTATACCAGCTTTTTATCTTGCTATGGTTTTTAGTTTATATATGTTTATTTCAGCTTTAAGAATGTTTTTTTCAAAAAGCGTAAGTAAAACAAGGCGAATTTATAAAAAGTATATTCAATTTATCGCAGGACTTATCATAGGGTCAGTTTCAGCAATAGTATCGATTGGTGGAGGAAGTTTAAGTGTTCCATATATCGCTTCTCAAGGAGTTGATATTAAAAAAGCTATTGGAACATCTGCTGCTATAGGTTTTCCATTAGCTATTGCTGGTACTTTTGGCTATGTCGTAAGTGGCTGGCAAAATACAAATTTAAGTGAGTTTATAATAGGGTATGTAAATTTAAAAGCTGTATTTTTTACTACAATTACCAGCTTTTTATTCGCACCACTTGGAGTTAAAATAGTTCATAATATCAAATCACAAAATGTAAAAAAAATCTTTGGAATATTTTTGTTTATTTTAAGTATGAAAATGCTTTTTGAGTTTATCTAAGTTATAAAACTATAACTTTAAAGCACAAAAAATAAAAATACAATTCCAATAATAATTCTATAAACTCCAAAAGGAATATAATCAAATTTGCTTACAAATTTCAAAAATAAATTTATTGCCAAAAGTGCAACAACAAATGCTACAAAACCACCTATTAAAAATAGCCAAATTTGGGATAAATTTTCTTTAAAAATATTTAAATTTTTATAAGTATCATAAAAAGTTGCTGCAAACATTGTTGGAATTGCAAGTAAAAAACTAAAACTTGCTGCTGTTTTTCTGCTAAGTCCGCTTAAAAGTCCAATTATGATAGTTGCACCACTTCTAGAAGTTCCAGGAATCATTGCAAAACATTGTGAAAGACCTATTATAAATGCTTGCTTGTAAGTTATATCTTCAAGTTTTTGAATTTCATTTTTAGGAGGATTTTTTTTACGAAAAAGTTCAACTATAATAAAAATAATACCCCAAATTATAAGCATATAAGCAGTAATTTTTGGACTAAAAAGTCCTTTTATTGATGAGTATAGTAAAAAACCTATCAATGCTGTTGGAATAAAGCCAATTATAAGTTTTATCCATAAATTTATATCTTGTTTAAGTCTTTTAAAAAACATAAAAACAACTGCTAAAATTGAGCCAAGCTGGATTACTACTTCAAAGCATTTTAAAGTATCTGTCTGTTCTAAATTCAACAAATGCGAAGTTAGTATTAAATGTCCTGTTGAACTAACTGGTAAAAATTCGGTTAGTCCCTCAACTATGCCTAAAATTATGGTATCAAATATTGTCATTTTTTTCCTTATTTTTATTTATTATCAATTTTAAATTTGCTAAGTTTTTTGTGATTGAGTTTGGTTTGTAAGCCGCACTTACAATAGCTAAATAATCAGCTTTTTTATATAAAATTTTATCTAAATTTGAAGCGTTTATGCCACCTATCAAACAAGTTTTAATGTTTAATTTTGAAAAATCAATATTGTCTATATCGCAAATTTGAGCCTCTTTTTTTGTGGTAGAATTAAAAACAGCTCCAAAAGCTGCGTAAGTTGCACCTTCATTTTGAGCTTTTAAAGCTAAATTAACATCTCCATAACAACTTATTCCATAAATTTTGTTTTTTCCTAAAAATTCTTTTGCAACATTTAAACTTGCATCATCCATTCCTAAATGAACACCGTGAGCTTTTACTTTTTTGGCTAAATTTAAATCATCATTTATTATTAAAAATGCATTAAAGTCTTCACATAAAGAGACTAAATTCCCAACAATTTTTTCATCTTTATTTTCTTTTTTACTTCTGTATTGTATAAGTTTAATTCCTGATTCTAGCATTTCTAAAACTTGGGTAAAAATAGTGCTATCCGGGGTATAAAAGTCATCAGTTAATGTATAAAGTTGATTTTTCATGCGTAATTAAGCCCCAAGATTTTGGGGCTTTTTTTATTTAAGATCGTATTTTACTAAAATTTTATCGTAAGTTCCATCTGCTTTTAGCTCTTCAATAGCATTATTAAATTTATTTATAAGCTCATCTTGTTTGCCTTTGTTAAAAGCAAATGAAAAACCATCACTTCCATCAGGTTCTGTGTGAAAAGCTACTAAGTCAGGATTTTCTTTTAAGTATCCATAAGCTACTGATGAGTCAAATACTGCAACATCAACTTTGCCATTTTTTAAAGCCATTATTACATTAAATGGATCTTTCATAGTTGATACTTTAATATCTTTTAATTCTCTCATAGCTATTTCTTGAACTGTGCCAAGCTGAGTTGAGACAATCTTGCCTTTAATATCTTCTTTTGACTTTATAGAATCATTATCAGCCTTTTTTAAAAAAACATTTTCTGTTGAATAGTAAGGCTTTGTAAAATCAGCTGCTTTTCTTCTTTGCTCAGTTGCGCTCATTCCAGCTGCTATCATATCTATTTTGCCGCTTTTTAAAGCTGGTATTAGCCCATCAAAACCCATGTTTATTATCTCATATTCAAAACCTATTTTTTTACTAATTGCATCTAGTAAGTCCATATCAAAACCAACAATTTGTGAGTTTTTATCAATAAATTCAAATGGAGGAAAACTTGCATTTGTTCCAACTTTTAAACTCTTAGCATTTGCCAAATTCAAACATGCTAACACGACTAATAAAATTTTTAAAAATTTTTTCATATCTATCCTTTTATTAAAAATTTATTTTAAATGATATTTTGTAAGCAAATTATCATAAGTTCCATCAGATTTCAATTCCTCTAAAGCTTCATTTATCTTTGCTATCAAAGCTTCATTTTTGCTTTTTGTAAAAGCTATACCAAAACCTTCAGTTCCATCACCTTCTTCAAAAAATTTAACTAAATCTTTATTTTTACTAAGGTAGTCGTTTGCAACTATTAAATCTAAAATTATAGCATCTACTTTGTTTTGTTTTAAATTCATTATCCCAATATCGGGTGTGTTAAAAGGCTCAATCTGAGCGCCTTCTATCGATGAGGCAATTTTTTCAAACACAGTTTCTTTTTGTGCAGATACTATTTTTCCATTTAGACTTTCTTTGTCTTTTATTTTGCCATTATTTGCCTTTTTTAAATAGACAGTTTTTGTTTGAAAATATGGATGTGAAAAATCAACAAGCGCTTTTCTTTCTTCAGTAATACTAATAGATGATAAGCCCATATCTATACTTTCATCTTGAATAGATGAGATAATTTTATCAAAATTCATATCTTTTATCTCATATTCAAATCCAGCTTTTTGAGCAATAGCGTTTATTAAGTCAATTTCAAAACCAATTGGTTCAAAACTCATACCAATATATGAAAAAGGTTTATAATTTGAATTTGTTCCAACTATTAACACTTTTTTGTTTTCTTGATCTTGTTCTTTTGGTTGTGCTGCTTGTGGTTGCTCTTGTGTTGCTAGAGGTTTAGCTTCTTTTGTATGTTCAGGAGTTTCAGCATTAAGAAAGTTTGCTAAAAAAAACACCATAAAAAAACTCATTATTTTCTTCATCTTTTGCTCCAAATATAAATTTTCACACCATTTTACCATAAATTCCTAATTCTTTTGCTTTTTTAATTGTTAAATTTGACTTTTTGTAAAGAATATTACATTACAAAGATTAAATGAGTTGCATTTTAATATGAAATTTAATGATTTAAAACTTTATTTAAAAAGTCTTCAAGCCTTTTATTTTCTGGATTTGTAAAAAACTCACTTGGTTTTTTATCAACTGCAATCTTTCCTTTATCTATAAAAAACACTCTGCTTGCGACATTTTTTGCAAAACCCATTTCGTGTGTTACAACAAGCATTGTAATGCCTTGTTTTGCTACATCTTTCATGATGGCCAAAACCTCACCAACCATCTCCGGATCAAGTGCAGAAGTTGGTTCATCAAATAAAATAATATCAGGGTTTATCGCTAGACTTCTTGCTATTGCAACGCGTTGTTTTTGACCACCGCTTAGTTTGTGTGGATATTCATTTGCCTTGTCTTTAAGTCCAACTTTTTCTAGTAAATTTAGCCCAATTTCTTCTGCTTTTTTTTCATTATAAATTCCTGCATTAATTGGAGCTAAAGTTAAGTTTTCAAGAACAGTTTTATTGGAAAAAAGATTAAAATGTTGAAAAACCATACTAACTTTTTGGCGAATTTTATTAATGTCTGCATTTTTATCTAAAATATTTTGATCTTTTATGTAAATTTCACCACTACTTGGTTCTTCAAGGCGGTTAATACATCTTAAAAATGTGCTTTTACCACCACCACTTGGTCCAATTATAGCGACAACTTCACCTTTTTTTATCTCAGTAGAAATACCATCTAAAACCTTTAATTTTCCATAATTTTTATACAAATTTTTAATTTTTATCAAATTTTCAGTCATTTTTGTTAAGCCTTGTTTCAAGTATTTTTGCTAAAAGAGTAAAAAATTTCACACTCGCATAGTAAATAACTGCTGCAAAAAGTATAGGTTGAGCTGTAAAAAGTGTAGCTTGAAGACTTTGTGAAAACATTGTTAAGTCAAATATGCCTATCATTCCAACAACCGAAGTTTCTTTAAAAAGTGATATAAACTCATTTGCAAGAGCTGGTAAAATATTTTTTATAGCTTGTGGAAAAACTACTTTTCTCATCGAAACTCCATAGCTAAGTCCCATAGCTCTTGCTGCTTCCATTTGTCCTTTATCTACGCTATTTATACCAGATCTTACTATTTCAGCAACATAAGCAGAACTGTTTAGACCAAGAGCAATTATTGCTGCATAAAGACTATTTGACCAAGCTGCAAAAACTATAAAAGCAAAAACCATAAGTTGTATTAGTATCGGCGTTCCACGTATTAAATCAATATATTCATCAATAATAAAATTTAAAACTTTTATATTTAAAAATTTTAAAAATGCCAAAATAAAACCTAAAACTATACCTATAAAAATACCACCAACAGTAAGTTTAATCGTTACCCAATAGCTTGTTATATAAGATAGTTTTTGTGCCTGACTTAAATCCTTTGGATATGTATAATAAACTGCTACTATGATAACTATTATAAAAAATAAAAATTTTAAGATATTTTCTTTTTTCAATCAATTGCCTTTAAAAAATTTAAACTAAAAGAATACTGAAATTTTGATATTTTTTAGCTTAAATTTAAGAAATTTATTTTTAAATTTATAAATGCCACATAGCTTTAGCAAAAAATACGATTATTATGCATAAAACTAAAGCAATGAGGTGTGAAAATTTGCCAAATGGATCTGGTTTTTTTAATATAGCTACAAAATATACTGAAATAAAAGTTATAACGCACATAAAAATAATCGTAAGAATTTTAAGACTTAAAAAAATTTGTAAATTTGAGTTAAAAAATCCTTTTGAAATGCCGATATAATGACTTCCAAGCCAAATTCCACTTATTAAAAGCAGTAAAAATATCACGCCAAAAACAACCCCACTTCCTTTTGTATAAGCTTTCTTAACGCTTTTATAAGTTTTTTCATCAATGCTTTTTTTAGAAAAAGGATAAATGATGGCATCAAAAAATACATATCCTATAAAAAATATCGCACAAAGTAAATGCATAAATAAAGCAAAAAAATACATTTTAATTCCTATAAAAAATATTTTATAAATTCTAGCTAATTTAAATGTAAATTCTAATGACTTAAATCAATTAAAAAACTAAAAGATATATTTAATTTAATTTTAGATAAAATCAAAGAATTATTTTTTGTAGCGATCGGAGAGTTATGGATTTTAGTACATATTTAGCTATTGGGCTTTATTTTGTGATTTTGCTTTTTATAGGGAAAATTTCTTATAATAAAAATGCTGGATTAAACGAATATTTATTAGATAATAGAAGCCTTGGTCCTTTTGTTACAGCTTTAAGTGCTGGGGCAAGCGATATGAGTGGATGGATGCTTTTAGGGCTTCCTGGAGCGATTTTTTTAAGTGGACTTTGCAATATTTGGATAGCTATTGGACTTACAATCGGGGCTTGGTGTAATTATAAATTCTTAGCAAAAAGACTTAGAGTTTATACAGAAGTAGCCGATGATAGTGTAACAATACCTGATTTTTTAGAAAATAGATTTAAAGATAAAACAAAAGTTTTAAGAATTGTCTCAGGACTTGTTATTTTAGTTTTTTATACACTTTATGTAAGCAGTGGGGTAATTGCAGGCGGAAAAACATTTGCTAGTTTTTTTGGGCTTCCTTTTGCACTTGGAGCAATTTTAACAACTTTAATTGTTGTGTTTTATACATTTTTTGGTGGTTTTAAAGCTGTTTGTTTAACAGATGCTTTTCAAGGTGCGCTTATGTTTTTGGTGCTTATCATAATTCCTCTTGGAGCATATTTTGCACTTGATTTAAATAATACAAGTTTTTTTAAAGAAGTTTTAAGATATGGAAATATCGCTTCTAGTCAACATTTAAATCCATTTTCAAATCAGACATTTTTAGGTATTTTGGGACTTCTTGCTTGGGGGCTTGGATATTTTGGACAACCTCATATAATAGTTAGATTTATGGCTATAAGAAGTTCAAAAGAGCTTGATCAAGCTAGAAATATAGGAATTTCATGGATGGCTTTGGGGCTTTTGGGTGCTGTTTGCAGTGGGCTTATTGGTTTTGTTTATTTTAATCAGCAAGGAATTAACCTAAAAGATGCTGAAACTGTATTTTTAGAACTTGGCAAGACACTATTTCATCCATTTTTTGTAGGAATTATTATAACTGCTGTTTTGGCTGCTATAATGAGTACTATGTCAAGTCAACTTTTAGTTACAGCAAGTTCAGTTACAAAGGATTTTATTTTTGCTTTTTATAAAAAAGATGTAAGTGCAAAAACCCAAACACTAATAAGTAGAATTTCAGTTGTATTTATAGCTGTAATTTCAACATTTTTAGCTTTCGTTTATAAAAATACTGTTTTAGGTGTTGTAGGAAATGCTTGGGCTGGATTTGGCGCTAGTTTTGGTGCAGTGCTTTTGTTTAGCTTATATTCAAAAAAAATGACCGCACTCTCAGCACTTCTTGGAATGGTAAGTGGTGGTGGAATAGTTATTTTATGGATAGTTTTTAATCTATCAAGTGTGGTTTATGAAATACTTCCTGGCTTTTTTGTTTCAAGTCTTGTAATAATTTTAGTAAATAAATATAGTGAAGTTTTAGGAAAAATGACGGATGAGCCAAAACAAAGTGCTATTTTTGCAGAGTTTGAAAAAATGAAAAAAAGAAGTGATGATGGTAAATAACCTAGTAAAATGTCCAAAATGTGGCAGTGAGTTTCCAATAAATGAAAGCATAAAAGAAGAGTTAAGAAAAGAGTATAACTTAAAATTTATAGCAATTAAAAATGAGCTAGAAAAAGAGAAATTAAATTTAAAACAAAAAGAGGCAAAATTTAATGAGAATTTACAAAATGCTCTTAATTTAGAACTTCAAAAGGAAAAAATAAATTTAAAAAATGCTTTAAAAAATGAACTTGAAAAAGAAAATTTGCAAAAATTCGAATCATTAAATAAAGAGCTTTTAGATAAATCAGCTAAAATTTCAGAGCTTAATAAACAAACTGCCGAGATTGAAGCACTAAAGCGCAAAAATTTAGAGCTTGAATCAGAATATAAAGTTAAAATGCAAGCAGCCTTAAATGAAAAAATAAAAGATGAAAAAGAAAAAATTTCAAAACAATTAAATGATGAAAATGAACTCAAATTTAAGGAATTTGAAAAGCAAAAAGATGACTTAATAAAACAAATTAATGAGTTAAAAAGAAAAAGTGAACTTACTTCACAGCAACTCCAAGGTGAGGTTATGGAACTTGCTATTGAGGAGTTTTTAAGTGCGAAATTTCCACTTGATGAGATTATGGAAGTTCCAAAAGGTAAAAATGGTGCTGATTGTGAACATATCGTAAAAAATAAATTTGGCATTAAGTGCGGAAAAATAATTTATGAAAGCAAAAGAACTAAAAATTTTGGTTCTGATTGGATAGCAAAACTAAAAGATGATATGCTTCAAAGTGGTGCAGATATCGGGGTTTTAGTAACTCAAACTATGCCAAAAGAATTTGATAGAATGGGACTAATGGATGGCATTTGGGTTTGTAGTTTTGACGAGTTTAAAGGACTTTGCGCAGTGCTTAGAGAAAGCATCATAAAAATATCAAGTGCAAAAGTAAATTCTCAAAATACTGATTTAAAAATGGGGCTTTTATATAAGTATCTAACTTCAAATAAATTTAAAATGCAAGTTGAAATGGTTGTTGAAAGTTTTAATAATATGCAAAATAGCCTAATAAAAGAGCAAAATGCGATGAAAAAGATCTGGAAAGAAAGAGAAATTGCTATAGAAAAAGCAAGAGATAGCGCTATTGATATGTTTGGTGAGATAAAAGGCATTGCCGGTGAAAGTGTGGCAAGTGTTGAGAGCTTGGAGATTGACAATATATTAGAATTAAAAGATGAATGAGTCTTTCAGGAAAATAGCTTTAACTTTTTGTTTTGTAAATTTATGCTTTGCAAATGTAGTAGATGATTTTTTTGACGAGATAATAAATAGTTGTTATTTAAAAAAATATGATGATTTAAAACATATGCTTGATAAAAATAAAAGTTTAGCAAACTCACAAATCAAAGGTGTAAGGGCGTTAGACTTTGTTTTAAATTTAGATACTCTTAAATTTGATGAAATAAAAAACTCAAAATTTAGAGAAATTTTGGATAATTTAGATTTTAAAACTTGCAAATTTGAAATTTTGGAAATTTTAACTAATTATGATTTAAATATTAGCTACTTAGTAAAAGATACTTATACGCCTCTTGTTGCTATTTTAGATAACAAATTTTTATCAAATAAAGAAAAAATTAAAATTTCACAAATCTTATTGAAAAATCAAACCGATGATTTAAAAAATATTTCTAGGATAAATTTGGCTTGGCAAATAAGCATTGTAGAAGCGGCGTATTTAAAAAATGACTTAGAAATGTTTAAAGTCTATCTTGAAATGGGATTTATCTTTGACGATACTTTGGCTTACATCATGCTTGAGCCATATTTCAAATACCCAAAAATCATAGATGTTTTTAGCACTAAAAAAGTGGATAAAAGCTTATTGACTAAGATGGAAAATGATAAGAAATTTTTAAAAGAATTAGAGTTATCTCACAAATATTCATTGTATTTTGTTAAATTTTTGCATTCTAAAAAGATATATTTTGATATAAATAAAGTTAGTCAGTATTTAAAAATATATGAATTTATGAAACTAGTAAATAATAAAAAGAGTTCAGATTTACTACAAGTTTTTATACTTAGTTATTTTAAATAAAATTATAAATTTGCCACCAAATAGGTGGCAAATTTTTATTTAACCTCTATTTTTTTAGCAACTTTTGGTGCTACTTTAGGGATTAAAATTTCAAGTACTCCATTTTCAAAAGATGCTTGTATATTTTCTTTATCAACGCTATCAGGAAGTGAAAAACTTCTACTAAACTTACCAAAAACGCTTTCTACTTTGTAGTAGTCATCTTCTTTAATTTCATTTTTAATTTTTCTCTCTCCGCTTATTGAGATATGGTTTTTATCCAAATCAACACTTACATCTTCTTTTTTGACTCCTGGAAGATCAACTTCTATGTAGTATGCTTTATCATCTTCTCTTGTATTTACAGATGGAGTAAATCCAGAAATACTTTTTTCACTACTTAATGGAAGATTGAAAAATCTATCTCCAAGTTCTGAAAAACTAATAAATGGTTCATATCTTTTAACTTTCATAATTTTCTCCTTTAAGTTAAATTATTTATTTAAATTGAGTGTATTATACTAAACTTTATAAAAAATGTCAAGTATTTTTAGCAATTTAATATAATAAGTGCTAATAAAATTTATAAATATAAATTTGCTTTTGAATTAATGCTTAAAATTAAACTAAAAATTTACTCAAATGTTTGTAAATTATTATAATTTAATAATTATTTAGATAAAATCAACCAATCATTATTTTATGAAAGGATAAGAATGTCTATTGAAAATAAAAAAAGAAGAGATTTTATAGGACTTTCTTTTACTGCGGTTGCAGCAGTTGGCGGACTTGCCGGACTTGTAGCCATGAAAAAAACTTGGGATCCGCTTCCAAGCGTTAAAGCTGCAGGTTTTACAACAGTTGATTTAAGTGCTGTTGTAGAGGGGGAGCTTTATCAAACCCAGTGGAGAAAAAAACCTATTTTCATACTTAAGAAATCATCTGATATGAAACCTGATGATTCTAGGGATGTTGTAGTTGGAGATGCTAGATATACAGTTTGTATCGGGCTTTGCACACATTTGGGCTGTATTCCAAGCTTTAAAAATAACCAATTTATTTGTGCTTGTCATGGTGGGCTTTTTGATGCCAGTGGAAATGCAACTTTTGGACCACCACCTCGTGGACTTGATATCCCTCCATTTAAGATAGAAGGAACAACTTTAGTTTTGGGCGAAGTTGGGCCTGAGTATGAAAAACTTGTTGGTAAAGCATAAGGAGGATTAGATGGCGAGAATTAGAAAAGCTACTAGTCTTGGTGATTGGTTTGACCAAAGACTAGCTATAAATAAGTTTTGGAAAGTTATGGTTGCTGAGTATTGGATACCTAAAAATATCAGCTTTCTTTGGGCTATGGGAGTTATCCTTTTAGCACTTTTTGTTCTTTTAATAATAAGTGGCTTAATGCTAATGTGTTATTATAAGCCTGATACTATGCTTGCATTTGATAGTGTTAATAAAACAATTATGCAAGAAGTAGAGTATGGATGGCTTTGGAGACATATGCACGCAATAGCTGCTTCAGTTACATTCTTAATCATATATATTCATACACTAACAGGAATTTATTACCGCTCTTATAAGCAAGGCAGAGAGATGATTTGGATAAGTGGTATTATACTTATGGTTGTTTTCTCAGCTGAGGCATTTAGTGGATATATGCTTCCTTGGGGACAGATGAGCTATTGGGCAGCCCAAGTTATAACTCAACTTTTTGGTGGAATTCCATTTATTGGAGATGCTGTTGTTGAGTGGATGAGAGGAGATTATGCAGTAAGTGACCCAACTTTAACAAGATTTTTTATGCTTCATGTTTGTTTGCTTCCACTTGTTGTTATAGTTGCTTTAGCACTTCACTTTTATGCTTTAAGATTTCCACATGTAAATAATTTAACAGGTGAGGAAATAGATTTTGACTTAGAAGCTGAAAAATACTTAGAAGGAAAAACAAAAGAGAGTAAAGTTATTCCGTTTTGGCCTGGATTTTTAGCAAAAGACTTTTATTATGTTTCTATATTTATGGTATTTTTCTTCTATCTTGTAGGGTTTAATTTTGGCTTTGCAATGGATCCTATAAATTTCGATCCAGCAAATAGCTTAAAAACACCGCCGCATATATATCCTGAATGGTATTTTTTATGGGAGTATGAAATTTTAAGAGGATTCTTCTTTGATGTTGGACCTTTAAAAGCTGCTGATATCGGGCTTATTGCATTTGCTTTTGCTATGGTTTCATTAGCATTTATTCCATGGCTTGATAGAAGTGATGTTGTGGCTCCCGCCCATAAGAATAAAGGATTTTTTGTATGGTTTTGGGTGCTTTTAATTGATTTAATACTTTTAAGTATTTTTGGTAAATTACCTGCTGATGGCTTTACTTTTGGAATTGCAAATACTTATATAGGTTTTGTCTTATCAATGCTTTATATTATTCTCATCCTAGTTGCATTGCCGCTTGTAACTATCGCAGAAAGAAAAAGGGGTTAAGATGAAAGGGTTAAAACCATTATTAGTAGTTATATTTTTTACACTATTGTTGTATTGGGGGATAGAGCCTTACGCTCATTCAAAACTTAATCCACATGTTGATCCAGCAAATTATGATTTTGCGGCTGAAGATATAACTTTAGCAAAAACTAATGTTGAAAAAGCAGAAGAAAATGTTAAAAAAGCAGAAAAATCAGGTCTTGAAGATATGATAAAAAATGCAAAACTTGACCTTAATAATGCTAAGTCAAATTTAGATAAATACAGTGCTTTTTGGGATGAGATAAATCAAATAGATTTAACAAAAGGCAATGCCGCAACTGGTGCGGAAACATTTTTAATGGCTGGATGTACAGCGTGTCACGGTGTTGAGTCAGCCGGTATGCCAGCTCCACTAGGTGCAATGGATGCAAGCCAAGCTTACGGAGTAAATCCACCTGATTTAAGTATAGCTGGCAAGATTTTTGATGATAAATTTTTAGCAGCACTTATTAAAGATCCGGTTATGGCTCAAAAGCTAGATCATAAATTTGGTGATGAAGTCCCTTATCCAATGCCTGGATTTTTCGGCGTAGGTGGTGACATTAATCAAGAATTAGCTGATATTGTTGCATACTTAAAATCAATCGTTCCAAGCGATGATGGCATTGTAGAGCTTTATGCAAATAAAATGGTTGCAAAAGAGGAATTAAGCGAAAGTGACAAAGCTAAATTTATAGATGGTCTAAGTAAAAACGATAAAGAAAATATCATAAATAAAGTAATCTATGCAGATGCTTGTCAAAGATGTCATGATATGAAATATGATGATGTTTATGCCGATGGAGATAAATCAAGCATTGCAGCATACCTTGGCTCAACTCCACCTGATCTTTCTATGTACATAAGATCAAGAAGTAAAGAATTTTTACATAACTTTTTGAATGATACTCAAAAGATGCTTCCAGGAACTGCTATGCCAAGAGTTGGCTTAAATCAAGAAAGTGAAACTAAAGTCATAGAATATATGGAAAATATTGGAGATAGTAAAAAAGCTGAAAGAGAAAGCTTATCTATTTACATAATGATATATTTTGTGATACTTGCTGTATTTGCTGGACTTTGGAAAAGAAAAGTTTGGTCAAATCTTCACTAAATTAAAATTTAAATTTATAATAAAAAACCTCTCGTTCCAAATTATTTTCTACTTGTAATTTAAGAAAATCACAAGTAGAAAATTTATAATAAAAAATTTATTTTATATATCTTTATGAGAGTTGTTTTTTCTACTTTGCATTTTTATATAAATATGAAGTAGATCAATTGCTGCTGGAGTTATGCCGCTAATTTCACTTGCTGCAAATAAAGTTGGTGGATTAAATTTATTTAGCTTTTCAACTACTTCATTGCTAAGGCCTGAAATTTTTTTAAAATCTAAATCGCTAGGAATTTTAACATTTAACATCTCTTTCATTTTTTTAACTTCATCAAGTTGCATTTGAATGTAGAAATAATATTTGCATTCTATTAAAATTTCCTCACAACTTCTATTATCTAAATTTTCAAAGAAACTGTTAATTTGTTTTAATTTTTCTTTGTTAAAGCTTTTTCTAGCGACTATTTTTTGCCAAGTAACGATATTCGTTATTTTTTCTTCTCCAAGTTTTTCTAAAAAATTATTATTTTCATTTGATGGATTAAGTGAAGTATTGGTTAAAAAGTCCATTCCTTTTTTTACATTTTCTTTTACTTTTTGTGAAAAATTATAAATTTCATCATCTAAAAGCCCAATATTGTGTCCATACTCACATAGTCTTAAAAATGCATTATCTTCTCTTAGTAAAAGTCTATATTCAGCCCTACTTGTAAACATTCTATATGGCTCTTTTGTTCCTTTTGTAACAAGATCATCTATCATAACACCGATATAGGCTTCATCTCTTCTTAGTATCAAAGGGCTTTTTTCATCAGACTCAAGCGAGGCATTTATACCAGCCATAAGTCCTTGAGCTGCGGCTTCTTCATATCCAGTTGTGCCATTTATCTGTCCGGCTAGAAAAAGTCCTTTTATCTTTTTTGTCTCAAGTGAGTGTTTTAATTCAGTAGGCTCGACAAAATCATACTCAATTGCATATCCGTGTCTTACAATTTTAGCGTTTTCAAAACCTTTTATTGTTTTAAGCATTGCTTTTTGCACCTCAAATGGAAGCGAGGATGAAAGCCCATTTATATAATATTCAGTTGCATCTTTTGTTTGAGGCTCAATAAAAAGATGATGTCTATCTCTATCTTTAAATCTATTTACTTTATCTTCTATGCTAGGGCAGTATCTTGGTCCCACACCTGCTATTTGTCCTGTAAAAATTGGAGCTTTATCAAAATTTGCTCTTATTATTTCATGTGTTTTTTCATTTGTATAAGTTATATAGCAAGGAAGTTGTTTGGGATTAAAATTTTTTGTTCTTAGGCTAAAAGGTTTTGGATTTTCATCTCCGCCTTGAATTTCTAAATCTTTAAAATCGATACTATTTCCAAGCACTCTTGAGCAAGTTCCAGTTTTTAATCTCCCCATATTTAAGCCAAGACTTTTTAAAGAAGTTGATAAAGATTTTGAACTTAACTCTCCAACTCTTCCTGCCTCAAGTTTATTTGTGCCAACATGAATTAGTCCGTTTAAAAAAGTTCCTGTTGTAATTATTAATTTTTTAGTATAGTAAATACTATCAAGATGAGTTTTTACGCCCTGTATTTCTCCATCTTTCGTTAAAATTTCAGTTGCAATTTCTTGGGTTACATCTAAATTTTTTGTGTTTAAAAGTGTATTTCTTTGATAAATTCTATATTTATCCATGTCAATTTGAGCTCTACTTCCCCTAACTGCTGGACCTTTACTTTCGTTTAATACACGAAATTGAATACCACACTCATCAGTTGCTACACCCATCCAGCCGCCAAGAGCATCTATTTCTTTTACTAGGTGTCCTTTTGCTAAACCTCCAATTGCAGGATTGCAACTTGCTGCTCCGATTTGCTCTGCTAAAATCGTTATAAGAAGAGTTTTTTTACCCATTTTTGCAGCAGCCAAACACGCTTCAATTCCAGCGTGTCCACCACCTACGACTATTACATCATAATTCATTTTTTACATTCCTTTAAAATTAAAGCTTAGATTTTATCAAAATTTATGTTAATTTTATATAATGTGACTTCAATTTAAAAACTAAAATATAAAAAAGGAAAAATTTTGAGTTTTATTTCAGATTTGACAAATTTAGTCATAAAAACAGAAGATATTACAAAAGAAGATGCTTTAAAGTTAGCCTGTAGCAGTGATTTAGAAGAGCTTTTAGAAAATGCCGATAAAATAAGAAAACATTTTTGTAAAAACAATTTTAACCTTTGCTCAATTATAAACGCAAAATCAGGAAAATGTAGCGAGAACTGCAAATATTGCGCTCAATCAGCTCATTTTAAAACAAATTCACTAAATTACTCACTTTTAAACGATGATATAATTTTTAAAGAAGCTTTTAAATTTGAAGAAAAAGGCGTTCATAGATTTTCTTTAGTTATGAGCGGAAAAGGTGTAAAAGATAATTCAGATGAGCTTAATAGGCTTGAAGAAATTTATAAATACTTAACTAAAAACTCCAAAATCCATCTTTGTGGTTCTTTTGGTATAGTTAGTCTTGAAACTCTTAAAAAATTGAAAAATGCAGGGCTTAAAACATATCATCACAATCTCGAAACTTCAAGACGCTTTTTTCCAAAAATTTGCTCAACTCACACTTATGATGATAGAATAAATACCATTAAAAACGCGAAATTAGCTGGACTTGATGTTTGTAGTGGAGCGATTTTTGGAATGGGAGAAAATTTGGAAGATAGAATTAATTTAGCATTTGATTTAAAAAAGTTTAATGTTTCAAGTGTGCCTTTAAATATTTTAACACCGATAAAAGGAACTCCACTTGAGAATTTACCTCCATTACCAAAAGATGAAATTTTAAAAAGTATTGCAATTTTTAGATTTATTTTGCCAAAGGCTTATTTGAGGTATGCAGGTGGAAGAAATAATCTTGGTGAATTTGTAGAAACTGGGTTAAAAGGTGGTATAAACTCAGCTTTAACGGGTGATTTTTTAACAACTAAAGGTGATGGTGTTGAAAATGATAAAAAGATGGTTTTAAAAAATGGATTTGAAATTTAAAATACAAATTTGGAGAGAATATGTTTAATGGGCTTATAAGAGAATTTGGTGAAGTTGTAAAATTTGATGGAAAAACTTTAAGTTTAAAATCAAATTTAAAGCCAAATATAGGTGATAGCATTGCTGTAAATGGAGCTTGCTTAAGCGTTGTAAAAGTTTTTGATAATGGCTTTAATGTTGAGCTTAGTGATGAGAGCAAAAGTGTTTTGGCGGTGCAGAATTTAAAAGGTAAAGTTCATTTAGAGCCTGCTTTAAAAGTTGGTGATAGAGTTGATGGGCATTTTGTTCAAGGGCATATTGACGGGCTTGGTGAAATTTATAAAATCACGCCTTTAAAAAGCGGATGTGACTTTTTTATAAAGCTTCCTTTAAGCATAATGCCTTTAATGGCGAATAAAGGAAGCGTGGCAATTGATGGAGTTAGTTTAACAATAAGTGAAGTTTTAAAAGATTCTATAAGGCTTACGATAATCCCACTAACTATGAAAGATACGCTATTTGGCGAGTATAAAGTTGGTAGGATTGTAAATGTTGAAAGTGATCTTTTAGCAAGATATGTTAAGCAAATTTTAAGTTTTAAAGATGAGAAAAAAGGACTTTCTTGGGAAGAAGTGGAGAGAATTTCAAGTCTTTACTAGACGATAAAATTATAAATTCTGGCTTTACAAATAGATTTGCAGGCGTTTCAAAAAAGCCTTTTGATAGCTTAAATTTTGGCTATCATGTTGGGGATGATGCAAAAAATGTTAGAAAAAATAGAGAAATTTTAAAGCGTATTTTAGGCGTTAAAAAGGCTATTTTTATGGAACAGATTCACTCAGATAAAGTTGAAATTTATAAAAATCTAAATCAAATTTTACCGCCATGTGATGCAGTCATTACAAATTTAAAAAATATTGCACTTTGTGTTATGGTGGCTGATTGTATGCCAGTTATTTTATACTCAAACAAATGCGTAGCAGCTGTTCATGCTGGAAGAAGTGGCGTTATAAAAGGCATTATTTTAAAAACTATAAATTTGATGAAAAGTGAGTTTAATGCTGGTGAAATTCATCTAAAAATTGGACCTTTTATACAAAAAAACTGCTATGAAATAGGAAATTTAGACCTAGGAGAATTTAATAAATTTGTTCATTTAAACCAAGAAAACAAAAGATGTTTTGATTTAAAATCAGCAGTTTTAGACGAGATTAAAAACTTAAATTTAAAAAGTGTGGAAATTTCACAAATTTGCACGCACTGTGATAAAAACTACTTTTCATATAGAAGAGAAAAAACCACAGGAAGATTTATAGGTTTTGTTTATTTAAACTAAATTTCAGCATTTTTTGGTATCATTAGCCCTTTATTTCACACATGCAAATCCTTATTTAGTTGCAAATTTGCTAAGGTGCGTGGAGGAAGAAAAACTAAATATTTTTTAAGGAGAAACTCATGATTACAATGAGAGATTTACTAGAGTGTGGCGTGCATTTTGGTCACCAAACAAGAAGATGGAACCCAAAGATGAAAAAATTTATCTTTGGCGAGAGAAAAGGCATTTATATTATAGATTTGCAAAAAACTATAAGATATTTCAGACATACTTATAATATCGTTCGTGACGCAGCAGCTGAGGGAAAGACTATTTTATTTGTTGGAACAAAAAAACAAGCTGGTCAAACAATTAAAGAATATGCCGAAAAATGCGGTATGCCATATGTAAATCATCGCTGGTTAGGCGGAATGCTAACAAATTTTGGAACGATTAGAAAATCAATTAGAAAACTTGAAGTAATCGAACAAATGGAAGAAGATGGCTCAGTTGATTTACTAACAAAAAAAGAAGCTTTAATGCTTAAAAGACAAAAAGATAAATTAATTGCTTATCTTGGCGGTATTAGAAATATGGAAAAACTTCCTGATATGATGTTTATAATTGATGTTGCAAAAGAAAAAATCGCTGTTCAAGAGGCTAATAGATTAGGTATTCCTATTGTTGCTCCGCTTGATACAAACTGTGATCCAGATCTTGTAACTTATCCAATTCCTGGAAATGATGATGCGATTAGATCAGTTCAATTATTTTGCAGTGAAATGGCAGAAGCAATCAATGAGGGTAAAGCTTTAAGAGATGAAGACGGTGAAGAAAAAGTTCCTGCAACACAAGAAGAAAAAGATGAAGTTTTAGATGAGGCTATGAATTTGGATGAAATTGATGTAGATGAAATGGAGGATAAAGAATAATGGCAATAACTGCAGCTATGGTAAAAGAGCTTCGTGAAACAACTGGAGCTGGTATGATGGACTGCAAAAAAGTCCTTGTTGAAACTAATGGCGACATGGAAAAAGCTGTTGCTATTTTAAGAGAAAAAGGTCTTGCAAAAGCAGCAAAAAAAGCTGATAGATTGGCTAGTGAGGGTCTTGCAGGTCTTATTATAAATGATAGTTTCACAAAAGCAAGTTTAATTGAAGTAAATTCAGAAACAGACTTTGTTGCTAAAAATGATAAATTTATTGCTTTAGTGGATGATACTTTAAAATTAATTCAAAATGATAATATCAAGAATTTAGACGAGCTAAATAAAGCAACTATAAATGGTGAAAATTTTGAAGAATATCTAAAATCACAGATTGCAACAATAGGTGAAAATTTAGTAGTTAGAAGATTTGCTACTATAAGCGGTGAAGCTATAAATGGTTATGTTCATTCAAATGGTAAAATAGCTGTGGCAATTGCTGCAAAATGTAGCAATGCTGATAAAGAAAAAGTAGTTGAGTTTTTGAAAAACTTAGCAATGCACGCTGCAGCAATGAAACCAAAAGTAATAAGTTATAAAGAGCTTGATCCAAAATTTGTTGAAGATGAGCTTATCGCTTTAAAAGGTGAGTTTGAAAAAGAAAATGAAGAGCTTGTAAGGCTTGGAAAAACACTTCATCATATTCCCGAATATGGTAGTAGGCTTCAAATAGATGAAGAAGCTATAAAAAAAGCAGAAAATGAAATAAAAGAAGAGCTTAAAAAAGAAGGAAAACCTGAAAAAATTTGGGATAAAATAATCCCTGGTAAGCTTGATAGATTTTTTGCAGATAACACTGTAATTGATCAAAGATGTACTCTTTTGGGTCAATTTTATGTAATGGATGACAAAAAAACAGTTGAGCAAGTTATAGAAGAAAAAAGTAAAGAGCTTGGTGATAAGATAGAAATTACTTCATATGTAAGAATTGAAGTAGGCGAGGGCTTAGAAAAAAAAGTTGATGACTTTGCAGCAGAAGTAGCAGCACAACTATAGGTTATATATGGAACTTTTAAAGAGTGTGGGATTAAAACATAGTTTTGACTACACTCTTTTTGAAAATTTAAACCTAACTCTTTTAAGTAAGCAGAGTTTAGCTATTTTGGGGGTTAGTGGATGTGGAAAATCTACACTTTTACACATTTTATCTACACTTTTAGAGCCAGATGAGGGTGAGGTATTTTATAAAAACATCTCACTTTATTCGCAAAACACAGATGAGAAATTAAAAATTAGACGACACGATTTTGGTATAATTTTTCAATCACACTACCTATTTAAGGGTTTTAGTGCTTATGAAAATATTGAACTTTCTACAATTCTTACAAAGCAAAAAATGGATAATGAGCTTTTTAAAAAGCTTAAAATTGAAAATATCTTAAATCAAAAAGTTGGAGAATTAAGTGGCGGACAACAGCAACGTGTTAGTATTGCAAGAGTACTTAGTAAAAAACCAAGTATTATTTTTGCTGATGAGCCTACTGGAAATTTAGATAAAGATACTGCAAATGATGTTATGAATACTTTATTTGATTATATAAAAAATACAAATTCAGGTCTTATTTTAGTAACTCACGATGAAAAAATTGCTTCAAATTGCGATGAAATTTATATACTTGAAAATAAATTTTTAAAAAAAATTAAATAAAAAATAAAAAACTTTATAAAACTAAGCAATTAATAATCAAATTTATCATAAAATATCATAAAATATATTATAAAAAGGAAATTCCAAATGAAAATTTTACTAAAAAGCGAAAATCCAGCAGTTTTATCAATAGTTGAAATTTGTTGCGAGAGAGCTGGTTTTGATAGACCTTATACAAAGGATGATGGTGAGTTTGATTTGGTGATACAAGATTGTGATAAATTAGAAGATATAACTGATAATAAAGGAACTCTTTTTCTAATTCCAAGAAATTTTGAAAATGAGGTAGGAAATGTAAATTTCATTATAAAACCTTTTTTACCTACTGAATTAATTAAATTTTTAAAAGATTATGAAAGCAAAGCAAATTTCAATGAAAAAAAGTTTTCATTAAGCACTGAAGAGAGTATAAATAATAAAACCGTTTCACTAGTGAGTGAAGAAAACTTAAACAATAAAACTATATCTTTAAAGGATGAAGATAAAGCAAATGAGCTTGAAGAAATTGGCTCTTTAATAGACGAAATTGATGAGATGGATAATTTAAAAACAAATGATGAAGCTCTAGAAGAAGATTCTTTGGATGAAGATAAATTAGATGATTTACTTAAAAATTTAGATGATGATGTGCCTTTAGATGAGTTATTGAATGAGCTTGATGTGGATATTGATGACGAACTTTCTTGTAGCAAAGACAAAAAAGAAGAAGTAAGTGATTTTGAGATTAAGCCCATTTCCATAGATAGTGAGTGCCAAGACGAAAATTTAGATAATGTAATAGAAAATCACGATAAAGAAAAAAAATTAGAGCAAGAAGAGCATGATGTAGAAAAAACAGAAGCCAATAAAGAGCTTGCAACTATTCCATTGGTTATGCACAATGAAAAAAATTTGGAAGATGAAATTTCTAAAGAAGATGAAGAATCAAAAAATATAGAAGAAGTTTTGAAAAATGAAGATTTAAAGACTATTGATGAGCTTTCTTTTTTTGATGAATATGATGAAGTACAACCACATAATCCTCCACTAACAGCTCTTGATATTGAGGAGCTTGATGATAGGTGTGATGATGATACAAACAACCAAGATTTTAAAGATGAAGAATTAAATAATTATGATATTGATGATGAATTTGAAATCAAATTTGATGAGTGCAGAAACCAAGATAAGAAATCTTGCGAAACAAAAGATGATGTTTGTAAAAATCAAGGATTCGTAGGTTTAAATGACCTATTAAACAAAAAAGAAAATGAAACCTCAAATGAAGATCTTAAAAAAATTGCCAAGAAAGAGATGGAAAAAGAACTTGAAGAAGCTTTAAAAAATGGCAAATTTAAAGAGATTTTTAAAGATATGCAAATTAAAATAAAAATTTCTTTTAAAGAAGACTAATAAGTGAAAAAAGCAATAATAATATCAGGACCAAGTGGAAGTGGAAAAAGTTCACTTATAAATAGGCTTTTAGAAGATGAAAAGGATATCTATTTCTCTATCTCGAGCACTACAAGAAGTATTAGAGAGGGTGAAAAAGATGGAGTGAGTTATCACTACATAAGTGAAGATGACTTCAAAAAGGGCATTGAGAATGGTGAGTTTTTAGAATGGGCTCTTGTTCATAAAAATTATTATGGAACATCTTTAGTGCCAGTTCAAAAAGCATTAAATAGTGGCAAATTTGTTATTTTTGATATAGACGTTCAAGGTTTTAAACTAGCAAAAGAGCGCTTAAAAGATGAAATAGTTTCTATTTTTATAACAACTAAAAATAAGGGCGAGTTAAAAAATAGACTTATCAAAAGAGGAACTGACTCAAAGGAAGATATAGAGCGAAGAGTTATAAATGCAGCAACTGAGATGGAACATTTAAACGAATATGATTATCTTATAATAAATGATAATTTTAATGAGTCTTATAATGCTTTAAAATCAATATTTAACGCTATTAGGTATAATACTAAAAATTTAGAGCTTAGTGATATTATTGACAATTGGATATATGAAAATTAATTTTTAAGGAGAATGGTATGGTTAGTATGCAACAATTATTAATTGTTTTAATAATTATAATTTTGCTTTTTGGTGCAAAGAAAATTCCAGAACTTGCAAAAGGCGTTGGACAAGGAATAAAGGTTTTTAAAAAAGAGATGGAGAGTGAAGAAAAAACTGAAAAAGTTGAAGCTCAAAAAGATGAAGTTAAAAAAACTGATGAGATAAAAGAAGAAACAAAGGCTTAATGGTTTTGAAAGATATAATTTTCGACAAAATAAAAGAAATTTTAAAAAAAGACTTTGTTTTAGAAAAGCCAAAAGATAAAAACTTAGCTCATTATGCTACACCTTTAGCTTTTTCTTTGGCAAAAGAGTTTCGCAAATCACCAAAATTAATAGCTGATGAGCTTGCATTAGAGTTTAACAACAGTGATATTTTTACAGCTAGTCCCCTAAATGGATATTTAAATTTTCGCTTAAAGCCTGAATTTTTAGATAAGCTTGCTACAGATGCTTTAAATTCAGGTAAAAACTTTGCAGAAGGTAAAGATAAAAAGGAAAAAATTTTACTTGAATACGTGAGTGCAAATCCAACAGGTCCTCTTCATATAGGTCATGTAAGAGGGGCTGTTTACGGGGATACATTAGCAAGAGTTGGAAGATATTTAGGATATGATATCACAACCGAGTATTATATAAATGATGCTGGAAATCAGATAAACATGCTTGGGCTTTCTATATTTATAACGGGAGCAAATAAATTTTTAAACGCAAATTTAGATTTTGAAGAAAATTGCTACAAAGGTGATTATATAGAAAATTTATCAGATGAGGCCTTAAAAGAGTTTGGAAAAGATATTTTTAAAGATAGGCAAAATGTAGAAAAATTAAGCCTTTGGGGAAAAGATAAAATGCTTTTGCTAATAAAAGATAATCTTTTAAAGGCTAATATTAAAATTCAAAATTGGGTTAGTGAAAAAAGTTTTGAAAATGAGCTTTTCGATACTTTGGATTGCCTTAAAAAAAATGGCGGAGTATATGAAAAAGACGGTAAAATTTGGATAAATTCTAGTGCACTTGGTGATGAAAAAGATAGAGTCATTATAAGAGAAGATAAAAGACCTACTTATTTAGCAGGAGATATTGTCTATCATTACAATAAATTTAAAAGAGGATATGATCACTATATAAATATTTGGGGGGCTGATCATCACGGTTATATAAAAAGAGTAAAGTCAAGCATTCATTATCTTGGATTTGATGAAAATAAGCTTGAAGTTATCTTGGCACAAATGGTTAGCCTTTTAAAAGATGGTGAAACTTTCAAGATGAGTAAAAGAGCCGGAAACTTCATACTTATGAGCGATGTTTTACAAGAAATTGGAAGTGATGCTTTAAGGTTTATATTTATAACTAAAAAGTGTGATACGGCTTTAGAGTTTGATGTTTCAGAACTTAGCAAAGAAGATAGTTCAAATCCTATATTTTATATAAATTATGCCCATGCAAGAATTCATCAAATTTTTGCAAAAAGTGGAAAAAAAATAGACGAAATAAAAGAAGCTAGTATTTTAAAATTAAATGACGAAGCTTTGAATTTATTATTTGAAGCACTTACTTTAAATGAAGTTTTGGAAGATGCATTTTTAAGTAGAAATTTACAAAAAATACCTGAATATCTTAAAAATATAGCTTCAAATTTTCATAAATTTTATAATGAAAACAGAGTTTTAGGTAGTGACAATGAAGATGCTCTTTTAAAAGTTTTTGCCGTTGTAGCACTTTGTATAAAAACTGGCTTGTCCTTGATGGGAATTGAAGCTAAAAATATAATGACAAAGGAATAGATTTTGCAAAAAGAAGAAAAAAAAGAAGTTGTTAAAAAACTAAGGGAGTTATTTAGCTCAAGAGATGAGTTTTTTAGCTATCTTGATTCTAAAGTTTCAAAGATACCAAATACGGATGTTTTAGATTTTGGAGACAATAAAGAATTAAAAGAAATTTATGCAAAATTTTACTCCTATGATTACTCTATAAGAAAGCTTTTGCCTTATCTTTATAAGGCTTATGAAATAAAAATATGAAAATTATTTTAATTTTGTTTTTAGGTATTTTTCCTATTTTTGCAAATACTCTTGAAATTTATAGTGATAAAGCCATACTTACAAAAAATATTAAAGAAAATAGTTTTATAGTTCCTTTTGAGCTTGATCAAAAAGATTTTAGTATAAACTCTAATTGCAATATAGAGGAGATAAGTTTTGGAAACAAAATAGAAGATGAAATCTCTTTAAAAAAACAGAGTTTGCAAAATAAGCTAAAAGCACTAAAAGATAGTTATGAAATTATAAAAAACTCAAATTTAAACACTATAAATGACATAAAAAATTTAAGTGACATTTTAAATGAGAACCTTACATCTCAAGCTGAGATTTCAAAAGAGATTGATAATTTATCAAATGAACCAGCTTTTTATACTAAAAAAGTTACAATAAAGCAAAGTTGTAAAAACCCAAAAGCAACTATAAGTTATCCATTAAACGATGCCTTATTTAAAACTTTAAATAGTATAAATTTTAAAGATGGTAAAATTTCCATAAAACAAAGTTTAATAATTTCAAATTTAAAAGAAAACCTAGATGATGTTTTTATAAAAATCTATCCATATAGTGTAAAATCAAGCAAAACTCCTGGCAAATTTACACCTACTTTTATATATAGCGAGGAAACAACGAAAGTTTTCGATGCACCAGCTACGATGAGTATAGCTAAAAACGATTCCTTAAAAGCTTCAAATTTAGAAGTTAGTCAAAATCAAAATAAAATTAATTTTTTTGAAATTTCAAAACAGCATTTAAAAGCATTAAAAGAAAATATTATTATTTTAAATAGTCAAGTATTGGATGCAAATTTAACAAACTATATTGATGCATATAGTGGCTCAAAAGCTTATATTGCTGCCAGTTTTAGTCCTAAAAATGATATAAATGAGGCTTTAACTCAGTTTTTTTTAAATGATGTTTTTGTGCAAAATTCCTATGAAAGCAAGATATCAAAAAATAAAATTTCAACTTATTTTTTTGGGCTTAATAATTTAATAGAGGTCTCAAAAGTAGATCTAAATAATAATGAAGCAAAATTTAATATAAAAAATAACTCGTCAGTAGATCAAAATATAACTTTTGTAACAAAAATTCCAGTAAATGTAGAGGTTGAAATTTTGGGTGATTTAAATGCAAGTGCTGACTCAAATGGCAAAATAGAAAAAAATTTTATACTTAAAAACAGTGAAGAAAAGGTTATAAATTTTGGCTATAAGGAGATTAAAACTTCTAAATAATATAATTTATAATGTTTTTATAAATTACAGCATCGACTCTTAGGTTTATAGCATTTAGCAGGTCTTTTTCATAATTTTCAATAATTATGGCTATTTTGCTATCAAAAAGATAAAACTCAGCTAATTTTACAACTTCTTTTGTTATTGAAATATTATTTTTTTCTATGATTATAAATTTAGCATTTAATGCATTTGCCAAAACAGCTTCATTTAAATTTCTAACAATAACGCTATAAGTTTTATCACTATTTTTAGCATTTTTTATAAAATTTTCATTATACTCAAAAATTAAATTATCAAAATTTAAGATATTTTCAACTGTTTGAATTAAATTAAAATTCTCATATTTTATCAGCTTGTGTCCTATTATTTGCATATTTTATTCCTTGTTTATGCACTCTTTACAGATATAATCTCCATTTTTTATAACACTTTCTTTTATGTCGATAAAAGTGCCACATTTTTTGCATTCTACAAAATTTTGTATTTTTTTATCACTGTTTTTTGGTCTTTGAAATCTTGGTAATATAAAAAAATAAACTATTGCTATGATAATTCCAAGCATTAATAATTTAGCCATTTTTCTCTCCTTTAAAAGTTAGAAATACTCTATTTTGATATCTGTTAAGTTTATAATCTTTTAAATTTTTTATCTCATTTTCTGCATTTGAGCCTTTGTATAGTAAAAATAAAGTTTCTTTGTTATAAAAACCTTTACAAATTTCTAAAAGCAAATCAGCTCTCATTAAAGCTCTTGATGTTATTAAGTTAGCTTGAAATTTAGTTTCATCTTCTATTTTTTTCGAGTGTATTATAACATTTTCGAGTCCTAAATTTATTTTTGTATATGTTAAAAAAGATGATTTTTTAACATTTGGTTCAAATAAATGCCATTTACAATCTTTCAAAACGAGAGCTAAAAAAATAGCAGGAAATCCAGCACCACTCCCAACATCAATTGCTATTTTTGGCGAGTTTGTTATAAATTTAAGTCCATTTAGGCTATCTTGCATTACAAATTCTAAATTTTCATACTTTGTAAGGCTATGGATTTTATTAAATTTAGATAGAATTTCACCAAATTTTTTAGTTTTTTGTTTAAAATTTAGACTATGAATAATTTCATCAAGATTATTCATAAAAGATGCCCCATTTGACTTTTTTTAACTTTTAAATACTCCTCATTATAACTATTTGGTTTAATTATTAGAGGAATTCTTTTTTCTACTTTTATAAAATGAAGCCCTTTTAATTTATCTGGATTATTTGTTAACATATTTATTTTATCTATTTTATAGTATTTTAGGATAAAATCCACAATCTCATAAGTTCTCTCATCAGCCTTAAAGCCAAGTTGATGATTTGCCTCAACCGTGTCAAGACCTTTATCTTGCAAGGCATAGGCATTTATTTTGTTAAAAAGCCCTATATTTCGCCCTTCTTGCCTTAGGTAAATTACCATTCCGCCATTTTTAGAGATGTATTCTAAACTTTTTTGAAGTTGTTCCCCGCAGTCGCATTTAAGACTTCCAAGAGCATCTCCTGTTAGGCATTCTGAGTGTATTCTTACATTTACAATTTCGTTTAATGGCTCTTTTAAAATAACCAAATGTTCTTTTTCATTTTCTTTAAAAGTTTGCACTTTGAACTCGCCAAATTTAGTTGGTAAATTTGCTAAATTTGAGATTTTTATATCCATTTTTATCCAATCATTTGAAATTTAAGCTTGCATTATACCTAAATTTGACAGGTCTTTTATAATGAAATTAAAATATTAAAATTAAATTTTAATAGATTATTTACTAGCTATATGATAAAATATAAGCTTATTTTGATATTTGATAGATATAAAAGGATTATAGATGTTTAGAAGATTTAGAAGATTAAGAAGAAATGTAGCAATTAGAGATTTAGTAAGAGAAACACATTTGAGTGTTGATGATTTGATTTATCCACTTTTTGTTGTTCCAGGAAGTAGAGTAAAAAAAGAAACTCCTTCTATGCCAGGTGTTTTTCAGATGAGTATTGACGAGCTTTTAAAAGAGTGCGAAGAAGTTGTAAATTTAGGTATAAAATCTATTTTATTGTTTGGAATTCCTGATGTAAAAGATAGTGTTGGAAGTGATGCATTAAGTGATGATGGAATTATTGCAAAAACTTTAAGAGCTATAAAAGAAAAGTTTCCAAATTTATATGTTATAACCGATCTTTGCTTTTGTGAGTATACTGATCACGGACATTGTGGAATTTTATGCAAAGATACAGTAGATAATGATGCAACACTTGAAATTTCAGTTAAACAAGCTTTAATTCATGCTAAAAATGGTGCTGATATGATAGCCCCAAGTGGTATGATGGATGGAATAATAGAAAACCTTAGAAAAGGGCTTGATGAGAATGGCTATGAGAGTTTACCTATTATGGCGTATTCAACCAAATTTGCAAGTGCTTATTATGGACCATTTAGAGATGTGGCAGAAAGTAGTCCTAGTTTTGGAGATAGAAAAACTTATCAAATGGATCCAGCAAATCGACTTGAAGCTATAAACGAAAGCTTGGAGGACGAAAAAGAAGGAGCTGATATTTTGATGGTAAAACCAGCACTAGCATATTTAGATATCATAAGAGATTTGAAAAATAAAACATTACTTCCAGTTTGTGCCTACAATGTAAGTGGTGAATATGCCTTGTTAAAAGCTGGGGAAAAAGCAGGGGTAATTGATTATAAAAAAGTAATGCTTGAAACTATGATTTCTATAAAAAGAGCAGGAGCTGATTTAATTATAACTTATCACGCTAAAGAGCTAGCTAAAATTTTAAATAAATAGAAGATATTATGAAAGATTTTTTAACTCTAAATGACTTTAAAAAAGAACAAATTTTAGAAATTTTAGAAATTGTAAAAAATATAAAAAATGAAGTAAAAAAAGGTATTTTTACGCCTTATTTAAAAAACCAAACTCTAGCAATGGTCTTTGAAAAAAATTCAACTAGAACAAGAATAAGCTTTGAAGTTGGAATGTATCAACTTGGTGGGCATGCACTTTTTTTAGATAGTAAAACGACTCAGTTAGGACGCGGTGAGCCAATAAAAGATACAGCAAGAGTAATATCATCTATGTGTGATATGGCTATGCTTAGAGTCTACAGGCATACAGATTTAAAAGAATTTGCCAGATTTGCGGAAATTCCAGTTATCAATGGGTTAAGTGATCTTTTTCATCCAGTTCAATTAATGGCTGATTATCTAACTATGGTGGAACTTAATGTTGGTAAAAATATAGCCTATATTGGTGATAGTAATAATATGTGCAACTCGTGGCTAAATTTGGCAAGCATTATGGGTTTAAATTTAAGCGTTGCAATTCCAAAAAATTATAAAATAAATGATGAAGTTTTGAAGATAGCAATGAACAATGCAAAAATAAGTGGTGCAAAAATAACAATAACAAGTGATCCAAAAATCGCAATAAAAGATGTAGATGTTGTAGCTACTGATACTTGGTTTTCAATGGGCGATGAGGTTAGCAAGGATCAAAAAGTAAAAGATTTTGAAGGTTTTTTAATAGATGAAGATTTGATGAGTTTAGCTAAAAAAGATGCAATTTTACTTCATTGCTTGCCAGCCTATAGGGGATATGAAATAAGTGACAAGGTCTTTGAAAAGCATAGTAAAGAGATTTTTTTGGAAGCCGAGAATAGACTTCACGCACAAAAAGGTATTATGGTTTGGCTTAATAATGTGTGTAAAAACTCATAAGAGGTGAAAATGGATAAAGAAATAGAAAAAATAGAGCAAGATTTTGGAAAAGATCAAACGATTTTTGAAATTTTAAATACCGAAAATAGCGATAAGAAGACTATTATGCTAAAGAAAGGCTCATGGAAAAATAGATATCCATGGTTTGGTATAGATGCTGATAAAAATATTTATTCAGTTTTATCGCTCAAAAGTCTAACATCACTTATAAATAGCTATAAAAATGTTGCAAGGGAAAATTTTGATTTAAAACTTGAAAAAAGTATAGCAAGGACTTTGCCGATTGATTTTGGAGACGTTTGGAGTGTTTGTATGGAAGAAATTAAAAAACTTGCTTTATTAGATCCTGAACTTCAGGTTTCAAATTTAGATCTTGATAAAATAGTTGATAATGTAAAGATTAAATATCCAAATTTATTTGTTGATATTGATAATATGATAAGGGGAAATGTTGAAAACTTTAAACACAATTGATTTTGATGCATATGCAAAATATTCAAAACCAGGACCAAGATACACAAGCTATCCAACTGCTTTGGAATTTAGTGAAAAATTTACCTATGATGAATATTTAAACGAGTTAAAAAAACAAGATAAAAATAGACCACTTTCTTTATACTTTCATCTTCCATTCTGTCGTTCTGCCTGTTATTTTTGTGGATGTAATGTAATTTATACAAGCAAGCAAGATAAAATGACAAGATATCTTGATTATGTTGAAAAAGAGCTTTTAATTTTAAGTAAAATCGTAGATACTTCAAGAGTTGTATCTCAAATGCATTTTGGTGGTGGAACACCTACATTTTATGATGCACAAAGTCTTGATAGATTAATAACATCTATAAAAAAATATTTTAAAAATTTTAGCGATGATGCAGAGATTAGTTGCGAGATTGATCCTAGATTTTTAACGGACGAACAAAGTGATGTTTTGATAAAACATGGGTTTAATAGGATAAGTTTCGGAGTTCAGGATTTTAATGAAAAAGTTCAAAAAGAAATTCACAGAATCCAGTCTTTTGAGCTTACTAAAAATGCCATTGATATGGTTAGAAAAAAAGGAATAAATTCAGTTAATATAGATCTAATTTATGGACTACCTTATCAAAATTTAGAAACCTTTAAAGAAACTCTAAGATTGTCACTTGAGTTAAATCCTGATAGATATGCAATTTTTAATTACGCACATGTTCCATGGATTAAAAAATCTATGAGAAAATTTGATGAAACAACTCTTCCTCATCCTAGTGTTAAGCTTGAAATTTTAAAATTTACACACGATTATTTGACATCAAATGGCTATAAAATGATTGGCATGGATCACTATGCAAAGCCAGAAGATGAGCTTTTTAAAGCCTTAGAAGATGGGAGTTTGCATAGAAATTTTCAAGGATATACAACCAAAGGTGGTGCGGATTTAATAGGAATAGGACTTACAAGCATTGGTGAGGGTATTAGACATTATGGACAAAACTATAAAGACTTAAAAGAGTACGAAGAAGCAATTGATAATGGAAAACTACCATACTGTAAAGGAATTTTACTAAATGAAGAAGATATTTTAAGGAAAGAAGTTATAATGAGTCTAATGAGTAATTTTTATCTTAATATCAAAAAAATTGAAACTAAATTTAGTATAAAATTTAAAGAGCACTTCAAAGAAAGTTTAGAAGAGTTAAAAGAATTAAGCGAATTTGTTGAAGTCAGCGATGATGCTATAAAAGTAAATCCAACAGGTACTTTGCTCATAAGAAATATTGCAATGTGCTTCGATGAATATATGAAAAATATAGCAAACAAGAGGTTTTCAAAAACAGTATGATAAAAGAAATTTCAAATGAATGTATAAAATGTGGTAAATGTATACAAGTTTGTACGATTTATAATATAAACCGTGATGAAACAACATCTCCAAGAGGGTTTTTGGATCTTTTAGGGGCATATAAGGATGGGAATTTAGCTCTTGATAAAAATTTAAAAACTATATTTGAGAGTTGTTTTCTATGTACAAATTGTGTTGATGCATGTCCAAAAAGCATAAAAACAGATGCTGCGATTGAAAACGTGAGAGTTGATATCGCCAAAAAGTATGGTATTGCATGGTATAAAAAGATGGCTTTTTGGTTTTTAAGTCATAGAAAAGTTTTAGATATTTGTGCAAGAATGGGATATGTTTTTCAAAGCTGTGGCTTTAAAATAAAAAAAGAAAATTTTTCAAATTCTATGAAACCACGTTTTAAAATGCCTCTTGTCAAAAAAGAAAGATTACTTCCAACTGCTTCTAAAAAAAGTTTTTTAAACTCACATGAAGAGTTTATAGATAATGGTGGAGAAAAAACAATTGGACTTTTTATTGGCTGTATGGGAAATTATGCTTATACAAATATTGGAGAAAGTATTTTAAAAATTTGCCAAAGTCTAAAAATAAATTTAGATTTAATGAAAAAGCAAGTTTGTTGTGGTGCGGCCATGTATTTTACTGGAGATAATAAAACTACAAAAAAACTTGCTAAGAAAAACATAGTTTATTTTGAGGAAATGCTTAAAAAAGTTGATGCCATTATAATACCTGAAGCTACCTGTTCTGGTATGGTAAAGGTTGATTACGCTCATTTGTTTTATGATGAGCCAAGCTGGCAAGAAAGAGCTATAAAATTGCAAGATAAAATATTTTTAGCAAGTGAATATTTCTATAAACACACAAATTTAAAAGAAATTTTAGCAAAAAAAGAAAAACTAAATTTAAAAATCACCTATCACGATCCATGCCATGCTAAAAAAATGCAAGGCGTTTTTAAAGAGCCGCGTGAACTTTTATCTAATAATTTTACTCTTTTGGAAATGGAAAATCCTGATATGTGTTGTGGATTTGGTGGTGTTACAATGCAAACAAATAATTATCACTTAAGTAAAACTGCAGGCCTTAAAAAAGCCCCGATGATACAAAAAACAAAGGCAGATTTTGTAAGTGCTGAGTGTAGTGCCTGTAGAATGCAACTAAACAACTCTTTAAATTTAATATCATCAGATATAAGATGCGTTAATCCAGTTGAATTAATTGCCAAAGCTCTTACTTTTTAATAAATATTATCAAAAAGTAAGCAAAGTGTTTAATTAAGTACCTTATAATTTCTCCATATTATTTAAAGGAGAAATTATGGTAAATTTACAAGAAAAATATAATTTATTTATCGGTGGTGAGTTTGTAAAATCAAGTGCCAATGAAACACTTGAGGTTTTTAATCCAGCAAATGGTAAAAAACTTGCAGACATTACCGATGCCACAAAAGAAGATGTTGATTTAGCTGTAAAAGCAGCGAGAAAAGCTTTTGAAAAGTTTAGACGATCAACTGTTAATCAGCGTTCAGAAATATTAAACAAAATCGCAGACATTATAGATGAAAATAAAGAATTTTTAGCAAAAGTTGAATCTATGGATAACGGAAAACCAATTAGAGAAACTTTAAATGTTGATATTCCTTATGCTGCTGATCATTTTAGATATTTTGCTGGTGTTATTTTAGCACAAGAAGGTAGTGCAAATGTTCTAAACGAACAAATTTTAAGTATGGTTTTAAGAGAGCCAATTGGCGTTGTAGGACAAATTGTTCCTTGGAATTTTCCATTTTTAATGGCAGCATGGAAATTAGCGCCAGTTATCGCAGCGGGTGATACAACTGTTTTTAAACCATCAAGTGAAACAAGCTTAAGTGTTTTAGAGCTTATGAGACTTATTAAAGATGTTTTACCAAAAGGTATTGTAAATGTGATTACTGGAAAAGGTAGTAAATCAGGTGAGTGGTTAAAAAATCATCCAGATCTTG
Source organism: Campylobacter ureolyticus (assembly GCF_013372225.1). Lineage (NCBI taxonomy): Bacteria > Pseudomonadati > Campylobacterota > Epsilonproteobacteria > Campylobacterales > Campylobacteraceae > Campylobacter > Campylobacter ureolyticus. The sequence goes on along the minus strand of NZ_CP053832.1, from coordinate 1,438,380 downwards.
ACAAATTGGCTTTTACAGGCTCAACTGAAGTTGGTAGAGATATTGGAATAGCTGCTGCAGAAAGAATAATCCCTTCAACTCTTGAATTAGGTGGAAAAAGTGCAAACATAATATATGCTGATGCGTGCATGCAGAAGGCTCTTGATGGCGTTCAAATGGGTATTTTGTTTAATCAAGGTCAAGTTTGTTGTGCTGGAAGTAGAATTTTTGTTGAAGAAAGTATTTATGATGAGTTTATTGAAAAAGCAGTAGAGAAATTTAAAAATATAAAAGTGGGTGACCCGCTTGATCCAAATACTCAAATGGGTGCACAAATTAATAAAAAACAAGCCGATAAAATTTTAAGTTATATAGATATTGCTTTAAGTGAAGGGGCAAAAATTGCAGTTGGTGGTAAAAGATCAGCTGCTGGAGATGCTTTTGTAGAGCCAACTTTGATAGTAAATGCTAAAAATGATATGAGAGTTGCGCAAGAAGAAATTTTTGGACCAGTAGGCGTTGTTATTAAGTTTAAAAACGAAGATGAACTTATAAAAATGGTAAATGACAGCGAGTATGGCTTGGGCGGTGGAATATTTACAAACAATATTACAAAAGCTCTAAATACTGCAAGAGCCATGGAAACTGGAAGGGTTTGGATAAATTGTTATAATCAAATTCCAGCAGGTGCACCATTTGGTGGATATAAAAACTCAGGAATTGGTAGAGAAACACATAAAATGATTCTTGAGCATTACACTCAAGCAAAAAATATAATGGTAGATTTAACAGGAAAAACATCCGGTCTCTATTAATAAGCTAATAAAATAACCCCTTTTTATAAATAAAGGGGTTTTAAATTAATTTTTTCAGTTATATTTTTATAAATTCCTTGACATAGAAAAAAAAATAAGATACAATACACCTTTACAATTTAAAAAATTGTATTTGGTGCTGGTGTAGCTCAGTTGGTAGAGCTACTGCCTTGTAAGCAGTAGGTCGGCGGTTCAAGTCCGTTCACCAGCTCCATTTTTTAAAAAACAGTGTTTGACCAGATATGTAAAGGGGTGAGATACTCAAGTGGCCAACGAGGGCAGACTGTAAATCTGCTGGCTTTGCCTTCCGTGGTTCGAATCCACGTCTCACCACCATTGTTTGCGGGAGTAGCTCAGTTGGCTAGAGCATCAGCCTTCCAAGCTGAGGGTCGCGAGTTCGAGCCTCGTTTCCCGCTCCAAAATTTAGGATTTTAAAACTGGGAGCTGTATGTATTATTTTTTATTACAGTTGCTAGCTTTAAGTTTCCAAATAGTTGTTTGTGTATGTTAAATTTGTTTAATTCTACTTTTGCCATGAGTTTATGCTCATATGGCTCAGAGGTAGAGCACTTCCTTGGTAAGGAAGAGGTCGTGGGTTCAAGTCCCACTATGAGCTCCATCAAAATTATAGAATAGCAAATAAACACAAATTTTTAAAAAGTATAAAAAACATTAATTAATGGAGGAAAAAATGGCTAAAGAAAAATTTACGCGTAACAAGCCACACGTTAATATCGGTACTATCGGTCACGTTGACCATGGTAAAACTACTTTAACTGCTGCTATTTCTGCAGTTCTTTCAAGAAAAGGTCTAGCTGAGCTAAAAGACTATGATAACATAGACAATGCTCCTGAAGAAAAAGATCGTGGTATTACAATTGCAACTTCACACATAGAGTATGAAACTACAAATAGACACTATGCTCACGTTGACTGTCCTGGGCACGCTGACTATGTTAAAAACATGATTACTGGTGCTGCACAAATGGATGGCGCTATACTAGTTGTTAACGCAGCTGATGGTCCTATGCCACAAACTAGAGAGCATATCTTACTTTCAAGACAAGTTGGTGTTCCTTACATAGTAGTTTTCTTAAATAAAGCTGATATGGTTGATGATGCTGAGCTTATCGAGCTAGTTGAAATGGAAGTTAGAGAGCTATTAAATGAGTACGGTTTCCCTGGTGATGATACACCTATCATTGTTGGTTCAGCTTTAAAAGCTCTAGAAGAGGCAAAAGCTGGTACTGATGGTGAGTGGTCAGCTAAAATAATGGAACTTATGGATGCAGTTGATAGCTATATCCCAACTCCGCAAAGAGACACTGACAAACCATTCCTAATGCCTATTGAAGATGTATTTTCAATTTCAGGTCGTGGAACAGTTGTTACAGGTAGAGTTGAAAAAGGTGTTGTAAAAGTAGGTGATACTATTGAAATTGTAGGTATTAAACCAACTCAAACAACAACTGTAACAGGCGTTGAAATGTTTAGAAAAGAGATGGAACAAGGTGAGGCTGGTGATAATGTAGGAATACTTCTTAGAGGAACAGGTAAAGATGATGTTGAAAGAGGTATGGTTTTATGTAAACCAGGCTCAATTACTCCTCATAATAAATTTGAAGCTGAGGTTTATATTCTAACTAAAGAAGAAGGTGGAAGACATACACCATTCTTTAATAACTATAGACCACAATTCTATGTTAGAACAACAGACGTTACAGGTTCAATTACTCTTGGTGAAGGCAAAGAAATGGTTATGCCAGGCGATAACGTTAAAATAACAGTTGAGCTTATTCACCCAGTTGCACTAGAGCAAGGAACAAGATTTGCTATCCGTGAGGGTGGTAGAACTGTTGGTTCTGGTGTTGTTGCAAAAATTATAGAGTAATTTTTTTACAAAAAAGAGTGAGCTTGTCTCACTCTTATTTTTTATTTAAGGAAGTCCCATATGAGAATAAAAGTTGGTTTAAAATGCAGTGAGAGTGGAGATATAAACTACACTACATATAAAAATAGTAAAACTACTACTGAGAAACTGGAGCTTAAAAAGTATTGTCCAAGACTTAAAAAACACACAGTTCATAAAGAGGTTAAACTAAAAAGTTAAGATTAGTTAGGGCAATAGCTCCAACGGTAGAGCGTCGGATTCCAAATCCGCAGGTTGGGGGTTCGAATCCCTCTTGCCCTGCCACCAAAAGGTTTAATGATGGAAAAAATTAAAAGTTATATATATCAATCAAAAATAGAACTAGATAAGGTAATATTTCCAACAAAAGAGCAAATTAGGAATGCTTTTGTGATGGTTATTATCGTAGTTTTTGCTGTATCTGTATTTTTGGCTTTGGTTGATTTAATTATGTCTTTTACCATTTCTAAGATAGTGTGAGGTGTGATGATGGCACACAGATGGTATGCTATACAGACTTATGCTGGTTCTGAAATGAGTGTAAAGAATGCAATTGAGACTTTAGTAGAAAATCAAGGATTGCAAGATAAAGTGGAGCAAGTTGTTGTTCCAACTGAAGATTTAATAGATATTAAAAATGGCAAGCAAACAATAAAGGAAAAAAGCCTTTATCCTGGTTATTGTTTTGCTAAACTTGATTTAGATACTGCACTTTGGCATAAAATTCAAAGTTTGCCAAAAGTTAGTCGTTTTATTGGCGAAAGTAAAAAACCTTCAGCCTTAAGTGATAAAGATGTTGAAATGATTTTGGATAAAGTTAATAAAAGAGCTGCACCAAAACCAAAAATTTCTTTTGATGAGGGTGAAAGCGTGAGAATAAAAGAAGGTCCTTTTGCAAATTTTATTGGAACTGTAGAAGAGTATGATATGATACATGGAACTTTAAAGCTAAATGTTTCTATATTTGGTAGAAGTACCCCAGTTGAAATATTATATTCACAAGTTGAGAAAATTGTTTAAGATTAAGGAGATAGTCTAATGGCTAAGAAAGTAACAGGTCAGATTAAACTACAAATTGCTGCTGCAAAGGCAAATCCAAGTCCTCCGGTAGGTCCAGCACTTGGTCAGCAAGGTGTAAATATTATGGAGTTTTGTAAAGCTTTTAATGAAAAAACAAAAGATATGGCAGGTTTTAACATTCCTGTTATAATAACTGTTTATGCTGATAAAAGTTTTACATTTGTGACAAAACAACCACCAGCAACAGATTTAATAAAAAAAGCTGCTGGAATTAGCAAAGGCTCAGATAATCCTCTAAAAAATAAAGTTGCTACTTTAACAAAAGCACAAGTTTTAGAGATAGTTGAGAAAAAAATTGCTGATTTAAATACAACAGACAAAGAGCAAGCTGCTAGAATTATAGCTGGTTCTGCAAAATCTATGGGTATAACCGTAGTTGATTAAAATCCTTTTACCACCAAGGATAAAAAGGTGGAAGCAAAATTAATGCGGAGAAATTTATGAGAAAAAATTCAAAAAGATTTACGGAATTATTAAAAAAAGTTGATTCTGAAAAAAATTACTCGCTTGAAGAAGCGGTATCTACTGTAAAAACACTTTCATCTGCTAAATTTGATGAAACAGTTGAAATAGCATTAAAGCTAAATGTTGATCCAAAATATGCAGACCAAATGGTAAGAGGTTCAGTTGTTCTTCCATCAGGCACAGGCAAAGTGGTAAGAGTAGCAGTTATTGCAAAGGATATTAAAGCTGATGAAGCTAAAAATGCAGGTGCTGATATAGTTGGTGATGATGATTTGGTTGAAGAAATTCAAAAAGGTAACATCAATTTTGATGTTTTAATAGCTACACCAAATCTAATGGGTTTAGTTGGTAAAGTTGGTAGAATTTTAGGACCTAAGGGTCTTATGCCAAACCCAAAAACAGGCACTGTTACAATGGATGTAGCACAGGCTGTTAAAAATGCAAAAGGTGGACAAGTTAACTTTAGAGTTGATAAGCAAGGTAACATTCATGCAGGCATTGGTAAAGTAAGCTTTTCAAAAGAAGAGATTATGGCAAATTTAACTACTTTTATTAAAGAGATAAATAAACATAAGCCTGCCACTGCAAAGGGTAGATATGTTAAAAATGCAGCCTTATCACTTACAATGAGTCCATCAGTTAATCTTGATTCACAAGAAATAATTGATTTAAAATAAAATAAATAATATATTTTAGATTGGAGATAGCCAGAGGCCTTTGGGCTCAATTGAAGTAATTCTCTCTGCTTGAAATCACTGATCGGAAAGGAGAAAAGTTGACTAGAGAAAATAAGGTAGCTCTTGTTTCAAAGCTAACTGAAAGCTTTAAAGAGGCTGACGGTGTTATTGTAGCTGATTATAGAGGGATTGGTGTTTCTTCACTTGAAGAGTTAAGAAAAGCAGCCAAAGAATCTGATGTAAAAGTTCAAGTTATAAAAAACACATTAGCTGGAATTGCTTTAAATAGTGTAGAAAAAACAGGATTAGAGTTAAAAGATACCAATATTTTTCTTTGGGGCGATCAGCTAAATGTTTCAAAAGTAGCTTTCAAATATGCAGAAAAAAATAAAAATTTTATTATAAAATCTGCTCATATTGATGGCGAAGTTTGTGATGTTAGTAAAGTTGAAGCACTTTCCAAACTACCAGGTCGCGAAGAGCTTATTGCAATGCTTTTGCAAGTTTGGAATGCACCGATTCAAAATTTTACAATCGGCTTAAATGCGCTTAAAGAAAAAAAAGAACAATCAGCATAAATAATAAAAATTTAGGAGATAATAAATGGCAATTACAAAAGAAGATGTATTAGAATATATTTCTAATTTAACAGTTTTAGAGTTAAGTGAATTAGTTAAAGAATTTGAAGAGAAATTCGGTGTTAGTGCAGCACCAGTAATGGTTGCAGGTGCAGCAGGTGGTGCAGCAGGTGGTGATAGTGCAGATGAAAAAACAGAATTTGATGTTGTATTACTTGATGCAGGTGATAAAAAAATCAATGTTATTAAAGTTGTAAGAGCTCTAACAGGATTAGGACTTAAAGAAGCAAAAGATGCTACTGAAAAAACACCTTCAACTCTTAAAGAAGGAATCAGTAAAGAAGATGCTGAAGCAGCTAAAAAACAACTTGAAGAAGCTGGAGCTAAAGTCGAGCTTAAATAAAACAAAAATGAAGGGAGTAATTCTCCCTTCAAAACATTTCGTGCTAACTTTAGCACCAATTTTTCTTTCAAATTTTGCCATGAGGTGGTCAAATGCTAAATAGCCTATATTCTGGAAATCGTCTTAGGGTTGATTTTTCAAAAGCCAAAAAAGAGATTGATATTCCAAATTTATTACAATTACAAAAAAAGAGTTTTGATAGTTTTTTATATAAAAAAGACAGTGTTGAAAGCGGTATGGAAAGAGCCATAAAATCAATTTTTCCTATACACGATCCACAAAACAGACTTAGTTTAGAATATGTTGATTATGAAATTTTAAAACCAAAATATTCAATTAGAGAATGCGTAGAAAGAGGATTAACCTACTCCGTAAGCTCAAAAATGAAAATCAGACTTGTTATTTATGATAAAGATGAAAAAACTGGGGAAAAAACAGGAATTAAAGAAATAAAAGAACAAGAGATATTTTTAAGAGATATTCCTTTAATGACTGATAGAGTTTCTTTTATCATAAATGGGGTTGAAAGAGTTGTTGTAAATCAACTTCATAGAAGTCCTGGTGTTATTTTTAAAGAAGAAGAAAGCCCAACAGTATCAAACAAAAGAATTTATACAGCACAAATAATACCAGATAGAGGTAGTTGGCTTTATTTTGAATATGATGCAAAAGATATTTTATATGTCCGTATAAATAATAAAAGAAAAATGCCTATAACTATTTTGTTTAGGGCACTTGGATATGGAAAACAAGATATTATAAAACTTTTTTATCCTATAAAAACACTTCGTGTTGAAAAAGGTAAATTTTTAACAAAATTTGATCCAAAAGACTATACAACAAGGTTGGAATACGATATAAAAGATCCAAAAGGAAACATTGTTCATCAGTCTGGAAAAAGACTTACTCCAAGTAAGGCTAAAAAACTTATTGATGATGGTTTGGAATATGTAGAATATCCAATTGATGTATTGCTTGAAAGATATCTTTTTGATCCTATTATAAATAATGAAAGTGGAGAAATTTTATACGATACTTTATCATTGCTTGATGAAACAAAAATAGAAAAAATTTTAAAATCACAAAAAGAAATTACCATAATAAATGACCTTGCTGATGGTGTTGATAATAGTGTTATTAACTCATTTTTGCAAGATGGCGACACCCTAAAAACGCTTCAACAACTTGAAAAAATAGATAATGAAAATGATCTTGCAGCAATTAGAATTTACAAAGTTATGCGTCCTGGCGAACCTGTTGTAAAAGAAGCAGCAAGAGAGTTTGTAAATGATCTTTTCTTTAACCCAGAAAGATATGATTTAACAAAAGTTGGTCGTATGAAAATGAATCACAAGCTTGGTATTGAAGTTCCTGAGTATGTAACTGTAATGACAAGTGAAGATATTATAAAAACTGCAAAATATCTAATTGGTGTTAAAAATGGAAAAGGCTTTATAGATGATAGAGATCATTTAGGAAATAGAAGAATTAGATCTATTGGAGAGCTTTTGGCAAATGAAACTCATTTAGGTCTTGTGAAAATGCAAAAAACTATAAGAGACAAATTTACAACACTTAGCAATAATGTAGATGAGTTAATGCCACATGATTTAGTAAATGCAAGAATTATAACAACTACATTGATGGAATTTTTCACAGTTGGGCAGCTTAGTCAGTTTATGGATCAGACAAATCCATTAAGTGAAGTAACCCATAAAAGAAGACTTTCAGCTCTTGGACAGGGTGGTCTTGTAAAAGAAAGAGCAGGATTTGAGGTAAGAGATGTTCACCCAACTCATTATGGTAGAATTTGTCCTATTGAGACACCTGAGGGACAAAATATTGGTCTTATAAACACACTTGCTACTTATGCAAAAGTAAATGACTTAGGTTTTGTTGAAGCACCTTATAGAAAAGTAGTAAACTCAAAAGTAACTGATGATATAGTTTATTTAACAGCTACACAAGAAGAAGGAATTGTAATAGCGCCTGCCTCAGCTAGAGTTGATGAGGATGGAAATTTACTTGATGAGTTTTTAGAAGCTAGAAAAGATGGTGAAAACATATTAGCCAGAAAAGAAGAAGTAGGTTTAATTGACTTATGTTCTGGCATGATAGCTGGTGTTGCAGCTTCACTTATTCCATTTTTGGAGCACGATGATGCAAACAGAGCTTTGATGGGTTCAAACATGCAACGACAAGCAGTTCCACTTCTAAAGCCAATTGCTCCAATTGTTGGAACAGGTATGGAAGCTACCATTGCAAGAGATTCTTGGACAGCTGTAAAAGCAAAAAGAGCAGGAATTGTTGAAAAAGTAGATAGTAAAAACATATTTATTTTAGGTGAAGATGAAAGTGGTCCTTTTATAGACCATTACTCAATGGAAAAAAACTTAAGAACAAATCAAAACACAATGTTTTCTCAGCATCCAATTATTAATAAAGGTGATGAAATAAAAGCTGGTCAAATCATAGCAGATGGTGCAAGTATGCATGAGGGTGAACTTGCTCTTGGTAAAAATGCTCTTGTTGCATTTATGCCTTGGCATGGATACAACTACGAAGATGCCGTTGTTATGAGTGAAAAGATGATTAGAAATGACGAATATACAAGTATTCATGTTTATGAAAAAAGTATTGAGGCAAGAGAATTAAAAGATGGTGTTGAAGAGATAACCAGAGACATTCCTAATGTAAAAGAAGAAGAGCTCATTCATCTTGATGAAAGTGGAATCGTAAAAATTGGTACAGAGGTAAGATCTGGAATGATTTTAGTTGGTAAAGTAACCCCAAAAGGTGAAGTTAAGCCAACTCCTGAAGAGAGACTTTTAAGAGCAATTTTTGGAGAAAAAGCAGGTCATGTTGTAAATAAATCATTATATGCAAACTCCTCAACCGAAGGTGTTGTTATAGATGTTAAGATATTTACAAAAAAAGGATATGAAAAAGACTCAAGAGCTATAAAAGCGTATGAGGCTGAAAAAACAACCCTTGAAAAAGAGCACCATGATAGACTTTTAATGCTAGATAGAGAAGAAACTTTAATGGTTTCATCTTTACTTGAGAAAAAGCCATTAAAAGAAGATGGAAAACTTGGTAAGTTGGAATTTAAAAAAGGTGATTTCGTTCCAAGAAGTGATCTTGAAGAAAGCAATAGATTTGCTTTAAACAGTTTTATAAAATCTTACGAAAAATCAATTCAAACCGAATATGATGATATAAAAAATCACTTCCAAAATGAGAAGAAAAAACTAAAAGAAGATCATGATGAAAAGCTTGAAATTTTAGAAAAAGATGATATTTTACCAAGTGGTGTTGTAAAACTTGTAAAAGTTTATATCGCAACAAAGAGAAAGCTAAAAGTTGGTGATAAAATGGCTGGTCGTCACGGAAACAAAGGTATTGTTTCTAATATCGTTCCAGAAGTTGATATGCCATATCTTCCAAGCGGGAAAAGAGTTGATATAGTTTTAAACCCATTAGGTGTTCCAAGCCGTATGAATATTGGACAAATTATGGAAAGCCACTTAGGTTTAGTCGGTGTAAAACTTGGCGAACAAATTGAAAAAATGATGGAAGAAAAAACAGGTGAATGGATTAAAAATTTAAGAGCAAAAATGATTGATATCGCAAGTACTTCAAAACTTATGAATGCCAAAAAAACTTTAGAAAAGTTAAGTGATGATGAGCTTTTAAAATATGCAAGAGATTGGAGTCATGGTATTAAATTTGCTGCACCTATTTTTGAAGGTATTGTGCCTGAGGATTTTGAAAAGTTATTCAAAATGGCAAATATTGATCCAGATGGTAAAACAGAACTTTATGATGGAAGAACTGGTGAAAAATTTAAAGAAAGAGTAAATGTGGGTTGTATGTATTATCTAAAGCTTCATCACCTTGTTGATGAAAAAGTTCATGCAAGAAGCACAGGGCCATATTCTCTTGTTACACAACAACCTGTAGGTGGTAGAGCACTAAGTGGTGGTCAAAGATTTGGAGAAATGGAAGTTTGGGCATTAGAAGCTTATGGTGCGGCTTACACATTAAGAGAAATGCTAACAATTAAATCAGATGATATTGATGGTAGACTTGAAGCTTATAAAGCTTTAATTAGAGGTGAAAATGTTCCATCAGCAGGTGTTCCTGAAACATTTTTTGTTTTAACAAAAGAGCTTAAATCATTAGCACTTGATATAAATATATTTAAAAAAGAGGATGAGGATAATGAGTGATTTCGCAAAAATTGAGATAACTGAAAATAAAAGACCTCACGACTTTGATGCAGTTCAAATTCAGCTTGCAAGCCCTGAAGAAATAAGAGCTTGGAGTCATGGAGAAGTAAAAAAACCTGAAACAATAAATTATAGAACTCTAAAGCCTGAAAGAGATGGGCTTTTTTGTGCTAAAATTTTTGGACCAATAAGGGATTATGAGTGTCTATGTGGCAAATATAAAAAAATGAGATTTGAGGGGCATAGATGCGAAAAGTGTGGTGTTGAAGTAACAAGCTCTAAAGTTAGAAGAACTAGAATGGGACATATTGAGTTAGTTACTCCGGTTGCACATATTTGGTATGTAAACTCACTTCCAAGTAGAATTGGTACTCTTTTGGGTGTTAGAATGAAAGATCTTGAGAGAGTTTTATATTATGAAGCTTACATAGTAGATAATCCAGGTGATGCATATTATGATAATGAAAATACCAAAAAAGTTGAGAAATATGAAGTTTTAAATGAAGAGCAATATCAACTTTTAAGCAGTAGATTTTATAATACAGGCTTTAGTGCCGCAATGGGTGGAGAAGTCATACATAAGCTTTTAAGTGAGCTTGATTTAGTTTCCATAGTTGCAGAACTTAAAGAAGCTATGGAAGCAACAAAATCAGAAGCTAGAAAAAAAGATATTATAAAAAGATTAAAAGTTGTAGAGAGCTTTTTAGCTTCTAACAATAAACCAGAATGGATGATGATAACAGCTCTCCCAGTCTTACCAGCTGAGCTTAGACCTTTGGTTAGTTTAGATGGCGGTAAATTTGCAGTAAGCGATGTAAATGATCTATATAGAAGAGTGATAAATAGAAATACAAGACTTAAAAGACTTTTAGAACTTGACGCTCCTGAAATAATTATAAGAAATGAAAAAAGAATGCTTCAAGAAGCAGTTGATGCTCTTTTTGATAACGGAAGACGCGCAAATGCTGTAAAAGGAGCAAACAAAAGACCTTTAAAATCTTTAAGTGAAATTATAAAAGGAAAGCAAGGAAGATTTCGTCAAAATCTACTTGGAAAAAGGGTTGATTTTTCAGGTCGTTCAGTTATTGTTATTGGGCCAAATCTAAAAATGGATCAATGTGGTCTGCCAAAAACTATGGCATTAGAGCTTTTCAAGCCACATTTAATTGCAAGACTTCAAGAAAAAGGATATGCTGCAACTGTAAAGCAAGCTAAAAAAATGCTTGATGACAAGGCAGTTGAGGTTTGGGAATGTTTAGAAGAGGTTGTTAAGAACTATCCTATTATGCTAAACCGTGCTCCAACACTTCACAAAATGTCAATTCAAGCCTTTCACCCAGTATTGGTTGATGGAAAAGCAATAAAGCTTCACCCACTTGTTTGTGCTGCTTTTAACGCCGACTTTGATGGGGATCAAATGGCTGTTCATGTGCCACTTTCTCAAGAAGCTATTGCAGAGTGTAAAGTTTTAATGCTAAGCTCAATGAATATCTTACTTCCCGCAAGTGGAAAAGCAGTTTGTGTTCCTTCACAAGATATGGTTTTAGGGCTTTATTATCTATCTTTGGAAAAAGAAAATGCAAAAGGAACAAATAAAATTTATTCAAGCGTTGATGAGGTTATGATAGCTGTTGATAGTGGATATTTAGATGTTCATGCAAAAATAAAAACTATGATTGAATCAAATACGGTATTTACAACAGCAGGAAGACTTATTCTAAAATCAATTATTCCTGATTTTATAGATGAAAAAATGTGGAATAAGATTTTAAAGAAAAAAGATATTGCGAATTTAATTGATCAAGTTTATGAAAAAGGTGGGCTTGAAGTAACAGCAAAATTCTTAGATGATTTAAAAGATTTAGGATTTGACTGGGCTACAAAGGCTGCAGTAAGTATTTCTATGGCTGATATAATAACTCCAAAGTCAAAAGTAAAATATGTAGAAGAGGCCAAAAAAGAGGTTAAAGAAATACAAAGTCAGTATGGCGTAGGTCTTTTAACAGATAGTGAAAGATATAACAAAATCATCGATATATGGACAAATACAAATACTAAAGTCGCAAGAGAGATGATGAATTTAATTGAAAATGATCAAAGTGGATTCAACTCTATTTATATGATGGCAGATAGTGGAGCTAGAGGTAGTGCTGCACAAATTCGTCAACTTGCTGGTATGAGAGGACTTATGGCAAAACCTGATGGAAGTATTATTGAAACTCCAATTACTTCAAATTTCCGTGAGGGATTGAATGTGCTTGAGTATTTTATTTCAACTCACGGTGCTAGAAAAGGTCTTGCAGATACTGCGTTAAAAACTGCAAATGCTGGATATTTAACAAGAAAACTAATTGATGTTGGGCAAAATGTTAAAATTACAATGCATGATTGTGGAACCCATGAAGGTATTGAAATAGCGGAAATAACTGCAAATGGTGCTTTAATAGAGAGCTTAGAAGATAGAATTGTTGGAAGAGTTTTAAGTGATGATGTAATTGATCCAATCACAAATGAAATACTTTTTTCTCAAGGTACTTTAATAGATGCACAAATTGCAAAAGAGATAACAGAAGCTGGAATTAAAGCAGTAAGTATTAGAACACCAATTACTTGTAAAGCTAAAAAAGGTGTTTGTGCAAAATGTTATGGAATAAATTTGGGTGAAGGTAAAATGGTAAAACCAGGAGAAGCAGTTGGAATTATTGCAGCTCAATCAATTGGTGAGCCAGGAACTCAGCTAACACTTAGAACATTCCATGTTGGTGGAACAGCCTCAACAGAGCAACAAGATCACCAAATTCTAGCAAAAAGTGAGGGTTTTATAAGGTATTACAATATAAAAACTTACGAGAATAAAGGAAAGCAAATAGTTGCAAATAGAAGAAATGCAGCTATTTTAATTGTTGAACCAAAGATAAAAGCTTCATTTGATGGAGTGTTAGAAGTTGAAACTTCATATGAAGATGTTATTTTAACAGTAAAATCAAAAGATAAAGAAGAAAAACATACTATTAGAAAACATAATATTGCAAAAGTAAATGAATTAGCAGGAGTTAGCGGTAAGATAGAAGGCAAGTTTTATCTTCCATATAAAAATGGTGACAAAGTAACAGCTTCAGAAAGTATAGTTGAAATTATAAAAGAGGGTTGGCACGTTCCAGGCCGTATTCCATATGCAAGCGAAATTCATATAGATGATGGTGAACCTATTAGTCAAGTAACAAAAACTAGTTCAAGTGGAACACTTAAATTTTATATTCTTGATGGTGCTTCACTTACAAGAATTAGAGATATTAAAAAAGGTTATGAAGTAAAAGAAAAAGGTCTTTTTGTAGTAGTTGCTGATGATGACGATAGAGAGGCTGCAAGATATTATATCCCTAGGACTTCTATTGTTGAATTTGACGATAATAGTAAAGTAAAAAATGGTGATGTCATATTTAAACCTAAGAAAAATGAAAAAATTATAATAGCTCAGTGGGATCCATATTCAACTCCAATTATTGCAGAAGATAGTGGTGTTGTAAGTTTTGAGGGGATTGAGCCAGGATTTAGTGCAACTGAACAGTATGATGAGCTTACAGGACAGACTCGTTTAGTTGTAAATGAGTATTTACCACAAGGTATAAAGCCAACTATTAGTGTTGTTACTGATAGCAAAACTCTGACTTATCAAATAGAGCCAAAAACTGTTATTTATGTATCAAATGGGCAAAAAGTAGCTTTGGCCGATACTTTAGCAAAAACTCCAAAAGCCGTAGCAAAATCAAGCGATATTACTGGAGGTCTTCCAAGGGTTAGTGAGCTTTTTGAAGCTAGAAAACCAAAAAATGCAGCTGTTATAGCTGAAATTGACGGTGTTGTTAAATTTGGAAAGGCACTTCGTTCAAAAGAAAAGATTATTATTGAATCTCCTGATGGTCTTGAGGTTGAACATACAATTGATAAATCTCTTCAAATCCAAGTAAGAGAAGGTGAGTTTGTTCATGCTGGTGAAAAGTTAACTGATGGACTCATAAGTAGCCAAGATGTTCTTAGAATTTTGGGTGAAAAAGCACTTCATCAATATCTAATAAGCGAGATTCAACAAGTTTATAGAAGCCAAGGTGTTGCTATTAATGACAAACATATTGAGATTATTGTTTCTCAAATGTTAAGGCAAGTTAGTATTTTAGATAGTGGAAATACAAGCTTTATTGTAGGAGATTTAGTAAGTAGGCGTAAATTTAGGGCTGAGAACCAAAGAGTTATGAAAATGGGCGGTGAGCCAGCTATTGCAGAGCCTATTTTACTTGGTGTTACAAGAGCGGCTATTGGAAGCGATAGTTTTATTTCAGCTGCATCTTTCCAAGAAACCACTAAAGTTTTAACCGAGTCAAGTATTTCTGGTAAATTTGACTATCTAGAAGATTTGAAAGAAAATGTTATTTTAGGAAAGATGATTCCTGTTGGAACAGGACTTTATAAAAAAGATAAAGTTAAAATAAAATCTAATAAATAACTTTAAAATGCTAAATTTCAAAAGGTCGTCCCTTTTGAAATTTAGATAAATTTTGTATAATGACATAAATTTATTTAGGAGAAATTTATGTCTAAATATTTAAATTATCCAAATTTTGGATTATTAATTCTTAGGATATTTTTAGGAATTTGTGTTTTATATCATGGACTTTTTAAACTAAAATTTGGAATAGAGCCTGTTGCTTCACTTCTTATAAATGCTAAAATACCTTCATTTTTATCTTATTTTGTATATCTTGGTGAAATTTTAGCACCAATTATGATAATATTTGGAATTTATACACGCTTTGCCTCTATTATGTTAATAGCAACATCTTGTACGATTTTGTATGTTGCATATATGGATAAGCTTTTCGCTGTTACAAATTTTGGCGGACTTGTACCTGAGATAATTTATCTTTATTTAGGCGCATCTTTGTGCTTATTGTTTTGTGGTGGTGGCAAATTTAGCATAAAAAATGATTAAAGGATTTTAAAATATGTTACTTATAAAAAATGCAAAACTTTACACTCCTAAATTTATAGGAAAAAAAGATATTTTAGTAGCTGGTGAAAAAATTATTCACATAGATGATGAAATAAATATAACGAATTCTTTTATAAAAATTATAGATGCTTCAAAATATATAGCTATTCCTGGTTTTATAGATAAGCATGTGCATATAACTGGCGGTGGTGGAGAGGGAGGTTTTTCTTCAAGAGCACCTGAAATAACTCTTTCGAGACTTATTGATGGAGGTATAACAACGGTTGTGGGACTTCTTGGAACAGATAGCACTACAAGAAGTGTTGAAAATTTAGTAGCAAAAGCCTATGCTTTAAAAGAGGAGGGAATTTCATGCTACGCTCATACTGGTGCTTATGCATTTCCAAGCCCAACTCTAACTAACAGCATTGAAAAAGATATAGTTTTTATAGAACCTATCATTGGTATAAAACTTGCTATTTCAGATCATCGTTCGGCAAGTATTACAAAAGATGAACTTGCAAAAATAGCTAGCATTGGAAGAGTAAGTGGTATGATAGCTAAAAAAAGTGGTCATACAACTTTACATGTTGGTGATGGCAAAAAAGGACTTGGCTTAATCTATGAAGTTTTAAGCGAATTTGATATCCCAATAACCTTTTTTCAACCAACTCATGTCAATAGAAATGAAAGGCTTTTTGACCAAGGAAAGCAATTTTTAAAAGATGGCGGATATGTTGATTTGACATGCTATAGTCAAGATAGATTTACACCACTTAAAGCCTACAAAGAACTAACCAAAGATAATATCCCTCTTGATAAACTAACTTTTAGCTCTGATGGATATGGAAGCTATTCAAATTATGATAAAGATGGAAAACTTATAAATATGGGAGTTGCTACCGTAAAAGCATTATATAACGAATTTTTAAATTTTATGAAAGCAGGTTATAAGATAGAAGAAATTCTTCCTTTTGTAACAGTAAATGTTGCAAAAAGTATAGGACTTGATAATTTCAAAGGTCAAATTTTACCTAGTTATGATGCTGATATTCTATTGCTAGATAAAAATTTTGATATCAAATTTGTTATTTCAAGAGGTAAAATTTTAAAAGATGATACTGGTTTTATAAAAAAAGGTAATTATGAAGAAATTTAAAAATCATCTACTTTACAATAATGACTGTTAAATCTTTTACATTTAGCAAGTTTTAACATTTTTTAAGCAGTTTTTAGATAACATTAGGTCTTTTTAATAAATTTAATGATGAAAGGAATTATTGTGCCAACCATTAATCAATTGGTCAGAAAAGAACGCAAAAAAGTGATTCAAAAATCAAAATCACCAGCGTTACAAAATTGTCCTCAAAGAAGAGGAGTTTGCACTAGGGTTTATACAACAACTCCTAAAAAACCAAACTCAGCTTTGAGAAAAGTTGCCAAAGTTAGGCTTACAAGTGGATTTGAAGTTATTAGTTATATAGGTGGTGAAGGTCACAACCTACAAGAGCACTCTATCGTTTTAGTAAGAGGCGGAAGAGTAAAAGACTTACCTGGTGTTAAATACCACATCGTTCGTGGAGCATTGGATACAGCAGGCGTTGCAAAAAGAACTGTTTCAAGATCTAAATACGGTGCTAAACGCCCTAAAAAATAGTTTAGCTAACAAAAACAGACTAGCCCTTGATTTGGCTAAGTTTGAGTAAAATTTTATAAATTTGAAGGAAAAATAATATGAGAAGAAGAAGAGCTCCCGTTAGGGAAGTAATGCCTGATCCTATTTATGGCAATAAAGTAGTCACTAAATTTATTAATGCACTTATGTATGATGGTAAAAAAAGCACTGCAACAAGAATAATGTATGGTGCTTTAGATCTTATCGATAGCAAAAGCGAAGATGTAAAAGGTATAGATGTTTTTAATGATGCTATTGAAAATGTTAAGCCTATTTTAGAAGTTAAATCAAGAAGAGTAGGCGGTGCTACATACCAAGTTCCTGTTGAGGTTAGACCAGTAAGACAACAGGCTTTAGCTATTAGATGGATTATTTCATTTTCAAGAAAAAGAAGTGAAAGAACTATGATAGAGAAATTAGCTTATGAGCTTATGGATGCTGCAAGTTCAAAAGGTGCTTCATTTAAGAAAAAAGAAGACACATATAAAATGGCAGAGGCAAATAAAGCTTTTGCTCATTACCGCTGGTAAGGAGCTGTTATTATGGCCAGAAAAACACCTTTACATATGGTTAGAAATATCGGTATCGCTGCTCACATTGATGCCGGTAAAACAACAACAAGTGAGAGAATTTTATTCTTTACAGGAGTTAGTCATAAAATTGGCGAAACTCATGAAGGTACAGCTACAATGGACTGGATGGCTCAAGAAAAAGAAAGAGGCATCACAATTACATCAGCTGCTACAACATGTTTTTGGAAAAATCACCAAATCAACCTTATAGACACCCCAGGACACGTTGATTTTACAATAGAAGTTGAAAGATCAATGAGAGTTTTAGATGGTGCTGTTGCGGTATTTTGTTCAGTTGGTGGTGTTCAACCTCAAAGTGAAACTGTTTGGAGACAAGCAAACAAATACCATGTTCCAAGAATTGTTTTTGTCAATAAAATGGACAGAGTTGGAGCTAATTTCTACAATGTTGAACAACAAATTAAAGATAGACTAAAAGCAAATCCTGTGCCGCTTCAAATTCCAATTGGTGCAGAAGATGACTTTAAAGGCGTTGTTGATTTAATAAATATGAAAGCTTTAGTTTGGGAAGATGAAACAAAACCAACAACTTATGTTGAAAGAGAAATCCCAGCTGAACTACTAGATAAGGCAAAAGAATACCATGATAAATTAATTGAAGCTGTTGCTGAGACTGATGATGCATTAATGGATAAATACTTCAGTGGTGAACAATTAAGCGTAGATGAGATTAAAGAGGGTATTAAAAAAGCTTGTTTAAATTTAAGTATGATTCCTATGATGTGCGGAACCGCTTTTAAAAATAAAGGCGTTCAACCACTTCTTGATGCAATTGTTGATTATTTACCAGCACCTGATGAAGTTGCTGATATTAGAGGCGAGTATGAAAACGGAGATGAGGTTTTTGTAGAATCATCAGACGATGGTGAATTTGCTGGACTTGCATTTAAAATTATGACAGATCCTTTTGTTGGTCAACTTACTTTTGTTAGAGTTTATAGAGGTATCCTAGAAAGTGGAAGTTATGTTTATAACACTGTAAAAGGTAAAAAAGAAAGAATTGGAAGAATTCTTAGAATGCACTCAAATAAAAGAGAAGAGATTAAAGAACTTTATGCTGGAGAAATTGGTGCTGTTGTAGGACTAAAAGATACTCTAACAGGTGATACATTAGCTGGAGAAAAAGATCAAGTAATACTTGAAAAAATGGATTTTCCAGACCCAGTTATAAGTGTTGCGGTTGAGCCTAAAACAAAAGCAGATCAAGAAAAAATGGGCATTGCACTTCAAAAACTAGCTCAAGAAGACCCAAGTTTCCAAGTAAAAACTGATGAGGAAAGTGGTCAAACCATTATTAGTGGTATGGGTGAGCTACACCTTGAAGTTATCGTTGATAGAATGCTTAGAGAGTTTAAAGTTGATGCTGAAATAGGTAAGCCACAAGTTGCATATCGTGAAACTATTAGAAAAACAGTTGAGCAAGAATATAAATACGCTAAACAATCAGGTGGTCGTGGTCAATACGGCCATGTTTATTTACGCCTTGAGCCACTTGAGTCAGGCACTGGATATGAGTTTGTTAACGATATTAAAGGTGGGGCTATTCCAAAAGAGTATATTCCAGCTGTTGATAAAGGCTGCCAAGAAGCAATGCAAGGTGGAGTTTTAGCAGGATATCCAGTTGAGGATGTTAGGGTAACTGTATATGATGGAAGTTATCACGAAGTTGATAGTTCTGAAATGGCATTTAAACTAGCTGCTTCAATGGGCTTTAAAGAAGGTGCTAGAAAAGCAGGAGCTGTTATACTTGAGCCAGTTATGAAAGTTGAAATTGAAACACCAGAAGAGTATATGGGCGATGTTATAGGTGATATCAATAAACGCCGTGGTCAAGTTAACAATATGGGTGATAGAGGTGGAAACAAAATAATTGATGCATTTTGCCCATTGGCTGAGATGTTTGGTTATTCAACAGATTTAAGAAGTCAAACCCAAGGTCGTGCAACTTACTCAATGGAATTCGATCACTACGATGAGGTTCCAAAAAATGTAAGCGAAGAGATAATTAAACAAAGAAACGGCTAAAATCTAATTTAAGGGTGGGAAAGAGATTCCTACCCTTTAAAAAAGTTAAGTATGCGTGAATTTTATTTAGATAAACCACTGAAGATTACTGGATATAAGGTTACCACAAATAATAGGCTTGAACTAAATCAAAATACAGCTATAATTCCAAATTTATGGAAAAAATTTAGCAATAGTGATTTATTCAATGATGTGAATTATGGTGTTTATTTTAATTATAAAAATAAACATTTTGATGATTATGATTTGTTAGTTGGTTCCACAAAGTCTTTAAGTGGAGTTTGCAACGATTGTGATTCGATAGAAATACAAAGTGGTAAATTTTTAGTTTTTGAAGCTGATATTAAGCAAATAGCGACCGATGTAAGTAGTCTTTGGATGAAAATTTGGAACCATTTTAAGACATGCAATATAAAACGCTCTTACTTAACCGATTTTGAAAAATATATAGACAATAAAGTAGAAATTTATGTTTCTATTTTATAAATTTGTCCTCATAGCTCAGCTGGATAGAGCGCAAAATTCCTAATTTTGAGGCCGTGAGTTCGAATCTCGCTGGGGACACCATTTTTTATACTTATTAAAGTTATATGAGTACTCTAAACACGTTTTTTAAACAAAAATCCAGTATTTGTGGCATATTTCAAGTAGTAGTAAATTTTATGATATAAAAAGATATAATGTTTACTAAGATTTAAATAGGTGAATTGTATTTATTAATAATTTATGCAGGTAGATAATATGAAAGATTTTATTCCAGAGTTTTTTATAAGCTTAAAAAAATATAATTTTAAGATGTTTTTAAACGATATGGCAGCAGGTATTATAGTAGCTATTGTTGCATTGCCACTATCTATAGCTCTTGGAATCGCATCAGGAGTAACACCTGAGGCTTGTTATTGGGTGTTTTATCGTAGCCATTTTGGGCGGGTCAAAATTTCAAATAGCAGGGCCAACTGGTGCATTTATAGTAATTGTTTATAGTATTATAGAGCAACACGGCATGTTGGGATTAACCATTGCAACGATTATGGCTGGTATTATGCTTGTAATTATAGGCTTTTTAAAAGGTGGAGAAATTATAAAATTTATTCCGTATCCAGTTGTAGCAGGATTTACAAGCGGAATTGCTGTAACAATTTTTTCAAGTCAAATAAAAGATATTTTAGGCTTGGGCGTTGAAAAAATTCCAGCTCAATTTATGGAGCAAATTTTGTGTTACATACAAAATATTCAAACACTAAATTTGTACGCAATTTTAATAACCATAGTATCTATTTTTATAATTATTCTATGGCCAAAAATTCCAAAAATTGGTAAATTATTACCTAGTATGTTAGTTTCGGTGGTTGTTTTAACACTTTTGGTTCAGTTTTTTACACTTCCCGCTGAGACTATTGGTTCAAGGTTTGGAAGTTTGGATTTAAAAATAACTTTTGTAAATATTGATGGAATTAGTTTTGAACTTATCAAGTCTTTAATACCAGCATCTATAACAATTGCAGTTTTAGCTGGTATAGAATCACTTTTATCTGCGGTGGTTGCAGATGGTATGACAAATGATAGACATAATTCAAACATAGAACTTGTTGGACAAGGTTTCGCAAATATTGCCTCTGCGGCTATTGGCGGTATTCCTGTAACTGGAGCAATTGCAATAACTGCAACCAATATAAAAAATGGTGCAAAAAGCCCTGTTTCTGCTATTATAAGCTCAATTGCCTTATTTAGTATGGTTATGACTTTACTAAATTTTGTAAATCTCATACCTATGGCATCTCTTGGTGCGATTTTGCTGATAATTTCATATAATATGGGTGAATGGGAGTATTTTAAGCAAATCAAAAAAGCGCCAAAAAGTGATTATTTTGTATTTATTGCGACATTTTTATTGACGGTACTTTTTGATTTGATTATTGGTATATCAGTTGGTATGATATTTGCTTTGATTATATTTATGAAGCGAATGAGTGATTTAACAAATTTTGAAATGATCACAAAAGATTTAAAACATACTGATGGTAAGATATTAGAAATTCCAAATGGGGTTCTTGTTTATAATATAAACGGTCCTTTTTTCTTTGGTGCCGCAGAGAAATTTTCTAATATGCTACTAGATATAGTCAAACCTAAATCAAAAATAATTATTATAAATTTAGAAAATGTTCCTTTAATTGATGCTACTGGATATAGAGGATTAAAAATTTTTTATAATAATTGTAAAAAAATGAGTTGAAAATATATTTTTGTGGAATAAGAAACAAGGTTTATAAAATTTTAAAAAATTATGGTTTTATAGATGAGATACAAAAAGAAAATATTTTAAAGACTTAAAAGCAAATATTGATTATTTAAAGGATTTTGAGCCTAAAGAGTTATATCCAAATAAAAAAGTAGATTCTTTAACTAGAGATAACAAGTAGTCTAAAAGGCTCAAATAAATCTATATAAAGTAACAGTTATTTTTCAGCTTTGTTGCTTAACATTACAGCTATAAATTCGGTTTTAGGATTGATTTTAAGTGCGATTTGAATAGTCATGGTTAATGGAACTGCTAAAAAAAGTCCGCCCATTCCCAAAACATAACCCCATAAAAGTAAGCTAAAAAGCACAGTTATAGTTGAAATTCCAAGCTCTTCACCAACTAATCTTGGCTCTAAAATTACTCCAAAAATAGTATTTGTTGCTATATATAGCACTACAACCCAAATAGTATCTGAAAAATTTCCACTTATTAATGCTACAAAAACAGCTGGCACAGCAGCTACAAAAGAGCCAATTGTAGGTATATAATTCATTATAAAAGCAACTATTCCCCATAAAACCGCATATGGAATGCCTAAATAATAAAGTCCAAAACCTATAATAAGCCCAGTTGCTACTGAAACTATTGTTTTTATAAAAAGGTATCTTTTAAGATTATAAACAAAAGAATTTACAAAAACAACAGCATTTGAATATTTACGGCTTAGATATTTTACTTTTTCTTGCATAACTCTTGTTTCAAAAAGCATGAATGCAACAAGTAAAAGTATAAAAAGCCACATAGACATCATTGAACCTGTTTTTCTAACAAGTGAACTTGTTGTCGTAATAATTTTATTGGATTCTAAGTTAAACATATTTGGATCAAAAACTATCATATCTTTAAAATCTGTGTTGTTTAGTTTTTCCATCCATTCACTTAACAATACTTGAAATTTTCTATTAAATTCAGGAAGTTGTCCTAAAAAGTCAAACATCGTAGTAACTGCAACACTTCCAATAAATGCTAAAAATCCAAGCAGTAAAAATGCTACAAATATAAATGAAATAGTTCTTGGAATTTTAATTTTTTCTAAGGCATCTAAAACAGGAGAAGTTACAATTGCTATAAATGTAGCTAATAAAAAAGGCACTACTACTGAGTTTGCAGCTTTTAAGCCTGCAAAAATTATGATTATGGAAGCAAGAGTTATTAAAGTTGTTTGTAGTCTCAAAATAAATTCCTCAAATTTACTAAATTTTGTAATTTTAGCAAAAAGATATAAAAATATAATAAAAATTTTGATTTGATGAATAGAAAAGTAAGTTGATTTTACAAAACAAAGTACAAAATTTATTTTTAGTTAAATTTTGAGTTGTGCTACCAACTTACTTAAATGCTTTTTGCAAAATAAGCAAATTTTAAAAAATCTCAAATTTGCTTTAAGTTTTTAAATTTCGCCCACCTTATAGCTCTCGCCTGGTTTCATCTCAATTATTTTCCAAGGAAGTCCTTGCTTGTTAAGTTCATCCATAAAAGGTTTTGCATCAAATTCCTCCATATTAAACACGCCTTCGCCACTCCATTTACCTTGGGCTATCATTTTTGCACCAATCATCGCTGGAACTCCTGTTGTATAGCTTACTCCTTGAGCTCCAGTTTCTTTATAGCACTCTTCATGGTCGCAAACATTATAGATGTAAATTTGTCTTTCTTTGCCATCTTTTACTCCGCGAATCATACATCCGATATTGGTCTTGCCCTTTGTTTTTGCACCCAAACTCGCAGGATCTGGTAAAAGTGTCTTTAAAAACTGAATAGGAACTATTTTTACGCCATTGTGTTCAACTTCATCTATGCGAAGCATTCCAACATTTTCAAGGCATTTCATATGGGTTAAATAGCTTTGTCCAAATGTCATAAAAAATCTAATTTGTTTTAAACCTTTGATATTTTTGCTAAGGCTTTCAAGCTCTTCATGATATAAAAGATAGCTATCTTTTACGCCAATTTCTGGATAATCCCATTTAAAGCCAATCTCCATAGGCTTTGTCTCTACCCATTCATCATTTTTCCAGTTTGTTTTTCGCTCATTTGTGGAATCATTAGTTTTTTTCCAATATCGTCCATTTGCTGAAACTTCTCTTAAATTTATCTCTGGGTTAAAGTTAGTAGCAAATGCATATCCGTGGTCTCCAGCGTTGCAATCAAGTATATCAATGTAGTGAATTTCATCGAACAGATATTGCTGTGCATAGGCACAAAATACATTTGTAACACCTGGGTCAAAGCCACTTCCTAGAAGCCCTAAAACCCCAGCTTTTTTAAACTCCACATCTTTTGCCCATTGAAGTTTATACTCGAACTTAGCAGTATCTGGATGCTCGTAATTTGCAGTATCGATGTAGTTAATTTTAGCTTTTACGCAAGCGTCCATTAGTGTTAAATCTTGATATGGAAGTGTAACATTTAATAAAATTTCAGCACCTGTTTTTTTGATGAGACTAACAACTGCGTCTGTATCATCAGCATCAATTTGTGCGGTTTGAATTTCTACTCCAAGGCGCTCTTTTATAAATTTTGCTATTTTATCACATTTGCTTTTTGTTCTACTTGCAAGAGTTATTTTGCTAAATACATCACAATTTGCAGCAGCTTTGTAGGTTGCAACTTGGCTAACTCCACCAGCTCCAATTATTAGTAAATTTGCCATTTTTATCCTTTTTAAAAATTTTAGATATTTTAGCAAATAAACAATAACATTTCAAAATTTTATATGTCAATAATTTTGATAATTTATAGCTAAAGTAAAATATTTAATTATTTTAACTTTAAAAAAATATCATTAACTAATAAAAATAAGTGAATTTAAGATAAATTTAATCTATAATTTTGCCATCTTTGTAATAAATTCTTTTAACTCTTGAAGCTACTAAAGATAAAATTTCATAACTTATAGTATTGCATCTTCTGGCTAAATTTGAAGCGTTAAAATCACCTTCATTAAAAATTGTTGCATATTCACCAACTTTAACTTCCATATCAAAAGGCACTTTTACCATACATTGATCCATGCATATTCGCCCAACTACTGGGCATTTTACATTATTAATTAAAACCTCTGGATTATTTTGCTCTCTTAAAAATCCATCACCATAACCGATGCAAATCGTTATAATTTTTTCATAATCTTTTGTTGTGTAAACTCCACCATAGCTAATTGGGGTATTTGGTTTTAAAATCTTAATATTTGAAATCATAGCATAAAGGCTCATAACAGGTTTTAAGTCTACGCTTTTTTTAACTTCATCTGATGGATAAAATCCAAAACCAACTATTCCACTTCTTACCATATTTAAATTTGCAGTTTGTGTATCTAAAATAGCTGCTGAGTTTGAGACATGTTTTAATGGTATTTTAAGCCCATTTTTCTCAAAATCATAAATTTGAGCATTAAATCTTTTAAGTTGTAGGTTTGTAAAGCTTTTATCAGCACTATCTGATTTAGCAAAATGAGTAAAAACACCAACTATTTCTATGTTTGAGAGTTTTGAAATTTTTAAACAAGTTAAAGTTGTTTCTAAAATGCTTTTTTCATCGCGTACTATAAAACCAAGTCTTGCCATTCCAGTATCAAGCTTGATATGAATTTTGGCCTTTAAATTTAAAGATTTTGCTATTTCATTTATAGTGGTTGCATATTCGTAGTTAAAAACACAAAGTTCAAGGTCGTTTAATAGAGCTTTTTTTACTTCATCACTGTATCCAAGGAGCAAAATAGGCAACTTTATACCATTTTTTCTTAAATCTTCACCTTCATTTACTCTTGCTACTGCTAGATAATCCGCCCCAAACTCAGCGTAACTTTTAGCTATTTCCACGCTTCCATGCCCATAAGCATTTGCCTTTATAAGAGCACAAAACTTTATATCATCTCCAACAAATTTTTTTAAATTTAAAAAATTTTGTTTTAAATTATCCAAATTTATTTTTGCAAAAACTACTGACATTTACTCTTTCTTTTCTACTATTTTAACGCTTTTTGCTGTTTTGGAAAAATGTATTAAATCCTCTACCGTTTGAACTGTCCAAGGAAGTCTTTCAAGTGCTACTTTAAAAATAATTGCTGCACTTATTGCATCATTTAAGGCTCTATGATGAGCGTTATGAATGCCTAAAAGCTCTTTTAATGAGCCAAGTCCATATTTAGCAGATGGTATTGTTCGTCTGGCTAACTCAATGGTGCAAATTCGCCTATTTAAAAGCACTCCATAGTCTAATTTTTCCAAACTTTTGCTTATAAAATCATAATCAAATTTAACATTATGAGCTACAAAAACACTTGTTCCTAAAAAAAGTTTAAATTTCTCAAGCACGGTGGCTAAATTTGGAGCATTGTCTAAATCACTAACTACAATTCCAGTTAAATTGCTAATTTCTTCAGGGATAAAATCAGCTTTTATAAAGCTTTTAAATTTGTCTATAATTAGACCATTTTTTAATTTTACTGCTCCTATTTCTATGATTTGTCCATCTTTTATGCCGCCATTTGTCTCAATATCTGTAATGCAAAAAATTTCATCTTTAATCTCTTTATCTTTTGTAGCAATTGTTACTTTTCCATTATCCTTTTTTATCACTTCAAGTCCTGAAGCGTGCCACATATTAAAATCTTTTGGGTCAAATTTTATCTCATCAATCTCACTTGATTTTATTAAAAAGTCATGATAATTAATTGATTTTTGAGAAAGCAAATCTATAAAATTTTCTAATTTATTAACTTTTTTCATACTTTTAAAGATCTAATTGCAGTTTCATAATCATTTGATGAAAATATATAGCTTCCAGCTACTACTATATCAGCTCCAGCTTCATCAAGCTCAGCTACATTAAGCCCATTTACACCACCATCAACTTCTATCATGCAAATTGAGTTTGTTTTATATATAAGCTCTTTTAATTCTTTTATTTTATCTATTACAATAGGCATAAATTTTTGCCCGCCAAATCCTGGATTTACACTCATTAAAAGAACCATATCAACACTATTTATGATATGCTTTAATGAACTTATCGGCGTGTGTGGATTTAAAACAATAGCTGGTGAAATTCCGTTGTTTCTAATGTGATCTATTAATCTTAAAGGGTGATTTTCAGCCTCAATATGAAATCCTATAAATTTAGGTTTAATCCCTAAAAACATCTCTACAAAAAAGCTTGGATTTTCAACCATTAGATGAATATCTAAAGGCACGGAACTTGACTTTTTAGCTGCATTTACTACAACAGGTCCAATTGTTAAATTTGGTACAAAATGCCCATCCATTACATCTATATGTATAAGATCGGCTCCAGCTTCACAAACTGCTTTTATTTCACTTTCTAAATTTGCAAAATCAGCTGATAAAATACTTGGCGCTACATACATTTAAATTCCTTAAATTTTTTATAACTAATTTTAAAATTTGAATTTTACCCTTTTAAATCATAAAAACTAATAAAATACGAAATTTAATAAATTTAAGTAAGATTTGAAGATTTTTTGGTATAATCAACCTTTTAAATTTAAGTTTTCAAAGGATAAAATATGGCAAAAAGATGTGCTATTACAGGAAAAGGCCCATTGGTAGGTCATAGCGTAAGCCACGCTAACAACAAAAATAAAAAAAGATTTTTACCAAATCTTAGAAGCATAAGAGTTGTTTTAGAAGATGGAACAACTAGAAGAATAAAAGTTGCAGCTTCAACCTTAAGAACTATGAAAAAACAATCCAGATAGTTTTTATATAAAAGTTTGTTAAAATGTCTTTTTGGGATAGGGTTCGTAAATTTCTCAACTGGACAAGATCTTCAAAACCTGATGTAAATCTTAACTTTGAGCTTTACGAACAGTTAAAACCGTTTAGATTACCATTAATTCTTATTGTTTCGCTTATGCTAATTGGAACTTTGGGATATATGGTTTTTAGCGGTTTTTCTTTAAGTGATGGATTTTATCAAGCAGGGATGACCTTTACAACTGTCGGATTTACCGAAGTTGCTGAGATTTCTCCAGCTGGGAGAATCTTTACTGTGGCATTTATTTTTGCTGGTTTTGGGGCTTTTACATTTTCTTTAGGTGTTGTTATAGAAAGCCTAAAAAAAGGTTTTTTAGTAAATGCCATTAGGGAGAGAAATATGGTAAATAAAATAGCAAGATTAAAAAATCACTTTGTTATTTGCTATCACAATATCTATACAATTGAGCTTGCAAAGCAATTTAGAGAAAATCATATCCCTTTTGTTGTTATTGACATAAGTGATGATTTGAGTAAGATTGCTCATGATAATAAATATCCTTATTTTATACAAGGCGAACCTCATACTGAACTTTCACTTTTAAAATCTCATCTTTCTAGTGCAAAAGGCGTTATTGCACTTAGTTCAAATATAGCTGATAATATTGCAATAATTGCAACTGTAAGATTATATGAAAAAGAGCTTGAGCTTAAAAAGCCATATTTTGTTATGAGTGTTTCTGATAATGATTTAGATGCAGATAAGCTTAAAAAGCTTGGTGCAGACTCAGTTATACTTCCATCAAAACTTGCCGCTCAGCGCCTTAGTGCTATAAGTGTAAGACCAGATATGGAAAATATCTTAGAAAGATTTTTATATAAAAAAGACTCTTTAATTGATATTGAAGAAATTGTAGTTCCAAGTCATTCTTGGGTTAGATTTAAAAGACTTCGTGAAACTAGACTCAGAGAAATTACAAGTGCTGATATAGTTGGAATAAAAGATGAAAATAATAAATTTACCCCGATGCCTGGTGGTGATGCTATAATAGGCACAAATGCTACACTTTTAGTTATAGGCACGGCTGAGGGGATAAATTATACAAGAAAACTTATAAATGGTAGATATAAACCGCAGGAGTTAAAATATGTTTGATATAATTTCGCTAAAAGGCGGACTTGAAAATGTTGATGGGTTTTATTTTGATGGAGTGCATTCAGGCGTAAAGAAAAAAAATAATGATTTAGGTTTTATAAGAAGTGATGAAGAGTTTTTAATAAGTGCGTGTTTTACTACGAACAAATTTAAAGCCGCACCACTTAGACATTTTTTAAGATACCCTAAAAATTTTAAAACAAATTTTATACTTTTAAACTCAAAAAACGCAAATGCTATGACTGGTAAAAAGGGCATAGACGATATCGATGAAATTTTTAAAGAACTTGGCAAAAAAATAAAATTAATTAATCCCATAATGAGCTCTACGGGTGTTATTGGCCAAAGGCTTGATAAAGAAAAAATCATAAAAGGTTTGGATCAGTTTGATTTTTATGCTAGAAACTCAGATGCTGTTGCAAAATCTATAATGACGACCGATAGATTTAAAAAAGAGCTTAGTTTTAGAGTTGATTTAGAAAATGGCAAGAGTTTTAATATAGCTGCTATTTGCAAAGGTGCAGGTATGATAAACCCAGCAATGGCTACTATGCTATGCTATATTTTAACTGATGCTAATATCCCAAAAGATGATATGGATGAGCTTTTAAAATCAAGCATTGAAAATAGTTTTAATGCTGTTAGTGTGGATGGTGACACATCTACAAATGACACTGTTATGCTTATAAGTAGTGGCAAAAAAGACTATGATAAACAAGCTTTTAAAACCGCACTTGATATGATAACTTTAAATTTAGCTTTAATGCTTGTAAAAGATGGCGAAGGCTCAAGCAAAGTCGTAGCTTTTGAAGTAAATGGCGCTAAAGATGATAAAGAGGCTATGAAGGCAGCTAAGGCTTTATCAAATTCACTTTTAGTAAAAACAGCAATTTTTGGAGAAGACCCAAACTGGGGACGAATAGCTTCAACCATTGGAGCAAGTGGCATTGAGTGTAGTGAAGAGAGTTTGGTTATAAAATATGATGATATTTTAGTTTATGACATCAATCATCCTGAACTTGATAAGGAAAGAGAGCAAAAAGCTCATGCTATAATGCAAAAAGAAAGTTTTAAAATAAGTTGTGATTTAGGTATAGGAGATGGTAAATTTTGCGCTTATGGGTGTGATTTAGGTCATGTATACGTTGATATAAACGCAAGTTATAGATCTTAACTTTTACAAAAATTTCTAAAAGACAAAGGCATAATCTACACATATAGGCAAGTTTTAAATAATTTAATTTTTATAACTTGCTTAAAATTTATCATCACCCAAAGCATTTAGCCTTGCAATAGCAGTATCGCAATACTGGGTTAAAATCTTTTGTATATTTTCTAGGTCATCAAATTTAGACTTTATAATTTCTCTATCCATATCGCTTATTTTATTTACTTTAAGCCTTTTTGTATCCAAATCTCTTATATAAATTTTATATATTGAAGTGCATGTATCTTTCCATAAATAGTAATTCTTAATTACTTCACTATATAGAATAGATCCTAAAAGCTCTTGAAATTTATAACTTGCATCACTTATAACGTCATCAAATTTATTTTCTTCACCAACAATATCAACAATTTCTTTATCTCTTTCATATCGTATACAGTTTTTTATCCTTGCCATTACAAAATTTTGATGATTTGTGATACTCTTAAAAGCATTAATTGTTTCGCTTTTACTCACTTTTAGTCCTTTGTTAGATTTTGTTTGTATTATATCATAATTTCAGTTAAAAAAAATTTAAGAGTTTATAAATTTAATTTTAAGTTATATTATTCTATAATATTTGAATTTTACTAAGAAGAGGTGATATTATGAAAAAACCTGTGCCAAAAAATAAAGAAATTCCGTTAAATCCTAAAAAATACATAATCTCAAAAACAGATCCAAGAGGTGTTATAACTTATGCAAATGACTATTTTATACAAGTTTGTCAATATAGCAAAAAAGAACTTATTGGTCAACCACATAACATAGTTCGTCACCCTGATATGCCAAGGATAGCATTTAAACTTATGTGGGATACAATAAAACAGAATAAAGATTTTAAAGCTCTAGTTAAAAACTTAGCAAAAGATGGAAGATACTATTGGGTTTTAACTAAATTTGAAACAGTTGTTGACCCTATCACTAACGAGATAGTTTCTTATACAGCTTACAGAAGTGCAGCCCCTAGGAAAGCAATAAAAGAGATAATTCCTATTTATAAAAAACTTGTTGAGCTTGAAAAAGTTGGCGGCATGGAAAGAAGTGGCGAGTATTTGGCTAAATTTTTAAGAGATAACAATACTACTTATGAAAAGTTCCTAGATGAAATTACAGAGGGTAAATCAAGCCTTTTTGATGGTATGCTAAAGTCTATAAGAGGCATTTTTGGTTTTGGAAGATAATTTAAATAATCCCATACATAACAATAAAAAAAGTGTGGGATTATTTTATTAAAAATGTAGAAGTGTTTTAATTTTTTGTCATTGGTTTTGTAATTAGTTTAGCTAAAAGTATTTATTCAAGTATCTAACTTAGGATTTTTATAAAATTTTGTTTTTTTAATTCTTGTTTTATGAGTAGGTTTTACTTATATTTTATAGTTTAAAAAAGTTGATAAAATAAGCATAATAGCTTATAAGCTTCATAATTAATTAGATTTTATTAACTTAGATTTTTCATGTTTTTTTATGTTGCAAAGATAACATTAGGCTAAAATTTATTTATTTACAAAAGGTAAAATAAATACAATTAATATTTTTTAATATAGTAATTTTAAGTAATCAGATAAAAAACATACCTAATAAAAGAATTGTTTTATGGGGTTTTTGTTTTAATTTTTATCTATGTTTTATAAATTTATACTACAAATTGCAAAGTAAATATGAATGACAGCTAAATTTAGCTGTCATATTGTTTAAACTAAGGCATTTTCTAATACATCATCTATAGTATCAACCGGTATTATTTCAATAGCGTCTTTTACTTCGCTCGGAAGCTCATCAAGATCCCTTTCATAGTTTTTTCTAGGAATTAATGCTTTTTTTATACCTGCTTTATGAGCTGCAATTAGTTTTTCTTTAAGCCCTCCAATAGGTAAAACTTTTCCACTTAGGGTAATTTCACCTGTCATTGCAATATCAGCTTTAACTTTTTTATTTGACAAAATAGAAGCAATAGCTACAGCCATTGTAATACCAGCACTAGGACCATCTTTTGGGGTTGCACCTTCTGGAACATGTAAATGAAGATCAAAAAGATTATAGATTTGTTCGTTGTTGTTTTTTAAATTTTGACTATTTTCACTTTTTTCACTTTCATTTATATTTATATTGGCTTGTTCATATAGCTTTTTTGGAATTTCAAGCTTATTTTCATCTATTAAGACTTTTACTACGCTAAAAGCAATTATGGCGGATTCTTTCATTACATCACCAAGTTGCCCAGTTATATTAAGCTTTCCTTTACCTTTTATTTTAATAGCCTCTATTTTTAAAACATCTCCTCCAACTGCCGTCCAAGCAAGACCATTTACTATGCCAATCATATCTTTTTTGTCAACAGTATCTATTTCAAAGACTTTTTTGTCTACAAATTCCTCTAGATTTCTATTACTTACTAAGACTTTTTCGTTTTTTTCTTGATTTAGAATTTTAACTGCTGTTTTTCTTAAGATGTCTGCTATTTTTCTTCTTAAATTTCTAACACCACTTTCTCTTGTATAATCACTTATAAGTAGTTTTAATGCTGCATCAGTTATATTTACATCACTTGCTTTAAGTCCGTGTTTTTTAAGTTCTTGCGGGATAAGATATTTTTTTGCAATTTGAAATTTTTCTTGTGGTGTGTAAGAGCTTAAAAATATAAACTCCATTCTATCTCTAAGTGCAGGAGGGATACTTCCTATATCATTTGCTGTTGCTATAAATACAATCTTGCTTAAATCAATATTGAAATTTAAATAATAATCTCTAAAATTATTATTTTGTTCAGGATCAAGCACTTCTAACAAAACTGCTGTTGGATCACCTCTAAAATTTCTTGAGATTTTATCTATTTCATCAAGCACCACGACTGGATTCATTTGTTTTGCGTCAATTAATCCTTGAACTATTCTTCCAGGCATTGCACCCACATAAGTTCGTCTATGGCCACGAAGTTCATTTACATCTTCAAGTCCGCCAAGAGCTATTCTAACAAGTTCTCTTTTTAAAGCTTTTGCAACTGAATTTGCAAGGCTTGTTTTACCAACTCCAGGAGGTCCTGCAAGACATAAAATTATGCCATTATTTACTTTATCTTTCAGCCCACGAAGCTCCAAAAGCTCACGCAAAGCAAAATACTCAACTATTCTATCTTTTGGTTTTGTGAGTGCGTAATGATCACTATCAAGTTGTTTTTTAACATCACTCATGGAGCTTTTTTTCCTTGCTAGATTTTCAAAAGGAATTTCCAAAACCCAGTCTAAGTAGCTTTGAGCCATTGACGCATCGGCTGAGTCAGGATGAAGCCTTGCAAATTTGTCAATCTGTTTTTTTATCTCTTTATACGCCTCATCACTCATAAATGGCTTTTTAAGATCAAGTTTTTTTCTATACTCTAAAACTTCTTCTTCTTTTTCATTTTCATTGCCAAGTTCTTTTTGAATTTGCTTTAATTGCTCTTTTAAAAAATACTCTTTGTTTGTTTTTTCTATTTTTGAGTGAACTTTTGACTTTATCTCTTTTTCGAGTCTATTTGCCTCTATTTCTTGGATGATATAATCAATCGTATCAAAATAAAGCTCTTCTAAATTTTCTTTTATAAAAAAATCATAAGCTTTATCTTTTGTAAGCCTTAAAGCACTTAGCGTTAAATCAAGAACCCTTATAGCATCACTACTTTCTTCAATTGTTCTTAATAAATCTTGCGAAAAATAACCATTCATTGAATTTAGTGTTTTTATTTTTTGTTTTAAGATATTTAAAAGTGGTTCTATTTTATTATCAGTTGGAATTTTTATCTCTATTTGCTTTATTTCAGCTAAAAGCGGTTTTTGTGAAATTTCTTTTACAATTTTAGCTTTATAAGCTCCTTGAAATAAAATTTTAACTCTTCCATCTGGAAGATCTACTTTTCTCATTATATTTCCAACAACACCGGCATTATAAATATTTTCAAATTTGTTTTTTGAAGTGGCATTTTCCTTTTCATTTGCTACTAAAATCATAGTTTCATTTTTCATAGCAAACTCCAAGGTTTCAAGCTCATCGCTTTCATGAATGAAAATAGGTGTTATCATGAATGGATACAAAAATTGTCCATTCATAGTGATTATGGGCAAAGAATTTTGTGAAATTTTCATCTATTTCCTTTTTTTTATATTATTCAAAAAATGCTCTATACCATGGAAGATTTGGAGCTGATAAATTTGCATCTTTTAAGGCTGAGTTTTGAAGTTTGTCTTCATAAATTTTAGCTGATACATCTCTTCCTTTTTGAACATACAGATCTTTTATATTTTCATTTAGATGATAAACTGCAAGCTTAAATTTTATAAGCATAGTTTCTAAAAGCG
This sequence comes from Campylobacter ureolyticus, assembly GCF_013372225.1. Taxonomy (NCBI): domain Bacteria; kingdom Pseudomonadati; phylum Campylobacterota; class Epsilonproteobacteria; order Campylobacterales; family Campylobacteraceae; genus Campylobacter; species Campylobacter ureolyticus. The sequence goes on along the minus strand of NZ_CP053832.1, from coordinate 1,404,241 downwards.
GTCTATATTGAGTATTTGGATACTCTGATAAGAAATTTTTAATTTCTATTATGCTGTATTGCATTAAATTTTGATTTCTATTTGGTTTTTGAAAAGAGTCATAATTTGCTTTTATTTTTAGAAATTTAGCATATTCTATTTTTTCTTTTGTTCCATATCTTCTTATATATTCATCTAAAAGTTCATTTGCTCTTGTGTATTTACCCTCATCTATATTTGCTAGTGCCATAACCAAAAGTGTTGGCTCAAGAAGTGGTGAGGCGACGTGCTCACTTGCAAATTGGTTGTAGTGCTTATCAGCTTCTTTTAAGTCATTTGCTTTTATATCTGCCATTATATGGTTATACCAAATTTCAGGTCTTAGATTGTAAAGCCCAGATGACTTTGTGCTGCAACCCATTATAAAAATGAGTGCAAAAAAAAGAGTTAAAATTTTAACTTTCATAATTAAAATCCTTGTTGTAAATTTTTAAATCATTTATTCTACACTTTTACTCTTTATAATCGGTTAATTTAATTAAATTTATTTTTAAAATTTGCAAATTTATTTAAATATTCAATTTATTTAAAACAAATAGTTATAGAATAAAAAATTAAATTTAAATATTTCAGATAGATTTTTGACTATTTATGATATAATCACGCTAAATTTAGTGTAGCTTTTCTAAAATGTTAGAATAGTCCCAAGAGGTGGTTTATATGAAAACAGTCAAAAAATTGGTGTTTTATAGGTCTTTTGGTGGCATAACTCATGTCAAAAAAAGATCTTTAAAAAAAGGTTTTTCGTTAATAGAGCTTGTTCTTGCTATAGTTATAGTTGCCATAACTTTAGCTTCACTTCCAAAGATTGTATCGCAAACTCAAAAATCAAATGAGTTGGCTATAAAACAGGAGCTTACCTATAGTGCTAAAACACTAATGGGTAGGATTGTTTCAATGCCTTGGGATAGTACAGCCTTTAAAACTATGTGTGAAAATGGGGGCAGGACATGTGAGAGTAACAGCTCTATTCAGTCTTATTTAAGAAGTAATAAAAATGTTAGAATTCCTATATATAACTCAGTGCCATTAAATGGTAGAAGTGGGCCTGGAAGTAGACTTGGAAGTTTAATTGCAAATAATCCTGCCTATGTTAATCAAAATAGAATAAGTGATGCTGATAGAACTAAAACTTATACTCCTGGTAATAACTCTTATGGATTTAATGGTAGAAATGATATAGATGATTTTCGTGGTACTCTTGCAACCAGAAATGAACAAGTCTCAAATGAGGATTTTATCTCAGATATGCTTTTTGTTACAGAAGTTGATTATGTAAGTGGCACTATTTCGGGGGGCGCTACTTTAAGTTTTTCAACTAGCGAGAAAGGAAGTCCAATAGATGGAGGAGTGCCTACAAACATAAAGCGTGTGAAGGTAACAGTTGAAGACACAGCTGGAAATCCTGGAACTGGTGAGTATAGATCAACGATGTATTTTTATGCTCCAAATATAGGTATGAACAAACCTATGGTTATGAGGTATTAAGGAATCTAAGATGATAAAAAAAGCTTTTACTTTAATTGAACTTATACTTGTTATTGTTATACTTGCTATCTTATCTTTGATAGGAAGCAATATTTATACAAATGTTTATAAAAACTATCTTACCTCAAAAGTAGTAGATGAGGTAGAGGATAAAACCAAGCTAGCACTTGATCAAATAGCCTCAAGACTAAGTGATAGAGTTAAGCAAGCAACAATTGGTAGAAGAAGTTCGAATCCAAATGACATTGTATTAGTCTATGACTCAAGACTCCAGCAAGATCATGATATCTTGGAGTGGATTGGGCAAAGTACACAAAGTAGAAATTTAGCAGGAAATAGTGTGGATGACTCTATAGGTTGGAGTGGATTTTTAGATATGGGTAGGTATGAAGATGGCAAAGCCATATTAATAGGAGGTAGGCTATCAGCCGCAATTAATGTTATAAATTCCATATCAAGAGGTGGAAATCAAAATTTGGCAATGATATTTCAAGGTATATCAACTACAAGAGAAAATGGTTATGGATTTAGAGGTGAGAATCCGAATAAAATTATGGTTTTTAATATGCCTAACAATGGCGCAAGAATCACACTTGCAAGAGATTATGTGGGTGAAGAAATTTCGGATAGATATCAAATAGCTCATTCAGCTTATGCCATAGTTCCTGAAAATGGAAATTTATACTTATATTATGACTACAGACCTTGGATAGGGCAAACATATAGAAATGGTAGAAAATCTCTTTTGGTTGAAAATATTACTTTGTTTAGGTTTAGAGGTTTTAGTGCAAGTGGGATGGATTTGAAGCTTTGTGTAAATGCAAATGCCCAAAAACATGGTGTTACTGATAATAATAGATTCGTAGTTTGTAAGACAAAGGTGGTGTTCTAATGAAAAAAGGTTTTAGTTTAATAATGGCGATATTTTTTGTTATGCTTATAGCAACCTTAGGCATGATGTCATTATCTCTATCTTCAAAGATGGTAAAACAATCAGGTGATGTTTATTTAAAAGAACAAGCCGAGTTATATGCTATGAGTGCTACAAGTTTAGCAGTTTTGGACATGCAAGGAACTGATTACTCAAAAGATTGTCTTACAGAAAAAACATATGATTTTGGTGATGGATTTAGTGCAAGAGTTAATATATTTTATCTTGATAGTCAAATGCCAGGATGCGGTAGAAGCCCTAATATAAAAGCATCAAGTGATATTAGGAAGAGATTTATGGAATTAAAAGATGTCAATAATAATAGGGTTAATTATTACAATGTCGCTTTAATAGATGTTATGGTGCAAAACACCGATGGCATAGAGCCTGTTAGGTTTCATAGAAGAACAGTGCAAAGACCATAAAATATTAAAACTATGAAAAAGTGCAAAACTAAGATAAAAAATATTAAAATAATTTTAAGGAGAAATAAAAAATGAATACAAGCATAGTTGGAAAACAGTTTGATTTAACAGATACTATAAAAGAGTATTTAGAAAAAGCGTTTGAAAATTTAGAAAAGTATAATTTAAACATAGTTTCAACAAGATGTGTTATCTCAGCTGATGAAAAGCAAGGAAGAAAAGGCTTTGTTGTAAATTTATCTATAAATTTACCAAAAAAAGAGACTATTGTTATATCTCAAAAAGATAAAGATCTTTACGCTGCTATAGATAGTATCATAGATAGAGCTTCTAAGGTTTTAAGAAGACAACATGATAAGTGGAAAACTCATAAAAACAAAGATGAGTTAAAAGAGATAGTTCTTGATAAAAGCCATGATATAGATCTTAGCGAGCATCTAGATGAGATAGTTGAAGCTGAGCTTGAAACTCATAAGCCACTAGAAATTGACGAAGCACTTTTTTCTTTAAAAAATAGTAATGATCAGTTTTTAGTATTTAACGATATGAATGCTAAAATGAGAGTTTTATATAAAAGAAAAGATGGAAAATTTGGACTATTTTAGTTATTTTAAGGCTGAGTAAATTCGGCCTTAAAAATTTTTATCTTTTAATAAGATGTTTTAAATTTATAAAAGCTTTAAAATTTAGAGTTTTTATAAATTTAAGCCTTTTAAAGGAGAAGTGATGAAAACAAATGTGTTTTTTAAATGCGTATTAGGAGTTTCTACTTTTTTAAGTTTGACTCTTGCGCAAGGAGTTAATGAGTATGGTATGCTTCCATGCCCAGATGGCACAAACAATTGCCCACCAGCAGGATATGGCGCGCCAAGAGGTGATTTGATAAGAACAAAAGATAGCACTAATAATGTTGTTTATTATCAAACTAATTTGTCTTTTTCTCCAGAAGTTGGTTCTTACTCATCTTTTACTGGTAATCCGCTTGATAATAATGGATTTTCATCTTTAGTATATGGTGATTACTCCATTACAGGTAATACTATTATGAATTTTAATAAAAAAACTGATTTGGATAACTCTAGTTCATACATGCTTACTGAATTAAACAATAAATATTTAAATAGTTCGATGGCATCTTTATATTTGCCAGACAGTATCGAGCCTAAATATATAAAATATGCTACTCTTACTTGGATAGGAAGTATCCATAAAAACAACCTTACAGGTAAAATAAACAAACAATCACTTGTTTATTCATGCAGTAAAGAAGATAATATAGTTGTTAGAAAACAAGATAAAGCAAGGATAGACCATCAAGACTTGATTGAAGTTTGCCTTAACAGTCAATTTAAAAATAATGTTTCTTGTGACGAAATTCCATATAAGATAAAAGATGGTATTTACTACCCAAATCCCACTACTAACGATAATCGTTTTAATTTAAATGATTACTATAAAAATATAACATATAATCCAAATGCCAATGTCAATAACAACTTTAAATTTGCTTGCCTAGAGCCAGGAAGACAGAAAATGAGAAAAGTTGACTTAAAGCTTATCGATGATGATGTTATAAAAAACTGTAAAGAAAAATATAACAATAATAAAAAATGTAATGATATCTTTAAGGTTTCCAATAGTGGATACTATACCCCTATATCATATAATAATCAAAAAAATTCAAAACTTGACTTTAAATGCACAGCTGAGAGTTATACAAGCATTCAAAAGAAAAATTTAAATAAAGCATATTATAACCCTAAAATGGTTCAAGAGTGTAAAAGGCAATTTCCAGACCAGGCTTCTCAGTGTGATAATATTATAAGTACTAAATACTACACACCTACACTTAGCTATAGTATAGATAATTATGAACAAGCTCAAAGAAGAAATAAGTATATTCTAAAAAATCAAATTCATTATACCGTTAGAGAGCTTAAAGAAATTTGTGTAAAAAGTGGTAATAGCAAAGAGGATTGTGACAGTATAGATGAAAATTTTAATGGGGGAATAAAGAGATTTTACAGACTTGCTGGTTGGCTTGAGTGTAGAAAATCTATTGGGAGAAATAAATGGGCTGTTGATTATGATAAATGCTATATAGATCAGCCTGCTAACAAAAAAAATCCAAAACCATTTGGAAATCTTGATGAGGAAATAGATACCATAAAAATACAATCTATTAAAATAACTTTAGGCGATAGTCATTGTACAAATAATCCTAATGATTGTGAAGAGGTAAAAACTTGTAAAAATTATACTTTTAGCGGTGGCAATATCAACATAGATGACTATTGTAGTAAAAACCCTGAGTCATGTAGTGAAGTAAATACTTGTAAAAGATATACTTATGGCTCACAACCTATAAATTTAAATGATTTTTGTAGCAAAAACCCAGCAGAGTGTGAAAGAGTTAAGGTTTGTAAACAATATAGCTTACGCACTATATCTTCAACTATAACACCTTCAAAAGGGGATAATAGAAATCTTGCAAGTATATCTGAAAAATACATAAAAGATTACAATAAGATGAATTTTATAGCTGGCGGTCTTGAAAAAGAGGTGTTTGCAAAAGATGAGGATATAGACTATATATTTAGTTATAATAATGCACAAAATCAAGGTGGTTTATGGTTTGTGTATTCAGCTAGAGCAGATGTTACTGACTTTTTAAAGCAAGCATTAGCCAATACTGATAAGAAGTCACTTAAAAAAGAAGGCAATATATTATTATTTCCTATAGCAGGAGCTAATGTCAAAGCTACGGATGGAACAGTTTTAAACTCTGGAGGAGCATATGGGGATGGTGTTAGTTTCTGGAGCAATGGATCATTTATCTATGGTAGTGCAAAAACTGCTAATTTTGGCTCTTGGGCATTAACTGTTGTCTACGATAGAGGTAGTATGCCAAGTAAGTCATCACCCCATTATGACTTTTATAAGCCTAAAGTTGTGACTATACACAATGGTTTTGCCACTTTGGTTCATGACTTGCAAAAAGAAAATGATAGTAAATTTTTAAATATGGTATTTGATGGTTTTTATACGCCAAGACAAGATAAATATGATGCAAAAGTTAGCGTTTACGCTGTATCAAATGCAAACTATTCTATAAGGTTTGGCGATGATGAGGCAGCTCCATTTAAAATTTCTAAATATGGAGATTTTTCAAATATGGTAAATGTCTATAATATCCTTAATAATAGACATTCATATAGTGGTGGTATCTCTATGGTAAAACCAGGAGCTCATGGTGTTGAAAAAATAGATAGTGATTTATACAAGTCAATATCTATAAATACATCTATGTTAAACTCTACAGATAAACAAATATATATGAAAAAAGAACAAACTAAACTTAAATTTAACTATGGAGTTAAATCAAGAAGAGTAGGTAGTACAACATATGCAGAGCAGACTTACCCAAGTGTTTTTGCATTCTCAACTGACCTTTATGTGCCAGATGTTTGTTACTATAATACAGTTTATAATAGTGCTGGAAAGAGCTCAAGAGGTGCTGGTTTTGTTGTAAGAGAGGGTGAGACAGTAAAAAATCAAGTTTATTTTACTATAGCTGATAATTCAGAAGCTGAAGATGCTAGTGGATTAAAAGTAAAAGCTAAACTATCAGATAATATAATTTATTCAAATGATTCTATGAGGATAGACAACTCACTCACTGAGACAGGTCCAAATGACTTTATCGACTCAAAATTAAAATATATGAAAGATAATCAAAAAGGGCTTTATGAAGATGAGGAGCATACAAATTTAATCCAAGCTTATAAAGATAAGCAATTTAACAAATACGATGGTAATTATCTGTCATTTTTTATAGGAGATGGTGCTGGAAATGTAAATGGCAATAATATCTCAGGTGGATCTTTAAATAAAAATAAAAAAGACAAGGTTTATGTAGAATACAAGACAAGAGTTGGAGGATACTATGAAGAACCTAGTTTTACATATGATTTTTCATTAAAAGGTGTTGAGCTTAATTATAATATTTCTATGGCTAAGTGCCCATCTCCTAGCGGTAAAACTGAGTGGGAAAATATAGTTGAAGTAGTTCCTCTTGATGGAGTAAAGGTAGTAAATGAGGACTTTAAGAAAAAAGGAGATTACGAGGGTCTTTACACCCAAGTTGCAAATGAGCCATTTGATCTCAAGATAAATTATGATGTAAATATTACAGGCAAGTCCGATGATTATCTTAGCAAGCTTTTAAGTGACAAAAAGATTTGTATTCTTCTAGGATATACTGAGCAACAGTGTAGCGATGAGGGCTTTATGAAAGGAAAAGTTGGCGAGTTTAATAAAAAAAGAGACGAATTAAATGAAGAAATTCAAAAACTAGTTTCTGAAATTAATAAGGTTAATGAAAATATCGCCAAAAAACAAAGTGAGCTAAATACGGTTTTAAAAGAGCTTGAGATAACAAACACGCAAATAGGAGACTTAACAAAAAGAATAGCTGATTTGAAAGTTGCTATTGAGCAAAAACCAGATGATGAAAGTTTAAAAAATGAACTTGCAAATCTTGAATCCGCTAAAGAAAAAGCTGAAGCAAATAAAGCAAATTTGGAAATTAAAAAGAAAAATTTAGAGACTGAAATTGGCGATTTAAAAGGCAAGCTTAAAACAACTCAAGATAACAAGGACAATAAACAATCTGAGTTAGGAAAACTTGAAAGTGGTATAAGTGGTGAGATGACTAGAAGAGTAGGAAGACTTGATGGTAAATTTGAAACTACTTTGGTAACATTGACAGAGCTTGGCGATAGGCAAAATAATTGTAAAATAGCAAAAGAAAATAAAGATATACATTTTAATCATTATCAAGATTTTGCCATAAAAGAAAAATCTTTCAAAAATGAAGCAACAAATATGGATACTATAATGTATATCAATAAAAATAAAGGAAATTGTGCAGACTTAAAAAAAGGTTGTTTCTATAAGTCTAAAGAAGTAAATGCGTTCTCATCATTTGAATATTTTACAAATGACAGCGATAAGGATAAAATTATTGATATGAAAAATATCGTTGTTGGTTTTGCAAGACCTGATTATACTTTTATAGTAAGCTACCTGCCATCAGGAGCTGAAATTTTAACATCTTGTAAGCAAGAATGTATTAGTAGATATCATGATGAGCCAGCAGCTACAAAAGATAGTAAAATAGAAGCATGCCAAAATGTTTGTATAGATAAGCATAAAAAGCGCATAGAACAAGGCAAAGGCGAAATAGATGAAAAGTATCTAAACGAATATAGACTTGATATTTGTGCAGGAGATACATTTGCTGTAAGACCTGCATATTTTAAACTTAACAAAGAACTAAATAAAGATGAGACATACAATCTTGGTGGAAATAAACTTCATGAAAGCTTTAAAGATAATATCTACCCATCAGATAAGGGTGGAAACTATGTTTTAGGATATGAGTCTTTACTTATTCCTGATGATTCAAACATAACAGCCAACAGCGATCCAAATTTTACTAAATCAGCTATTTTATCAACAATTGTGCCTGATAGTTGTAACCTAGATGAAGTAAAAGATGTGGTTAGGAATGCGGATGGAAAAAGTATAAGTTATGGTGGGGATAATAAACCTACCGGAAGTAATACATTATGGGGTAATGCAGTTAATGCTTCTAATAACTTAAGAGTTGATTTTAGATCCATCGATAAAAACGGTAAAGATAAAAATGCAACAGAAAGAGCATTTTACAATGAGACAACTAAGGCAAATAGTCTAAGTGACTTTCAAAAAGCAAGTAATGATAAGAAAAAATTTGCCAATATAGACTTAGGATCTTTAGGAAAGCTTAATTACTATAATATCGGTTATGCGAAGATGAGACTTACTGACTCATCATGGACCAAATATGATAAACCATACTTGGATAAAGAAGTAAAAAGCTACAGTTACAATAAAGATAAAGACAGCAATAAAGTCGGTGCATATATAGGCTTTAAAGATCAAGAGCTAAGCAGTATAAAATCTATCGGAGATAATGTTAAAAACAAATATCTAATTCCTGAGGATTTAGTGCTTAAATTTACACACGACAAGATTATGGTCTCAGTTTTAGGTATAAAAGATAAGATAATAAAGCAAGATCCTTTTAGAACAGACGAGATTTATACATACACATTTTTTAACACAAATCCTGATAATATGGGAGCAAGCCTTGATTTAAACGTTACTGCTGCATCTTCAAAGGCAAGTGTTTGTGTAGATAAAGAGTGTTTAAAAGATAAGGGAGTTTATAAAAATTTAGAAATTTATCCAACACTTTATCACAAAGGTTGTTATGCTAGAGACATTGAGTTTGGATTGGATTTTGCGTTTGATTGTAATAAAACTGCAAGCGATGAAAGATGCAAGTCATTAGAAGTAAATCCAGAAGGTAAGAGAGGTTATTGTGATACTCACAACCTAAGTTCTGAATGCTACAAGCCAGAAGCCGGAACTAATAAATTTGGTAAGTTAAAACATGGACTTGTCTATTCATCAAGTATTAAAGATGGAAATATATCCATTAATAGTGAAGTTAAAGTGGAAGAAAAAGATGGTAGTAATGGGAAAAAAACTATCACAAAGTATGGTGAAGTTGCTGTAACAGCAAGTAAAGAGGGTTTTGATAATGCAAAATTTGAACTTCCTCTAAAATTTAACTTCAAAAGATTCCAAGGTAAAAATGACCGTATTGATCCTAAACTTATTTATGCTGATGATTTTATAAAAAGCAACAACGTCGCTTTTGAAGAAAAAGATCTTCGTACTGATAAAAAAATAGCTTCTAGTGAGGTTTTAACAAAAGGAATAAAAGCTAAGGGTAGAATTTTCAAAAAATTTAATAATGAGATTTTAGAGATTAGCGACTCTGAAACTAAGAGGTATGATGGTAACAAAAAAGACAATGATGGAAATTTTCTAACCCTTGAAAATGGCAAATTTGTAGATGTAAACCAAACATCTAAAGCTACTTTTTATTATGGATATATTAACGCTGAAAAAAAAGAGTATCCTCAAGAAGATAGTCAAAGTGTAGATGTTGATGTGTACTCTATGATTTATTATACTGGAAATGTAGATGCCGCAAAAGCTACCGACTTTGCAAAAAATAATCTACCTATCATAGATAGCAATATAACAGCAAAAGCAGTAAATAGCGATGAAAGACCAAAATTTTTCCTTAATAGGTTTGAATACTATAATAGTTTAGCTGGTATAACATCTAATGACTTTGTTCCACTTAATGGTTATGTGAATGATAATGTAGAGGGATTGACAGGTAGAAGACAAATGCAAGATATAAATAATATGTATGAAAGACTAACTCTAAGCGTTGTACAACCTGATAATAAAGATGAAATTGTTGAAGTTCATGTTAAGCCTTGGTTTATCTATAGTGGAGAAGATATAAATTATAGCGATAACTTTAATATCTTTAAGATAATAGTTGAGAGTAGAAATATAGCAAATTGGGGAGGAACTGGACAAGTAAAAGATGGTGATATAGTGGGTAGATATCTATATAATGAGGGTAATGCTTCATCTTCAAAAGATAGAATTAGAAATTTAAATACCCTTGATAATGCAATTAGCTGGTAGCAAGCTATAAATAAAGATAGGTGGCTTTTGTCACCTATCTTTAAAACTCTTAAATTTGATTTATTAATTTGTATATATTACTTCATAATTTTATTATTAAAAATCTAATTTTATTTTAATTTTTGTTTATTTTTGTAACATTTTTTATTTATTTAAGCTTAAATAAATAAAAAAATATTAATTTAAGTCTATTTTAAAATTATAAGTGATAAATTAACATTAATTAAATAGTAATTTAGTTTAATTCTATGAATGGAGAGCCATTATGAGAGCTATTGCTGAATGGGAAGCCCAAGAGGCTATATTTTTATCACTCCCACATTATAATACCGACTGGAATGAATATTTACTTGATATAATGAAAAGCTATGTAGTACTTGTAAAAGCTTTAAGTAAATTCCAAAAAGTATGTCTTATATCTCCAAGCAGAGAGGATTTTGAATATTTTTTTAAAGATATTTCAAATTTAAGTTTTTATGAAATAGACACAAATGATACTTGGATAAGGGATTATGGTGCACTAGATGTTGAAAGTGTTGGAAGGATAATAAGTTATAATTTTGAGTTTAATGCTTGGGGTGGAAAATTTCAAAGCAGTAAAGACAATAGTGTTAATTTGGAGCTTTATAAATATTTTAAAGGCGAGCTCAAAAATATAGATCTTATTTTAGAGGGTGGAAGTATTGATTTTAACGGCTATGGAACTATGCTAACAACCACAACCTGTCTATTAAATGATAATAGAAATAATTTTTCTAAAACTGAACTTGAAGATAAATTTAGATCTCTTTTTGGCATTCATACAATTATTTGGCTTGAAAACGGCTTTATAAAAGGCGATGATACAGATAGTCATGTTGATACTTTAGCTAGATTTATTACTCGTGATACGATAGCATATTCTATTTGCGAGGATAAAAATGATGAGCAGTATGAGTCATTAAAGCTTATGGAGGATGAGTTAAAAAAAACAGGCTTTAAACTTTTACCATTACCGCTTCCAAAACCTATTTTTTATGATGATGTTAGACTTCCTGCAACTTATGCAAATTTCATCTTTGTAAATGATGCTTTGATAGTACCAACTTACGAAGATAAAAATGATGAGATAGTTTTAAACTCACTTAAAAAAGCTTTGCCAAATTTAGAGATTATAGGCGTTGATGCAAGAGTTTTTATAAGGCAAAATGGCTCACTTCACTGTGCTAGTCAAAATAGATTTTTAGGAAATAGATAAAAATATAAAAATAGTTATTTAAAACGTAGTTCTAACTCTGCGATTTGAAACATTAACTCCACACTATTTTTTAAATATGATAAATTATCTTTATGCGTAAAACCTAAATAATCTTGATTTATAATAAGCCAAATAGGTGAGTTTTCTACATATAATGCATTGCAAATTTCATTTTTAAAAGTCCTAACTTCAAACATCACAGTAGCTCGTGGCTTAAGCTTAACGCAAATTTCATCTTTTATTTTAAAAACATACTCTTTTTTTTCCTCTTTTGGGTCTGCATAGTCGCTATTTTCATTCATAGCATTAACTAAAAAATATATAAAATCACTTACAACTCTTTTTTTAGTATAAGAAACTATATAATCATCTCTTTTTTGGATAATGCTTTTTGAAATTGAAATATTTGCTATTAAAAAAGTTATAATTAAGATAAAAATTATAAAACCATTTTTCATAAATATCCTTAAAATTTGATATAATTATAACAAATTTAAAGGTTTTTTTATGTATTATATCTTACTACTTTTAGGTGTGGTTTTATTTTTAATTTCAGTTTTTATTTTGACTAAAAGTGGCTCAAATAGAAAGTTTAAAGGATATTGGGAATTTTGGCCTTGTGTTATTTCAAAGGTAAGTCTTTTTATGCTTTTAGCAAGTTGGGGACTTTGTGTGATTTTTGATGATGATAATATTTTTAGGTCAACCAAACACCAAAGTAGAATTTACTGTTTTGATGAGAGTAATCCACTTTGTGTTGGAAATGTAATGCTTGTAAGTGATAATGCAGTTTATTTAATGGTCTTTTTTTCTTTGGTGTTCATTTATTTAGGATTTTTTGTTTTAAGTGATAGTTTGGTAGAGATTAGAAAAGATAAGGTTATAAAAAAGTGGAGTTTGCTTGGATTTTCATATAAAAAAGAGATAAATTTTGAAAATCTTGAGATGAGCTATAGAGGTAATAATATAAAATATGGCTTAAAAATTAAAGATAATAGTAAAAGTTTTAGCTTTTTTTATGTCTGTTTTCCTTATAAGATTAAAGATATTATTATGGTTGAAAGGCTTATTTTAAAAGCTTTAAAGCCAAATTCAAGCTAATAAATTTGGCTTTAAATTTAATTAAAATTTTTTTAAACATTAAACCTAAAGTGCATTACATCGCCATCTTGAACGATATAATCTTTGCCTTCAAGTCGCATTTTACCGGCTTCTTTAGCTCCATTTTCACCACCACATTCTATAAAATCATCATAGCTTATAACTTCAGCTCTTATAAAGCCTTTTTCAAAGTCATTGTGTATCACACTTGCAGCTTTTGGAGCTTTCCAACCATTTGTGATTGTCCAAGCTCTAACTTCCACAACTCCTGCTGTGAAATAGCTTATTAGGTTAAGTTTTGCAAAAGAACGTCTTATTATCGCATCAAGTCCGCTTTCTTCTGCTCCAAGACTTTCTAGCATCTCTTTTGCTTCTAAATCATCAAGCCCAATTAACTCTTCTTCTATTTTTGAGCATAGTTTCATAACTTCTGAGTTGTTTTTTTGTGCATATTCTTTTAATGTTTTAACATACTCATTATCATTTTGTATTGACTCTTCATCTACATTTGCTGCATATATTACATCTTTTGCCGATAAAAGTCTAAGCTCTTTATTAAGCTCCATAAAAGTCTCGCTTTCAAACTCATTAAAACTTCTTGCAGTTTTTCCATCATTTAGATGTTCAAGTAGTAAATTTGCCATATCTAAAAGCTCTTTTGCTCCTTTTTTCCCAGCTTTTACCTCTTTGCCTAATCTTTCGATTTTTTTATTTAATTGTTCTATATCGGCTAAGATAAGTTCCATTTCTATAATTTGTATATCACGAACTGGATCAATGCTACCTTCAACATGTGTAATATTTTCATCATCAAAGCATCTTACAATATGTAAAATAAGCTCAGTTTCTCTAATATTAGCTAGAAATTTATTTCCAAGCCCTTCGCCTTTACTAGCGCCTTTTACAAGTCCTGCTATATCTACAAACTCTATTGTTGAGTGTTGAATTTTATTAGGTTTTACTATCTTAGCAAGTGCATCAAGTCTTACATCTGGCACTGGAACAATTGCTTTATTTGGCTCTATTGTGCAAAATGGATAGTTTTGAGCTGCTGCATTTTGTGCTTTTGTTAAGGCGTTAAAAGTTGTTGATTTGCCAACATTTGGAAGTCCTACGATACCAACTGATAAACTCATTTAGCTTCCTTTGCAAGTTCTAATAAATAATATAAATTTGCTCTTACGCCTGCTCCTGTTGCACCAAAAGAGTTATATCCCCAAGCTTTTTCTAGATAAGCTGGTCCTGCAATATCAAGATGAATCCATTTATCTTTAAATTCATCTTTTATAAACGTATCAAGGAAAAGTCCTGCTGTTGTAGTTCCGCCATATCTACTGCTTGAGGTGTTGCTAACATCAGCGATATTGCTTTTAATAAGCTCTCTTAAATAATCATTAAATTCCAAAATTGTCATTAGCTCACCGCTATCTTTTGTAATTTCCTTATACTCTTTTTTAAACTCTTCATTGTTTCCTAAAAGTCCTGTTGTAAACTCCCCAAGTCCTACAACGCAAGCCCCTGTTAAAGTTGCCATATCAATTAAAATATCTGGTTTAAAATCTTGTGCGTAGCTAAGACAATCAGCCAAAACTAGTCTTCCCTCAGCATCAGTATTTCTTACTTCAATAGTTTTTTTACTTCTTGAGATAAGTACATCATCAGGCTTATATGAGTTTCCTCCTATCATATTCTCAGTTGCACCAATTATTGCATGAATTTCAAAAGGAAGTTCAAGTTCAGCAGCTCCTTTTATAATACCCATAGCAGCTAACGCTCCACTTTTATCGCTTTTCATTGTAAGCATATAATCACTTGGTTTTAAGCTAAGTCCACCACTATCATAAGTTAAACCTTTTCCTACAAAAATAACTCTTTTTAGGGATTTAACTTTTGGAGTATATGTTAGATGAATTAGCCTAGGTTCGTTCGCACTTGATCTATTAACTGCTAAAAATGCGTTCATATTTTGCTCTTTTAAAAATGATTTATCATAAACCTTGCAATCAACTCTATCATATCTTGCTGAAAGAATTTGTGCTTCATCGGCCATTTTTACAGGTGTGTAAATTTCAGGTATTTCATTTACACCATTTTTTGCGTAATTTGTAGCCCTTGCTATGATATCACCATTTTTAAGTCCTAAATTTGCCTTTGTTTCATCTACTTCTTTATCTGCAAATTCCTCTGATGAGATATAAATTTGATTTAATAAATACTTAGTTTTTTCACTTTTGTATTTTGTAAATTCATAACTTCCTAAGATAAAGCCCTCAGCCATAGCTTGAAAAGTTTTTTTAGTACATTTACAAAGATATGAGTTAAGTTTTACACTTTTTATATTATAAGTTTTTAAAGAGTTATAAATTTGACTCATGCAAACGCGGATTTTGTCATAATCAAGCTCTTTAATACCAACATAAATTCTTTTTTTCTCAGGCAAAACTAAAACTTTATCCCCTTTATAGTTAAAAAATTCAAATTTATCTTTGTCTTTTACAAATTTGTGATTTAAATCTTTATTAACAACTAAAATTGCCTCAAAATCAGCTGAAATTTCAGCTAAAGGTTTGTTTAAAAACTCTATTTTCATTTTTATCCTTTCATTGTTTTTTATCTATTTTTTCTTTTTTAAAAAGCCTTTTTCCATTTGCTTAAAGCCATAAAATAGTAAGCCAAAAAATAACACTATTATAGGTAGTGCTACATACCAATGTTTTTCTATGAAATTTACAAAATGCCAAATTTCATCACCAAAATACCATGCTAAAATTATAGTAAAAAAAGCCCATGAAAAACTGCTTATTAAATTTATAAATGCAAATTTTTTTTGGTCATATCTAGTTATGCCAATACTCATTGGTATGATTGCACGAAAACCATAAATATAACGCTGAAAAAATATAATCCACCAATCATACTTTTGTAAAAGTAAATGTGCGATTGCAAATTTACGCTTTTGAGAGCTTAGTTTGTTGGTTATAAATTTTTTATTATATCTACCTATAAAAAAGTAGAATTGATCCCCACAAAATGCTCCAACTCCCGCAACTACTATGGAAATAGGAAGATTAATATATCCTGAATGAGCCATAACTCCTGCTAAAATAAGACCAATTTCGCCCTCTATCAAACACCATACAAATAAAACAATATATGCGTATTCTTGATATTCAAGCATTAAACCTTTTAAAAATTCTTCCATTTAAATCTCTAAAATAGAATAAACTTTCGTCATATTTTTTAAAATTTCACTTCCTTTAAATTCGCTTTTTAAATTTATTAAAAAACAGGCTTCAACGCACTTCGCTTTTGTTTGGTTAATAAGCTCAACTGAAGCTTTTGCAGTTCCTCCAGTTGCTATTAAATCATCTATTAAAAGAACTTTTGCATCATTTTTATTTAAAAAAGCATCAATGTGAATTTCTACTTCATCAACACCGTATTCAAGACTGTATTTTTGCGAAAGCGTAATATATGGAAGTTTATGTGGTTTTCTAATTGGAACAAAAGGAACTCTTAATCTTGCTGAAAGTGCTGCTCCAAAGATAAATCCACGACTTTCAATACCAGATATAAAATCTAAATCATAACTTTTATATCTATTTTCTAAATGATCCATTAAAAAATTAAATGCTTCTTTGTTGTTTAAAAGGGTTGTAATATCTCTAAAAATAACACCTGGTTTTGGGAAGTCTTTTATGGCTCTAATTGAGTTTAAAAGATATTTTTTTTCATCATTAGTTAAAACATTTTGCATTTTAGTCCTTTAAGAAAGTTTCTTAACTCTTCGCTCATGTCTACCACCTGCAAATTCTGTGCTAAAAAATATTTCGCATAATTTTTTAGCCATTTTGCAGTCTAAAATCCTTGCTCCAAAAGCAAGCACATTTGCATCGTTGTGTTCTCTTGCCATTTTAGCAGTAAATTCATCATGGCACAATGCACAGCGAATAAATTTATCTCTGTTTGCAGCTATACTTATGCCTATTCCAGTTCCGCAAATAAGCACTCCATAGCTATTTTTAACGCTTTTTAATTTTTGCGTTAGAATATATGCAAAGTCTGGATAATCCACACTTTCATCTGAATTTGTCCCAAGATCTGTAACTTTGTATCCTAAGTTTTCTAAAAACTCCTTGCAGCTACTTTTTAGTTCTAAGCTTGAGTGATCTCCTGCTATAAAAATTTCACTTATATTCATAAAATTTTCCTTTTATGGTTGATCGTAGATAAACTCTTCTTTATTTTCAAGAGTATTTACTGATCTTCCTATCCTTTCCCAACGAATTTTTTTATCTTTATCCCAGCTAAAATATACAAACCAAGGCTTTCCAACTATAAATTTATATGGCACCGTTCCCCAAAAACGACTATCATCTGAGTGATCCCTGTTATCTCCTATCATAAAAAATTCATTTTCAGGCACTTTTATATAATATGCATTAAAATTAAGTCCATTATCAAGTTTTCCAAGCCCGTCAACTATGGCTGGCTGCATAGCGAAACTACCATTTGCAAGGTGTTTTAAAGTAAGGCTTAGTAAATTTACTTTTTCATCGTAGTGAATGCCTTTATTTTTATAAGGCTCTTTTACAAATTTTTTACCATTTAAAATAACAATATCATTTTTATCGTAATTTTTATCTATAAAACTATCGCCCTCATGTGGTCTTAGATATAAATTTTTTATAGTAAAAATAACTTCATCACCACCAACTGCAAAATTTCTTTTTACAAAATGTATTTTTTTATTTAACGGATAGCGAAATACAACAATATCTCCTCTTTGTGGTTTTTTGCCTTTTATAAAGTGCCCATCTTTATTTAAATCTGGCAAAACAGGCACTTCAACCCATGGAATATGAGGAGTTGGTATGCCATAGCTAAATTTCTTAACAAATAAAAAATCACCAATTAAAAGTGAGTTTTTCATAGAGCCACTAGGGATTACGAAAGCCTGAGCAAAGAAAAATATCACAAATAAAACTATTACAATAGTTCCAGTCCAGCTTCCTGAAAAATTATAAATTCTACTTAAAGTTTTTTTCATTTTAATCTTTCTAGTTTTTCTTGCTTTTTCTTTTTTTGGCTGAAATTAAAGTGTTATTTAAAAGCATTGCTATTGTCATAGGTCCTACCCCGCCTGGTACTGGTGTTATAAATGAGCATTTTTCTTTTACTTCTTCAAAATCAACATCTCCTACCAAAGAGCCATCATCAAGTCTATTTATACCTACATCGATTATTATAGCACCATCTTTTACCATATCAGCTTTTAAAAATTTTGGCTTTCCAATCGCTGCAACGATAATATCAGCATTTTTAGTAAAATTCTCTAAATTTTTAGTTTTGCTGTGAGTTATAGTAACAGTAGCATTGGCGTTTAAAAGCAAATTTGCCATAGGTTTTCCAACGATATTACTTCTTCCAATAACTACTGCATTTTTGCCATTTAGATCAATATCATACTCTTTAAAAAGTCTCATAACTCCAAGTGGAGTACAAGGCACAAAACCATCCAACCCACTTACTAATTTACCAACATTTATCGCGTGAAATCCATCGACATCTTTATCTGGATCAATTTCTTTTAATATATCATTCGTATTTATGTGTTTTGGAAGTGGAAGTTGAACTAAGATACCATCAACTTCTTTATCTGAGTTTAGTTTTTTTATAAGCTTTAAAAGCTCTTCTTGAGTTGTGTTTTGGCTAAGTTTAAAAGCAAGAGATTTTATACCACAAAGTTCACATGCTTTTTCTTTTGATCTTACATATGTTTGACTAGCTTTGTCTTCACCCACTAAAACAACAGCAAGAGTTGGGATAATGCCTTTTTCTTTTAAATTTGAAGTTTGTATTTTTACTTCATCTTTTACTTTTTTGCTTATACTTTTTCCATCTATTAAAGTCATCTTTCACCTTTTAAATTTAAATTTAAAACTACATAATACCCAAATTTAGTTATAAAAAAGCTAAATTTAAAGCTATAAATTGTATCATATTAGAAATTTTAAATTTGCCAAAGGCGGATATTGAAAAAACTTATTATTTTACTTTTTATTATAAATTTTATACATGCAGAAAGCTTTATAACTGATATGGAGTATGGAAAGATGCTTTATAAAAATCCACGTGGAATTGGATGTCATAAATGCCACGGATTAAAAGGCGAGGGGCTAGTTATAGCAAGCTATAAAGAACTTAATAAAACAAGTGAGCAAAAAGTAGATTTTAACCTAACTGCACCAAGGATAAATAATCTCTCCCCTCAAGAGTTAGCCGATGGTATAACAAGTAAAAAAAGAAGTGTTATGCCATCGTATTTTTTAACAAAAGATGAGATAATTGTGATTTATAAATATTTAAAACAAAGTCAAAAATAGAGCAATTAAATGGAAGAAATTTTATATAATAAGCATAAAGAAGTAGAAGAATGTGAGAATTTTATAAAATTTATAGAGCAATATTTTTTAAATTTCAACGAACCTGCTTCAAATTCAAATATTCTTATAAACTTACTTAATCAAAAGGTAAAAATTTTAAATAGTTTAGATTATCAAAATTGTAAAAATTTAGTTTTAAGTTTTGAAAAATTAGATGATGAAATTTATAATCAAATAGAAATTTTTAAAAGTGAAATAAATCAAGATTTTAATAGTAAAAATAACAAAGACAAAGAGCTCAAAGATTTTAATAAATATGATACCTGTGCTTTACTTGAAATAGAGAAAAACAATAAGATAAAAAATAGAATTTTAGAAAATATAAAGCGGTATTTATCAAAAAACGAGTATTTTGAAAAATATATCTATAAAAAGTCAGTAAAAGTCAAGAAAGAAGCTTTTTTTGATATTTTTAATTTTATAAGAGCTCATCAGTGGATTTCGACATTTTTATTTTTTTCTTTTGGATTTGTTATATATATTTTATTTTTCTTTTTTCAAGGTTATATTCCAGCTATATCTCAAAGCGAGCTTCTATATCAAATAATACAAACATCTGGAATTTTTTTATTAATTCCTTGTTTAATATTTTTAGTTGTTTATGTGGTTTCTATTGTTTATACAGATGATAGAAGAAAAAAAAGTTTTGATAATAAATTTTTAAAAATATTTTCAAAGTCTTTATTTGTAAATTTAACATCTTATATAGCTGCATCTTTATCTATATTGTTGGTTTTACAAATATTTTCAATTAAGATTTATAAATTGCTTACTTGGTTATTTAATTTTTTCGAAAAATATCTGTTTGAAATTAGACAAGAATTTTTTATTCCATTTTTTACTTTATTGATTATTTTCATTGTATTTTTATTATTTAATTTTTTATTGTCTAAAATTATAAAGAGTCAAAAGTTTCAAATAGTTTTTTACATACTTCTTCTTGTTATTTATGCCTCTATGGCTATTTATGCGCTTTTCATTACAAATAGTCTTTTTAAAGTATCTTTTATACTTTTTATGTTTGTATCGATAGTCTTATTGTGGAAATTACGTATTGATAATAAAATAAACAAGAAAGAGTATCTTTATCTAGTGTGTTTCTCAACAACACTTATGATGTTTAGTGTTCCTGTATTGTTTTCAGATTATATCTACAAAACCCTAAATATAAGTGGCGTTGAATATAAATACATAGTTTTA
Organism: Campylobacter ureolyticus; assembly: GCF_013372225.1. Lineage (NCBI taxonomy): Bacteria > Pseudomonadati > Campylobacterota > Epsilonproteobacteria > Campylobacterales > Campylobacteraceae > Campylobacter > Campylobacter ureolyticus. The sequence continues at coordinate 1,383,751 of NZ_CP053832.1, read as the reverse complement.
GATAAAAAAGCAGATGAATTTTTACCTGATGATATGATTTGTAAATTTAATTGTGATAAGGAAGTTGAGATTATTTCTTATATTAATAGCAATTTGACCTATAAAACAGATAATGGAAGCGAAAGCAGAAATTTAAAAGATAAAGATTGCTTAACTTTTGTAGATGATAACAATAAGACTATTAATACAGATAATAAAAAATTTACTTTTAAAGATGGAAATTTGACCTTTATAGAGAAAAAAAATAATACAAAAGAAAATAACACGACTCAAAATATAAAAGCGAGTTTTAACTACAAAAGCTGCTTAACTTATGCCAAATACAAAAATGATTCCATAGTTTTATATAATATTGAAGCCATTTCAACTCTTGGTAAATATTGGTATATTAAAACTAAATTTGATGATAAGTTTGAATTGCAAAGCGATTTTATAAAAACAAAAGTTAAAAAATAAAGATATAATAAACCAAAAATAAGGAGAGATGATGACAAATTTACAAGCTTTTAAAGAGGCAAAAAAAGTAATTCCAGGGGGCGTTGATTCGCCTGTTAGGGCATTTGGCAATGTTGGAAGCCATCCATTTTTTGTAAAAAGTGCAAAAGGTGCTTATATTGAAGATATTGAGGGAAAAAAATATCTTGATTTTGTGCAAAGTTGGGGACCTTTGATTTTTGGACATTGTGATGAGACAATAGAAAAAGCAGTTATACAAACTGCTAAAAATGGACTTAGCTTTGGAGCATCAAGTCCTTTGGAGACAAAACTTGCAAATTTAATTCTTAAAGATTTTCCTCATCTTGATATGATAAGATTTGTAAGTAGTGGAACAGAAGCAACTATGAGTGCGATTCGTCTTGCAAGAGGATATAGCAAAAAAGATGGAATTATCAAATTTGAAGGAAACTATCACGGACATAGTGATAGCTTATTGGTAAAAGCTGGAAGTGGGGCAGCTACTTTTGGGGCAACAAGTAGTGCAGGAGTTCCTAAAAGTGTGGCAGAAAATACTTTTGTAGCAATTTATAACAACATAGAAAGCGTAAAAGAGATACTAAACAAAAATGACAATATCGGAACAATTATAATTGAACCAATTGCTGGAAATATGGGACTTGTTCCAAGTAAGCCTGAGTTTTTAAAAGCTCTTCGTAAAATTTGTGATGAAAGAAATATGGTTTTGATCTTGGATGAGGTAATGAGCGGATACCGCGCAAGTAAAACTGGTAGTTTTGGAATTTATGGAGTAAAGGCTGATATTGTTACTTTTGGTAAAGTAATTGGTGGTGGCATGAACGCAGCTGCATTTGCCGCAAAAAAAGAAATTATGAGCTTGATAAGTCCTTTAGGCGATGTTTATCAAGCAGGAACTTTAAGTGGTAATCCTGTTGCTATGGCGGCTGGAATTGCAAGCTTAACTAAAATTTCAAATACTTTAAATTTATATGAAAAACTTGAAAAGTTAGCTATTAAATTTACAGATGGACTTAAAAAAATAGCAAAAGAAAACGGCATTAGCATCCAAACATGTGTTAGAGGAAGTATGTTTGGTTACTTTTTTACAGATAAAGAGGTTGAAAATTATGCTGATGCTTTAACATCTGATTTAAAACTATTTGCTAAATTCCATACTGGCATGATAAATGAGGGTGTATTTTTAGCGCCATCTCAGTTTGAAACTGGATTTATATGTAATGCAATGGGTGAGGAAGATATTGACTTTGCTTTAAATGCAGCCAAAAAAGTAATGTCAAATTTGAAAAAATAAATGGTGATTTTATGAAAATAACTGAAAATTTAAATGATGCAGTAAAAGATGCAAATGGTTTAAGTCTGGCTATTTCTATCGTTGTGGCTGTACTTATAGGGTTTTTCATAGGAAAAGGGCTTTATCATCTAACTGGTATAAAGGCTTTATTTTGGATATTTTTAGTTGTTGGGATATTGGCTGCTTTTTTAAATATTTATAAAGCCATAAAAGCCCAGCAAAAAGATATTAATGATCTTGTAAATGATCCAAAATATAAGCAGTATAAAGAGGCTCTTGATAAGGAAAATCCTCATAAAGACTATGATGAGTTTGACGTCATTGATAAAGAAGATAAAAAGTGGAATGAAGCATAAATTTTGTCTAAATGGCAAAAATTTCAAAGCAAATTTAAAGGTGAGATTTGACAAAAGAATTTATTAATTTATTAAAAATTTATCTTATTTTAGACTTTATTTTAGCTATTTTAAGCTTTGTTTTTGGCTTAGAATGGCTTATTAGTTCTCAAATTTCATTTATGATAACTATGTTTATAGCAAATTTTTCATTTAAAAGCTACAAAAATATGATAGACAAAGAGCTAAGAAGTGGAAAATTTGATTATTTAGAAGAAAATGATGAAGATATAAAAATAAGTAAAAAATCTTCTGCTTTGACTTTTTTATCGCCTTTTAAAATTGTTGGTTATTTTGCCTTGGGTCTTAGTTTTTATATCTTAGTAAAAACTGAGCTTTTAAATGTTTATGGATTTATGGCTGGTGTTTTTCCATATCCAATTGGCGCTATGATTTATGGAATTTTATATGCAAATAAGTAAGAAGATGCCAAGCCCAAAAAGAACTATTAAGGTCTTATCTGCTCTTTTTATTGGAATTTGGCTGATATTTATAGGAAATGGCTTAGTTTTAACATCAGCTGGTGTTATGCTAAAAGAAATGGGCGTAAGCGATGTTTTTATCGGCATTATCACATCGTGCTTTTTCCTTGGTGGCATTATGAGTGCGATATTTGCTTATAGTTTTATAAGTAGCTATGGATATGTTAGAAGTTATGCTATATTTACAGCTTTATTTGCCATTTCAGCTACGCTTCATGGACTTGGAAATAGCATAATTTATTGGGCATTTTTGCGATTTTTACTTGGATTTTCTTATTATAGTATCGTTATGGTTGTAGAAAGCTGGATAAATACAAAGTCTAAAAATGAGATAAGATCACGCGTTTTAGCATTTTATGAGATGCTTTATTATGGTGGATTTGGTGTTGGGGTTATAATACTTGCTCTAAATTTAAATAACGCTAAAATTTTTGCAATTTCTATATTTTTCATTTTACTTGGTGCAATTCCAATGAATACCGTAAAAATTAAAGAACCACCACTTCCTGAAAAAAGAAAACTATCAATTCCAAATGTTTTTGAACTCGTTCCATTAGCACTTAGTGGAAGTTTTACAGCTGGAATTTGTCTAAGTTCTTTTTTTGCAATGTCAAGCGTGTTTGTTTTAAAAACAGGAGGAAGTGTTTTAGATATTTCTGCTTTTATTTTTATAGCTATGATAGGTGGATTGTTATCAGAGCTTTTTTTTGGAAATTTTAGTGATAAATTTGGTAGAAAATATTCAATTATGCTTGGTGTTTTTATTGCTTTAGTTGCTTCTTTTTTTATGTGGATTAATTTAGAAAATTTAACTATTTTAAAAATTTGCGTATTTTTTCTAACTTTTGGAACATTTTCACTTTATGCATTATCACTTGCAAGAGCAAATGATATGTTAAATAATAAAAACGAAAGTGCAAAAGTTGGAGCTGAGCTTTTACTAAGTTATTCTATTGGCTCACTTTTAGGACCATTAATCACAGGAGTTTTTATAGAAATTTTTGGCTCTTTAGGTTTTGTTTTAGTCTATGTTTTAATACTAGCGTTTTTATTTGTATTTGCTGCATTTCAAGAAGTTGTACCTAAGGAAAAAAGAGGGGAATTTGTAGCAAAAAGACCAAGTAAAATTTTAAGATAAATTTAACACTTTTTAGCTAAACTTTTATAAATTTAATAAGGAGTTTTATAATGCAAACTATAACTTTACAAGCTGAAAAAAGCGTCATTGATGAAATTTTAGAATTTATTAAAGATAAAAATGCGAAATTTATTATTGAAAAAGATGATGATTTGTCAAATTTAACATTTGATGAGATAAAAGCCGAAGTTAAGGACACTATAGAGCAAATTGAAAATGGCACGATGGAACTTCACACAATGGAAGAAATAAGAACTTACACAGATAAAATCATAAATAGCTAAATAATGATAATTTTAACTAATCGCTTTAAAAAAGAGTTAGGCAAGATTGTAGGCTTTATCAAAAAAGATAGTAAAACAAAAGCTTTAAAATTTAGAGATGATTTATTATCTAAAATCGACCAAATCCCAAACTATCCACAAATTTATAGAAAGTCATTAACCACAGATGATGAAGATGTAAAAGACTTGATATTTAAAGGCTTTGTTGTTGTTTTTAGGATAAAAAATGATGATATTTATATTTTAGGAATTTATAAGCACAATCTTTGGAAAAACTAAATTTAACTTATACTTTACTTTTTTAAATTTCATTTCAAACCATGTTTAAAGGCTAAATTTAAATCCTTTTATAAACTCTTTTATAGTAAAACGCTGCCATTATAAAGTTAAGTCCAAAAAGTATAGTTATACAAAACGCACTTAGACCAAGCTTGTATAAATATCCAGTAAGTATAGAGGTAGTTGCGGCAACTCCTAAAAACACCATATCAACATAAGCTATAACTCTACCATAATACCTTTTATCGCAATGTGTTTGTATAAGAGTGTATGTATAAGACCAAAGAGTTGAGGTGCTAAGTCCAGTTAAAAAAAGTCCGATAAAGCTTAGATAAAAGTTAAATTGCAAAATCGCCCATGAAAACAGCCCCAAACCTTGGGCGATAAAAATTAAAAAAATGGTCCTATTATTTGCAAATTTGCTTAAAACTATAGGTCCTATTATAAGTCCTAAGGCTCTAACTGTATTTATAAAGCCCAAAATAAGAGCAAAACTTAAAATTTCTTTATATTGATATTTTGCTAAAATATTTATTAAAGTATCATATGAAGTAACTGCCACAAAGCCGTGAATTAAAATTAAATTTATTAAAAGTGGATTGGATTTAAGATAGATAAATCCCTCTTTTATCATAAAAAATGCTTTTGTTGTTAGAGTTTTTTTCTCTTCTTTTAAATTTAATCTTGTAAGCAAAAAAATACCAACTAAGTAGATAAGAAAGTCAAATTTAAACGAGTTATAAACCCCAAAATGATTTATAAAAATTCCTGCAAATGCCATACCAAAAGTGTATGAAACAGCCCAAATTATGGAGTGAATTTCATTTGCAAGTTTCAACTCATCATTTTTTAAAATTTTTGGTAGCAAACTCATCTCAACTTGGAAATAAACACCAGCTAATCCCATTCTTATAAAAACTAAAGCTTGTAAAAACCAAAACCAACTCAAGCTATCCACTAGCAAAAGCAAAGCAACAGTTATAGCCTCTATTATCATAAATGTCATAAAAAGTGGAAATGCTCTAAATTTGTCTATTATAACTCCAGCAAATGGTGCTATTATCACACTTGGGATAAATGCCATAGCTGCTGTTAGTGCGACCATTTGATCACTTGCTCCAAGTTTGTTTAAAAGTGTAAAAACCCCGATATGGCTAAACCACGCACCAAAATAGCAAATTAGTTGTATGGTTGAAAGAATTCTAACAGTTTTATTAGCTTTAAAAAGATTTATATATCTATTCATAAATTTACTCAAAAATTAAAAAATTCCAAGCATTATAGCTAAAATTTGTAATGCTAAATTTATAAACGCTTTTTAAAATAAAATCTTTAACATATTTTCATTGAACTAAATTTACTTTACAATACATTATTTGGTTATTTTTAGTATTTTTTAAAAATAAATTAAATTTATAGCATATAAATTTAATCTTTCAAATTTTTATAATCTTTTAAATTTTAAAATATCAAAATTTGGTATAATCTTTTTTATTTTAAGGAAATTATTATGAATATAACTATATTTTGTGGCTCAAAAATAGGAAATGAAAACTTTAAAAATATAGCCTTTGAACTTGGTAAATATCTAGCTTTTAATAATCATAATGTGATTTATGGAGGTGGTGGAATTGGTCTTATGGGAGCTTTGGCTGATGGTGTTATAAATGGTGGTGGAAATATAACTGGCATAATACCTGAGCTTTTGCTTAAAAAAGAGCTAGCAACTAAAAATTTAACAAAACTAATAACTGTAAAAACAATGCACGAAAGAAAAGCTTTGATGAATGATATGTGTGAAGCTTTTATAATACTTCCTGGCGGGCTTGGAACACTTGAAGAAGCGTTTGAAGTATGGACTCACGCACAAATTGGCTATCATAAAAAGCCAATTGGCTTTTTAAATTTAAATGGATTTTACGATAAGCTTTTTGAGTTTGTGAAATTTCAAAGTGATGAGAGTTTTATTGATAAAAAGTTTTTAGATATGGTATTGGTTGAGAGTGATTATAAAAAACTAATTGAAAATTTACAAAATTTAGCTTAGAAATATTAATTAAGCCTAAATTTGATATAATAATTTTTACTAAATTTTAAAAGGTTATAGTGTAAATAATGTTAGATATAAACAAAAGATTAAGCGTAGATGAAGCTGTAAATTTGATAGAAAATGCTGAGCTTTGGGAGCTTGGTAAAATGGCTTATGAAAAAAAGCTCTCTTTACATCCTGATAAAATCACAACTTTTATAATTGATAGAAACATAAACTATACAAATGCCTGTTGGGTGGATTGTAAATTTTGTGCGTTTTATCGCCATGTAAATGAAGATGATGCTTATGTTTTAAGCTTCGAAGAAATTGGTAAAAAGATAGAAGAATTGATTGAGATAGGCGGAACGCAGATATTATTTCAAGGCGGTGTTCATCCAAAACTTAAAATTGACTGGTATGAAGACTTGGTAGAATACATCGCTAAAAATTATCCAAGTATTACAATTCATGGATTTTCTGCTATTGAGATTGACTATATTGCAAAAATTAGCAAAATTTCAACAAAAGAAGTTTTATTAAGACTTCAAAAAAAAGGTCTTTACTCAATCCCTGGAGCTGGAGCAGAAGTACTAAATGATAGGGTTAGAGATATTGTAGCACCTAAAAAATGTGATACCGCTACTTGGCTTAGAATCCATAAAGAAGCACACGAAATTGGTATGAAAACAACAGCTACGATGATGTTTGGTACAGTTGAGACAACTCGAGAGATAGTGCAGCATTGGAAATTTTTAAGAGATTTGCAAGATATTACTGGTGGGTTTAGGGCTTTTATTTTGTGGAGCTTTCAAGGAAAAAATACTCGTCTTTTAAAAGAGCATCCTGAAATTATGAAAGCTTCATCAAACCGTTATTTAAGACTTCTTGCCGTTTCAAGACTTTTTTTAGATAATTTTAAAAATATACAAAGTTCATGGGTAACACAAGGAAGCTATATCGGACAACTTGCTTTAAAATTTGGAGCAAATGATATGGGCTCAACAATGATGGAAGAAAATGTTGTTAAGGCCGCAGGAGCAAATTTTAGAATGAATGCAGATGAGTTAATAAATTTAATTAAAGATGCCCAAGAAATTCCTGCTAAAAGAAATACAAATTACGATATATTGGAAATTTACAAATGAAAAAAATAGATTTAAAGTATAAAAATTTAAGCATTCCTTTGCTTTATGAGTTTGATAATTCTATGCCAGTAGTAAATTTTAAACTCATTTTTAAGGCAAGTGGAAGCGTGGCAAATGGCAAATTCCCAGGCCTAGCAAATTTAGTGGCTAAAATGCTAAATGAAGGAACTTCAAAGCTTGGAGTTAGTAAGTTTGCAAATTTGCTTGAGTTAAAGGCTGTAAATTTAAGCATATTTTCAGGTTTTGAAACATTTGGTTTTGAGATAAATACTTTAAAAGAAAATTTTGACTACGGTTTAAATTTGCTTATAAGTCTACTAAAAGATCCAAATTTTACACAAAAAACACTTGATAAGATTAAAACTTTAATAAAAGGTGAAATCGCTTCAAATAATACAGATTTTGACTATTTATCAAGGACTGAGCTAAATAGACTTTTATATGAAAATACAAGTTTAGAATATCCACAAATTGGGACTTTAGAAAGTATTGAAAAGATTGGTTTAAATGAAGTAAAAGAGTTTTTTAACGCTTTATTTTTAGAGAATTTATTTATTGTTTTAGCTGGAGATGTTGATGAAAAAAATATAAATTCAATTTCTCTTTTAGAGTGCTTTGATAGTGGAGTTAAAAACGAACTTCCATTTATAAAAACAAGTAATAAACAAACTATAAATTTTATAAACAAACCATCACAACAAGCTTATATTTATTTTGGTGCGCCATATAATGTAAAAAAAGATGAAATTTTTAAAGCTAATGTTGCAATTTTTATCTTTGGAAGCAGTGGTTTTGGAAGCAGACTAATGGAAGAAATCCGCGTTAAAAGAGGGCTTGCTTACTCTATTTACGCAAGAGCTGATTTTGGTTTAAGTAGTTCTAAAATTTGGGGATATATGCAAACAAAAAATGAAAGCAAAGATGATGCTATCAATGTTATAAAATCTGAGTTTTTAAAATTTGTAAAAGATGGAGTTAGCCAAGATGAACTAAATAGTGCTAAAAATTTCTTACTTGGAAGTGTTGTTTTGCAAAAAGAAACTATGTTTGGCCGTATAAATATTAAGCAAAAAGAGTTTTATATGGGTGAGGAATTTGGCGAGCTTGAAAGAACCTTAGAAAAAATAAAAGCTTTAAATTTAGATGATTTAAATGAATTTATAAAAGCTCATGATGAAATTTTAAATTTAAGCTTTTCAGTAATTAGTGGAAGTTAAAAATAAAAAAAAGTAAGAAAAATGGAAGTTTTAGACAAAAAAGAGCTTGATAAACTTGGAGTAAAAACTCTTATTGATTTAGCTTTAATTTTGCCTAAAAACTTTGAAGATTTAACTTTGAGTGAGTTTCCAAACGAGGGTGACAATACAGTTTTAATTGAGTGTAAATTTATGCTTAATAAAGGAAGTTTTTTAAGCATGACTGCATTTTGTGTAACTTGGAATTTAGACATTAGAATAATTATTTTTAATGCAAGACCATGGCATTATGGTGCTTTTAAAAATGGTAAAAAAATTTATATTACTGGGAAAAGCTCTTTTTATAACTCTACTTGGCAATTTACAAATCCAAAAATTATAACAAAAATAGGTGAAATTTTACCAAAATATAAACTTAGCCTAAAAGATGATAAAATCACATCTTTAATAGAAAAATACCTAAATAAAGATGGACTTTTAAGTGAGGGTTTAAATGAGTTTGAAGCTGAGTTTTTACTAAAACTTCATGAAAAAAGTAAAGAAAGTATAAAGCTAGTTAAAAATTTAGAACTAAATAATGAGGCTTTAAATACGCTTAAATTTATAGAAATTTTTAACTATATGAAAAAACTTAGTAAAAAAAAGTTTAATTTTCCTGCTAAAAAAATAGAAATTTATGATATAAGTTCTTGGATAAAAACTCTGCCTTTTACACCCACAAACGACCAAATAAACGCTTTAAATGATATAAAAAATGATTTTTTAAGCTTGGAGGCAAAAAGACGCGTGATAATGGGCGATGTTGGAAGTGGAAAAACTCTTGTGATGCTTGGGGCTTGTCTTATGGTTTATCCACAAACTGCTGTTTTAATGGCTCCAACTAGTATTTTAACTGAGCAAATTTATAATGAAGCTTTAAAACTTTTACCAAAATTTATGAAAATTATGCTTGTTAAAAGTGGTGATAAAGAATTAGATTTTAAAGATATAAATTTGATAATCGGCACTCACGCACTACTTTTTCAACCACTTCCAAAAGCAAATTTAATAATGGTTGATGAACAGCACCGCTTTGGCTCAAATCAAAGACAAAAGATAAATAATCTCACAAAAGATGGCGAATTTAAAGCTCATTTTTTACAATTTTCCGCCACACCAATTCCTAGAACACTTTCATTAATACAATCAAATATCGTAGAGCAAAGCTTTTTAAAACAAATGCCATTTAAAAAAGATATAAAAACAATTATTGTAAATAAAGATGGTTTTTTTGATATGATAAAGCATATAAAAGATGAGATAAGTAAAGCAAAGCAGGCAATTATCGTATATCCACTTGTTGAAGAAAGCCAAAGCTCAAACTATCAAAGCTTAAATGAGGGAAGTACTTACTGGTATAAAAATTTTAAAAATGTCTATTTAACTCATGGTGGTGATAAAGAAAAAGAAGAAATTTTAAAAGAGTTTAGAGATAAAGGGGATTTGCTTTTGACAACAACGGTTGTTGAAGTTGGAATTTCACTTCCTAGACTTAGCATTATTGTTGTAGTAGCACCTGAGAGAATGGGACTTGCGACTTTACATCAACTTCGTGGCCGAGTTGGACGAAATGGAGGAAGTGGTTGGTGTTATCTTTTTACAAAATTAAAAGAGCCACCTTCTAGACTTTTAGAATTTGCTAAAACATTGGATGGATTTAAAGTTGCTGGAATTGACCTTAAAAACCGCCAAAGTGGAGATTTGCTTGATGGAAGCATCCAGCATGGTGCCACATTTAAATTTTATGATTATGAAGAAGATATTGCAGATGCTGCTAAAAAAAGATTAGAAATTTTAAGATAAATTTAAAAATCTAAATTATAATATATAAAATTTAACTCAAAAAGGAGATTTTATGAAAAAAATTATTTTATTATCGTTTGCTTTTTTAGGATTTGCGTTTGCAAGAAGTATAGTTATCGATGTTGCAGAGCATAAACCTATCTACGAGATGAAAACTGATACCCAGTATGTAGAAAACTGCAATAATTCTATAAATGACTATAATCTTTTAGGAACAGCAATTGGAGCAGTTGGTGGTGGAGTTGTTGGAAATCAATTTGGCGGTGGAAGTGGTAAAAAACTAGCAACCGTTGCAGGAGCTATAGCTGGAGGCTATGCAGGAAATAGAGTTGAAGGAAATATAAAAGGAAACCAAAAAAGTGGTTGCGAGTATAAAGAGCAAAAAGTTGATAAAAAGGTTTTAGTAGGATATAAGAATATAGGATATTACAAAGGAAAGCAATACTCAAAAATCACAGAAGAAAAACAATCTAAAATAAGAATAGAGTTAAAATAAATTTGATTTTATAGATGGAATTTAAGGCTTGTAATTTAAAGCATTAAATTTATTATTATTTTAAATTAACTTAAATTTTTGTAAATATGTTTTACAAAACAGATAAAAAATTAAGCTATAATTACATATAAAAATTTAAAGGTTAAATATGCAAGATTTAAAAAATGGTTCTATTTTTTTAAACAGAGAGCTTTCTTGGCTTAGGTTTAATACTCGTGTTTTGGCTCAGTGTGAAAAAGATATTCCGCTGATTGAAAAGCTTAAATTTTTAGCGATTTACTCAACAAATTTAGATGAGTTTTATATGATAAGAGTAGCTGGTTTAAAACAACTTTTCATAGCAGGCATTACAGCTAGTGGAAGCGATGAGATGACACCACTTGATCAACTTAGAAAAATAAGAGAGTATTTGCATAATGAAAAAAATAGCTTAGAGATTTATTATAAACAAACCATTGAAGCTTTAGCAAATGATGGTTTTTATATTAAAAACTATGATGATTTAAATGATGAATTAAGGCAAAAAGCAGATGAGTATTTTTTCTCAAATATTTTGCCTATTATTGTGCCAATAGCTGTTGATTCAACTCATCCTTTTCCACATTTAAACAATCTTAGTTTTGCTCTAGCTGTTAAACTAAAAGATACAAATGACTCCCAAAGCTTTAAATTTGGAATGATAAGAATTCCTAGAGTAATTCCAAGATTTGTTCAAGTTAGCACAGATACTTATACACCAATTGAAACAATTGTTCATCGCCATGCAGAAGAAATTTTTCCAGGGTATAGCCTGATTAGTTCAGCTCCTTTTAGGGTTACAAGAAATGCTGATATTGTAATAGAAGAAGAAGAAGCTGATGATTTTATGATGATACTTGAACAAGGGTTAAAACTTCGCAGAAAAGGTGCATTTGTCCGACTTCAAATAGCAAAAAATGCAGATCCTGATATAACTAAGTTTTTAAATGAGCATATAAATGTTTTTTATAAAGATATTTTTGAGTATGATATACCACTTTCACTTGATGGTCTTTGGGGGGTTGTTGGAAATAAAAATTTTTCTAATCTAGCGCTTCCGCCATATTCTCCAAAAATTTTACCACCTTTTAATGAAAATGAGTCAATATTTGAGACAATGGATAAAGGCGATATTTTAATCTATCACCCCTATGAAAGTTTTAACCCAGTTGAGCAACTCATTAAAGAAGCTTCAAAAGATCCTAAGGTGGTATCAATTAGAATGACACTTTACAGAGTTGAAAAAAACTCTCCTATAGTAGCTTCTTTAATAGATGCAGCAAATGATGGCAAGCAAGTAACTGTAATGGTTGAATTAAAAGCAAGATTTGATGAAGAAAATAATCTTCACTGGGCAAAATCGCTAGAAAGTGCTGGAGCTCATGTGGTTTATGGAATACCAGGATTTAAAGTTCATGCAAAATCAACACAAATAATTAGAAAAAGTGGTGATAAACTAAAATTTTATATGCATCTTGGAACTGGAAATTACAACGGAAGTAGTTCAAAAATTTACACAGATGCAAGTTTTTTTACAACTGATGAAAGATTTGCCAAAGACACTACAACTTTTTTCCATATTCTATCAGGATATAATAAAAATAGAGTATTGCAAACGCTTTCTATGTCACCAATGCAGATAAAAGAGCGCTTAATTGAGATGATAAAAGTAGAAGAAAAAAAAGGAAGCGATGGGCATATAATTGCTAAAATGAATGCTTTGGTTGATTCTGATATGATAAAAGCTTTAACTAGCGCAAGCAAAGCAGGTGTAAAAATAGAACTTATCGTTAGAGGAATTTGTTGTTTAAGACCAGGAATTCCTGAAATGAGTGAAAATATACGAGTAATTTCTATAGTTGGTAAATACCTAGAACACGCAAGAATTTTTTATTTTAAACATTCAAGTCCTGAAATTTATATCTCAAGTGCTGATTGGATGCCTAGAAATTTAGAAAGAAGACTTGAATTGATGACTCCTATTTTTAATGAAAGCTTAAAAAATAAGATGATTGATATATTAAATGTTCAGTTAAATGACACCTCTTTAGCGTTTGAGCTTCGAAATGATGGAGAGTATGTAAAACTAAGTTCTGAAAATCCTCTAAATAGCCAAGAGTTTTTAGAAGAGTATTATAACAAGCTTGCTAAAAATATAAGAAAACATAAAGATACAAGCAATATCTTAGTAAGCAAGCTTTTAGAGGATAGTTAGATAATAAAAGTTTTTAAATTTTATGTTGTGATTAAAATTTAAAAATAGATTTGCTAAATAATAGAATGAATAATTTATTTAACTCAAAAAAAGAGCTTTTACTATTTTTTATAGTTGCTTTTACAATTTTTGGGTTAAATTTAAGTTATGAGTTTTATAAATTTAAAGATTTCAAAACTTTGAAATTTAGATATGTTGATGCTGTAGTGGAGCAGTCATATTTAAAAACAAAAAATGATAAAACTTACAGAGTTCTAAAGCTTAAAAATGGTGATTTTAGCTTTTATACCACTACAAAAAAGGAAAATGAGCTAAAAAGATATGATAATATTAAGCTTGGAGTTATAACTGATAAAGTAACATTTAAAGAGTATATTAAAAAAAGTTTTTATTTAAAAAGTTTTAATATAAAAAAACTTCAAAATAGTCCAAATTTTAAAAATAATTTGATAAATTTCATCTCAAATCAACATGAAAATGACAAAATCAAAGAACTTTACTCTACACTTTATCTTGCAACACCCATTTCAAAAGAATTAAGAAATGATGTTACAAAGTGGGGGATTGCTCATGTTGTTTCGATTAGCGGGTTTCATCTTGGTATAATTTTTACAACTATTTTTTTAATTTTAACTCCGATATATCGTTTTTTTCAAAATAGATTTTTCCCTTATAGAAGTAGGTATTTTGATATAAGTTTAGTGGCGTTTTTACTAATGGTTTTTTATCTTTTTTTGCTTGATTTTACACCTGCGTTTTTACGCTCACTTTTAATGAGTGCTTTGGCGTTTTTATTTTTAGTTAAAAATTTAAAGATTTTTTCATTTTGGACACTGTTTTTAACGATAATTATAAGTATTTGTTTTATGCCAAATTTGGTTTTTTCGGTTGGATTTTACTTTTCTTGTCTTGGAGTTTTTTATATTTATTTGTATTTACATCACTTTAAAAATTTATTTAAAAGCACTAAAATAGGCATTTTAAAACATATTTTAGTTTTTAATATTTATGTATTTTTTGCGATGAATATACCTGTTTATTATTATTTTAACACTTTTACTTTTTCGCAAATTGCAGTTATTCCAATCGGATATATTTTTACTATTTTTTATCCACTAAGTTTATTTTTGCATATTTTTGGAGCTGGAAATTTAATGGATGAGTTGCTGCTTAATTTTTTAAACTACAACATTAAAACTTATGAGATTTTCATACCGCCAATGCTTTTTTATAGTTTAAATTTATTAAATTTTGTAGCTATTAAAAACAGATTAGTAGCTATTTTGCTCCCAATTTTTGGTCTCATTCCCATTTTTTTCATCTAAGAGGGTATAAATTTTAAATCCATATAAAAATATAATCCAACTTATATAAATCCATAAAAGAAAAAAGAGTAAAATACTAAATGAGCCATAAATACTGGTGTAAGTTTTGTTATAAAAAGTGTATTTTATAAAAGCAAATTTCGAGCCATTCCATGCAAGGCTTGTTATAAATGATGAAAATAAAATAAATTTATTAGAAGTTTGCTTGTTGATTGATATTTTATAAACTATGGCAAAAATCACCCAAATAATGATATATGGTAAAAAAATGGCTAAATTTATCCATTTTGTAAGCTCTGTTTGATTAAGTAAAATTTGAAATTTAGCTGTTAAATAAAATGATAGTCCAAGTCCAAGTGGAGCAAGGGTTATCAAAGTCCAGTATTTACTAAAATCTTGCCAAAACCCACTTGCCGAAGATGTAGTTAGCTTTTTTACTACATATTTATAGTTATCAAAAAAAGCTGTTGTTGAAAATATAATCGCAACAAAACCAATAAGTCCTAAATTTAAACTATTGGATAAAAACTGTTCTAAATATTGTGAAATTATCTCTTGATGAGATGGAAGCAAACTCTCAAAAATAAAACTTTTTATTCTATCTAGATACTCTTCAAAGCTTGGAAGTTGGGTAAAAATCGTAAATGATAAAAGCAAAAGTGGAATGATAGAAAGCATAGTGTAAAAGCTAAGACTTGCAGCAAAATGCACTAAATCTCTATCATAAAATTTATTATAAAAATCTTTTATTTTTTTTATCATTTTTTTCCTTTTTAAAATTTAATATAATGTTTATAAATATAGCTCCAAGCACTGCACCAATTGTATTTAAAATCAAATCATCTATTTCAAAAATACCACATTTAAAAATAAATTGCGAACTTTCAACTAGCAATGAAAACAAAAAGCTAAAAAATAAAATTTTTAAAATGCTTATGTTTTTATATCTTAAATACGCTCCAAAAGGGAAAAACCAACCTAAATTTCCCAAAAATAAAATTAGAAAAATCTTTTTATCATTTTTATAAATTTCAGCCAAATCACTAAAAAAAGACAAATTATATTCGCCAACTTCAAATATATGAAAAATACTAAAACTATCTCTAAAAACAGCTAAACGAAGTAGACAAATAAGATAGACTATAAAAATAAAATTTATAAATTTACTAAATTCTATTTTGTTCATAAATTTAAATTAGGGCTAAATTTAAAGCCCCATTTTATTTGGATTTAAGATATTATTTGGATCAAAAGCTTTTTTAATAGCTCTGAAAAGTTCCATTTCAGCGTCGCTAAAAGCAAGCTTCATATATGGTGCTTTTGAAATTCCTATACCATGTTCTCCACTTAGAGTTCCTCCAAGGTCTATAGTAATCTTAAAAATCTCCTCAATAGCAGCATATCCTTTTTTAACTTCATCTTCATTGCTTTTATCAACCATTACATTTGTATGAACATTTCCATCGCCAGTATGCCCAAAACAAGGGATTAAAACATCATATTTTTTAGAAACTTCATTTATTTTTTCTAAAAGAGCAGGGAGTTTTGAGCGAGGAACTGTGATGTCTTCATTTATTTTTAAACTTCCATAACATGTAATTGCTTGAGAGCAATTTCTTCTAGAAAACCATAAATCATTACTTTCTTTTTCATCTTTTGCGATGATAAAATTAAAGCAACCATTTTCTTTAAATACTTTTTCTATAATTTCTAAGTCTTTATCTAGTGAAATTTCTAAATCCCCATCAACATCAGTTATTAAAATAGCCCCAGCATCTTTTGGAAGTCCTTTGTGGAAATTTTCCTCAACGGCCTTTATGCTTAAATTATCTAAAAACTCCATTGCTACTGGCTTAACTCCACTTGAAAGAGTTTTATAAACTGCATTCATAGCTTCATTTACACTTTTAAAAACTCCAAAAGCTGTTTTTTTAAGCTTTGGTTTTGCTATTAATTTAAGAGTAATTTCTGTGATTACAGCCAAGCTTCCCTCGCTTGCTGTTAAAATTCCTACTAGGTTATATCCTGCTACATCTTTTATGGTTTTTTTGCCAGCTCTTATGATTTCTCCATTTGGAAGTACAGCTCTTAATGCCATAACATAATCTTTTGTTATACCATACTTGCTAGCTCTCATTCCACCTGCATTTTCAGCTACATTTCCACCTATTGTAGAGTATGTTTGGCTTGCAGGATCAGGTGGATAAAAAAGTCCTAGTTTTTGAACTGATTTTTGTAAATTTATGTTTATGACTCCAGGCTGGACAACTGCTACCATATTTTCAAGATCAATCTCAAGTATTTTATTCATATATTTTTCAAAAGATATTATAACTCCACCACTAACTGCTAAAGCCCCACCTGTAAAGCCACTTCCAGCGCCTCTTGGAATTACAGTTATTAAGTTATCGTTGCAGTATTTTAAAATTTTACTTACATCATTTTCATCTTTTGGATACAAAACAGCATCTGGCTTAAATCTTTTTCTTGTTGCATCATAAGAATAAGCAAATTTATGTGCTTCGTCAAAATATGCATTGTCCTCGCCTAAAAGCTTTTTAAAAAAATCTATATGAATTTGTTCCAAAATTTAATCCTTAATATCTAGTAAAAATTTATAATGTTTATTATAATCTGTTATATAATCACTTTCCCATTTCCACCAAGCAGGTGCGATGCCATAAACGTTGCTAAAAAATGGTACTTGATAGTTTTTAATTTCGCCTGTTTCAAAACTTTTTAAAATTTCAAAACTTCCACAATCTGCAAAAACAGCCTTTTTATCCATGGCTATAAATATAAGTCCAGCAACAGTTTGAGAACAAATTTTTCTAAAATCATCACGAGATGGATTTGGTTTTCTATAAGCGTTTAGATGTGATGCTGCAAGATCTGGATTTATAAAATGAATATTTGGAAATGAGTTTGTGATTTGGTTATAAATTTCTTCATTTGGAACTACTATTATTGCTCTATTATAAAGATAGTTTAATATCACTTTATCACCGGCTTTTGGCAAAATTCCTGGAACTGGAAGAGCTGGCTGAGCAAGTGCTGAAAAAACTTCAAATCTCACAGTTGCAAAACCTGCACTTTTATCAGTTACTACTGCTCTTGCGATGATTGAACTTTCACCATTATTAAAAGTATGCATTACAATTCCGCTACTTCCAATTATAATATCAGGACTATCGATAACTTTGCCATAGCCATTTTTTACAGATGTCAAATTTGAAGTATAGGTTGGCATGGAAAAATTTGCCGCACTTGCAAGTGAAAGTATAAAAACAAAAATAGTTATAAAATATCTCAAAATTACTCCTTGAAAAAAATTAAATCATTATACTAAATTTTTAGTTAATGTTTGAGAAATCTATTTTTTTACAAAAAGATGAAAGTTGTTTTTTGAAATAATGATTATAAAATAGTTAAAAATTTAAAGTATGTACTTAAAAAACAAGGTATTTAAAATTATTTACGAGGTTTAAAATAATCAATAAAATTAATCAAAAGCCTTAAAAGATTATTTATTTTGACTATGTTGTCATTATGTTTTTAAGTGTGCTTTTCTATGTTGAACGCTAAATCTCATTTGCAAAATATTGTTTTTAAATATCTTATCTCTTAATATGACAGATTCAAGAGTAAAAAGTTGCTTATAATATGAAATAGACACTCCAAATGGCTTTTTGTCATCGTATCATTTGGCATAAGGACAGATTAGTTAAAACATTCTATGTTAGCTATTGCAATGAAAGATATTGTAAATATATCTTAGTTGAAATTGCGCATTTTTTTAGTACATTTTAATACAAATAAAGATAAATTTTTATCCTCATATAAAAAAGATGTATATAAAAAAAATTAATATATTTTCTTAGAATTTGGAGGTTTGATAAACCATAGCAAATAAGCTGTTTACAAGGTAAATATCCAGTTGTGATAAATAAAAATATAAAACTAAGTATTTAAGATTTCAAAAGAGATTGATTTAATGATGGTCATGATTAAAGTAAACACTCAAATTCAAGGTAATTTATCAAAACTTGTGGAAAAATTGATTTGCATATAAAAAAGCACTCTTGCATGGAATAGAGTTAAAACTATCAATATTTTTATAAATTTGTTTAAAATTATGAAGCTTAGCATAACAAACATTTTGTAGATAGAGCTTGAAAATATATTATGCAAAAGTGTAATGTTTAGAGTGCGAGCAAAAAGACAAAAATTATATTTTATTTCCAAATTTAAAAATCAAATTTTCTTCAAGGATAGCTGTTCTTTAGAACAAGGAATAAACTCTATAAAAAAAGTATTTGAATGTTTGTTAAGTAGCATATTTTTACAAATTTTGCAAGAGATATATTTGAAATAAAAAGGTAAAATTTAAATATACTCTAGTGATTTATAATGATTTCAATTTAGGCTATAAGCATAAATTAATCTCTTGACAAATTAATAATTAAACGATCCGCATATTTGAATCCATATCATAAATATTATTTATTTTCTTGCATTTTTATGCTAGGATTTATTTTGACTTCACTATTTGAAGAGAAGTCCTGAAAAATCCAATTTTCAGGGTGAAATTTAAAAAATGGTATTCTGTCTATAAATGTATTATACTCCTTGTCTTCTGTAAAATTACAAGAGTCGTCATCTGAAAAAGGAATTATAAAAAATATTTGTAAACAATTAAAACTCAAATTACAAAACATATAAGGCAAGGACTTATCATGATTTTTTCTAAAATATGTCTTTAGTGCAATACCCATATCTATCGGCGTGATACAGTAAGGTATTTTTGGAAGTTTATCTGCTTTAATATCTGAATTTATCCATTTTATAGTTTTATTAAATTTATCTAAAACTTTTTTATTTTCTATAGTGCCAATTGCATATTTAACTAGAGCTTTATATATATTGACAGGTTTTATTTTTCTGTATGAATCCAATTTGATATTAAATTCTTTTGTTTTTTGATTAAAAGTATTATCTTTAGACCATATTGCAATTATGTCCTTCTCTTCTATATATTTCATAGAACCATTTTGATATTTGAACTCTGGATGTCCTTTTTTACCTTTTATTTTAAAAACTGGTATAAAAGGTTTTAACCACTCTAATAAATCCTGCTCTATACTGTCTCCAAATTTTTTATTACATTCATCGCATTCTTCATTTGATATTATATTTTTAAATCCCAAACTTTCAGATATTGCGTGTGCTTTATTTCTAAAGTTAGTTCCTTTACTGTTTTTCCCACAAAACCTACACACTCTTTTGTTTTTGTCTGATTCGCCTATTTTTATTCTCATATCTTTATCAAATAATTTAATATCATAATTTTCAAAAATTTCATCAAATTTGTCATATTGCTTCATTTTATTTTCAAAATATTTAGCTCTTTCTTGGTTATCCTCGGTATAATTCAATGTTTCTAACAAGATTTGAATACATATTTTTTCTTTGCTATCTTTTAGTTCTTTAGGTAAAATAATAAAATATTCATTTAGTTTTATTTTATCCAGTATGGATTTTATTTTAAAAAATATTTTATTTTTATTTTCATTAAAGAAAGACTCATATTTTGCCTTAATATCCTCAGTCATTTTTAAATTTAAGTCTAAAATTATATATAACTTACCATTTTTTCTTATTTTAAAAAAAATAGATAAAAAATTAATATATTCACAAAAACCATCATCATTAAATTGACAAATAAGACTATCGCTGTTTTTTTTATGTATACTAAAAATATATTCCATTTTGTGTCCTTTTTATTTGGTAATTACATTTTATCACTTAAGTGAATTTTTAAATTGTTCTGCATCCACATTTTTAACATCTTTGATGGCTAGGATAAAAAATGTTTTATCCATTAAAAATTGGCAATTTTTAGTTCTATTTTTTTCTTGGTTCATAAATACTTTTTTAATGTCATTAATATTCGATTATATCAATATAAAATTGAAATAAAATAAAATATAGTAAAATTTAGTATCCAAAATCAGATTTTTTAAGTTAATTTCTATTTAAGTATAGATATATAAATAAATACAAAAATAAATAAAAATTAAAATTTAAATAATAATTGATAAATTTTTAATTTTCTTATATTGATTTTAAACTATAAAATAACTATAAATATATTTTTTTAAAATATAATCAAATTTATTGTTGTTTTGAATAAAATAAGAAAAATTGAAATTTTTAAAAGATGTTAAAAAGTATTGATAATTTTTTACATACATGTGTGAATTAGAATTTTGTATTTATAGTGACCAATACCAATGTATTTAAAATTTAAAAATATAAATAATTTACTTGATTGATTTAAACTTAGGAAAAATTATATGAAACATTTATGTGTTTTAAAATGTTTTGTTGTTAAAAAGCTTACCATATTGGTTTTTTATCATGCCTATACAATATAAATTTAGTTCATTTACCAGCTATCAAAAAAAATATAGTATTATAAAAAATTAGTCAAAATTTCAAAAAGAGGAATTATGTTTAAAAAAGCATTTATTTTTTTTATCTTAAATTTAAGCTTGTTTGCAAATGTTAGCACTGTTCAAAAATTTAACTGGCCAAATGGAAAAACATTTTTACATTTTTTAGAAGATTCAAACTTGCCATTAAGTCTTTATTATGATTTATCGCAAGATGACAAAGAACTAGCCACTGAAATAGGTGCTGATGTAGAATGTGAGAAACTTGTAGATGAAGATGGAAATTTAGAACAAATTTTAATACCAATAACAGAAGAACTTCAAATTCACATCTATAAAGATGAAAAAGATAAATTTAATCTTACTTTTACTCCAACAATTTTTACACAAACAGATAATACTTTGGGTTTAACTGTCGAAACTATGCCATATTTAGACATAAATAATGCAACTGGAGATGGTAAGCTTGCTGCTTCTTTTACAAATGCTTTTAAAGGAAGAGTAAATTTTTCACGTCTTCAAAAAGGTGATCAAATCGCTATAAATTATACTCAAAGATTTAGACTTGGAAAACCTTACGGAAGTCCTCAAATTTTATCAGCTATGATAGAAGAAAATAAAAAAAGTAATTATATTTATTATTTTGAATCAAAATTTTATGATGAAAATGGTAAAATAAGTCAAAATTTTTTGTTTAAACTTCCAATTCCAGGAGCTAGAGTTTCATCAAAATTTACTCCAAAAAGATATCATCCTGTATTAAAAAGATATAGAGCTCATCTTGGCACAGATTATGCTGCTCCAAGAGGAACTGCTATAAAGGCAGTTGGAAGTGGGACTGTGGTTTTTGTGGGAAATAAAGGCGGATATGGTAAAACACTTGAAATTCAACATCAAAATGGTTATAAGTCTTTGTATGCCCATTTGAACGGTTTTGCAAAAGGAATGAAAAAAGGAAGAAAAATTTCACAAGGAGATATCGTTGCTTTTGTTGGAAATACGGGTATGAGTACAGGACCACACCTGCATCTTGGACTTTATAAAAATAACAAAGCAATGGATTTTGAAAAAGTTGTAAAAGTTGCTAAGGAAAATATAGAACTTGAAAAAGAAGAGAAGAAAAGATTTAAAAAATATATAAAATCTCAAAATGAAATTTTACAAATGGCTATGGGTGGATATCACAATCCTTCCAAATTTATTGATTTTGAAAATTTTATAGAGTTTTAGTGGTTATAAAATTATAAAAAAGGGCAAATATGGAAAATATAGAAAATAAAGAGCTTTTAGAAGCACAAAATAGACTTGATGAACATTTAAGTAGTTTAAATAAAGAAGAGTTAAGCCCTGATGATATAGCTGAATGTTTAAAAATATTAAAAAAAGAAGATGAAGATTTATACTATAAATATTTACACAAACTCGATTTAGAAAGCCTTTCGACTTCTGCGATTGAAATGCCTGAGCATATGCTTAAAGACGTTCTTGAAAACATTCCAAAAGAAAAACTTGTAAATGCCATAGAAGAACTTGAAAGCGATGATCAATTTGAGCTTTTAGACTATATCAAAGACATAGATGAAATAAAAGCTAAAACAATATTTAATGAACTTGATGATGAAGATAAAAAAGATATTTTAAAACTTTCTGCCTATAAGGATGATGAAGCAGGAAGCTATATGCAACTTGAAGTTTTTAAAGCAAATTTAAATGAAACTGTTATGGAGGCGGTTGACAGATTAAGAGACTTAAGACACAGTGGCGAAATAGAGATGGCTTATCAGCTTTGTGCAGTTGACGAAAAAGGAGTTTTAAAATACTGTATCCCACTATCGGATCTTATAATTTATAATTTCAGTCTAACCATAGATGAAGTTGTTAAAAGTGCAAAACCTGATGCTTTTAAACCAAAATTTGCTTTAGATACAGATAAAATTTCAGATGTAGCTATACTTTTCCAAGATTTTGATTTATCAGTTTTGCCAGTTGTTGATAAAAATGGTATTTTGCTTGGAAGAATTACGCCTGATGATATTCATGACTTTGTAAGAGAAAGTGCAACTGAACAAATTTATAACCTTGTTGGTGTTGATGATGAAGTTGAAGAAGATGATTATGGTGCATTAAAAGCTAGTAAATCAAGGGCTGTTTGGCTAGGTTTTAATCTAATCACTGCATTTTTATCATCTTTTATTATAGGAATTTTTGATTCAACTATTGAATCATTTGTAGCACTTGCTGTTTTAATGCCAATAGTAGCTTCTCTTGGAGGAAATACAGGCTCGCAAGCATTAACTGTTACAGTTAGACGTTTAGCACTAGGGGACATTGAGTTTAAAGATGCTAAAAAAGTTATTAAAAAAGAGTTTACGATATCTTTGATAAATGGAATTACTTTTGCCGTTTTAGTTGGAATTATCGCATATCTTTGGTTTAATAAACCTATGCTTGGAGTTGTTATATTTCTTGCCATGCTTATAACTTTGGGCTGCGCTGGACTTTTAGGAGCTATAATCCCTCTAACATTAAAGAAATTTAACATCGATCCAGCCGTTGGCTCATCTGTTATTTTAACAGCAGGAACTGATATAATTGGCTTTTTTAGTTTCTTAGCGCTTGCGTCTTGGATACTTTTATAGAGTTTGGAAAAATTTAAAATGAGTTATAAAATAAAAAATATAAAAAGTTTGGAAAATCCTAAATTTGTAAAGCCATTTTTAGTTGAGTATGAGCTTGATAAAAAACTATTAAAATGGGAATGTATAAGTGTTCATGATAGTGTTTCAGTTCTTCTGTTTGATGCAGATAAAAAAGCTTTTGTTCTTGTGAAACAGCTTCGCATTCCACTTTTATTAAAATGTGAAAAAGATAGTATTAATTTAAGCGAAAATGGAATAAGCTATGAGCTTTGTTCTGGCATAATGGATAAAAATTTAAGTGAAGAAAATACAATAAAAGAAGAAATTTTAGAAGAGTGTGGATACAGGGTTGATAGTGTAGAAAAAATAGCTTCATTTTATGGTAGTTTAGGAACTGCGGCATCTAAACAGACATTTTTTTATGCCGAGGTTTCAGATGAGATGAAAGTGTCTGTTGGAGGTGGGATAGATGATGAAAAAATAGAGATTTTTTATCTGCCTATAAAAGAAGCAAAAGAGTTTATTTATGATGAAAATATCCCAAAACCAGCAAGTTTAGCATTTTGTTTTATGTGGTTTTTTGATAAATTTAAACTATAGCCCTGACATAAACTCTTTTAGGTGCTGGATAGCCTTCGATAGTTTTAGAGCTATCGTTTGGATCTAAAAAATCACCAAGGCTTTCACCATCTATCCACTCAGTTTTTCTTTGTTCGTTTAAATATGTTGTTTTTGTAGTAAGTACTTCAAAATCTTTAAATTTAGCTTTTTCAAACCAATTTTGTAAAGCCTTAATAGTTGGGATAAAATAAATATTGTTCATCTTTGAATAACTATTTTTTGGAACCAAAGCAAACTCACTATCCATGTCTAAATACATTGTATCTAAAAAAATCTCTCCGTTTTTATTTAAAGAAAGTTTTATATCTTTTAGCATTTTTACTGGATCACTTCTATGATAAATTACTCCAAGGCAAAATAAAGTATCAAATTTATGCTCATAAAAAGGCAGATGTTCTACGCCTAAAAGCTCATATTTAATATTGCTTTTTATAAATTTATTTAAAAACTCAAATTGTAAAAAAGTTCTAATACTTGGATCAAATCCCACAAGTTTTGATGCGTCCATTTCAAGCATTTTAAAAAGATAATATCCGTTATTGCATCCAATATCACCAACAACTTTATCTTTTAAATTTAAAAATGGTAATAAATTATTAAATTTAATAAAACTTTGCCACTCACTATCTATAAAAATTTCATCAAATTTATTATGAATTTTAAAAGGGCCTTTTCGCCAAGGTTTGAGCATAAGAGCTATTTGTAAAATTTCATCTAAATTTGCTTTTTCATCTAAAATTTCAATATCAACAATGTCTTCAAATTTGCATTTTATATCAAAATCAGTGTTTAAATTTGAGATTTTTTCCCAAATATTTTTATAAATTTTTAAATCCAATTCTTTAAATTTATCTGCTCGTATTTCGTCTAAATTCATCATTAAATCCTAAATAAATTAGGGTATAATACCTTAATTTTTATTTAAAAGGACTAAAAAATGAAAAGTTATATGGAGTATTTTAAAGAAATTTGTAAAATTCCTCATGGTAGTTTTGAAACGGATAAAATGAAAGAATATTTACTAAAGCATTGCGAAAAAAATGGCTTTAAAGCAAGTGTTGATGAGGCTGGAAATATACATGCTTTTAAAGGAAACCCAAGAATTTGTTTGCAAAGTCACTATGACATGGTTTGTGTAGGTGAAGCTCCAAATATTCAAACTTTTGAAAAAGATGGTTTTTTGATGGCAAAAAACTCAAGTCTTGGAGCCGATAATGGCATTGGAGTAGCTATAATGATGAGTATGATGGATAAATATGATAATTTTGAAGTTGTTTTTACTAACAATGAAGAAGTTGGACTTTGGGGTGTTGCAAGATTTAACTCAGTTATAAAAAGTCCAAATTTGCTAAATTTAGATAGCGAAGAAGATGATAAAGTATCGATTGGGTGTGCAGGAAGCGTTGATATGTATGCATTTAGAAATTTAGAAAAAATAGATTGCAATGGCTTTTTATATGAGTTAAAAATAGATGATAATGATAAATTTCCAGGCGGACATAGCGGCATACAAATCCATGAAAATATTCCAAATGCTATTAAATCCATGGCTAGATTTATAAAAGAAAATGATGGTAAAATAGCCTATTTTAACGGTGGAGAAAGAAGAAACTCTATTGCTGCAAAAGTAGATGCAAAAGTTATATTTTTTAAAGAGTTAAAAGAAATTCCAAATTTTATAAAAGCTGATTTTATAGGTAAAAAAGAGAGTAAAATTTATAAATTTAGTGATGAGCTTTTAAATATGCTTTGTATTTTCTCACAGGGAGTAAGGGCTTTTAATACAGAAGTTAATACTCCAGAGGATAGTATAAATCTCTCAACTGCAAAAGAAGTAGATAATAAATTCGAAGTTTTATTTTTTGCAAGATCAATGAGTGCAAAAGGACTTGAAAACTCCAAATTTGAAACCTTAACTTTGGCAAAAAGTTTTAATTTCGACATAAGAACTGAAAATCAAACTACTCCTTGGAGGCCTGAAATCAACGAATTTGCTAAATTTATTTTAAAAAATATGCAAAAATATAATAAAAAAGCAAAATTTGTAGCTGTTCATGCTGGGCTTGAATGTGGGGTTTTTCTAGCAAAACAAAGTGATTTGAAGGTTGCTTCTATTGGGCCAAATATTTTTGCTCCACATGGCATAAATGAAAAACTAGAAATAAAATCTGCTGATTTAATATATAAAGTGGTTGATGAAATTGTAAAAAATGCTTAAAATTTTAGTAAGGATGATGTTTTAAATAACTTTATCCTTACTTTTGCAAATTTCATTTAAAAAGCACTCTTTGCAATTTGGCTTAACCGCTTTGCAGGTATATCTTCCAAATAGCACCATTGCTTGATGAAGGTAGTTAAGCTCGGTTTTAAAAGCTTTTACTAGATCAACTTCTGTAAGTTCTGGCGTTTTTGCCTTGCTTAAATCAAGTCTATGTGAAACTCTAAAAACATGCGTATCAACTGCCATTAAATTTTCACCTTTAAACTCTATTAAAACAACATTTGCTGTTTTTTGCCCAATTCCAGCCAAACTCATAAGATCTTTTTTATTTAGTGGAATTTCACCGCCAAAATTTTGCATAACAGATTTTGCCATTTTTATTAAATTTTCGGCTTTATTGTTAAAAAAACTACATGAGTTTATAAGAAGTTTAAGTGAGTTTAAATTTGCTTTTGATAAAGACTTGATATCTGGAAATTCGCTAAATAAAGCAGGTGTTATTAGATTTACTCTTTTGTCGGTGCATTGTGCTGAGAGCATAACGCAAACTACCAACTCATAAAGATTTTTAAATTTAAGTTCTGTAACTGGTTTATCAAAATGCTTTAAAAATAACTCTTTTATTAAATTTATCTCTTTTTTGGTTCTCATTTTAAGGATTTTAGCCTAAATTTTACAAAAATTCAACATTTCTTTACTATTACTAGATATAATAATTTAATTTTTTAAGAAAGGTTTTATATGAAAAAAGTTTTATTTACAGCTTTAAGCCTAGCAGTAGCTATGAGTTTAAATGCTAAAGTTTTTGCAACAGTTGATGGAAAGGACATCACTGATGTTGATCTTGCGCCTATGCTTGCAGGAATGCCAGGAGTTAATTTTGAAACTCTTCCAGCTGAGATTCAAAATCAAGTAATTGATAGAGCAATTGATTTAAGAGTTTTAATCAATGAAGCTAAAAAAAGCGGTATTGAAAAAGATGAGCTTTATAAAAAACAGCTTGAAATTGTAAAAGATGATATTGCTTTAAGAGCTTGGCAAGCAAAAGAGCTTAACAACACAAAAGTAAGCGACAAAGAAATAGAGGATTTTTATAATAAAAATAAAGATAAATTTATTGAGCCAGCAGCTATTGCAGTTAGCCATATTTTAGTTGAAAAAGAAGATGATGCTAAAAAAATAATAGCTGATTTAAGCAAGCTAAAAGGTGATGAGCTAAAGAAAAAATTTGCTGAAATTGCAAAAGAAAAAAGTCTTGATCCAAGTGGTAAACAAAATGGTGGAGATTTAGGATACTTTGTAAAAGAGCAAATGGTTCCTGAGTTTGGTGAAGCAGCCAATAAGCTTAAAAAAGGTGAGCTTACTAAAACTCCTGTAAAAACTCAATTTGGCTATCACGTAATACTTAAAAACGATGCAAAAGATAAAAAACAACTTGGTCTAGCTGAAGTTAAAGACTATATTAAAAGCATTGTAAAACAAGAAAAATTTCAAGCAGATTTTGAGAAAAAAGTAAAAGATTTAAAATCAAAAGCAAAAATTGAATATAAAAATAAAAAATAAGGATTTTAAATGGGTGTTTTAGATGTTGTAAATGCAGGTGTTTTAGGTGGCGATGAAGCGATTAAGCTTTATAATTACGCTAAAAGTGAGGGATTTGCTATACCAGCTGTTAATGTAGTTGGAACAAATTCTATAAATGCAGTTTTAGAAAGCGCAAAAAAAGTCAATTCACCCGTAATAGTCCAGTTTTCAAATGGTGGAGCAGGTTTTGTGGCAGGAAAAACCTGCCAAGAAGCCGATGTTTTGGGGGCAATCAGCGGAGCAAGACATGTTCATCTGCTAGCAAAACATTATGGCATTCCTGTGATTTTACATACTGATCATGCTGCTAGAAAACTTCTTCCTTGGATTGATTCTTTAATTGAAGCTAGCAAAGAAAACATTAAGCTTTTTAAAAAACCACTTTTTACTTCTCATATGCTTGATTTAAGTGTTGAGAGTTTGGATGAAAATTTAAGTACTTGTGAGCAGTATCTTAAAACTCTAAGTGAATTAGACATAGCTTTGGAAATTGAGCTTGGAGTAACTGGTGGAGAAGAAGATGGTGTTGATAATACAAATGTTGATAATGCACTTTTATATACTCAGCCAAAAGATGTTGCTCAAGCATTTGAAAGACTTGGTAAAATAAGTGATAAATTTACAATTGCAGCAAGTTTTGGTAATGTTCACGGTGTATATAAACCAGGTAATGTTGTTCTAAGACCTGAAATTTTAAAAAATTCCCAAAAATTTGTAAAAGAAAAATTTAATACAAAATGCGATAAGCCGGTAAATTTTGTATTTCACGGCGGTAGTGGAAGTGATATAGAAGATATAAAAGATGCCGTAAGTTATGGTGTTATAAAAATGAATATCGACACAGACACTCAATGGGCTTTTTGGGATGGTGTTAGAGAATATGAACTTAAAAATAGAGATTATCTACAAGGGCAAATCGGAAATCCAGAAGGTGAACATAGCCCAAATAAAAAATATTACGATCCTAGAAAATGGTTAAGAGCTGGTGAGGAAAGTATGGTAAAAAGATTAATGGAAGCCTTTGAAGATTTAAATTGTATAAATAAAAATTAGGATTTAAATATTATGGAAAGTAAAAATGAAATAACTGATGAGTTTAGTCTATTAAAAGAGTCTAAAAGATCTCTTTTTGGAGTTTATATAAAAATAGTTTTTATTCCTGTTTTAGTATTTTTAATTTTTCTATCAGGATATCTAAATTATATAAGCTTAAAAGTAGAATCTCACTCTATCGTTATGCTTGGATTTTTACTTTTCATAGCTTTGATTTTTGCAAGACATAATGCAGAATATGGATGTTGTTTATTTGAAAGCAGAAGTGCTATTTTCAAAGATGAGCTTAAAAAATACATAATGAGTCATTTAATGGTCGTTGGAAATAGAAAAAAATCAAACGCACCATTTGAAAGTTTTAGCGATAATTTTACAAATAATTTAAGAAATGAAAACTACGCTTCAGTTGCAGCTGGTGTTTTTCCTATGCTTGGAATTTTAGGAACTTTTATAAGTATAGCCATCTCAATGCCACATTTTTCATCAACCAATATAAACTCACTTGAAGCAGAAATAGCTCAACTTCTAGGAGGAGTTGGAACAGCTTTTTATGTTTCTATTTATGGTATATTTTTGGCTTTGTGGTGGATATATTTTGAAAAAAAAGGTTTAAGTAGATTTGAAAGTATTATTTATAGATATAAAAGTGTGACTAAGAATTTCTTTTGGGAAAAGGATGAAATTTCGCAAAGTCTTATGAGTGAAATACTAAATCAAAATGAAAAAGTTGCAAATAGCTTTGAAACTGTTTTTAATGCTGAATTTACTAAAAACTTACGCACTGCTATGAAAGAGAATTTTCACACATTTGAAGAGATGCTTGAATTGCAAAAAAACTCTTTAAAAACAACTTCATCAAATTTAAACGAAACAATTTCACTGTTTACTAACATTAGTGAAATTTCAAAAAACATCAATAAAGACTTTGAGAAGATGTTAAACTCATTTTCTAAATTAGTAGATGATACAAATGAAATTTATGTGAATTTATCAATACAGTTTGAAAAACTTTTATCGTTTAATGATAAAAGGGATACAAATTTACAAGACTTAGCTGATAAGATTATTTATAGTTTAGAGGAGTTTAAAGCTAGCTTGGAAAGCTTTAACAAGAAAATTTTAAACGAGCAAAATGAAACACAAAACATATTTAATCAAAGTGTGATAAAAAGTGTTGATGAGATAAAAAAAGTTGTTGATAGCTTAAAAAAAGAAAAAAATACTAATACAAATATTATAGAAGAGCTTAAAATTTCACTTGATAATGTGGAGAAAAAAGACTCTAAAAAATAAAAGAAGAAAAACAGATGAAAATAAAAAAAGAGCAAAATGATACTTTTTGGATAGCGTATGCCGATCTTATGGCGGGGCTTTTATTTGTTTTTATACTTTTAATAGGTGGAATTATTGTAAAATATGTTTTAACTCAAAGCAGTCTTAAAGAAAAAGAAGCTGATTTTTTAAGCACACTTGCGAGTTTAAAAACTCAAGAGCAAAAAAACTCAGAGCTTGAGGAATTAAATAAAATTTTTAGCAATAGGCTAAATGAGCTTGATATAGAAACTAATAAATTAAAAGAAAAAAACTCATTTTTTATAGTTGAAATGGAAAGCTTGAAAAAAATAGTTGATAGCTTAAAAGATGAAAAATCAGATCTTAACGCAACTCTTCATCAAATTTATGGAGATTATGAAAAAGAGCGTGATTTAAATAAAGACTTGAATAATACTTTAAATGAAAATGAGCTTAAAATAGCTTATTTAATGGAGCAAATTTCATTAAAAGATGCAAGTATTAATAAAATTTTAAATGATTTGAATATTACAAAAAATCGTATAAAAAATTTAAGTGGAATTAGCGTAAGAGTTATAGCCGATATTAAAGAAAAACTCGGAGATAGTGTAAGTATCGACCCAAATACTGGAGCTTTAAGACTATCATCATCGGTTTTATTTGATAAAGGATCATATGCTTTAAAAGATGAGGCAAAAGAAAGTCTTAAAAATACACTAAGCAAATATTTCGAAGTTTTAATGCAAAACGATGAAATTAGAGAAAATTTAGACACAATTATCATTGAAGGACACACAGATAGTGATGGAAGTTATCTTTTTAATCTTGAGCTTTCTCAGCTTAGAGCATTTTCGGTTATGGAGTTTATAGCTTCTTGGAATGAAGATGAAAGACTAAAAAAATATCTTTTAGCAAGTGGAAGAAGTTTTATGTCTCCGGTAATGAAAGATGGTGTTGAAGATAAAGATGCAAGTAGAAGAATTGAGATAAAATTTGTATTATCTAATAAAAATACAATTAATGAAATTCAAAAGATCTTAGAATATGAAAATTGAAAAGGTAAAATTTAAAAATTTAGATTTTTTTTTACTTAGAGATGATTTGCTTGGACGTGATTTATGTGATGAATTTAACGGTAACAAAGCAAGAAAATTAGATTATTTTTTACATGCGGATTTAACCCATTATGATACAATTGTCTCAAATGGCTCCTCTCAGTCAAATGCAATGTATTCACTTTCAGTTTTTGCAAAGCTTAAAGGGTTAAAGTTTAAATATGTGATAAGTTATTTAAACTCAAATTTAGCTAAAAATCCAGTTGGAAATTTTAAGTTTGCACTAGAAAATGGGATGGAGTATTTTATATCGCCAAATCGCCGTAATTTTGCTCTTAGTTTAGTTGATAAAAAAACTATCTTTATCGAAGAGGGAGTTGCTCAAAAAGAGGCAGAAATTGGCTTTATTTCCCAAGCCAAAGATATAAGTCAATTTGCTAAAAATAATGATATTAAATTCGATATTTTTCTTCCTAGTGGAACTGGAACAAGTGCAGGATATTTAGCAAAAAATAGCGAGTTTAATGTCTTTACATGCCCATGTGCTGGGGATAAAGAGTATCTTAAAAAACAGCTTGGAAATTTAAATTTAGGAAATTTAAAAAACCTATTTATTTTAAATCCTTCAAAAAAGTATCACTTTGCAAAGCCAAAAAAAGAGCTTTTTAAAATTTATAAAGAACTTTTTAATGAAACTGGTGTAGAATTTGATCTTATTTATGATCCAGTTGGTTTTTTAACGGTTTTATCAAATTTAAATGAGTTTAAAAATCCGCTTTTATACATTCATCAAGGCGGAATTTTGGGAAATATTTCACAAATAAAAAGATATCAATACAAAGGATTGTTATGAAATTTTTAAATAGTATGGATAAAGATTTTGATTTTGAGTTTAATAAACTTGTAAATAGATCAAATTTGGATATGGATAGTGTTGAGGCAATAGTTAAAAATATCATCAACGAGGTAAAAACTAATGGCGATGATGCCCTAAAAGAGCAAATTTTAAAGTTTGATAAATGGGAAGTAAAAAACAATCTTAAAATCACACAAGAAAGTATGAAAAAAGCTTATGATGATTTAGATGATAATATGAAAAATACTCTTAAAAAAGCTAAAAATAGGATTAAATCATACCATGAAAAACAACTTGAGAGATCTTGGCTTAATTTTGAAAACGATGGCTCTATTTTAGGCCAAAAAATTACACCTGTTGATAGAGCTGGTCTTTATATACCTGGAGGAAAGGCAGCATATCCAAGCTCGCTTTTGATGAATGCAATCCCAGCTATAGTAGCTGGTGTTAAAGAAATAGTGGTTTGTACTCCAGCAGTTGGTGGAAAAGTAAATGAGCTTTTGCTTGCTGCAATGTACTTGCTTGATATAAAAGAAGCTTTTAAAGTTGGTGGCGCAAGTGCGATTGGGGCGATGGCTTATGGTACAAAATCTATTCCAAAAGTCGATGTTATAACTGGTCCTGGAAATATCTTTGTTGCAACTGCCAAAAAGCTTGTTTTTGGTGATGTAAATATCGATATGATAGCAGGACCAAGCGAGATAGGAGTTATTGCAGATGATAGCTCAGATCCGCATTTAGTGGCTATAGATATGCTTTCTCAGGCTGAACACGATGAACTTGCAAGTAGTTTTTTAGTAACAAGTTCTATAAATCTAGCCAAAAAAGTTAAAAATGAAATTTATGAAATTTTACCAAATTTAAAAAGATATGAAATTGCTAAAAAAAGCATTGAGCAAAAAGCTGCTATCATAGTAGCAAAAAATAAGTGCGAAGTTATAAAATTAATAAATGATTTGGCAGTTGAGCATTTGGAAATTCAAACAACTGATGCAAATAGTTATTTACCATATATAAGACACGCTGGAGCGATATTTTTAGGACATTTTACACCTGAGGCGATGGGTGATTATGCGGCTGGACCAAACCATACTTTACCAACTGGTGGAAGTGCTAGATTTTTCTCTCCACTTGGGGTATATAATTTCTTAAAAAGAAGTTCAATAATTTCAATGAGTGAAAAAGGCTTTAATGAAATTTCAGAAATTTGCATGAGCTTAGCCGAAGCTGAGGGCTTAGAGGCTCACAAGCTATCAGTTAAAAAAAGACTAAAATAGATAATTTAGATAAATAATTGGTATTTTTAAAAAATGTTAATTATCTAAAATATAAAAAGGTATAAATTTGATAAAGCTTTTAATTTTAATAATTGTTGGAATTTTATCTTTTGGAATTTGTTTTATATTTTTTGGACTTTATATTTTTGTTTATAGCAGTGGTGATTACGAAGGCATCGTTTATGCCTTAATTATTTTACTTATTTGGTTGTTTTTTATGAAATTTTTCTTTAACCTCTTAGATACTGGCAAAAACTATAAAAAACCGCTTTTTATCTGCCTTTTAATTTCCTTATCTTTTGGAGTTTATACATATTTTTTAGAAAAAGATCTGCATATAAAACAGGTTAATACTAGGATTAATTTAGATAAATTTGCTCCATTTATTGACTTTAATGATCCAAATTTAGAGCTAGACTTAAAAGATAAAATAACTTTACACAATCCAAATTTAGCTTCTATAAAAAGTGATTTTAAATTTAAAGATAATCCACCATTAATCGATGGTGCAACTGCACTTTACCCAATTTATGCTGCTTTTGTTGAAAGCATTTATCCTTCTAATTTAAAATATTATCCTTGCCATGCCGAAGATAGTGTAGCAAAATGCTCAACTACAACTGGAGCGTATGAAAATTTAATCAATCAAAAAGTTGATATTATTTTTGTTGCAGGTGCTTCTAATGAACAGCTAAATTTGGCAAAAGATAAAAATGTTACTATGGAGTTTTTAGAAATTGGTAAAGAAGCTTTTGTCTTCTTTGTAAATTCAAAAAATAGTTTGGATAATTTGAGTGTTGATGAGGTTGTTAAAATTTATTCAGGCAAAATTACAAATTATAAAGAAGTTGGTGGAAAAAATGCTACAATTTTAGCATTTCAAAGAGATAAAAACTCAGGTTCGCAAACTATGCTTGAAAAGATAATGGCTGGTAAAAAGCTTATGCAAGCACCTGCTACAAATGTTGTTGATGATATGGTTGGCATAGTTAAAAGTGTTGGAACTTATAAAAATTATAAAAACGCTTTAGGATTTTCATTTTTGTATTTTACTAAAGAAATGGTAAAAAACTCTGATATAAAACTACTTAAAATAAATGGAGTTTATCCAAACTCGCAAAGCATTTTAAATGAAACTTATCCATTTGTTGGTAAATTTTATGCAGTAACACTAAAAGAAAATAAAAAAGAAAGTGTTAAAGAATTTTTAGAGTGGCTAAAAAGTAGTGAAGCAAAACTCATAATTCAAAAGACAGGCTACACTCCATTATAAGAGTAAAAAATGACTTTTTTAATTATTATTTTATTTATAATCGTAGCTTTATTTTATTATTATATTTCTAAAAGACAAGATGATGAGCTTAGAAAGTAGCTCATCAATTTTTTACCATTTAAGACCCATTTCAAGCCAGATATTTCTTCCTGGATCAAAAGTGTTATAAATTTCACCATTATCAAGATCTTTTGAAACAGTGTATTTTTTATTTAAAATATTATTTATATCTAAATTTGTAAAGAAGTTTATATCGTTGTGTAAATTTTGAGAATAAGAAATTCTCATATCCCAAGTTGTATAAGATGGAATTTTAACCTTTTTATAAGAAGTCATTCGATGATTTCTATCCCATTCTTTTATTAATGCATCACTTTTGTCTGTGTAAGATATAAAATTTGAGATGACAAAATTTGATATTTTTACATTATGAGAGAATTTAAAAGAGTTTGGAGTGTAAAAATCAATTACTGGTAAATTCCCAACTTCGGTAATTTTTCCATTATAAAGCACTTTTGTGTCTAAATTTTTATCGGTATAGTTGTTAAAATTTCTTTTTCTTTTCATGCGCGTGTATGAAATTTCAAAGTTATTTGGAGTATTTAAAATTATAATTGGCTCGTTATTTTTTACAATAAAAGTGTAAATGTCACTGTTTGTTTTGCCTTCATTTGTATAAATAGCATAGTTATCATCCCAGCCATTTATTTTTTGTGTGTGTCCAAGCTTTGAGGCAGTTTTGCCTACAACTTCATCTTTACTTTTTCGTTTAACATATTTTAAATTTAAGTCAAAATTATTAATTTTACCATTGTAAAAAATACTGAACTCATCATCGTAAGGAAGTTTTAAACGGGTTGAGAGATAGCTATTTGTATTATTTCCTGCAAATTTCCACTCATCATCAGGATGATTTTTTATAAAATCTTTTTGATGTCTGTATGTATCATTATAAAGTTTTTGATAAAAAATATTTCTTCCATAATATCTGTTTAAACCAAGACCAATAAATTGTTTATCATAAAACTCATATTGACTTGCAAATCTTAATGCTTTATAAAAATCTTTTGTTAAAGAGTCTCTTTGCATTCTGATTCCAGGTCTAAATTTAAACTTTTTGTAGCTTATTTCATCCTCTAAATAAAGTGAAATTTGATCCATTGTGGTTTTATTATCAACATCTCCATAATACCAAAGCGAGTTTGCAAATTGTCCTTTTCCACCGAAACTATCGTCATTTATACACTCTAAATCGCCATTTTTACACTTATACCCAGTCGGAAGTTTGCTAAAAGTATATTCTTTTACCGGAGTTAATGTTTTATGATTACCTGATTTGTTAATATATTCAAGTCCTGTTATAAATTTATGCGAAATCTCACCTGTTTTAAGCTCATCAAAAGTTAAATCAAGTTTATAATTAAATGTTTTCTGAAATTGTTCTATGTCGCTAAGCCCACCATAAGTTGATGTTTTGCCAGCTCCCCAGTTTTTTAAATTTGATTTTTTATAAATATAAAGTCCATCTTTAAAATTAAAATAACGCGAACTTTCAAATTCGCTGTAATTTAAACTTTGCTCTACAAAAATGCTATCTAATGCCAAATCGGCATCGACTCCAAATGAGTATCCTCCAAATTCATTACTCATATTTGAGTTTTTATCATCTTCTATAAAGCTTTTGGTTTTTTGTTTGGCGTATAAAAAATTAGGTTTTATTGTAAGGTTTTGATTTGGATGTAAAATGCCTTTTAAAAAATAATTTTCATTTATTCTTTTGTCGTTTGGAAAACTTGCAAATTCAGGATCCAAAATAGAGCTTTTTGTATTGTATTTGATGATCGAATCGTTCCTTGAGTAATCAAACAAAAGTCCAGCATTTTCACTTACATATCCTTCTATTTCAAATCTGTATTTTCGTTTTGCAAAATCGCTTTTATCCATCCAGCCTCTTTTATTTTCATAATTTTTTTTAACTTTTTCATCTATAAAAGTTTTTTGCCAATTTCCATTTGTGTATCCAAAGCTGGTAATTCCGCTAAATTTTGTACTTGGATCTTTTGTTTTTGCTTTTATAACTCCACCTTGGAAATCACCATATTTTGCAGACACCAAGCTATCAAAAACTTCAATGCTTTTTAGTAGATCGGAGTTTAAATTTATGGCTTGAGTGCCAAGACTTGGACCTCTCCAAACGTTTTTAAATAAATTTTTATATCCTGTAGGATTTATATCGTCATTAAAATTTATATTATCAACTAAAAAGTTATTTTGATAATGACTTGCACCGTTTATACTTATATCTTTTGGGGATATTTCTCCACTTTCTGTGGAGCTTCTTGCGCTCTTACTAAAAACGA
This sequence comes from Campylobacter ureolyticus, assembly GCF_013372225.1. Classification (NCBI taxonomy): domain Bacteria; kingdom Pseudomonadati; phylum Campylobacterota; class Epsilonproteobacteria; order Campylobacterales; family Campylobacteraceae; genus Campylobacter; species Campylobacter ureolyticus. The sequence continues at coordinate 1,346,449 of NZ_CP053832.1, read as the reverse complement.
TATTTGGATTTGTTTTTAAAACTTCAGTTATAGAACCATCTTTTGAAGTTATTAAATTTATTTTTTCTTTATTTAAGTAATTTGAAGAATTAAATGTTTTTAAAGTATCTAAATCAGTTACAACTATTTCTTTTAAAACAACATTTTCACCATAACATAAATTTAAGATGATTGCGTAAAATATTATTTTTTTCATATATATGCTAATCTTTGAGTTTTATTTTGTAGCCTTTTTCTTCTATAGTATTTAAGACTTTTTTAATATCATCGTTATCTTTTATGGTTAAATTTACATCTTTTGTTTGGATATCAAAGCTCATATTTGTTACCGTTGCTACTGTATTTGAAAGTTTTTCTATGTTTCTTGCACACCCGCCACAATTCATATTTTTGACATTTAGGTAATAGGTTTTATCAGCCATCAGAAACGATAATGTAATGCTCAGTAATAATAGTTTTTTCATAACAAAACTCCTTTTTGTTAAAAAATTAAATGCCATTTGATTGTAACTTTTTAAATATTAAAATCTAATAAAATATGTATATATTTTAAACAACAAAGATTTTATAAAATTTTAGATATAATTGTATAATCAAATTCTAAAAAGGTTAAATTATGATAGAAACTTGTCTTTTTCCAGCAGCTGGTTATGGAACTAGATTTTTACCAGCTACAAAATCTCTTCCAAAAGAAATGCTACCTATACTTACAAAACCACTAATTCATTATGGGGTTGACGAGGCATTAGAGGCTGGAATGCATAATATGGCTTTTGTAACAGGGCGCGGCAAAAGAGCTTTGGAAGATTATTTTGATTTAAGCTATGAGCTTGAAGATCAAATTTCAGGTACAAGTAAAGAACATTTGCTAAAAGAAGTTAGAGATTTAATGCAAAATTGCAGATTTTCATTCACTAGACAAAGACAGATGAGAGGGCTAGGAGATGCTATTAATAAAGGTAAAATTCTAGTTGGAGATGAGCCTTTTGGTGTAATTTTAGCTGATGATTTATGTATAAATGAAAATGGCGAGGGAGTAATGACTCAAATGCTTAGAGTATTTGAAAAATACCGAGCTTCGATTGTTGCTGTTATGGAAGTGGATAATAAAGACACCGATAAATATGGAATTGTTGAGGGAAGATATATCGAAGATGATTTATTAATAGTAAATAACATGGTTGAAAAACCAGACCCAAAAGAGGCAAAAAGTAATCTTGCAATTATTGGAAGATATATATTAACGCCAAATATTTTCAATTTTATAGAGGCTACAAAACCTGGTAAAAATGGTGAAATTCAAATAACAGATGCACTTTTAAAACAAGCCAACGAGGGCATTGTTTTAGCATATAAATTTAAAGGTAAAAGATTTGATTGTGGCTCTTTGGATGGTTTTGTTGAAGCAACAAATTATTTTTATAATAAATTAAAAAATGGTAAAAACTCAAATGGTGGTAAATAGTTTAAAATTTAGTAAAGTTGATAGAAATTTAATTGAAGAGTATGCAAAACGAATAAATTTAGAATTTAAAGAGGGAAATATTGGTTATTTTCATCTTCCTAAAACTGGACTTGATGTTTTAGATGAGGTTAAAGAATTTATAAAAAATAAAGAATTTGATGATTTGGTTGTTGTTGGAATGGGTGGTTCATCACTTGGAACAAAGGCGGTTTGCAAACTTTTAGGAAATAAAAAAATAAAAGTAAATTTTTTAGACAATTTAGATTTCTATAGTTTTTCAAATGTTGTAAATTCTTTAAAATTTGATAAAACACTTTTTTTTATTGTTTCAAAATCAGGCACCACAATAGAAACAATTACTATATTTAAAAGAATTATTTCTAAATTTGAGGTTAAAAATTTTAGTAAAAATTTTGTTTTTATAACAGATAATGGTTCAAATTTAGAAAAACTAGCAAAAGATTTTGATGTTAAAGTTTTTAATATACCATCAAATGTAGGCGGAAGATTTAGTGTTTTAAGCCCATCAACAACTGTTATTTTAGAGATTTTAGGATATGATGTAAAAGAGTTTTTAAATGGTGCTTCAAAGTGTGCAAATGAGTTTTTTATAGAAAAAAATGATACTATTTTACAAAAAGCATACCATTATGCAACACATAAAAAAGCAAAAATAAATGTGCTTTTTAGTTACTCGGACCGTTTTAAAAGCTTTAATAATTGGTATGTGCAGCTTTGGGCTGAAAGCTTAGGTAAGAAAAAAGAGTATAAAAGATTTGGCTTAACACCTGTTGCATTGATTGGAAGTAGGGATCAACACTCATTTTTACAGCTTATTATGGATGGTGTAAAGGATAAAACTGTAACTTTTATAAGAGTTTTAGAAGAGCAAAACGATAAAAATAAAGTAAATTTAAGTTTAAAATATCTAGAAAGTTGTGATTTTATAAATGGTTATTCTATGAGTGAAATTTTAAATCTTCAGTGTGAATCAACAATGCAAGCTGTAATAAATGAGGGAATTAGCGTTGATTTAATAGAGTTAAACAAGCTTGATGAGTGGCATGTTGGATATTTGCTTTATTATTATATGCTTTTAACAAGTGCAGTTGGGGTTATGCTTGATATCAATACTTATGATCAGCCAGGGGTTGAGATAGGTAAAAGAATTTTAAAAACTCTAATTTCTAAATAATTTTTATTTTTAAATATTTTTATGCGTTAAGGATATTTATTTAACTTTTTAGAGTATAATTATTCTCATAATTTATTTTAATAAAAGGAGAATAAAATGAATAAAGTTATAGAACAACTTAACCAAATTCAAGCAGATGCTTTAGCTTTAAGCGTTCAATTTCATAATTATCACTGGAATGTAAAAGGAACCCAATTTTTAGCTATCCATAAATATACTGAAGAAGCTTATGATGATATGGGTGAATTATTTGATGAGGCAGCCGAAAGGGCTATCCAACTTGGTGGAAAAGCTATAATTTGCCCAAAAGCTATAATTGAAAGATCAAAAACTCCAAAAGTAGAAAAAGATTCTTTTACTTGTAAAGAAGTAGTTGAATTAATAAAAAAAGATTATGAGTATTTGCTAGGCGAGTTTAGAAAATTAGCAAAATTAAGTGATGAGGCAGGAGATAGAGCAACAGGAGCAATTTGTGATGATTACATTGGCAAATATGAAAAAGCTCTTTGGATGCTTTCTGCAACACTTGCTTAATAAATTTGGTGCTAAATGCACCAAATTTAACTTAATTTATACTTTCTACTATTTGTGAATTGTGTTATCTCATCTTCATTTGTTGCTCTAAATTTGCTTTGAGTTATATTCTTATTATAATGCAAAATATAAAGTCGAGTTGAAAATTAAAAAACCTATATAATTTTAATTAAATTTCAATTCTATTTTTTCCCATAGATTGAGCATTTTTAAGCTTTTTATCTAGCAAGACAAGTAGATCATCGGAGTCTGATACTGATTTTAGTAATGCTATACCAATATTTATACTAAGTTTATTAAAACTTCCAAGAAGTGTGTTTAAAACACTATTTTTTGTAATTCTTTCTATTAACATATTTGCTATATTAATTGCACTTGTTTCATTTAGATTTTGACAAATTAATAAAAGCTCATCTTTTTTCATAGAGTAAATCAAATCATCACTTCGCATTGAATTTTTAATAATTCTTATGATTGCTAAAAATATGTTATTTGTTACTTCATACCCGAGTTGATTTATCATGTCGTTATAGCTTGTTAGGGAAAACAACAAAGCTCCAACATTTTTATTTTCTTCTTTAAATAAAATATTTAAAGCTTTTAAGGCTTGAGTTCTATTTGATAGATTTGTAATTGGGTCTGTTACTGGAAAAGCATCAAGCTCTTTATTTAAAGCATTCAACTTTTTTGTAGTTTTATTAAGTTTTATTTGCAGAGCTATATTATTTTGTGCAAGTTCGTCATTTTTTTGGATTAATGTATTTATAAAATTATTAATAGTTCTTGCAAAGGTTGTATTATCATGAAGACTCATCAATTCGTATGCATCACTTGGAGTCATTCCTTTTTTTATAAGCTCAACCTGTTTAAAGAGCAGGAAATTTTGGTTATTTACTTCAGATTCTGACCAAAATATCAAAAAATTTAAAAGTGGTTTTATCTTATAGACATCATCACTTACATATGAGCACATATAATTAACTTCGTTTAAAAATATTTTTTGATTTTTAATATGAGACTCAACTTGTCTTTTATCTATTTCAAACTCATCAAAAATTTGTTTTAAATCTTCAAATTGATATGCTGCATAATCTGCTAAATTTTTAAAAAAAGATTGAATTTCAAAAAACGATAAACTATTTTTAGCCAAACTCACACCAAAGTCATTTATCATAATTAAATAATTGTGGTTTCTATTTTGTATATCTTTTATGATTTCATCACTTTTCTTCATAATATAACCTTTTTGCTATAAATTAAGGTATTATACCATAAAACGCTTACATCATATCTAAAATTTGCCTTATTTCTTTTGTTTGAAATATTTTTATTCCTTTTTCTTCAATTGGTAAAGATGGGGCTATGACATTTCTAAAATTTTGCATTTTTGCTTCTTTTACTCTAAGATCTAGGTTTGAAATATCACGAATTTCACCATTTAAGCTAACTTCTCCTAAAAATATACTTTCTTTGCTAATCGGGCGATTTTTAAAACTGCTTACAATTGCCGCAACTACAGCTAAATCAGCAGCAGTTTCGCTTATCTTAACACCGCCAATTACATTTATAAAAACATCATAATGTCCAAGTAAAATTTCCATTTTTCTATCAAGCAAGGCTATTATCATATCAAGTCTGTTTTTGTCATATCCAGTTGAACTTCTTTTTGGATATGAGCTTTCACAAACTAGGGCTTGAATTTCTACTATTAATGGGCGAGAACCTTCCATTATAACTGTTATTGCGCTTCCACTCACAGCAGAGCCTCTTGTAAAAAATTTACTTGCTACATCTTTTGCGCTTATTAAGCCTTTATCACTCATTTCAAATATGCCAACTTCACTTGTTGAGCCAAAACGGTTTTTAAATCCTCTTAAAACTCTTAGCTCTTTACTAGCATCTCCTTCAAAGTAAAGCACCACATCAACCATGTGTTCAAGCACTCTAGGACCTGCAATTGAGCCTTCTTTTGTGATATGACCTATGATAAAAACAGAAATTCCTTTTTCTTTAGCTATTCGCATTAACTCAAATGTTATTTCTCTTACTTGTGAAACAGATCCTGGAGCTGAGGTTATAGCGTCACTATAAAGAGTTTGGATACTATCTATAACTAGAAATTTATACTCATTTTGTAAAAGTTCATTTTTAATATTTTCAAGTGAAATTTCAGCCAAAAGATATAAATTTTTTGAAACAGCATTTAGCCTATCGGCTCTTAGTTTTATTTGACTAAGGCTTTCTTCTCCACTTACATAAAGAACTTTTAAGGATTTTTTTGCCAAATTTGAAGCTATTTTTAGTAAAAGCGTTGATTTGCCAATCCCAGGGCTTCCACCAATTAGCACAAGTGAGCCTTCTACTATCCCGCCACCTAAAACTAAATCAAGCTCTTTATCCTCTGTTGAGACTCTTTTAACATCTTCTATTTTTATATCACAAATTTCTTGTGCTTTATTTGGAGTAGTTATTATTTTTGAAGAAGTTTCTATAAATTTAATTTGTTCTTCACTTAGTTCAACAAAACTATCCCAAGCACCACATTCAGGACATTTTCCCATCCATTTAGCTTGTTTGTTTCCACATGCACTACATTCAAAAACTGTCTTTTTTTTAGCCATTATTCTTCAAAAATCCCATCTAAAAGTGTATTTACAAATTCCTTTGCATCAAATTTGACTAAATCATCCATTTTTTCGCCAACTCCGATATATAAAATTGGAAGTTCAAGCTCCCTTGCTATTCCAAAAAGTGCTCCACCTTTTGATGTTCCATCAAGCTTTGTAATTATCACCCCATCAAGTTTTACAATTTCATTAAAAGCGTAAGTTTGCTTAACGCTATTATTTCCCTGTGTTCCATCAAGAACTAAAATTTTTCTATGTGGTGCACTTGGCATGGCGCGAGATGAAATTCTAACTATTTTTTCTAGCTCATTTGCTAAATTTTTTTGGTTTTGAAGTCTTCCTGCTGTGTCAATTAAAACATTATCATATCCTCTTGCAACTGCTGAGCTTATGCTATCGTATGCAACAGCTGCTGGATCGTGACCTTGGTTTGATGCAATTATAGGAATATCAAGTTTTATTGCCCATTGTCTAAGTTGCTCGATAGCTCCAGCTCTAAAAGTATCACAAGCTCCAAGAATTACCTTTTTTCCACTTTTTTTATATAAATTTGCTAATTTTGCAATCGATGTTGTCTTTCCAGCGCCATTTACGCCTAAAATTAACTCAACAAAAGGTTTTTGTTTTGATATATTTTTATCTTCATACATAAAATATGTATTTAAAACACGCTCTAAATCTTTTTTTGAAACTTCATCTTGTGGTGGAAGATAGTAAATTATCTCTTCAACTATTTCATAATCGACATCTGCTTCTAAAAGCATCTCTTCTAAAATATCTTTTGAAATTTTTTCGTTTTTAGGTTTGGCAGATTTCATCGCTTCAACTGTTTTTTGCAAACCTTTTTTAAAAAAATTTATCATTTTATAGCCTTTTTAATCTCTATTTCAAGCATTTCTTCGGGTATTATACCTAAATAGTCTTTATAGTGCTTTCCACTTTTTTTATAAACACTCATAAAAGGTATATTTTTAATTCCACCTATTGCATCCATCAAAGTTTCATTTTCCAAGCTTTGGCTTATTTGAAATTTTATATCTTCTAGACTTATTTTATTTTCGCTTGGGTTTTCATCATTTTTTACCACAATCCCGTAAATGTTGATATCATTTTCAAATTTATTGGCCAAATTATTAAGCACTTGTATTTGAACCAAGCAAGGAGGGCACCAAGGTGTGAAAAAGAAAAAAATTGTAGCTTTATCGCTATTTTCTATATTTATTCCATCGCCAGTTTTAGTAACGCTTATAAGATTATGATTGGTGAATTTAATTGTAATTGGCGCATCTAAGTTGGTTGTTAAAATAGCTTCATTTTGTTCTAAATTTAAAGTTTTATTGCTATCTTTAAAAGTAGAAGTTGATTTTTTATCATCTTTTTTATCGCAACCTGCAAAAAAAATAATCAAAAACAATACTATAAATTTGATAAATTTCATAAAATTCCTCTATTTAAAATCTTTTTAATCTAAAATTATACATAAATTTAATAAAATAACCGTTAAATGATGACAAAAGAAATATTTAGAAAAAGAGCTAAAAAAAAGCTTAAATTTATTACTAAAACAAAAGCTAAGTGTAACCATTATGAAATTTTAAGAAATCTAAAAAAGATAATTAAAACAACAAATTCTAAGAAAATTTTATTTTTTATGCCAACGGCAAATGAGCCTAATTTGTTACTTTTAAGAAGAAAATTAGCAAAAAGTAATGAAATTTTTATCCCGCTTATGCGAAATCTTAGCTTTGAAATGGTAAAATTAAGAGGACCTTTTTATAAATCTCGTTTTGGCATCTTAGAAAATAGATCTCAAAATGTTTTTAAGAAAAAAATAGATTTAGCTGTAGTTCCAGTTATTGGAGTTGATGGAAAAATGGCTAGAATTGGTCATGGAATGGGCTTTTATGATAGATTTTTTGATAATCTTAATTATAAGCCTTTAATTATTTTTGTGGAGATTTGCGATATGTATATAAAAGAGATTATTTCACAAAAACATGATATTAAATGTGATATTTACTTAACTCCAAAGAAAAATTACATAATAAGAGGAAAAAATGATAGAAATAATTCTAGGCTTAGGAGCCGGTGCAGTGGGAGTTGGTGCAGGATATCTAATATCTAAAAAAATAAATGAAGCAAATTATAATATCTTTGTAGAGCAGGCAAAAGCAAAAGCAAAAGCTATTGAATATGAGGCTGAAAGTATTTTAAAAGATGCAAAACTAACTATCCAAGAAGCTGAGTTTGATGCTAAAAAAAAGTATGAAGATAAAGTTTTAAAAATTCAAAAAGATTTTGATTTAAAAACAGCTGAACTTGATAAAAAACAAAAAGAGCTTGTTGAAGAAAAGCAAACTCTAGATACTAATACCAAAAAAATTGAAGAGTTTCATAAAGATGCTAAAAATATGTATGATGAAGGAAAGCTATTAAAGAAAAACTATGAAACTAAAATAGAAGAGGCTTTAAAAGTTTTAGAGCATTCTGCAGGCCTAACAGAAGAAGAGGCAAAAGATGAAATTTTAAAACGAGTTGAAGAAAGAAGCCGTGGAGACATTGCTCACATTGTTAGAAAATATGAAGAAGAGGCAAAAAAAGAGGCAAAAAAAAGAGCAAACTATATCATAGCTCAAGCTACAACTAGATTTGCCGGAGAGTATGCAGCAGAACGACTTATAAATGTTGTTGATATAAAAAATGATGATTTAAAAGGTAGAATTATCGGTAAAGAGGGGCGAAATATAAAAACCCTAGAAATGGTTTTAGGCGTTGATGTTATAATTGATGATACCCCACATGCAGTTATTTTAAGTAGCTTTAACCTTTATAGAAGAGCAATTGCAACAAGAGTTGTTGAGTTATTGGTTGAAGATGGAAGAATTCAGCCTGCTAGAATTGAAGAAATTCATAAAAAAGTATGTGAAGAGTTTGAAGCAAGTATTTTAGAAGAGGGTGAAAATATCGTTATGGACTTAGGGCTTAGCGGAATTCATCCAGAAATCATAAAATTAATTGGAAAGCTTAAATTTAGAGCAAGCTATGGGCAAAACGCTCTTGCTCATAGTCTTGAAGTTGCTCATTTAGCTGGAATTATTGCAGCTGAAACTGGTGGAGATGAAAATTTAGCAAGACGCGCTGGACTTTTACACGATATTGGTAAAGCCTTAACTCATGAATATGAGGGAAGTCATGTGGATTTAGGAGCTGAAATTTGTAAAAGATATAAAGAACACCCAGTTGTTATAAATGCGATATATGCTCACCATGGACATGAGGAAGCACAAAGTATAGAGTGTGCTGCAGTTTGTACAGCTGATGCGCTAAGTGCTGCAAGACCTGGAGCTAGACGTGAAGTACTTGAAAGTTTCTTAAAAAGAGTTTCTGAGGTTGAAGAGATAGCTACTAGCAAAAATGGAGTAAAGCAAGCATACGCAATAAATGCTGGTAGAGAAATAAGAGTTATGGTAAATGCAAATTTGATAAATGATGATGAGGCTGTTTTAGTTGCAAAAGAAATAGCTGATGATATAAAAGCTAATGTTCAATATCCAGGAGAAATAAAAGTAAGTGTTATAAGAGAAACACGAGTTACTGAATATGCAAAATAAGGATTTTTAATGAAAAAAATTTTAATTATTTTAAGTTTATTTTTTTTAGCTTTAAATTCACATGCAAAAGACGAGGATTTGTTGAATGCATCAAATGCTTATGAGCTTACTATGAGAGAGGCAAATGTTGATAAAAAAAGCTTAGTTGATAGCTCAAAAGCCATTTTAATATTTCCAAGTGTTAAAAAAGTTGGTTTTATAGTTGCAGGAATGTATGGAAATGGGGTTGCTCTTATAAAAAATGGCTCAAATTTTAATGCATATGAAGCAAGTGTATCAAATGGAAGTATTGGCTTTCAAATAGGTTATGAAGATAACTATATGGTACTTTTTGTTATGAATGATGAAATTTTAAATTCTATGATAAATGCAGATATTAAACTTGGAGTGGATGCAACAGTTTCTTTGTATAAGGCTAGTGCAAGCGTTGGAGCTGTTAGTGTATTTGATAAGGATGTTTATGCTTTTGTTAATAAAGCCGGAGCTTTTGCCGGCGTAAATATAGGTGGATTTGTAGTAAATATTGATACTGGTAAGATCTTTAATCAAGATAGTTATGCATTTGAGAATTTAGTAAAAACTATAAAAAAGGCTTATTGATGAGCGAAATGCTAACTTCACTTTCAATTTATGGATATATTATTTTATTTTTATACACACTTGGCGGTGGTATGGTTGCAATAATTGCCGCTGGAGTTTTAAGCTATGCTGGAAGCATGAATTTATCACTCGTTATAATTATAGCGACTATTTCAAATGCCTTGGGGGATACTCTTCTTTTTTATTTGAGTAGGTATAATAAAAAAGAAATTATGCCATATTTTAAAAAGCAAAAACGAAATTTAGCTTTAGCTCAAATATTATTTAAAAAACATGGTGGAAAAATTATTTTATTTAAAAAATATATATATGGTTTAAAAACTTTAGTTCCACTTGCCATTGGACTTACAAAATATAGCTTTTATAAATTTAGCATTATAAATATAATAAGTGCTTTTATATGGGCTTTAAGTCTTGGGCTTTTAAGTTATTTTTCAGGTGATATGCTTATAAATTTATTCAGCCTCATAAAGCAAAATCCATTAATTATGCCATTTATCTTACTTATAATAATTGGTTTGATTGTACTTTATTTTAAACAAGCAACTAAGAAAAAAATTTAAATAACCTTCTATTTAATAGCGTTTCAATATTAAGTATAAATTTAGATTTTAGTCCTATAATTATCAATAAGTTATTTTATTGATAATTAAAAGGAAAGCAAAAAATGTCAAATTTAAAAAACAAAACTTTATTTTTTAAAGTAAGTCCACCGCTTGTTGCAGGAGTTACTGCTTTTGTTTTAGCTATATTTAAGCTAACTGCAGGACTTTTTAGTGGTTCAATTGCTGTTATGGCATCGGCGATTGATTCGATGCTTGATTCTATTATTTCAGGATTAAACTATGCAGCTTTAAAAAAATCAAAAGATAAAGCAAATTCTAAATTCAACTACGGACTTAGCAAGCTTGAAGCTTTAATGGCATTTTTAGAAGGGCTTTTTATACTTGGAGTTGGGCTTTTTATATTTTATTCAAGCGTTAAAAATATATTTTATTCCCAAGGTGAGATAAAAACTGATATCGCAATTTTGGTTATGGTTATTTCGGCTTTAACTACTGGACTTTTAGTTTTTTATCTTCATTTGCAGAAAAAAAGTTCTTTAATTGTAAAAGCCGATATTTTACACTATAAAAGTGATCTTTACACAAATATAGCAACTATTTTAGCTCTTATAATTATATATTTTACAGGTTTTGTTTTAATTGATTCTCTTTTTGGCATTATCGTTAGTGTTTATATTTTTATAAGCTCTGTAAAGCTCATAAAAGAAGGTGGAAATATACTGCTTGATAGGGCTATTGATAAAAATATAGTTGAAAATATAGTCGATTTTATAAAAAGTAGAAATTTAGTTCTTAGTTATCATAATTTAAAAACTAGGCAAAGTGTAGATAAAGCTTATTTTAGCATTGATTTGGTTTTTAAAAAAGATATTTCTTTGCAAAATGCTCATGATGAAGGTGAAGTGTTAATTAATTATATAAAAGACAGTTATCCAAATTTTGAGTGGGATATAGATATTCATTTTGATCCAGTTGATGACTCTAAAAAAGATTAAATTTGCTATAATTTTTAAAATACATTTTAAAAGGTAAGATATGAAAGATTTAAAAGTAGGCATAATTTCACAAAAATTTGAAATTTCAAAAGACCAAACTAGACAAAAAACAGTAAATTTGATAGAAAAAGCAGTTTTAAAAGGTGCAAATTTAATTGTTTTGCAAGAACTTCATCAAAGTGAGTATTTTTGTCAGTATGAGGATGTTAATTTATTTGATTATGCAAATTCCTATGAAGATGATATTAAATTTTGGAGTGAAGTTGCCAAGAAAAACGGTGTTGTCTTGGTAACATCTTTGTTTGAAAAAAGAGCTGCTGGACTTTATCATAATACTGCTGTTGTTTTTGAAAAAGATGGAGAAATAGCTGGAAAATACCGCAAAATGCACATCCCAGATGATCCAAATTTTTATGAAAAGTTTTATTTTACACCAGGAGATTTAGGATATGAGCCAATAGATACAAGTGTTGGAAGACTTGGTATTTTGGTGTGTTGGGATCAGTGGTATCCTGAGGCTGCAAGATTAATGGCTTTAAAAGGAGCAGAAATCTTAATCTATCCAACAGCTATTGGCTGGTTTGATAGCGATGAAGAAGATGAAAAATACCGCCAACTTGAAGCTTGGGTTAGTGTTCAAAGAGGTCATGCTGTAGCAAACACACTTCCAGTTGTTGCAGTAAATAGAGTTGGCTTTGAACCAGATAAAAGTGGCGTTAGTGATGGCATTAGGTTTTGGGGTAATAGCTTTGTTTTTGGACCACAAGGCGAAGAGCTTTTTAGAAGTGATAATGAAAGTGAGCTTTGTGAAGTTGTTGAGATCGATAAGCAAAGATGCGAAAATTTAAGGCGTTGGTGGCCATTTTTAAGAGATAGAAGGATTGATAGCTACGGTGATTTAACTAAGAGATTTATTGATTGAAAGATAAAAATGATAAATTTTAATAAGCTAATTCAAGATGTTAGTATGGCTAAAAAAGAATCTGAGCTAAGAAAGCTTCGCGGAGTTAATGATTATAATATTTTTACTGAGCTTTTAGATCAAAATGATGAAGTTAGACTTCATTCGGGCTTTATATATTCTCTTCTAAATCCAGCAGGCACACATTATCAAAAAAGTTTATTTTTAAAAAAATTTTTAGAAATTTGCGATATAAGAGATTTTAATTATGAAAATGCTGAAGTTTTTAAAGAATACAAACATATAGATATTTATATAACGGATGGAAATAAACATGTTATTTTAGAAAATAAAATTTATGCAGGTGATCAAGAAGCTCAAATAGAAAGATATATAAAAACTATAAAAATAGATAAAGATGCAAATTTTAAAGATATAGAGGTTATATATCTTAGTTTAGATAGGGAATTTCCAAGTAAATATAGTTTAGGGAATTATAAAATAAAAAATAATTTTTTAATAAACAATGATGAAAAAATAAAATTACATATTTTTACTTACAAGCTAGAAATTACAAAATGGCTAAAAGAGTGTAAAAATGAAGTTGAAAATTTAACAAATTTAAATTTTTACATTACGGAATATGAAAAGGTTATAAAAAAATTATATGGAGAATACAAGATGGTAAGTACAGATGTAAGAAATATCATAAAAGAAAATTATGAAATAGCAAAAGCTATTTATCAAGATTTTGAACAGGCAGAAAAAGAAATAGTTGATGAATTTACTCAAAAGACATATAAAATTGTAAAAGAAAGGCTATCTGATGAATTTATAATAGAGTATAAAAAATTTAATGGTAGAGGTGGCAAGGATATTATGATAATAAGGAAAAATGATTGGAAATTATATTTTTGTTTTGAGTTTGATGATAGCAAACAGAGATTTTTATGCTATGGTATAGGAAAAGATAATAAATATGAAAATATCGATTGTAGAAAAATAGACTTTAGCGGAAAAAATAAAAATGGTTTCAGCGTTAATAAGTGGTGGATTGCATGTAAATGGTTAGGTAAAAATGATAACGGACAAGAGGAAAATTTAGCTAATAATATAATGTTAAATAATATAACACCTGAATATTTCTCCAGCATTTTAATAAATATGGTTAACCAATATTCAGACGAATTAGATAAATTAAATAAAAATATTAACCTTTAAGCATTTTTTCTCTATCTCTAAAATCGGGCATTAAATTGCCGATATAGTCATAAAAACTTTTTTGATGATGTGGAAAAATTAGATGAGTTAGTTCGTGAAGCACTACATATTCGATTAATTCAGGACTTTTTTCCACTAAATTTAAAGCTAGATTTATATATCCTTTTTTAAAATTACAACTTCCCCATCTAGTTTTCATATCTCGAATTGTTAGTTTATTGATAGGTTGATTTATAATTGGCAAATATAAATTTATAAATTTCATATACTCATTTTTTGCAAAATCTTTTTTAAATTTTATAAATTCATTTAAATTTAAAGCTCTTATTTCATCGCATAAAATCTCAGTTTTTTTAAAACTTTCATCAAATTTTAAACTATAAATTTGACCTAAAAGCATAGTTTTATCTTCTGGAAGTGATTTACTTTTTATAAAATTAACTCTATTTTCAATCCAGTCTTTATTTTTGTTTAAAAACTCTAAAACCATAAATTTAGGAAATAAAATTGGCAAAGTTAGATGTATATCGCCATTTCTATCAACCCTAAGTCTTGCATATTTTACACGCTTTTTAGTAGCTTTTATGTCAAATTTATCAAATTTTATAAATTTGCTATCCATTGTAGCTATGTTCTTGATCTGGAAATTTACCACTTTTTACTTCGTTTATGTATTCAAATAAAGCATTTTGAACGAGTTCTTTTCCATTTAAAAATCTTTTTACGAATTTAGGTTTAAATTTATCATAAAATCCAAACGCATCACTAAAAACTAAAACTTGTCCATCAGTTTTGTTTCCTGCTCCAATGCCAATAACTGGTATTTTTACACTTTGTGTGATTTTTTCAGCAACACTTGCTATTGTTCCTTCAACTACTAATATCGAAGCTCCAGCATTTTCTAAATCTATTGCCTTTTGAATTAGCATTTTAGCTTCATTTTTTTCTTTTGCTTTTACATGATATCCACCCTCATCGCGTGAGTTTTGGGGAGTTAAGCCAATGTGAGCAACTACTGCAATTCCGTTGTTTACAATAGTTTTAATGATACTAAGAGGAATAGTGTTTGCTTCTATTTTAACCGCATCAGCTTTTGTTTTTTTATAGAATAAAATAGCATTTTTTAAAGCCGTTTTTTCATCTTTTATGCTACCAAATGGCATATCAGCAATTATATATGAGGTTTTTGCACCTCTACAAACTGCTTTTGTATGATAAATCATATTTTGCATTGTGGCTTTTAATGTATCATCTCGTCCATTAAAGTTCATTTCTACGCTATCGCCTATTAAAATCATGTCAACAAATCCATCAAAAATATTTGCAAAAAGTGCATCATACGCAGTTATCATAGTTAATTTTGATTTGCCTTTTTGTGATTTTAGGTAATTAATTGTTACTTTTTTTTCATGTTTATCCATAAATATGTCCTTTTTTGATAATCTTAGAAGGTTGATTATACCACTTTTTTACCTTGCCATTTTTTACTTTTCCATCTAAAAGTATTTGCCAAGCCTCTTAAGCTCTCATCAGCTAAAAACCCTATCCAAACACCAAGTATTCCAATTCCTAAATAAATTCCTAAAGTATATCCGATTTGAAGTGAAACTCCAAGCATAAATATAACTCCCATGTAAAATGGAAATTTAGCATCCCCACTAGCTCTAATTGCATTTACCATTATTACATTTTGTGTTCTTGCTATTTCTAAAAATAGTGAAAGTATAAAAAGAGGTTTCATAATGCTTTTAATATCATTATCTAGATGAAATAAGCTCATTATAAAATCTTGATTAAAAAACACTAATATTAAAAATCCAGCAGTTACTAAAAAGCCTATTTTTAAATTTTTAAAACTTTCTTTATATGCAAGTTCGTTTTTACCAGCTCCAACCATTCTAGCAACTATTACTTCATTTGCGATGCCTATTGCACTGCTTGCAAAAAATATAAATGCTGAAATTTGAAAAAATATGGTTTGAACTGTAAGACTATTTGCCCCCATACTTGCTACAAAACTAAAAGCTACTATGTATTGAAAAGTCCAGATGAAATTTTCTCCTGCACTTGGAAGTCCTATTGAAAGAATTTTTTTTAAGACATAGTTTTGAGCTTTAAAAAAAAGAGATATAAATATTGGAATTTTAACAACTTTTATTAAAATATAAAATAAAATAAAAACACCAAAAAATCTACCCAAAGCGGTTGAGATTCCAACTCCAAAAAGACCATAATATGAAAGTCCGAATGGCTCAAATAGTGCAATATAGTTTCCACATATTGTAAAAACATTCATAAAAACAGATACTATTATTGTGTGAGATACATATCCATAAGATCTAATTACAGCAATCAAAACTATAGCAACCGCATCTATAAAAAATACAATACTAATGACTCTTAGATATATTAAACTTTCATCAAAAATTTCACTTGGAATTTGCATAAGTTTTAAGATAATTCTAGCAAGGCTAAAAACAAAAATTCCAGCAACTAATCCAAGAGCCGCATTAAATGCTATGCTTACATGAACACTTCTAATTGCAAGTTTTTTATTTCTTGCGCCAATAGCTTGAGCTACAACAACTGAGCAGCCTACTGCTAAAAGGTTAAAAACATTTACCATTAAATTAAATATTTGATTTCCAGCTCCCATAGCTGCTACTAAATGAGGCTCTATCAAACTTATCATGTATGTATTTATAATGATGGTAAAAAGCGATAAAAGCATATTTAAATATATTGGTATGAATAAGTTTTTAAGTGTAACTTCTTTTTCCATTTAATTTATCCTTTTTTTATGAAAAAAGATTATATCAAATTTTAAAACTCAAAACCAAAATTTGAGCCCTTACCAAATTCGCTTTTAATTATAAAATTAAAATTATGTATTTTTAAAATTTGCTTTACTATGTAAAGCCCCAATCCAAGAGAGTTATCCCAGCTATTTTTACTTACTCTAAAATATCTTTTTGTTATTAAATTTAAGTTTTCTTCTTCTATTCCTATTCCTCTATCTTTTACAAAAAAAGAGTGTTCGTTTATCTGTAAAATAATTTCATCATTTGAATATTTCAAAGCATTTTCACTTAGATTTAATATAACTTGTTTTATTAGAATTTTATCGGCTTTTATTAAAGTATCGTTGCCGCTTATTAAAATATTTCTATCTTTGTATTTTTCTAAAAGCTCGTTTTTAACATCTTTTACAATGTCTTTTAAATTAAATTCATTGATATTTAAAATAATTTCTTTTTGAGTAAAGGAGAGTTTTATCTTATCAACTAAATTTACTATTTTTTGTGAGTTTTTTATAATTTTTTCTATAAATTTGTTTTTAAACTCTTCGCTCATTAAGGGATCATTTTTTAAAGTATCAGATGAAGCTTTTATAATGGCAACTGGGTTTTTAAACTCATGCGAAATAGCGCTTAGTATTCCTTCAAGCTGAGTGTTTTTAAGACGAATTTTAGCAGTTTTTTGATTTAATTTTTTATCAAGTTTTATTATATCAACTTTAACTTGATTGAGTTTTTTATATATTAAGTCAATCTCTTTTATAAATGAGTTTGAAATATTAAAAGAGTAATCTTTTTTAGAAATTTTATCTAAAAAGAAATTTATCTTTACTATTTCTTTTCCTATAATTTTGCTAAAAGTTCTATTTATTAAATATGTTAAAATTAAAAAAACAGTAAAAATTAAAAATAGTTTTAAAAAAAGATTTTTTAAATTTATATAACTATTCTCTAGGTTTGTAGCAACAACTATTATATATGATTTATTTGCTATTTTAACGCTGCTTGCTTCATATATTATTGGTTGTTTATTTATATAGTCAAAATCTGTTTTATTTATCACGCTTTTAAGTCCTAAAAAAATATCAAGCTTTATTATTTCATTGTTGCTTAGTGTAAATTTGCCTAAATCTTCATCAAAAACCGCAATATAGGTATCTGTTTTTAGTGCCAGACCTTTTATAAAATCATCTGATAAATTTCCTGGAGTTATGCTTAAAATTTCTTTTATAGTGTTAAGTTTATTTACTGCTTTTTCATAGCTTCTTTCTTTATCAGCCTTGTAGGTAAAAAAAGAAAAGCTAAAAAACATAATCAAAAAAATAGTTATGAAATTTATAAAAAAAATTTGATAGATTTTTAACAAAGCATATATCCTTCGCCTCTAATTGATTTTATATATTTTTTTTCTCTTGTTGGATCAATTTTTTCACGAAGTCTTTTTATAGCAATATTTACTGTTTTTTCGCTTGAGTTTTCATCATTCCAAATAACACTTAAAAGATAGTCTCTTGTGAGTAAAATATTTTTATTTTTTATAAACTCAACAAGTAAATTTGTCTCTAATTTAGTTAACTCAATATTTGTGTTACCAATTAAAACTTCAGCATTTGTTAAATTTATAAAAATATCTTTAAATTTATAAATATCTGCTTTTTTCTTTGTTCTTTTTAAGACAGCTTTGATTCTTGCAAGTAGATTATCCATTTCAAAAGGCTTTGTTATATAGTCATCGCCTCCTGCTTCAAAACCCTCAAGCTGCTCATTCATAGAAGTTTTAGCACTTAAAAAAATTACTGAATTATTGTATCCTTTAAGTCTTAAATTCTTAATAAACTCACTTCCCTCAACACCCGGTAAGTTTCTATCTACTATTAGCAAATCAACATTTTCTTCATTTAAAAGTTGCTCAATTTTAGAAGTGTTTAAAAAACCAAGCACTTCATAGCCTGCTTTTGTAAGATTAAACTCAAGAAGATCTAGCATATCCTCTTCATCATCAATTACTACAATTAAACTTTCCAAAACAAAACCTTTTTGAATCTAACAAGTAAAATTATGCAAATTACTGCACTTAAAGCACACATTAAAATTCCATATCTTGGCTTAAAGACATCAACCAAAACACCGCTATAAATTGCACCAAATGGTATGCTTCCTTGAAAAAACAGTGAATAAATACTCATAACTCTTCCTCTATATTCATTTTTAGTTTTTAGCTGAATGGTTGAGTTTATACTAGAACTTGCAACAACAAAGAAAAATCCTGTCATTAAAAGAAACAGCCCACTTATATAAAAATTTGAACTAAATCCTGTTAAGATTAAGAAAACAGAAGCTAATATTGGGGCAGCAAAAATCATTTTAAAATTAAGTTTTCCAAAACTTGCTATAAAAAGTGCACCCAAAAATGAACCAATCCCTAAAAAACTCATTAAATATCCAAATGTCTTCTCATTTCCATTAAGTTCAAATTTTGCCAATGCAGAAATCGTTACATTGTAATGTGGTAAAAATAGAGCCATTATCAAAAGTAAATATAACATGCTTGATATGATATGATTATTTTTAGCATAAATTAGTCCATCTCTTATAGAATAAAGCATATTTTTAGATCTGTTTTTTGATAAAATTCTCCTATTTTTTATAAAAAATAGACTTACTATAATAGCCGCAAAGCTAACTGAGTTTATTAAAAAACAATACTCTATACCAAAACTAGCTATTACAAGTCCGGCAAGTCCTGGCCCTAAAATTCTTGCCACATTAAAACTCATTGAGTTTAGGGCAACTGCGTTTGGTATAAATTTATCATCTTCTATTATCTCATAAACAAAACTTTGTCTAGCTGGAGCATCAATACTTAAAAATATTCCATTTAAAAAAGAAAGCACCATTATCATTAAAAATGAAATTTCAAACATTGTCATTATTAAAGTAAATAAAATAGCTACTATCATAAGTCCTGTTTGAGAGATAAAAAGTAGCTTTCTTGTATCGAATTTATCAACCAAAGCTCCTGAGATTAGAGTTAAAAAAAGTGGCGGTAAAAACTGAGCCACGGCAACCAAACTTACCAAAAATGCATTATTTGTAATACTAAGGGCTAGCCAAGGTTGAGCGATACTTTGCATCCAAGAGCCAATTAGTGAGACATTCATCCCAATCCAATAAATTTTAAAGTTTTTAAATTTAAAAGAGGCAAGTGGCTTAAGTTTATTCATAGTGAAAGTATAGCTAAATTTTATGAGTTTAGTCTAAATTTTATCTGCTTTATAAAAGTTTCCAAAAAGTTATAAAGTTTTCTTACAATTGCTTCAAATTTTAGAAAAAGGATAAAAAATGGTAAAAAAATTAGCTATTTTAGCAGTCGCTTCGGCATTTGTTTTTTCAAATTTGAGTGCAAATGACAAAATTTCAGGTCAAGGTGCAACTTTTCCAATGCCCGTTTATAAAGAGTGGGCAAAGTTATATTACAAAGATACTAAAAATCAAGTAACTTATAGCGGTGGTGGAAGCGGAAAAGGAGTAAGTGCTATAACTGATAGAAATGGAAATTTCGGTGGAACTGATGCAGCTTTAACAAAAGAGGAGTTAAAAGAGAAAAAACTTTTACAATTTCCAGGAGTTACAGGAAGTGTTGTTTTAGCTTATAACATAAATGGTGTAAAAGATCATGAATTAAAGCTTGATGGCAAAGCAGTTGCAGGAATATTTAGTGGAAAAATCACAAAATGGGATGATGCATACCTAAAAGAGCTTAATCCAAATTTAAAACTTCCTGCTGCAGACATCGTTCCAGTTGTAAGAAGTGAATCAAGTGGAACAACATTTAACTTTACAAGTTATTTAGCAAGAGCAGATGAAGACTGGGCTAAAAATTATGGTGCTGCAAAAACAATTAATTGGGGCGCAAAAGTAACTCCAGCTCAAGGAAATCCTCTTGTAGCAAAAACAATAAAGCAAACTTCAAACTCAATTGGATATATTGAATACGCTTATAAAGTTCAAGAAAACTTAGCTGCAGCAACTCTAAAAACAAAAAATGGTGATTGGGCTGAGCCAACAAAAGAAAACTTTGATCGTGCTGCATTAAATTCAAATTTTAGCATTGATGAGCATTTTTATGATGTTTTAGCATATAGTGCTGGTGAGAAATCATATCCGATCGTTGCAGCAACATTTATCGTTTTACCAAGTGATAACGCTGAAGATGGTAAAAAAGTAACTAAATTTTTTAAATGGGCATTTACAAGTCAAAAAGCTAAAAAAGCAGCTGCTGATTTAGGATATTTACCACTTCCTGATGATACTGTTAAGATGATTGAAGAGTATTGGAAAAAATACGACATTCAACCAAACAACAACTAAATTAAAAAACTCTCTGCTAATTCTTGCAGAGAGCTATAACTTACAAAAAGGTTTATAATGACAGGTTTTCAGCGCCATGCTTTAAAAAATGAAAAAATATTCTCATTTTTTGCAAAAATGTCTTCAATTTTGGTTTTAATTATTTTGCTTATTATTTTTCTAACACTTTTTTATAGGGCACTTCCTGCTATAAATGAATTTGGGTTAGGGTTTTTGTTTGATTCTACTTGGGATGTGGCAAATAAGCGTCTTGGTGGTGCAGCTGCTATATTTGGAACGATAGTTTCAACATTTATAGCTATGCTTTTAGCTACGCCTGTTGCTATCGGTATAGCTATATTTTTAACAGAAATTGCTCCATTTAAAGTTAGGACTTTTTTTAGTGTAAATATTGAATTACTAGCTGCAATTCCATCTATTGTCTATGGAATGTGGGGCTTTTTATATTTTGTTCCTTTTGTTCAAAAGCTTTTTGGAGGAACTGGACTTGGACTTTTAACTGGTGGACTTGTTTTATCGATTATGATTTTGCCATTTATTGCCTCAGTTACAAGAGATAGTATGGAGACAACTCCAGCCATTTTAAAAGAATCAGCTTATGCCTTAGGTGCTACTAAATTCGATGTTATAAAAAATGTTATTTTTCCATATGCAAAAGCAGGAATTATTGGTTCAATTATTTTAGCTTTAGGTAGAGCGTTTGGTGAGACTATGGCTGTTGCGTTTTTGCTTGGTGGAATTTCTGTTATTCCTAGTAATATTTCAGATCCAGCAACAAGTATCCCAGTAACACTTGCTTTACAATTTGGCGAGGCAATGGGAATGAGAGTTTATGAAAGTTCGATGTATTATTTAGCGCTTATTTTATTTGTTATTAGCTTTATTACGATTGCAGTTGCAAAGTTTGCGCTACTTAGAAAGAAAAGGGTAATAAAATGAGTGATAAATTTAAAGCTATAAGAGAAAAAGCCGCTGCAAAAAGAGTAAGAACTAATAAAATAGTAAATTATGTTTCTATTTTCTTTGCAGTTTTGGGATTGTTTTTTTTAGTGTGGATAATGGTGACTTTGATAGTTAAGGGAATAGCTGGATTTAGTAGCTCTATTTTTATAGATGATACTGTTTTTGGCGGACTTAGAAATGCTCTTATCGGACATACTATTTTAGTAGGAATTGCCTCAGTTATAGGAATTCCAATCGGATTAATGGCTGGAACATATCTAAGTGAATATGGCGGAGCTAATGATAGAAAATCAAACTTTATAAGAAATATGAGCGATATTATGATGAGTACGCCATCAATTGTAATTGGTGCATTTATTTATGCTATTGTGGTATCACCATTTGGTTCTTATAATGGATTTGCTGGAGCTTTAGCTTTGGCTGTTATGATGATACCGGTTATATTAAAAACAACCGATGATATGCTAACTTTGGTTCCACAAAGCTTAAGAGAAGCGGCGTTTGCTTTGGGTGCACCAAAATATAAAGTTACAATGCAAATTGTATTTCGTGCGGCAAAAAATGGCATTTTAACTGGGGTTGTTTTAGCTGTGGCAAGAGTTTCAGGTGAAACTGCACCGCTTTTATTTACTTCAGGTGCATGGGATTTTTTAACTTTAAATCCATTTGCTCCAATGCCAAGCTTAACAAATACAATTTATGAATTTACTCAAAGTCCTGATGCGGACTTAAATTCAGTTGCATGGGCGGGAGCATTTTTGTTAGCGGTTGTAGTTTTAGGTGTAAATATAATCGGTAGAATGTTAATAAAAACAAAGAAAAATAAAGGATAAATTTATGGCAACAATAACAGAAGTTAAAGAAAATCTTGCTTTAAGCATAAAAGATTTCTCATTTTGGTATCAAGGAAGCAATAAACCAAATTTAAATAAAATCAACATGCCAGTGGCTGATAAAAAAGTAACTGCTTTGATAGGGCCATCAGGATGTGGTAAATCAACTCTTTTAAGGTCAATTAACAGAATTCACGATCTTTATCCAGGAAATCGCTACGAAGGTGAAATTTCTTTTTGTGGTGAAAATATTTTAAGTAGCAATATTGATTTAATAAATTTAAGAATAAAAATCGGTATGATTTTTCAGCAACCTACTGCCTTTCCAATGAGTATAAAAGATAATGTTGAATATGGCTTAAAGCTTCAAGGTATAAAAGATAAAAAAACATTATCGCAAATTACTGAAAGTGCCTTAAAAGGTGCAAATATCTGGGATGAGGTAAAGGATAGATTAAATGATGATGCCGCAGGACTTTCAGGAGGCCAAAGACAAAGACTTTGTATAGCAAGAGCCATTGCAGTAAGCCCTGATATTTTGCTTTTTGATGAGCCAACTTCAGCACTTGATCCAATTTCCACAATAGCTATTGAAGAGCTTATACATAGACTAAAAGAAAACTACACAATTGTCATTGTAACTCACAACATGCAACAAGCTCTAAGAGTTAGTGATTATACAGCATTTATGTATTTAGGAGATTTAATAGAATTTGGCAAAACTGAGCAAATATTTAAAAACCCAAGAGAAAAACTTTTACAAGAGTATGTAGGTGGAAAATTTGGATAATACTCATTTGCCAAAGGGTATTCAAGATAAGTTAATTAAAAAATTAAAATCTTTAAACCCAAGAGAAATTTGGATTTTTGGAAGCTATGCCAAAGGAACTCCAAAGCCAAGTAGCGATATAGATCTTTTTGTAATTAAAAAAAAGATAAAAAAAGATTTTCATGAAGATATTGTAAATTTAAGAAATGAGTTAAATAAGCTAGGAGAAAAATATGGCATTGATATAGATCTTTTTATAGATACGAAAGATTTAGTTGAAGAAAAACTTTTAGATGAAGATGAGTTTTATACTTCTGTTTTTGATGGAGCTAGTAGAATTTATACAAAAAAAGATGGGATAAATATTTCGATTTTACTTCAAAAAAAGAGTTGGTTTGATAAAATTATGCAAAAAGTTAAAATTATTTTTATAAAATTTTTTGGAATTAAGGATAGCAATGCTGCAAAAAATAGTGAAATTTAGTTTTATATTTTTATGCATAAATTTATTAAATGCTTATGAGCTTAAAGGATATGGTGCAACCTTTGCAGGCGATAAAGTGGTTGAACTTTCAAATTTATATAAATTAAAAACTAAAAATGAAATTTCATATTTTCCAATTGGATCAAGCGGTGGAATAAAACAAGTTTTGCTTAATAAAGCTGATTTTGCAATAGTTGATATAGCTTTAAAAGATGATAGTTTAGAGTTTATACCATTTATAAAAAGTCCAATTTCCATAAGTTACAATTTGCCAAATATTTCAAATTTAGTTTTAACTCCAAATTTGATATCTAAAATTTTTATAGGAAAAATTAAGTTTTGGAATGATAAAGAGATAACTCTTTTAAATCCAAATTTAAATCTACCAAATGAAAAAATAATCTTTTTTCATAGATATGATGGATCTGGCACTACATTTACACTATCATCTTTTTTAAAAAACAATAGTGATTTTTGGAATTTAAAAAACAGTGAGTTTGTAAATTTCAAACTAGGAATTGGAAAAAAGGGAAATAAAGAAATAGCTTTTTTTATAAAACAAACTCCTTATTCTATCGGATATGCAAGCTACTACTACACGCGAAATTTAAACTCGGCTTATTTGCAATATAAAGGCACAATTTCTCATCCAAAAGATGATAATTACCCTTTGCAAAATTATAGTTACTTTATATATAGAAAAGATAGTTCAAAAAAAGAAAATATTGAGAAATTTATTAAATTTGCAAAACAAAACTACAATCCAAAAGATGATAAATTAAGCTATTTTGACTAAAATCAAGCTATTTTATTATAAATTTAACTTATTTGATATAGAATAATAAAATTTATTATAAGGAAATTTATTGGCACTTGTTGATTTAATAGATGTAAAAAAGAAATTTGGTACAAAAAGTATTTTAAATAATGCAAATTTAACTATAAACGATAAAGAAAGAATTGCCATTATTGGAAAAAATGGTGGTGGAAAATCAACTCTTATGAAAATAATTGCTGGAATTTATACACCTGATGAGGGAAGAGTTGTTACGCAAAATGGTATAAATGTGCAATATCTTGAACAAGCTCCAAATTTCAAGTCTCATTTTACAGTCGAACAAGCCATAAGATCAGAACTTAAAGAGATATATAGTGCACTTGATGAATATACAAAAACTTTAAATTCGCTTTCTAATGATCCTCAAAATAAAGACTTAATACAAAAGCAAAACGAACTTAGCAAATTTATAGATACACACGATGCGTGGAATATAGAAAATAAAATAACTCGTGTAATTGAGCATTTCGAACTTGATGAGTTTAAAGATAGAGCTATTTCAACTTTAAGTGGTGGTGAGATAAGGCGTGTCGCACTTGGCGGACTAATACTAAAAAAACCTGATGTGCTTTTACTGGACGAGCCAACAAACCATCTTGATGTTTATATGGTTAAATTTTTAGAGGAAATGATTATTTCTAGTAACCAAACAATAGTATTTATAAGTCATGATAGATATTTTATAGAACGCCTTGCTAATCGTTGTATAGAAATAGAAGATGGCGAAATTCAAAGTTTTGATGGTGGATATGAAAATTATTTAATTAAAAAACAAGAAATGTTAGCTTCTATGCAAAAAAGCTACGAAACTTTAATAAAAACTTTAAAAAGTGAAGAAGAGTGGCTTAGGCGCGGAGTAAAAGCTAGGCTTAAAAGAGATGAAGGAAGAAAACAACGCGTTATTCAAATGCGAGAAGCTGCAAAGAAAAATCCTGGAATTATACGAAAAGTAAAACTTGAGTTAGAAAGAGCAAATGTTAGTTTTAATCACGGCGGACTTGGGCAAAATAGAAAAAAAATGCTTTTTGAGTGTGTAAATTTAACAAAAGCATTAGGTGGAAAAACACTTTTTAAAAATTTTAATACAAGAGTTTTGCAAGGTGAGAGGATTGGAATAGTAGGAAAAAACGGAAGTGGAAAAAGCACACTTTTAAAAACATTTTTGGGTAGAATTTCACCAGATAGTGGAGTTATAAAAAAAGGTGAATTAAAAATCGGATATTTCGATCAAATGAGAGAAGGCATTAACGACGATGATAGCTTAATAGAAGTTTTTTGTCCAAATGGTGGGGACCATGTTTGGGTTAGAGGTAGATATATGCATGTATATGGCTATTTAAAAAACTTTCTTTTCCCAAAAGAGTTTTTAACTCAAAAGGTTGGCTCTTTAAGTGGTGGCGAAAAAAATAGAGTAGCTTTGGCTTTACTTTTTACAAAAGAGTATGATTGCTTAATTTTAGATGAACCTACAAATGACCTTGACATTGCTACGATTAATATCTTAGAAGAGTATTTAATGAGTTTTGAAGGTGCTGTTATAATCGTAAGTCATGATAGATATTTTGTAGATAAAGTTACAAATAAGCTTTGGATTTTTGAAAATAGCGGAAATATTAATCAAACGTATATGCCATATAGTGAGTATTTAGAACTTGAAGATGAGATCGAAGAGCTTGATGAAATAGAAAAAGATGCCAAAGAAAAATCAAATGAGCAACAAGCTCAAAAAAGCTTACAGCCAAAAACTCAAACAAAATTAAGCTTTAAGCAAAATAAAATTTTAAATGAGTATCCAGCTGAAATAGAAAGACTTGAAAACCGTATAAAAGAGCTAAATCACGCACTTTCAACACCTGAAATTTATAAAGAAGTAGGGATTCAATCTCTTTTTGAAGAACTAGAAGAAAAAAAGGGAAATTTAACAAATATGGAAAATGAGTATTTTGAAGTTTTAGCGCTGGCTGAGAGTTTAAAAAGTTGAAAGCTCAATACTTTTTTAAAATTTAGTCAATTTTATTTTTACTATTTTTATACAACCACAAAAGATGCAACACTCTTAAATTTATCACAACGATACTTATATAAAAAGCAATTCCTTGAAAAATAGCTGTGGTATATGAAGCACCAAGCTTTGTTTGATATTTTTGTAAATAAGTTATATTATTTCGTCTTTCAAAGATATCACCACAATCATTTAAAAAATTTCCGCTAAAAAAATAATATAAAATATAGATAAAAAACAGGTAAACACAAATCAGTAAAATAAAAAGTAAAAATGGATTTTTAACTAGTTTTAAATCTTGTTCGTTCATTTTACCAACAATACCATCTTTTACAGGTTCATTTATGCCTAAGAAACCATTTAAAATCACAAGCTTATAAAAGTAGTTTTTAAAATGCCAAATCGTATAAATAAGCCCAATAACTAGCATAAAACAAAAGTAAAACACTATACCGCTTTTTATATTTTCATCTTTATCTAAGATATCAACTACTTGGATAAATTTAAAAAAATCTATAAATTTTAAAGCGTTTGGATAAATTTTTTCTATATCATAAGGCACAATTAAGGCAAAAAATAGATAACTTAATATAAAAAGTGTTTGGATAATGTAGTATTTTTTAATTGAATATGATTTTTGATTTTTTAAATTTAAAATAAATTTTTCTTTCATATCTTTTGAAATTTAGGGCGTAAATTTACACCCTAAATTTATTCAACTTTTTTACCAATTGTTTTTAAAATAATAAATATAAAAATTACTCCAAGTGCCAATGAAAATACCACCGGTAGTCCAAAAGATACAGGTAAATAGCCAATAAGTACTGAAATTGCACCTATTAATAACGCATAAGGCATTTGTGTTGCAACGTGATCTATGTGATTGCAACCTGCTCCCATTGAAGAAAGTATTGTTGTATCTGATATCGGTGAACAGTGATCGCCAAATATCGCTCCTGTTAATACAGAGCCAATATTTATTATCATATATGAGTGAAGTATATGCTCTGTTAAGCCATTGTATCCGCCTATTGCAAAAGCTAAAGGTATGGCAAGTGGCATTAAAATACCCATTGTTCCATAACTTGTTCCCGTAGAAAATGAGATAGATGATCCAAGTATAAAAATAGTTGTTGGAAGAACCCAAAGTGGAACTGAATCTGATAAAATTCCTACTAAATATCTCGAAGTTCCTAAATCTTTAATGATTGAACTAAGTGACCATGCAAGTAGTAAAATAACTATTGTAATTATCATCGTTTTCCAACCCTTTACCCAAACACTAATTGCTTCGCTAATTGTAAATATTTTTCTATAAACACCCATAAAAATAGCAACTACAGTCGCAAAAAGTGCAGCTTGAAAAAGCACAACCGAAGCATCAGCATTACCAAAAGTTTCTCTTAAAGCAAATAGTGAAAAAGGATCAGCTTTAACTTGTTCTAAAATTTCACCCTCTAATGCTCCAAGGCCATTTAGATAAAAACCTAAAATAGCACCAAACATTAAAACTAAAATTGGAATTATTGCATTTGATGTTTTAAGCTTAATACCTGCTTTAGGAAGAATTGACTTATCTTCTATATCATCCATTTTCATATTGTTTTTTGATGTTGTTATGCCAGTTGTTCTAGCTCTTAGTTCAGCTTTATACATAGGGCCAAATTCTCTTGCTGTAATAGCTGTAGCAAAAACAAAAATTATCATAAATATATTATAAAACCTATATGGAAGTGTCTCTAAAAATATTGCAAATGCATTTACATCAGTCATTCCAATGATTTCATAAGAAGACTTTATAACAGAAAGCTCATACCCAATCCATGTTGAGATTATAGCTATTCCAGAAATAGGAGCAGCTGTTGCGTCTATAATAAAAGCAAGTTTTTCTCTTGAAACTTTAAATTTATCAGTAACTGGGCGCATTACAGGTCCGACAATAAGGGCATTAGCGTAATCATCAAAGAAAACAAAAAGTCCCATTAGCCAAGTTGAAATTTGTGATGATTTATGGTTTTTAGCTTTTTTTGCAAGCCATTCAGCAACTGCCTTTGTACCACCCATTCTTGTAATTAGTGCAACAACACCACCAATTGCCAAAACTTGAAGAATAATTCCTGCATTCCAAGGATCTGCCATTGAGTGAACCATTCTATTGCAAACATTTACAAAACCTTTTATAAAAGCACTAAAAATATTATCTTGTGTTATAAACATCATAAATGTTCCACTAAAAACACCTATAAAAAGAGAAAAAATAACATCTTTTGTAATAAAAGCCAATGTGATTGCAACAACTGGAGGAATGAGTGTTAAAATTCCAAATTTTTGAGCGTTTAAATCAGCTAACTCATTTCCAAACATAAATATCGGAAGAAATAAAAAAATCGTAAAAATAAACCTTTTCATGTAAAACCATTTCTTTTTAATTTAATAAATTTTGCATTATAACAAATTTATTTGTAAAAACTGCTTTTTCATTATTTTTTTATTAAATTTATGCTAAATTACATTTTATAAAATTTCAAAATAAAAATTAATGGAGAATATATGCTTTATATACTGATAATATTGTTTTTGGCTTATAGCTTGTTTAAAATTTTTTTGGAAATTTGCGAACTTAAATTTGTAAAAGAAGAGATAAAAAAAGAAGCTGTTATTTTAGATGAGAAAACATACAAAGAAGCTGGAAATATTACTATTTTTAATAAAAAATTTGCTATTTTTACTTTGATATATGAATTTTTTATAACCATTTGTTGGCTTAGTTTTGGATTAAGACTTTTGTATCAAAATGTGGTTTTAAACAATACTATTTTTGAAAATTTAGTCTTTGTGATAAGCTTTTTTTTAATTGGTGGAATTTTAAGTTTGCCTATTGATATTTATTCTAAATTTGTAAAAGATAAAAAATTTGGTTTTTCAAATTTGAGTGTTAAAACTTTTTTATTGGATTTATTAAAGTCTTTTTCACTAAGCATTATATTTGGCTCAATAGTTGTTTATTTGCTTTTAATTTGCATAAATTTTTTAGGAAATTTTTGGTGGTTTTGGGCTGCAATTTTATCTTTTATAATTGTTTTAATTATAAATTTTTTATATCCTACTTTAATCGCTCCACTTTTTAACAAAATGGAAATTTTAAAAGATGATGTTTTAAAAGATAGTATTGAATCACTTCTTAAAAAATGTGGATTTAAAAGTAGCGGTGTTTTTACAATCGATGCTAGCAAAAGAGATAATCGCCTAAATGCTTATTTTGGTGGTTTTGGAAGCGCTAAAAGGGTAGTTTTGTTTGATACGCTTATAAAAAAACTTACAAAAGATGAAATTTTAGCTGTTTTAGGTCATGAACTAGGGCATTTTAAAAACAAAGATATTTTAAGAATTTTAGTTTTTTCAGCTATTTTATTTTTTGTTATTTTTGGTCTTTTGGGAAATTTGCCAGAAACTATTTTTAACGCTGTTGGAATTGAAAAAAGTGGTGGAAGTATTATAGTGATGATAGCCATTTTATCAAATTTGCTTTCATTTATTATAACTCCACTTCAATCTTTTTTAAGCAGAAAAAGAGAGTTTGCGGCTGATAAATTTGGTGCTAAAATGCAAAATAAAAATGACATGATAAACGCCCTAAAGAAGCTTGGAAGCGAGAATAAAGCTTTTCCTAAATCACACAAGCTTTATTCAAATTTTTACCATTCTCATCCAACTTTGTATGAGCGCATTTGTGAGTTAAATGATGAAAATATTTGAAGCTCTTAAAAAGGGTGAAGAACTTACAACACCTTTTGTTGCAAGAGAACTTTTAAAATTTCATCTAAATTTAAGTATGACTGAAATTTTACTTCAAATAAATGAAAATTTAGATCATCCTCATAGATATTTTTTATTATTAAAAAGATATGAAGATGGCGAGCCGTTAGAGTATATAACGAGTAAAGCAAGCTTTTTGGATAGTGAGTTTTTTATAAAAAAGGGTGTTTTAATCCCTAGATTTGAAACTGAAATTTTAGTCAAAAAAGTCTATGAAGTTGCAAAAAATTTTGCAAATCCTAAAATTTGTGAAATTGGTTTTGGAAGTGGAATAATTTCTTTAAGCCTAAAAAAAATGATTCCAAGCTCAAATATAACAGCTACTGATATTTCAAAAACAGCTTTTGAAGTCGCAAGTATAAATGCTAAAAAGCTAAATTTAGATGTAAATTTTATAAATGCGTCTTATCTTGATGGGATAGATGATAGTTTTGATATCATAGTATCAAATCCGCCATATATAAAAAACAACTATAAACTTGATAAATGGGTCTTAAATGAGCCAAAAGAAGCACTTTTTGGCGGCGTTAAAGGATATGAAATTTTAGAACACATTATTAATTTAAGTAAAGATAAAACAAGAATTCTAGCTTGTGAAATAGGCTATGATCAAAAAAGACCTTTAAGTAAAATCTTAAGAGAAAATGGTTTTGAAGCTAAATTTTATAAAGATTTAGCAGGTTTTGATAGAGTGTTTTTAGCCTCAAATTCAAATCTTTTTAAAGATGGTTTTGATGAATTGTGATTTGATATATATTTTAAGAAGTTATAGAGCTTTTGGATATAAATTTATAGATGAAAGTGTTTTAAATTTGGTTAAAAAAAGTAAATTTAAAGACTTTGATGAACTACAGCAAAACCTCAATATTTGCGAGTTATGCAATCTTTCAAAACAAAGAATTAATACTGTTTTTTCTAAAAATAAACATGCTAAAATTATGATAATTTTAAAAAATCCAAGTGATATTCAAAATAAAACTGGAGATTTGCTATCCTCAAAGCTAGTTTTAGAGTTTAAAAACGAGCTTATTAATACCTTAAATTTAAGTGAAGATGATTTATACTTTACTTTTATGGTAAAATGTCACTCAAATAAAGATATTAAACCTTATGATGAGAGTTTTCAAAGGTGTAAGCCATATCTTTTTGATGAGATTGAAAAACTAAATCCAAGGCTTATTTTGGCAATGGGTGATGAGTGTTTAGGTGCTATTTTTGAAGATTTTGAAATGTCTAGTTTAGAAACACTTCATGGTTATGTTTTAAAATATAAAAAAAACTTTGTTTTGCCTATGTTTGATCTTGATTTTATAAGGTTAAATCCAGCGAAAAAAGAGTTTTTTTTAAATGATATAAAAAAAATTAAAGAGTTGTTATGAAAAAAATTTTACTAATATTATTGTTAATTTTCTCAAGTTGTTTTGCAAAAATTCAAAAACCTTCTCCTATCCCACCAGCAAGTCTTTATTATCTAGACTTTGAACCTGGAATTTGCGATAGCCAATGTTTAAAAAAATTAATTGATGAAAAAAAAGATTTTAGCTTTTTATCAAGATACTCTAAGGAGTATTCAAATTCTTATCTTGAAAGCTACTATATGAGTTTATCTAGTGGCATTGCAAAGCTTGTTGTAACAAAAGATATGGATTTATCACAGCAACAAATTGCTGTTTTACTTCCTCAAAATATAATAGGTGGATATGCTCACATAGTTTCAAATGCGGTGTTTTCTTATATAATTTCTAAAGATTTAAATGTAAAGGTTAAATTTTATCTAACTGGAAATGAAAATGAAGCATCATTAATAACTGCTATTGATAAAATAAAAAATGATGGTATTTCTTTGGTTATTGCTCCATTTACTGCAAAAGGCGCTGAGATAATCGCAAAAAATTCTGATATAAATATGCTTTTTTTCATACCTACACTTCACTATAAAATGGTTAAAGCAAGCAAAGGAAATATCTTTTTTGGAGGTATTGACTACGAAGATCAAGTTTTAAAACTTTTAGAGTATTCTGATTATAAAAATATAGTTGTTTTTGAAGATAATAGCTTTTTGGCAAAATTTTTAGACGAGTATATTTCTTTAAGTGGTGCAAATATAGAAAAAAAAGTTTTAGTTGATGGTGCCCAAACTTCGCTTCTAGGAAGAGTTGATGAGAGTTTAAAAGATGTTGATGTTTTTTTAAATTTGCCACTTAATGCAACAGCTAAGATAATTTATGAGCTAAAGATAAATAACTTAGCTCCAAATTCCTTTTTTACAACACAGATTAATTATGCTCCAAAACTTTTATCGCTTATAGATTTTAAAGATAGACAAAATTTATTTATCGCAAATTCCATTACTCATGTTCCGCAAAATATTGCTTCTATAAGTTCAATTTTGGGAGTTGATATTTATTATAACTGGATTGCTTATTCAACGGCTATTGGGCTTGATTATTTATACAATGCTTTTGCAAATACTGATGATGAGCGGATTTTTAAAGAAAGAATCGTTGGCTCAAGTATAAATTATGACACAAAGATTTATAAAACAACAAATCATAAATTTGAATCTATTAGAGATGAAGAAAAGAATTTAAATAGTGAGTTAGCTTTTTAGTTATAAGTAGAAAATTCTACTTATAATTTTTAAAAAACTCTATCATTTTGCTACTCATGGCAGCTGGTTTTTTATCTATTAAATAAGCTATTTTGATATCTGCTTCAAAAATAAGCTCTTTTTCATCCAAGCTTTTTTCTAAAGAGGCAATTTTATAAATTTTTTGATTTATAACTAAACTTGCCTTTTTTATACTATTTGGTGTTGAAATAACTTCTAATATATCTCCTAAAAAAGCTGGTTTTATATATGAGGCATTTATATTTTTAACAACAAAATGCCTATTTGGAGTAAATGGATCTAGGTTTGAGTTAAATACCATTTCACTTCTTGCACGCTCACAGTATTTTATAAAATTTGTATGATATACAATACCACCTGCATCTGTATCTTCGTAATAAACTCTTATTTTCATTCATTTAACCTCTTGTTTAAGTTCATTTTTACTACTTGGAAATTTGATAAAAAATAAAAATGTTTGAGCTATAAGCATGATTTTCATAGTCCATTCACTGGCTTTATGCATTTGTGCAAAAGAAGCAGTTTGGGTCATTGATGGTCCGATTTGTTGAGCATTGACTATATAATTTGAAAAGTAAAATATAAAAAGTAGGGCTAATACTAAATTTATAAAAGCAAGCATAAAAGTTGAAAATTTAATGTTAAAATTTTTATTTTTATTAGCTAGATTAATGCTTTCTGCAATAAATGCCAAAATTGATATGATAAGTAAAATTTTATTAAATCTTAGAAAAATTTCAGTCATTATTTGTCCACTTTGAAAATGGGTTAAAACACCTTCACCAATTAAATTTGCTGGATTAAATATTACGGGTGCAACAAAAACTCCTGCACAAATTTCAAGACCTACTAAAATAGCAATCAAAAAAAGATAGATATTTAAAATTCTATTCATAAATTTCCTTTAAAATTTTATTTATTTTAAACTTTCAAAATTATACTGCAAAATATTAAACACATAAAAAAAGTTGTTCTTATCTATTTTTAAGTAATTTTAAGATAAAATCACCGTTTGGTAAATTAAAAAAATTAAAAGGAAAAATATGAAAAGAACATATCAACCACATAATGCTCCTAAGAAAAGAACACATGGTTTTAGAGTTAGGATGAAAAGTAAAAACGGCAGAAAAGTTATCAATGCAAGAAGAGCAAAAGGTAGAAAAAGATTGGCTGTTTGATTGAATTTTCTGCTATAAATAAGGCAGATGAGTTTAAAAAAGTTTATGAGATGGCTAAAAAATGGCACACTGAATTTGCAGTTGTTTATTTTTTGGCTTCTGATGATAGAAAATTTACAGCAATTGCTAGTAAAAAAGTAGGAAAAGCAGTTATTAGAAATCGTGCTAAAAGAGTTCTAAGAGCGGCATTTGCTAATATGGGATGTGATTTAAAATCAGGATTTTACATTATAATTGCGAAGCCTTCAATAATTAACTTTAGCTTTGATTCTATAAAAAAGAGTTTAAGATGGTCTTTTAGAAAAATGGATGCTTTTAAATGAAGGATTTTTTTATAAAAATCATAAAAATTTATCAACATAACATCTCACCGCTTTTTCCAGCGGCTTGCAGATACTATCCTAGTTGTTCTGAATATGCTTTGATACAATTTAAGCATAACTTTTGTTTAAAAGCATTTTTTTTAACTATTCTAAGAATTCTAAGATGTAATCAACTTTTTAAAGGCGGAATTGACTATCCTATAATTTATAAAGATTTTTCCGCTGTAAAATTTTCTTTTAAAAATAGAAATTTGAAGTTTTTATTTTGGTTTGTTCCTTATAAAAATGGAAAATACTATGTAATAAAATCATATAAAAAGGAAAATTAGCCCCATGATGGATGAAAAATCAATTCAAAAAAGAGCTATCATTGCAACGCTTCTTGCTTTCATTTTTTTTATAGCCTACGATAGTCTTTATTTGTCAAAATTTAGAGATACAAATGCAACAATTGCCACAAAACAGGTAAAAACCGCAAACGAGGCACCTGATGTAAAGCTTGATAATCAAAATAAAGCTCCTATTAATACAGTTTCAAAAGAAGATAAAACAATAGTAAATATAACTTCAAATTATTTTAATGCTAAAATTGACTCTTTGGGAAGAATAAGTTCATTTAAATTAAATGAAAATATTTATAAAGATGAAGAAGGAAATTTTTTAAATTTAATAACACAATATCCAAAACCATTAGAAATTAGGTTTGCAAACCAAGAAATTAATAAGCTAGCTTTTGAAATTCCGTACGAAGCAAGTGTGTCAAACATTAATTTAAATGATGGTGAAAAAAGCGTTGTTCTTACTCAAAATTTAGGCGAAGTTATAGTTAAAAAAACTATAACTTTTTCAAAAAGGGGTAATTATAAGGTAAAAGTAGAAACAAATAAGAATGAAAATTACTTTGTAACTCCAGGACTTAGGCCAGATGTTGCAGCAGATAGACTTACAATCCATGGAGTATTACTTAGAAATTTAGAAGATAATCTAGAAATCGTAAAAGATGGAAAAGTAAAAAATAAAGCTCAAACTTATAATAATATCGATATTGCATCATCTTTTGATAGATACTACGCAACTTTATTTTATAATTTTGAAAAACCTATGAAAGTAGCGCTAAATGAGACAAGTGATGGAATAAATCAAGCTTTTGTAGCAGTTGAAGATAGAGTTTTTGAAGCTGGTGGCTTTATAGGGCCTAAAAATCATGAGCTTTTAAAATCAATAAATCCTGAATTGAGTGATGTTATAGAGTATGGCTGGTTTACTTTTATTGCAAAACCTATGTTTTGGTTACTTAGTAAGTTTTATACTATGGTTGGAAACTGGGGTTGGGCAATAGTTATTTTAACTATTTTAATAAGGCTTATCTTATCACCACTTACTTATAAAGCTATGATTTCTATGAATAAGTTAAAAGATTTAGCTCCAAAAATGAAAGAAATTAGAGAAAAATATAAAAATGATCCGCAAAAAATGCAAGCACAAGTTATGGAACTATATAGAAAGCATGGTGCAAATCCAATGGGTGGATGTTTGCCTATGATTTTACAAATTCCTGTATTTTTTGCAATTTATAGAGTTTTATTAAATGCAATTGAGCTTCAAGGAGCACCTTGGATACTTTGGATAGATAATTTAGCTATTAAAGATCCATATTTTATACTTCCTATTATAATGGGTGCTGCTATGTATATCCAACAACGCCTTACTCCTACGAGCTTTACTGATCCAATGCAAGAAAAGATTATGAAATTTTTACCTGTAATATTTATATTTTTCTTTATGACATTCCCAGCTGGACTTACACTTTATTGGTGTGTTAATAATATATTTGCCTTAATTCAGCAAATTATTATAAATAAAATGTTTAAAAAGAGAAAAGAATTAGAAATGGCGGAGAAAAAATAGTGAAATTTGAAGCATTTACATTAGAAGAGGCTATCACAAAAGCCTCAGTTGAGTTAGGGTGTTCTGTAACTGAGCTTGATTTTAAAGTTTTGCAACATCCAAAAAGTGGGATTTTGGGTTTTTTCAAAAAAAATGCAATCATAGATGCTAAAAAAGTTGGCTATACAAAATCTTTAAAAGAAACAAACAAAAGTAGCGAATCAAAAAAAGTTAAAAAAGAGCAAAATATAGATAAAGGTGAAAAATCTCAAAAAGCTAAAAAGGATGATAAAAGCCATCAAAAACCTGAAAAGCAAAAAAATAATTTTGAAAATAAGAAAGAATTTACAAAACCAAATAATGAAAAAGTTGAAATAAACAAGGCTATTATTGAAATAAAAAATGGAATCGAAAATCTTTTTAAAAATGATTTTTTCAACATCAATAGCTTTGAAGTAAATAAATTTGATGATAAAACTATTTATATAAAATTAGATGGTGATGATGCGGCACTTTTAATAGGAAAAGAAGGATATAGATATAAGGCAATAACACATCTTCTTCACAATTGGATTTATCCAAAATACGGATATCATGTAAGGCTTGAGATTTCACGATTTTTAGAAAATCAAGAAAAAATGATTGCTGCATATTTGGTTGATGTTATTGAAAAGGTAAAAACAACCGGAAAAGCTCAAACTAAACCTTTAGATGGTGTTTTGGTAAAAATTGCCCTAGAACAGCTTAGAAATGAGCTTCCTAATAATTATGTCGGTGTTCGCTCTTCAAGGCATGGAAAATTTATAGTTATAAGACCGGAAAAAAATGAATGATACAATTGTAGCTATATCTACTGCAAATGGGGTTGGGGCAGTATCTATTATAAGAGTTAGTGGAAAAGAAGCTTTAGATATCTCATTAAAACTTTTAAAAACAAAAAATTTAACTCCAAGATATGCAACTTTGCTAAAAATTTATTCTTTAGACAATGAGCTTATAGATAGAGGTATAATAATTTATTTTAAATCTCCAAAAAGTTTTACTGGAGAGGATATAGTTGAGTTTCAAACTCATGGTGGATTTTTGATTTCAAATTTAATCATTGATGAGCTTTTAAAAGCTGGTGCTAGACTTGCACAACCAGGAGAATTTAGTAAAAGAGCCTTTTTAAATGATAAAATGGATCTTGCAAAAGCAAGCTCTATCCAAAGTCTAATAACTGCTAGAAGCAAAGATGCTTTAAAAATTTTAACCTATCAAATGCAAGGATCACTTAGTGCATTTGTTGAGTCTTTAAGGGGTGAGCTTGTTAAAACTCTTGCTTATACTGAAGTTTGTATAGATTATGCAGAAGAAGATTTACCAACTGATATTTTAGAAAAAATTAATATTTTACTTAGTAAAAATTATAAAAAACTTGATGAGATTGTTACTATTAGCAATCAAAGAAAAGGGCTTATAGAGGGATTTAAAGTTGCTATTATAGGAAAGCCAAATGTTGGAAAAAGCTCTATTTTAAACGCACTTTTATCTTATGACAGAGCTATAATCTCAAATGAGGCTGGTACTACTAGGGACTCGATAGAAGAAAGTCTTATGCTAGGAAGCCATTTAGTTAGGATAATTGATACTGCAGGCATTAGAGAGGGTGTTTCAAATATAGAAAAAATTGGCATTGAAACTGCAATAAAAAAAGCAAATGAGGCCGATATTATTCTAGCAGTGTTTGACAGCTCAGCTAAATTTGATGATGAGGATAGGGTAATTTTAGAAATATGCAGGGGTCTTGAAAAAAATGATAAAAAAATATTTTATATTTTAAACAAATCAGATTTAATTCAAAAATTTGATAAAAAACTAAATAAACCTCTTCAAATTTCAGTTAAAGAGGGCATTAGACTAGTTACTGATGAGTTGAAAAATTATCTTGATACTAAAAATTATGATGGGATTATGCTTACAGCAACTTATCAAATAAATGCTGTAAATTCAGCAAAAGAGGGAATTTTAAGAGCTAAAAATTTATTAAATGAAAACGAGCTTGAGCTTTTTGCTTATGAAATAAACTCAGCAATTAGTGAAATTTCATCTATAACAAGACCATTTGAGCGAACAGAAATTTTAGATGAGATGTTTTCATCATTTTGTTTGGGTAAATAGGAAGATATTAAAGTCTTCCATCTGCATTTTCTAAAACACCTTTTATATCAAATATTACAGCATCTAAATTTGAAAAATCTAAATTTTTGAACTCATCATGAGCCACTGCCAATACCACAGCATCATAATTATTTAAATTTAAATTTTCTATTAAATTTAAATTATATTCCTTTAAAACTTCATTTCTATCAGCCCAAGGATCATAAACATCTACATTACAACCAAATTCTTTTAACTCTTTTATCACATCAATGACACGTGAGTTTCTTATATCAGTACAGTTTTCTTTAAATGTAATGCCAAGTATTAAAACTTTTGCCTTATTAATCTTTTTATCATGTTTTATCATGAGTTTTACGACTCTATTTGCAGCATATTTTCCCATATTATCATTTATTCTTCTTCCTGCAAGTATTATTTCAGGATGATATCCAAGCTCTTGAGCTTTGTGAGTTAAGTAGTATGGATCAACACCTATACAGTGCCCACCAACTAATCCTGGGCTAAATTTTAAAAAATTCCACTTTGTTCCAGCGGCTTTTAAAACCTCTGTTGTATCAATATGCATTTTCTCAAAAATCATAGCAAGCTCATTTACAAAAGCTATATTTATATCTCTTTGAGTATTTTCTATGACCTTTGCAGCTTCTGCAACTTTTATGCTACTGGCTTTAAAAGTCCCTGCTTTTATAATGCTTGCATAAACATCATCAACTATATCAGCTACTTTTTTTGTTGAACCTGAAGTTATTTTTTTAATCTTTGTAATAGTATGTTCTTTATCTCCTGGATTTATCCTCTCTGGAGAATATCCACAAAAAAAGTCTTTATTAAATTTCAAATTTGAAAACTTTTCTAATGCTGGAACACACTCTTCTTCGGTAGCTCCTGGATAAACAGTGCTTTCATAAACAACAATATCACCTTTTTTAAGTACACTTCCAACACTTTGGCTAGCTTTTAAAAGTGGTGTCAAATCTGGGCGATTATTTTTATCAACTGGTGTTGGAACTGCTATTATAAAAAAATTATATTTTTTTAAATCATCCAGATTGTAGGTGAATTTTAAATTATTGTTTAATGCATCTTTTAGCTCATCATCGCTAGCTTCTAATGTTTTATCACGACCATTTTTTAACTCTTTTATTCTTGATTCGTTAGTATCATAACCAATAACGTCAAATTTTTTTGAAAAAGCAAGAGCTAGTGGAAGCCCAACATAACCTAAACCTACAACTGCTATTTTTATCATCTTTAAACTCCAAAATTATTTATTGCGCTAATTTTAGCAGTTTTTTAATTAAAAAAGCTATAATTCTATAATTTAAAGGAGAAATTTTGCGTGAAAAGATAGAATATATTTTTGTTTTACTGCTAATAAAAATATCAAAATTTATGCCTAAAAATTTAGTTTATTTATTTTTAGACAAGATATCGATTTTTTTCTTTTATATTCTAAAATCAAGACGTAGAATTGCAATTAATAATTTATCCTTTTCATTTAAAAATTTAAATGAAAAGGAAGTTTATAATTTAGCAAAAAAGACATTTAGGAGTCTTGCAAGAACAACAGCTGATTGTTTGCTTTTAATAAACAAAAGAGTTGAATTGGAAGATTTTTTTGAAGACCCAAATGGTTATAAAAAAAATGTTGAAAAAGCCATGCAAAATAGAAAAAATGGAATTGTTTTTTTTACAGCTCATTTTGGAAATTGGGAAATTTTGACCAAATTTGTTGCAAAGATGGGTTTTCCACAGCTTGTTATCTCAAGAGAGGGAAATAATTCTTTAATAGAAAGCAAAATAACAACACCTTTTAGAGATGAGTATAACAATAAATTAGCTTACAAAGACCATGCAATGAGCAAGATTGTAAAAACTTTAAAAAGTGGTGGAATAGTTGGCATGCTTACTGATTTAAAATTAAACAATAGCATTTATGTACCATTTTTTGGTAGAAAATGCCATACTGCCAAAACTGTAGCTTCACTTTATATGAAATTTCATCCAGAAATTATACCAATTTTTGCAAGAAGACTTCCAAACAACAAATATGAAATAGTTATAAAAAAGTTTCCAGATTTAACTCTAAGTGGTAATAAAGAAAAAGATATAGAGGCAATAACTATAATTTGTAATAGGATATATGAAGAAATTATATCTCAAAGCCCAGAGCAATGGTTTTGGATGCATAATCGTTGGAAACAAGATTAATGTATGTAATGAAAGCTTTAATAATAAGTGACAAAAGACTTGGTCATGAAAGTCAGAGTGTAGCTTTATGTAAATTAAAAAACTTTGATTATGAAATAATAAATGTCAAGTTTAAATTTAAAATTTTAAAACTTTTTTCATATGTGTTGGATTTTTTAAAAATTTATATTCCAATCTTTATGTATGAAAAGCCAAAAAATGATAAATTTGATTTCATAGTTTCCGCTGGTTCGACAACTTATTATGCAAATAAGTTTTTTGCTAAAAACTTTAAATCTAAAAATATAGCTTTAATGATGCCAAAGGGTTTTAGAAAAGATTTTTATCATATTTTTTCTACAAAAAACGATGCAAAAATAAAGCTTGAAAATATGACAATTTTACCTGTAAACATAAATTTTTTAGAGAAAAAAGAGTTTTATTCTCCTAAGTCCAAATCTATTTCATTTATAATTGGTGGAAATAACAAAATTTTTGAAATAATACCTAATATTTTAGATGCAATAGATGAAATTATGGCTAAATTTAGAGGATATGAAGTTTTATTAACCACATCCCCAAGAACTCCAAAATGGCTTGAAGAAGAACTAAAAAAAAGAAATTTTAATTTTTCTATAATTTTTAGTGAAAATAGAATTAACCCAATCTATGATTTTGTTACAAAATCTGAGTTTGTGTTTATAACTAGAGATAGTGTATCTATGATAAGTGAAGCTGTTTGTGCTGGCAAAAGTTCAGTTTATGTGCTACCTCTTAAAAAAAATAAAAATTCTAAATTTGATAAATTTTTATTAAATTTAGAAAAATTAAATTTGGTAAAAATCTATAGTCCAAACGACGCTTTTGAAAAAACAGAAAAACTAAATTTAAAAGATGTTCTAAAAGGCATAATTTTATGAAAGTAGTTCAAATTTTACCAGAGCTCAATGAAGGCGGCGTTGAACGTGGTGTAGTCGAGCTTAATCGTGAATTTGTAAAAAATAAAATTGAAAATTTTGTGATTACAAAAGGCGGAAAATTAGCTGGTATCATAGAAAAAGACGGTGGCAAGGTAATTTTACATGATGTTTGCTCAAAAAATATTTTTACAGCTCCTGTAAGGATTTTAA
Source organism: Campylobacter ureolyticus (assembly GCF_013372225.1). Lineage (NCBI taxonomy): Bacteria > Pseudomonadati > Campylobacterota > Epsilonproteobacteria > Campylobacterales > Campylobacteraceae > Campylobacter > Campylobacter ureolyticus. The sequence continues at coordinate 1,304,357 of NZ_CP053832.1, read as the reverse complement.
AACTTTGCAAAATTTTAAAAGAGATAAAGCCGGATATTGTGCATATAAGATCGCGCGTGCCTGCTTGGATGGTGCATTTTGCAAAACCAAAATGCAAGATTATAAGTACGGTTCATGGAGCTAATTCAGTAAATTTTTATAGTAAAATAATGGTAAAAGCAGATAGAATCATTGTGCCTAGTAATTTTATAAAAGAGTATATTATTAAAAATTTTAATGTCGATGAGAGTAGGATTTCAGTTATCTTTAGAGGTGTAAATTTAGAAAATTTTGATGCTACAAAATTTGAGAGCAAAGAGAAATTAAGAAGTGAGTTTGGTTTAAAAAAAGATGATTTTATTATAAGCTGTGTTGGTAGAATTTCAAATTTAAAAAACATTGAAACAATTATAAAGGCCATAAAAATTCTAGAAAGCAAAAATGTTAAACTTCTAGTAGTAGGCGGAGTTCACTCAAAAAGAAAAAAATATTTTGAGTTCTTAAAAAAACTCATTTGTAAATTAGATATCAAAAAGAGTATTATTTTTTTAGGAAGCATTAGTGAAATTGCAAAAATTTATGCTCTTAGTGATGTTGTAGTTAGCGCATCTATAAAGCCTGAAAGCTTTGGAAGAAGCGTAGCTGAGGCAATAGCTCTAAACATACCAGTTGTGGCAAGTAATCATGGGGGCGTAAAAGACATAATTATTGAAGATGTAAACGGATATTTTTTTGCCCCACTTGATGAAAAAGAACTCGCACAAAAAATTTTAATGGCAAAAGATCTTAAATTTGATGGCTATTCTTATATAAAGAGTAAGTTCTCACTAGAAAAAATGTGCAACGAAAATTTAAAAATTTATAAGGAGGTTTTAAATGCATGAGTATTTAATTGGCTTAAAAGAAGATAAATACAAGCTTGCTTTTAATATTATACTTTTTATTTGGCTTTGTAGTATTCCTTTTAAGAATGCCATTTATCAAATTTCAACTGTTTTGGTTTTACTATTTTTTGTAGTGCATTTGATTATAAATAAAAACTACTCTGTTTTAATTGAGAATTTTAAAAAAACTAAAGTTTTAACTGTTTTTATTGCTTTGATTTTGCTTAGTATGTGTCTAGCAAACATCTTAAATCCTGAACTTTTAGCCAAAAAATCTTGGCATTATATAATTGCATTTTTTTATAGATATGTTTTGGTTTTTATAGCTTTAGCGTATTTTTACAGGCTTAAGTATTTTGATAAAAAAGTATTAGTTAATGTCTTTTTATTCGGACTTTTGTTTGTGGCAGCCATCGCAATTTTTATGCTAATTTTAAATCCAGATACTGTTTATGGCGGACTTAAGGGAACTTTTGACAATAGAAATGCTATGGGGCTTGCTATGAGTTTAGGTGTTGTCTTTACTCTTTTTATTTTAAAAGACAATATAAAAATAGGATTAGTCTTACTTACAATTTTTGGTTTTTGTATGCTATTTTCTTTTTCACGCTCAGGTTGGGTTGCTAGCTTTGTAGCGTACATGGTTTTTTATATATTTTATTATAAAAAACTTGACAAAAGATTTTTTATAATTTTTGGAATTTGTATTTTGGCAGTAATACTACTATATTTAAGCATTGATATTTTTCAAGATAGAGTGAATTCACTTCTTAAAGGGAATTCAAGCTACCGTACCAATCTTTGGAAATTTGGACTTACTCAAATACCAAATAATTTATTTTTTGGCCACGGTGTTAGTTGTTGGAGAAATTTAAATTTACCGGTTGATATAGCAGCACATACAGGACTTCATAATTCTACTTTAGAAATATTACTTTTTACTGGAATATTTGGTTTGGTGGCATGGATTAGTGCTGTTTTAACTGTGTTTTATCAAATTTTAAAAGACAAAAACTATATATGCTTGTCTTTACTTGTATATTTTGTAGTTATTACACAGTTTGATTTTAGTGTTTTTGACTCAAAAGAACTTTTTAGTGCTGTAACTATTTTTATGTTTTTAGTGTATTCTGATAAATTTAAGGCTAAACCTTGCAAATAGTTATTGTATTATTAATTTTTACGATATTAATTAGCTTTATAATTTTTTCGCTTCGCTTTTCTTGGTGGAGAAAAAATATCTCTTATGAATACCCTCGTGTTTTGATGTATCATATGGTAAGCAAGCATTTGCCTAAAAATAAAAGCAAATTTAACCGTTTAAGAGTAGAGCCAAAAGAGTTTGAAAAGCAAATCAAGTGGCTTAGCAAAAATGGTTTTAAAAGTTATTTTGTGCGTGAAATATCAGATGATCTACCACCAAAATCAATTATTATAACTTTTGATGATGGATATAAAGATAATCTCACAAATACTTTGCCAATACTTCAAAAATACAGTTTTAAAGCTACAATTTTTATAGTTTGTAACCGCTTTGATAAAAATTGGGCGACGGATAAAGATCTTAAAAAATCAAGCGATGAATTAAATAGTGAAGAAATGTTAAGTGACGAAGATGTTAAAAAACTTTTAGAAAGTGGTCTTATTGAAATTGGCTCTCATACTTTAAATCATGCAAATTTGCCGAGTCTAAGCTATAAAGATAAACAAAATGAAATTTTAAACTCAAAATTAGAAATTGAAAAAAAATTTGGTATAACTTGTGAAAGCTTTGCTTATCCGTTTGGTTTTTATGATAAAGAAAGTATGCGACTAGCTAAAGAATCCGGATATAAATTTTCTGTTACTACAAACAATGATGTTTTAAAAAACAGATACCCAAATTATGAAATTCCTAGAATCATGATAAGTGGTAGAGGAAATATACTTCATTTTATTTTAAAAATAAAAAAAGGAAGAAGTAGGTGAGAGTTTGTTATTTCTCTTGTTCAAATATTTTTGGCGGTGTTGAAAATATCATTTTGCAAACATTAAACGAGCTTTGTAAAAGCTATGAGGTAGCTCTTATCTTACCAAAAGGTGCTAATTTTTTAAATAAATTTGATAAAAGAGTAAAAATTTATGAGTATAAAAGCTACGATAAACGTTACAATATATTTTTATATTTTGAGATTATAAAATTTTTACACGAATTTAAGCCAGATATTTTACACACTCATGGGGCAAAAGCTACGCAAATGGGCTTTATTTTAAGTAAATTTTTAAAATTTAAGTTTATTGCTACAAAGCACAATAATAGAAAAGGTAAAATTTTTAATAAAATTAAAAATGTTATAGCTGTTTCAAAAAATGTCGTAAATACTATAAATCATGAATCAAAAGTTATCTATTTTGGTATAAATAAGCAAAATATAAAGCCGAATTTATCAAAAACTTTTACCATTACAGCTGTTGGCAGGCTTGATAAAATTAAAGGTTTTGATATTTTGATAAATGAAGTAAAGAAGCTTAAATTTAACTTTGTTTTACAAATTGTAGGTGATGGTTTCGAAAGGGAAAATTTGCAGAATTTAATAAATAGTCTTAATTTAAAAAATAAAGTTAAACTTCTTGGTTTTTGTCAAAACATTCCGCAAATTTTAGCAAATTCAAATTTACAAGTTATTAGTTCCATAAAAGAAGGTTTTCCACTTACGCTTTTAGAAGGTCTTTTTTACGCTCCTATTGTAATTTCTACACCAGTTGGTGGAATAGTTGAAATTTTAGACGATGAATTTTTAATAAACCATGAGAATTTAAGTGATAAAATAGATGAAATTTACATGAATTATGATGCAAAAGTTGAAATTTTTAAAGAAAAAAATAAAAATATAATTGAAAATTTTAAATTTGAAAAATATATCTTAAATTTACAAAATTACTATGAGGAAATTTATGAAAAATCTTAGAATTGTTCATTGTGGTATTTTTAATGAATTTGATGATGGAAATTTTTTTTATGGCTTAGAGCGTAAAATTTCGCATGGACTTCATCAAAACGGTCATTTTGTATATGATTTCAGCTATAGAGATTGGGAGAAAAATTTAAGATTTTTTGGCGTTAAAAATAGTGGTTTAAAAAAAATGAATCAAAAGCTAATTGAAATATGTAAAAATATAAATGCTGATGTTTTGCTTATTGCAAAAGCTGAAAAGATAGAAAACGATACGCTTGTTAAGATAAAAAAAGTTTTGCCAAATATAAAAATTGCGATGTGGTATGTTGATCATCTAGAAGAAAAAGCTGAATTTTTTGAAAAATTTAAAATAATTGATCTGTTTTTTTATGCAAATGCGCTTAAATTAAAAGAAATTTCAAAAAAATATCAAAACACGATTTTTTCATTTTTTCCCAATATTTCAGACGAAGCTTTTGAGATGGATTTAAATTTATCAAAAACAAATGATATCATCTATATAGCAAGAGATTATAAAGAAGATAACCGTTATAAATTTGCTTTAATGCTTCATGAGTTTTGTAAAAAAAACAGTATAAAGCATAAAATTTATGCAAGTTTAGGGAACAAACCAGTTTTTGGATATGATTTTTTAAAAGCCATAAATGAGAGCAAAATTGCTATAAATTTTAACAGAGATGATGAATTGGATTGCGAGAACTCAAACAAACTTTTGGGTGCAAGTGATAGAATGGCACAATTTTTAGGTTGTGGGGTATGTACTTTTTCGCCGGTTATTACAGGATTTGATAAACTTTATGAGCCCAGTAAAGATATAGTTTATTTTAAAAATTTTAAAGATTGTAGTGATAAGATTTTAGCAATTTTAAAAAATGGAGAATGGGAGCAAATTAGTAAAAATGGCAGAGAAAAAACATTAAAAATCGCAAATGCAAAACGCGTAACTAAATTTATGCTTGAATTGCTTTTTAATAAAAATTTTAGTCAAGACTATGAGTGGAAAGAATTTATATATAAAAATGGAGAATTAATTTGAAAATTTTACAAACACTTCAATGGATTCAATTTGCCGGAACTGAAAAAGTTTGTGTGGATCTATGTAATGAGATGAGTAAAAATCATGAAGTAATTTTACTTTCAAATAAAGATACAACACAAAGACTAGATAAAAATGTCAAATTTATAGAGTTTAATTTTGATAAAAATCGTTTTAATCCATTTTTTTTATATAAGACAGCCAAACTTTTAAAAAAGATAAAACCTGACATTATTCACGCTCACAATACAAAAGTTATCGAGATTATGCATTATGCACAATTTTTTCTGGATAAAAAAATTCCAATAATTGCTACAAAACACGATTTAAGTTTTAAAAAAAAATATAAACTTGCTGATTTGTCAGTTGCAATTTTAGAAAATATGCTAGGAATTTTGCCAAAAAATAGTATTGTAATTGAAAACGGTATGGCTTACAAAAAACCAAGCCAATTAAAAAAATCTAGTGTTTTTTACATTGTCTCATCAGGTAGATTGAGTCCAGAAAAAGGACACCAAGACATAATAAGAGCACTATCAAAAGTAGATTTTGATTTTTTGCTTGAAATTTACGGCTGGGGCGAATATGAAAATGAGCTTAAAAATTTAGTAAATGAGTTAAATTTAAACGATAAAGTAAAATTTTGCGGATTTGACGATGATATAGGCAGCGTTTTAGCAAGTTGTGATTTGCAAATTATTGCTTCTCATTTTGAGCCTTTTGGGCTTGTTACAATTGATGGAATTTATTATGCTCCGCTTGTGATATCTACAAAAACCGGTATAGCGGGACAAATTTTTCCGCAAAAGCTGATTTTTAATAATGAAAATTTAACTCAAAAACTAAATGATATTTATAAAAACTATAAAGAGCATCAAGATGAATTTGCAAAGGTAAAATTAAAAAAAGATAACTTTAGCATAAAAAAAATGACACAAAAATATATAAAGGCATATAAAGATTTGATAGAGGATTTTAAAAAATGATATTTATTTATATTTTATTTTTTGTTATTTTCATAGCTTTTTCTCTTCGTTATAATTGGTGGCGAGTGCCTGCTGGAAATGATAAAGCAAGGGTTTTGATGTATCATAGCATTAATGAGCATTTTGGCGATAAGTTTGATAAATGGCGAGTAAAACCTGAGGATTTTGAAAGCCAAATCGCTTGGATGAGTAAAAAAGGATATAAATTTTTTACTTTAAGTGAAATTTGTGAATTTTTAGATGGCAAAGAATTTCCAAAAAAATCAGTTTGCATTACTTTTGATGATGGATATGATGATAACTTCACAAATGCTTATAAAATTTTAAAAAAATACGGTGCAAAAGCAACCATTTTTCTTATTCCAAATCAAGATGAAAATTACTGGGAGGCTAAAAATACATCACATATTTCTAAAATGCTAAATAAAGAGCAAATTTTACAGATGAGAGATATTGTTGAATTTGGTGCTCATACAAGTACGCATGCAAATCTTACTGCAATTTCAATTCAGCAGGCAAAAAGTGAAATAGAAAATTCCAAAAAAGAAGTTGAAAATATAACAAAAAAACCTTGTTTGAGCTTTGCATATCCTTATGGTAAATTCAATAATGAGATTGTTGATTTAGTGGATGAAGCTGGATTTAAAAATGCTGTAATTGTAAGGCGCGGAGTTTTTGATATTAACGACGAGCGTTTAAAAATTAAAAGAATAGGGATTCTTGGCACGGAAAGTTTTTTTGATTTTTGGCTTAGATTTACACGTATTAGAAATAAATTTTAAGGATTAAATTTGATAAAAGCATCTGTTTATATAATTTGTCAAGATGAGGAAAAACATATTGCAAGAGTGCTTGAAAGTGTTAAGGATTTTAATGAAATTATAATCGTGGATAGTGGAAGCACTGATAAAACACTTGAAATTGCAAAAAGATATAATGTAGCAATTTTTCATAAAAATTTTTTAGGTTATTCAGCCCAAAAAGAATATGCTAAAAATTTGTGCTCAAATGAGTGGGTGCTCAATTTGGATGCCGATGAAGAGTTAAGCGATAATTTAAAAGATGATATTATAGAAACTATAAATGAAAATAAGTGCCAAGCACTTGAGATAAAAATAGTTGATTTTAGATTAAAACCTTGGCAAATTAAAGCAATAAAGCAAATTTCAAGAGTTAGATTTTTTAAAAAAGAATTTGGTGTTTATCCTGAAAAATTAGTACACGAAAGTATAAAAATAAATGGAAAAATTTTACAAGTAAAAGGCTTTATTAAGCATTATGGCACTGATAGCATTAGCAAAAAACTTGAAAAAACGAATACTTATTCCACTCTTAGGGCAAATGAAAAATTTAATAAGGGTAAAAAATCATCTTTTTTAAAATTAACTTTTATTTTTCCAGTTATGTTTTTTAAATCTTATTTTATAAGACGAAATTTTTTAAACGGAAGAATAGGTTTTATAGATGCTATTAATAATGCTTTTTATGCTTTTTTAAAAGAGGCAAAACTTTACGAGCTTTACTTAAAAGAAAAAAGTCAAATTTAAAACAAATTTGACTTTTTTAGGTTGGCTAACTAGCTATTTGTTTTATGTAAAAAATACATATGTTTGTGATATTGATCTATCACATCGTTTATTAAAGCTTCTTTGCTCCAACCAATTACATCATAGTCTTGACCGCCTTCAAAGAGATAAACTTCAGCTCTATAGTAGTTATCGCTCATAGCATAATCAGGAGTTTGAGTTTTTATAATTTTTACACCATAGATAAAGTCTGTGTCTTCACCCATTCCAACATGAATATTAATTTTTCCATTTATGCCTATTTTTTCCACTCTTGCTTTTAGTCCATTTTTTATAAACTCATCGCAAACTTCATTAAACGCAGGCTCTGCAACTTCAAGTAAAAAATCTCTTGCTTCGTCTTTATCTGGTGTATCAATAATGTTTTTAAGCCTATCTTGCCATCTTTTTGAGCTAGTAAGTCCTGTTGGGAGATTAAAAATGCTTCTTGTGTAGCCTTTTTCATAATCAACCCTTAGAGCCTTAAAAAGTCCATACATACAGCCAAGTAGTGCTATAGAAAGTGGAAGTGCTGAGATGATAGTCATAGTTTGAAGAGCATCAAGTCCACCAGTATAGAGTAAAACAGCTGCGATAATACCTATTAAAACACACCAAAATATCTTTTGCCAAATAGGCGTTCTATCTTTCCCGCGTGAGCAAAGCATATCTATAACCATAGCAGATGAATCAGCCGAAGTTATAAAAAATAGACATATCATTAAAACTGAAATACCAGATAGCACACTTGTTAATGGAAATTTTTCTAAAAATACAAATAAAGCTAGTGAAACATCTTGATTTGTTACATCTGCAAGTCTAGTAAAGCCTTCATTTACAAGCTCTATTGCACTATTTCCAAAAGCACTCATCCATAAAAATGTAAATCCAGATGGAACTAAAAGCACTCCAACAACAAATTCTCTTATAGTCCTTCCGCGTGAAATTTTAGCTATAAATAGTCCTACAAATGGCGACCAAGAAAGCCACCAAGTCCAGTATAAAAGTGTCCAACCACCAAGCCAATTTTCATTTTTTTTCTCATAGGCAAAAAGGTTGAAGTTATCACCTATGAAAGATGTTAGATAGTTTCCTGTATTTTCGACTAGTGATTTTAAAAGCCCAGTTGTATTTCCTAAAACAAATATAAAAGCTACAAATAAAAATGCTAAAAATATATTTGAAAGACTTAAAATTTTTATGCCCTTATCAACACCGCTTGTTGCAGAGATTGTTACAAAAACTGTAATTATTAGTATTGTGATAATTTGAATATTTGTAGTCATTTCTATGCCAAAAAGATAATTAAATCCAGCATTTATTTGCAAAACTCCATATCCAAGAGAAGTTGTAACACCAAAAAGTGTAGCAAGTACTGCTAAAATATCAATTACATCCCCAAATCTTCCATAAATTTTATCTCCAACTATTGGATAAAAAGCAGATCTTAATGTAAGTGGAAGATTGTGCCTGTAAGCAAAATAAGCTAGTATTATAGCAACTATGCCATAAACTGCCCAAGCGTTAAATCCCCAGTGAAAAAATGTAAGTTTCATAGCTTGTTTTGCAGCTTCTATGGTTTGAGGATCTGCCGATGGTGGAGCAAGATAGTGCATAAGTGGCTCACCAACTCCAAAAAACATAAGTCCAATTCCCATTCCTGCTGCAAAAAGCATAGCAAACCATGCTAGATTTGAATACTCAGGCTTTGAGTGATCACTTCCAAGTTTTATATTTCCAAATCTAGATATCATTAAAAATAACATTGAAAAGAAAATTAAAGCAACACTTAATACATAAAACCATCCAAAATTAGTCGTTAGATAGCTTTGGATTGCTTTAAGATTTTTTAAAGTAGATGTAGGAAAGACCAAACATATACTTAAAACTATAAAAAGCACTATAATCGATGGATAAAAAACCGCTGGATTATAGGCTTTTTTAAATTTAAAATTCATATATTTCTCCTTTGTTAAAGGATACACTCTATAAAAATTAAGTAAATGTTTATAAAATATTAATAAAACACATTTTGTTCAAAAACAGCTTAAAAGACCATATATTATGACTTTGAGCAAATTTACACTTTTGCTATAAAACAAGTTTTTTCGCTTTTGTCTTTTTGGTAAATTTCAACATTTAAAAAGCCATTTTTATTTAAAATTTCCTTAACCTCAGTTGGATTTAATTTATTTTTAAGTTTAATCCCTTCGCCTAAATTTTCCCATTTTTCAAGAGTTTGCTTTGTTGTGCCTTCCAAAAATATCATAAATTTGCCATCTTTTTTAAGAACTCTTTTTATCTCTTTAAATGCAATGTCTAAATTTTCCCAAAAATAAAGCGTTTCAAAAGCAGTTACTAAATCAAATTTGCTGTCACTAAAACTCATTTTATGAACATCTGAAATATTCAAACAAAGTCTTTTATTAACCACTAAATTTTTGCAAATTTCAGCACTTAAATTTATACTAGTTGGCGAATAATCAATGCCAAAAAGCGTTGAGTTTTTAAATTTAATGCTTAAATTTAGTAAATTTTGTCCGCCGCCACAACCAATATCTAAAATATTTAATTGTTTATTTTCATCTAAATTTATTTTAGAAATAGCCCACAAAGCACCCTCGTTATGAGCTTCATTCATTCTTTTTAAGGTTTTTATTCCTTCATCTCCATCTGGAAATTTAACTTGACTTCTGTTTTGTGAAATTTCATCATTTAAATTTTGCATAACTTGCCTTTATTTATAAAATTATTCTAATTTTAACAAAATTAATTAAACTCATAGTCAAATTTAGCTATCATCTTTATATATTTTAAATATCTATATTAAGGACAAAAAATGGATAAAGAAACTATCAAAGCACATAAAATTACAGATGGCGAGTATGAAAAAATTCTCTCTATTTTAAACCGCGAACCAAATTTATTAGAACTTGGTGTAATTTCAGCTATGTGGAGTGAACACTGTTCTTACAAGTCAAGTAAAAAATATCTTACAGGTTTTCCTACAAAAGCACCATGGGTTATACAAGGACCTGGTGAAAATGCAGGAGTTATTGATATTGGTGGAGACATGGCAGCTGTTTTTAAAATGGAAAGTCACAATCATCCAAGCTATATTGAGCCATTTCAAGGTGCTGCAACTGGGGTTGGTGGAATTTTAAGAGATATTTTTACCATGGGAGCAAAACCTGTGGCAAATCTAAATTCACTTAGATTTGGAAATATAAAAACCAATAAATATCAAAAACATCTTTTAAAAGGTGTTGCAAGTGGAATAGCGCACTATGGAAACTGCACTGGAATTCCAACAATAGGTGGAGAAACAACATTTGATGATAGCTTTGATAGAAATATTTTAGTAAATGCTTTTTGTCTTGGAATAGTTAAAAAAGATGAGATTTTTTATGCCAAGGCAAGTGGAGTTGGAAATTTGATAATTTATGCTGGCTCAAAAACAGGAAGAGATGGGCTTGGCGGAGCTGTAATGGCAAGTGATAGCTTTAATGATGAAAATAAAGCCCTAAGACCAACTGTTCAAGTAGGTGATCCATTTGTGGGCAAGCTTTTAATGGAAGCTTGCTTAGAGTTATTTAAAAAAGACTATATAGTTGGCATCCAGGATATGGGCGCAGCAGGGCTTACAAGCTCAAGTTTTGAGATGGCTGGAAGAAGTCAAAGTGGTATGAAGCTTTTCTTAGATCAAGTTCCTATGAGAGAAGAGGGTATGACACCTTATGATTTAATGCTAAGTGAAAGCCAAGAAAGAATGCTAATTTGTGCCAAAAAAGGCTTTGAAGATAAAGTAATTGAAATTTTCACAAGTAGAGGGCTTGATGCAGCAGTTGTAGGAGAGGTTACAAATACTAAAAAAATGGAACTATTTTGGTATGATGAGTTGGTTGGAGAACTTCCAATAGAACCACTCAGTGAAGATGCTCCTATACTTGATAGGCCAATAAAGAGACCTAATTATTTAGATGAAATAAAAAATATAAAAACTCATTTTAGCATTCCAAAAAAAGAAGCTTTTTTAAAGCTTTTTAGTGATGAAAATGTAGTTGATAAAGGCTATATCTATACTCAGTTTGACTCTACAGTTGGCACAAACTCAGTTAAGAAGCCTGGTTATTTAGGTGCAAATATTTTAAGAGTAAAAGAAAATGGGGTTATGCTTTCAATGGGGCTTGATTGTAATCCTAAAATGAATTTTGTAAATCCAAAAGTAGGGGCTTCTTTGGCAGTTGCTACAAGTGGAAGAAAAGTGGCTATGAGTGGCGCTAAACCCTTAGCTATAACTGATTGTTTAAATTATGCAAATCCTGAGAATCCTGAAATAATGTGGCAATTTATGATGGGTTGTGAAGGCATAAAAGATGCTTGTAAAGAACTAAATACTCCAGTTGTTAGTGGAAATGTTAGTTTATATAATGATAGTGATGGTATTAATATTCATCCAACACCTGCAATAGTTTGTGTTGGTGTAAATGAAAATAAAAATTTACCAAGCATTTTTAAAAGTGGTGTAAGTGTGTATTTAGTTGGTGAAACAAATGGCGTTTTTGCAGGATCACTTTATCAAACTGTGATTAATAATGAGCTTGGTGGAGAATTGCCCGAAATCGATTTTGAAAAAGAAAAAGCTTTGTGGGATTTGATAATTTCACAAAACAAAGATGATAATTTAGAGTTTGCAAATTCAGTTGAAATTGGTGGCATTGCTATAACTTTAGCAAAAATGGCCGCTGTTTCAAACATTGCAGGCGAGTTTAAAACTAATTTTGAAAATGAAAATTTTATTTTTGATGAGAGTTTTTCAAGAGCAATTATTGGCGTAAAAGATGAGGAAAAATTTAAAAAAGAGGCTCTAAATTTAGGCTTAAAAGTTGTAAAACTAGGTGTTAGTGGTGGAGATAAATTCATACTTGATGATATGAGTTTTAGCATTGATAAGCTTAGAGAAATTTATTTTAAAACACTTGAAAAGCTTATTTAAATGTTTTATTTTATTTTAGCTTTAATTATATTTTATTTTTTAGCTAAATCAACAAGTAAAAAAACATATAAAAAAACTACTAAATTTAGCCTTTTGGAGGCTAAATTTATAGTGAGTTTGTTAGCAAAAATAGCAAAAAGCGATGGTAGAGTAAATGAAGAAGAGGCTTCTTTGCTATCCCAAATTCTAGATGATTTAGTTTATAAATTTGATGGAAATAGCAATGATAGAGAGATCTTAAAAGCTGTCTATAATAAAGAAAAAGAAAATATTAATAATGCATATGAAGTAGCTTTTAGATATAAAAAAGAGTTAAATTTATCTTTTTTAGATGCTGTTAATAGAATTATATTTTTTTTAAACATGGCTTTTATAGATGGAGATTTTAGCCATGAAGAAAAACAAATTATCTCAAAAATTTGCGATGGGTTTGGACTCCCACCACATATAAAAGAAGAAATTTTTGCCAAATTTCAAAACACTTACCAAAACCACTCACAAAATACTTACCAAAACGAAAATGTAAAAAACCCATATGAGGTTTTAGGTCTTAAAAAAGGCGCGAGTTTTGATGAGGTTAAGAAACAGTATAGAAATTTGGTTCGTAAATATCATCCAGATATCTTAATGGGAAAAGGTGCTGATGAGGAGATAATAAATGCAGGAACCAAAAAATTAAAAGAGATAAATGAGGCGTATGAAATTTTACAAAAAGAGTTTAAAAGGTGAATTTTTTAAAAGGAGTTAGGGTGAAAAAAAGCATGAAAGCACTAATTAGCGTTAGTGATAAAAGTGGAATTTGTGAGTTTGCAAAAGAGCTTGTAAATTTAGGATATGAGCTAATAAGCACAGGCGGAACATATAAATTACTTAAAAAAAATGGCTTGGATGTTACTGAGATAAGTGATTTTACAAAAAGTCCTGAAATGTTTGGTGGCAGAGTTAAAACACTCCATCCAAAAGTTCATGGTGGTATTTTATTTCAACGAGGTCTTGATGATGATGAGGCAGCTAAAAATGACATTGAAGCTATTGATCTAGTTTGTGTAAATTTATATCCATTCAAAGAAACCATCAATAAAACTGATGATTTTAATGAAATTATAGAAAATATTGATATTGGTGGACCAACAATGGTAAGAAGTGCTGCAAAAAACTATAAAAGCGTTTTAATAGTAACTGATAGTATGGATTATGATTTAGTAATCAAAGCTATTAAAAATGGCAAAAATGATGCAGAGTTTAGAAAAAAAATGATGATAAAGGCTTATGAACATACCGCAAGCTATGATTCCATGATAGCAAACTATATGAATAAGCGTTTTAATAATGATTTTGGTGAGTATAAATTTATAGTTGGCAAAAAAGTTTTTGATACTAGATATGGTGAAAATCCTCACCAAAAAGGTGCTTTATATGAGTTTGAAGATCACTTTACAAAGCACTTTAAAGCCGTAAAAGGCGAAGCAAGTTTTAACAACATGACAGATATCCATGGAGCTTTAAGTTTAGCAAGTAGCTTTGGAAAAAGTCCTGCTGTTGCGATTTGTAAACATGCAAATCCTTGCGGTTTTGCTATAAAAGATAATCTGCTAAATAGCTATAAAGAAGCTTTAAAGTGTGATCCAGTTTCAGCCTATGGTGGCGTTATAGCAATAAATGGAACTTTAGATAAAGAACTTGCTTTAGAGCTTCATAAAAAAGGAACTTTTATGGAAGTTATTATTGCTGCTAATGTAACTGATGAGGCTTTAGATGTTTTTAGTGATAAAAAAAGAACTAAAATTTTTACTCAAAATAGTGATTTTTTAGTTAGAGCAAATGAGAGTTTTGACTTTAAACATGTTGATAGCGGGTTTGTATATCAAGAAAGAGATTTTGTAAAAGATAGTGAAGTTGAAAATGCAAAATGTGTAACCCAAAAACCAGCTTCAAAAACTGAATTACAAGATTTAAAAATTGCTTGGAAAGTAGCAGCTTTAACAAAAAGCAATTGTGTAGTTTATGTTAAGAATAGTGCCTTAGTGGCTATTGGTATGGGCATGACAAGTAGAGTTGATGCTGCTAGAGCTGCTGTTTTAAAAGCTAATGATATGGGAATCGATCTAAAAGGTGCAGTACTTGCAAGTGAAGCGTTTTTTCCATTTAGTGATAGTATTGAAATAGCTGCAAAAGTAGGAATTAGTGCTGTTATACAACCTGGTGGATCAATAAGAGATGATGAGGTTATAAAAGCTGCTGATGATAATAAAATGTCAATGTATTTTACTGGAATAAGACACTTTTTACATTAAAAAATATAATCAAATTTGGCAGAGATAGCTCTGTCAAATTTGATTTAATATACAGTTTTTAAATTTATTTAATTACTTTTAAAATGATTAAAACAGCAATTAAACTATCAGATTTTATAAATTTTATAGTTTAAATTTAGATTTTAATCGGCTTTGTATCTAAGGTATGTTGGCTCATCAAGATTATCATATATATCTTTTAAATCTATATCGCTTCCACTAACTCTTTGATTAATCTGTCTTCTTGAAATTACTTTAGTTTCATCCAAAGAATCTTTTTGGCTGTCATCTTCTTTTTTTTCGGATGTTTCTTCAAAACCTGTTGCTATAAGTGTTACTTCAACTCTATTGTTTTCTATAGATTCATCAGTTGTAGTTCCAAAGATGATGTCTGCATTATCGTGGGCTGCTTCTTCTACTAGGCTAACTGCTTCACTTATTTCAAGCAAAGAGCAATCAGGATGAATTTTAAAATGTATTAAAACACCCATTGCACCGTTTATACTCATATCATCTAAAAGCGGAGATTGTATAGCATCTTGAATAGCTTCTTTTGGAGCATCTTCTCCTTCGCTTGCACCAACACCCATTAAGGCTAGACCCCTATGAGACATTATTTTTTTAACATCTGCAAAGTCAAGGTTTATGTCACTATCTCCTGAATCAAGTATTATAGATGACATTCCACCAACTGCTCTTGCCAAAACATCATCAACCATTTTAAAGCTTTCTTTAATTCCTGCTTTTTTATCTATTAGGCTAAGAAGTTTTTGATTCGGTATTACAAGTATAGAATCACACTCTTTTTTTAACTCGTTTATGCCAGCTTGCGCAAGAGTTGCTCTTTTTTTACCTTCAAACTTAAAAGGAGTTGTTACAACACCTATTGTTAAAGCTTTATTTTCTTTAGCTGCTCTTGCAACTACTGGAGAAGCGCCTGTGCCTGTTCCTCCACCAAGACCTGATGCAACAAAAACTATGTCTGAGTACTCAAGTGCGTCTTTTAAAGTATCAAAGCTTTCTTCAGCTGAGTCTTTTCCAACTGTTGGGTCCATGCCAGCACCAAGTGTTTTTGCAGTTTTTTCACCAAGCAAAATTTTTGTTTTTGCGAGTGAATTTTCAAGAGCTTGTGAGTCAGTGTTAGCCACCAAAAGATCTATCCTATCATAGCCCTCTCTAATCATATGATTTATCATATTTCCGCCGCCACCGCCGACACCTATAACTTTCATTTTTGCACCATAAACGCCTTTGCTTTCCTCTATTATAAAACCATTCATATTATTATCCTTTAAAA
Organism: Campylobacter ureolyticus; assembly: GCF_013372225.1. NCBI lineage: Bacteria > Pseudomonadati > Campylobacterota > Epsilonproteobacteria > Campylobacterales > Campylobacteraceae > Campylobacter > Campylobacter ureolyticus. The sequence continues at coordinate 1,288,363 of NZ_CP053832.1, read as the reverse complement.
TATTTGTTTTAATCTATTAATAAATTTTTTTAAAGCACTTATATCATTAACATCTCTTAATGTTTGAGTTGGCTTCACCGAATTTTCATTATCTTTTATTGTCATGTCTTCATTTTTATACTCTTCTTGATCGTTTAAAGAAATAGACTTCTCAAAATCTATTTTTTTATTATCAAGATACTTCAAATGTCCATTTGAATCTATTTCATATCTAGTAAAATGTCCAGCTCCATATAGGCAAAGCCCTATAACGCAAGAATACTCACTATCATTGCAAATCTCATAAAGCCCACCAATTTCTTTTGGTTTTGCTAACCTTACTGGAATATTGCCAAAAGCCATAGAAATTATATTTCTTATATCATTATCTATTTTTACTAAACCTCCAGTTACAACAAGCCCCGCACTAAGCTTATTTAAATATCCGCTACTTTCAAGTTTTTTATAAAGTAGTAAAATAGTTTCTTCTATTCTTGCATAGACTACTTTTATGGCTATATCCATACTTGCAGTATGTGTTGATGAGTTTTCACCCATAGTTGGAATTCTAAGCTCTTTGGTATTTTCTTCAACCAGTTTTGAGTAGTTTGTTTTTAGCTCCTCTGCATTTGCAAGTGGAGTATTTAGTGCTTTTGAAAGATCCATAGTTATATTTGATGAGCCAACTGGTAGACTTTCATTATATATGATTGAATTTCCAAGATGAATTACTATATCACAGGTTGCACCACCCATATCAATAAGTCCAACACCAAGCTCTTTTTCTTCTTTTGTAAGTGTTGATATAGCCGAGGCATAACCAGAAAGAAGCATATTATCTATCTCAAGTCCTGCAAGTTTTGTTGCTTTTATTAAATTTCTTATAGAATTTTCATCGGCTGTTACAACATGAGTAAAAACTTCAAGTCTTGATCCGCACATTCCAATTGGGTCTTCTATGTGATCTTGCCCATCAACTTTAAAACTATATGGTAAAACATGTAAAATAGCTCTATCTTTTCCAACGACTGCATTATCTTGAGCTAATTGCATTGCTCTTTTGATTTCACCTATTGTTATTTCACCTGATAAAATACTGACTATACCGTGAGATTTAACGCTGTGTGTGTATGTTCCAGCAATTGAAACTACTATTTTATCTGGATTTTTACCAGCGCTTCTGATAGCTTCTTTTGTTGTATTTTTTATAGAAAACGCAGCTTTTTCAATATTTGTAATAATACCTTTTTTAAGTCCAGAAGTTGGGTTTTTTCCAACGCCGCATATACTAACTCCATTTTCGTCTACCTTAGCTACAATGGCGGTTGTATTTACAGATCCAACATCTAAACCTAATATACAATAATTATTATCACTTAATGAATTATTCAATGTTTTTACCTCTATAGAATTGTTCTATTTTATATCTTTTTTCTAGTAAATTTAGTAAATCTTGATTTAATTCAGTATTTTTTAAATTTGATATATTTTCTTTTATACTCTCTTTATATTCTGCTATTTTTTCAGGATTTTCAAGTTTTTGATCTGTGATTTCATAAGATACCGCTTTATTATTAAGAGTTATATAACCTTTTTGTTTTCCAACTGTATTAAAAAGCTCATTTATAAAATAATTAGTTTCCTCTTCTGTTAGACCATCAACTGTTATTTTACTATCTCTTGAAATGTAACCAAGATCTTTTACTTTATCATTTGTATCAAAACTATTTAAACTTTCTTTTGCTAAATTTTCAAGTTCTATTTTTGCTTTTTCATCTTTATAGTCATTTTTAGCGTATTCATAGGCTTGTTCAAAATCCATAGTTTTTGGAGAATTTATTTGTGCTATCTTTACTACTAAATAGCCATCTTTATATTCAAATGGCTTCAAAAACTCATTTACATTTTTACCAATTATTTCATTAACTGGAAAGTCTAAATCATCTTCTTTTATATTTAGTTTTTTATTTGTTTTTAAATCGCCATTTTTTAAAGCAATATAAGCTTTATTTGCATCTTTTTTAGTTATATCAAGTTTATAATTTTTTAAAACATCTTCTTTTGCTTCCTCAAAAGTTTTTATTGTATCATCATTATTTATATATAAATTTTTATTATCTTCCCAGTATTTTTTGATTTTGTCTTCATCAATATCTTGATCTAGTTTTACAAAATAACTTTCTAACTCATAGTTTGTTTTTGTTTTATAACTGTCTTTTTGTTTTTCCCAAAATGCTTTTATCTCTTCATCTGTTGCATTAACATCATCAAAATTTAAAGTTTTTATATCTATTTTAACTCTATCTTGCATAAAATATGCACTTGCTAAAGCTTGTATTTCTTCTTTTGAAACACTTAAATTTAAAGCATGAGTAAGTTTATCTAAAATAACACTTTTTCTAAGATCGCTTTCAAAATCTTTTGGTTTTATACCAACTCTTGCAAGGGCATTTTTATAAATTTCTTCATCAAATGTTCCTGCTATTTGAAACTCTGGCATAGAAACCAAATACTTAGCAACATCTTCATTGTTTGCACCAATACCTAAATCATTTGCAAAATTTAGTTTTAATGTGTCTTGTATTATTTGTGATAAAGCAACCATATCAAGATTCATTTTATCAGCTTGCTCACTAGTCATAGTTCCGCCTGAAAGTGAGTTTAAATAGCTATAAATATTATTATATTTTTGTTGAAATTCTCTTATTGTTATAGGAGTATTTCCTACTTTTGCCACAGAAGATGAGCTATCTGCTTTAAAACTATACGCACCCCATCCAACAAAACCTGCTCCAACAAAAGCAATAGTGCTTATCCAAATAGTTGGAATTAGTGCTTTTCTATTTTTTTGCATCCAATTTAACATCAATCTCCCCTTACTAACTAACAAAATTCTGTATATTCTACTAAAAATAAGCTTATATAAGCTTAAAAAATAGACATTTTATTTTTAAAATTTTTACACTTTTTTACTAACATTTTGTTAGTTAGTGCAAAAAAATAATTAAATTTGAAATTTAATTATATATTTTTTCATAAGATAGTATTTTACAACTATTATCTAAAAGTGCAATTTCTTTTGCCAAATTTGTCATAGTTCTATTATATGCTACAACACCATATCCTCTAATGACTAAAAAATTTGTCTTATTTGTAATCATTGTTTTATATATTTCATAAGGTGCTCTTTCATACCAATCATCTAAATTTTTAGGATCATAAATTTTAATTTTTTCAAATTTTTTATAACCAAAGAAATCTTTTGGGATTATATAATCATGATTTAACGAGTAACTAACTGTGTGTGGTGGCATCGCAAAAGCTATAAATTTTGCTTCAAAAATATTTTTATAAATATTTAAATGAATATCGCTATCTATGCTTGCATCATTCCATCTATAATCTTTTTTGTCATATAAAACAACGAAGTCATCTTCTAAAAGTCCATCAAAAACTGCATCTTTTTTATTTATCATAAATTTATTTGAGGCTATTTTTGCAGAAAGTGAGCCATGAAATATACCAAAAAAATTCTTTCTAAACATTGATAAAGAAAGCTTTTGAAATAGCAAAGTGGTTTGATTTATGTCCAAAATTTAGCCTTTTTAAATAAAATTGTGTTATTATACACGAAATTTTTAAAGTTAAGGACATATGTGATACATACTCCTGTTTTGTTAAACGAGGTACTAAAAGCATTTGAGGGTATAAAAAATGGTACTATAATCGACTGCACACTTGGATATGGGGGGCATTCAAGTGCTATATTAAGACAAAATAAAAATATAAAATTAATAGGCTTTGATAGAGATTTAGAAGCAATTAATTACTCAAAAAAATATCTTGATGAGTTTAATGATAGAGTTTTTATAAAACATTCAAATTTTTCAAATTCACTCAGTGATATTAACACAGATGATGTTAGGGGAATTTTAGCAGATATTGGTGTTTCGTCTTTACAACTTGATAAAAATAGTAGAGGATTTTCATTAAATAGTGATAATCTTGATATGAGAATGAACCAAAATGATAAAAAAGATGCAAAATTTGTTATAAATTCATATAGCTTAGGCGAGCTTGAAAGAATTTTTAAAGAATATAGCGAACTTAAAAACGCTAAGTTTATAGCTAGTAAAATAGTAAATTATAGAGAAAAAAAAGAAATTTCAAGCATAAAAGAACTGGCAAATTTAGTTGGATTAAAACCTGTTAGGAAAAACGGTATTTTAGAGATAATTTTAGTTTTACAAGCCTTAAGAATAGAGGTAAATGATGAGCTTTTGGAACTTGAAAATTTACTAAATTCAATTGAAAATGCAAATTTAAAAGATACTGTGGTTGCTATAATTTCATTTCATTCTCTTGAAGATAGAATTGTAAAAAATAGATTTAAAAAATGGGAAAAAGAGTGTATTTGTCCTGAATTTTTTATAAAATGCGAATGTGGTGGAAATCATGCCTTAGGTAAGATAGTGACAAAAAAACCAATCACTCCAAGTAAGGGTGAGATACTTAATAACTCGCGAAGCAAATGTGCAAAATTAAGGATATTTAAAATAAAATGAATGAAAACATAAATTTTCAAAATATTAATCTAAAAAATACAAATTTACAAAATCAAGACATTGATAACAAAGATATTGATGAAGAAAGTAAAGGGCTTGGTTTTTTTGATCTTGTTGTAGCTTTTTTAATTTTGGCTTTGGCAGTTGCTATTTTTGTACCTATTATTTATATTAGAAACGAAATTTATTATATTAGTAGAGATATTGAAGAGCTTCGTGTAAAGCATTCTGTACTAGTTGAGGAAAATAAAGATTTAGAAAATAAAATCGAATCTTTAAAATTTAAATATGAGATAATTGATCCATTAAGTGTGGAATTTGAAAATGAGTAATCAAATGCTTTTAATGCTAGTTTTTGCCGTAATTTTATTAATTATTTTAGTAGTTAGTTTTTTTATATTGAGTCAAATTTTAAAAAAAGAGATCTTAAATACGCAAAAATTTATCTATGAACAAAATCAAAACAGTGTTTCTTTAATAAACGATGTAAATGATAGTTTAAAGGATAATTTTTATCTTTTTAATAAGAGCTTAAATGATAGTGTTACTAACTCAAACATAACAACAACTAACACACTAACAGGTGGTATAGATAGCCTAGATAAGCGTTTTAAACACATTTTAGATAAAATTAACGAGCTTGAAAGTGCTAACAATTCAGCAATTCTTTTAAAAAATGAAGTAATGAAATTAAACTCAATTTTTAGTAACCACAAACTTAGAGGAAATTTTGGTGAGTTTGAATTATATAAAATTTTAAAATTAAGTTATGGCGATAATAGTAAATTTTATAAAACCCAATATAAACTTAAAAATGATAAAATTGTAGATGCGGCTTTGTTTTTAAAAAGTGATCTTATCTTAGGAATTGATTCGAAATTTCCACTATCTAGTTATCAAAAAATTTGCAACGGACTGGATAATAATGAAAATATTTTGGAGTATCAAAAAGAGTTTGTTAGAAATTTAAAAAAACATATTGATGATATTTCAAATAAATATATAATTTCAGGTCAAACAGTAAAATATGCCATTATGTTTTTGCCTAGCGAGGCAATATTTAACTATATTTGTTCAAATTGTAGCGAGCTTTTTGAGTATATGGTGCAAAAATCAGTATTTTTAGCAAGTCCTACAAATTTGCTTATTATTTTAAATTATGCAAGTGTTTTCATAAAAGATGAAAATATAAATAAAAATATCTCTTCTATAAAAAATGAAATTTTTGAGCTTTCAAAAATTTTTGAAGAGTTCAAAAAGCAAGGTGAGAGTGTTTTAAACAGCTCTAATAAACTAAATAAAAATATAGAAATTTTTTATAAAAACTCAAATTTAATTTATACAAAATTTAAAAATATTGAAAAATTTTAACTATTGTTTGTGACAAGTTTGTCTAAAACATACTGCTCCAAATCCCTTTTTGGGATTTCTTTTTTAATAGCTTCATCATAAATTTCTTGAGTTTTGGTTGAGTATTTTTCATAAGGAAAATATGGAAAATGTACTTGCCAAGCATCTTTTATAAGCTTGTGGGTAAGTTTTTTTCTAGCGTAAGCTTTAAATATATCAAAACCTATAAAAATACAAGAAGTTATTAAAATTGTTATTAAAAGTGAAAAATGGATATTAAGCTTTTCAAAAAATTTATGTCCAACTCCAATAAGTGGCATTAAAACTACAATACACAAAATTCCAAAAATTATGTATGATTTTCCATATTTAAATCTAAAATTTAACTTCGAAGGATCTACTAACATTCCGTCATTGTAAGCTGAGTTTGCTTCCAGTAAATCTCTAAATAAAACAGGTTTTTTTGATACAAAAAACATACCATAAAGAATTTTATCTATAAAACAGTTAGTTTTCATTTTTCTACCTTAAATATTTTTTGCTCCTATTTTACCAAAAATTTCTCAAAACTTTGTTATAAATATCACTTTTTAACTTTTATAAATTTATATTTTGATAAAATAAAAATCTCAAATTTATAAAAGGATTTTAAAATGGCTTCTAAACTTGGTGAAATTGTCTATGTAAATGGTAAATATGTGGATAAAAAAGATGCAAAAATAAGTATTTTTGATAGAGGGTTTGTGTTTGGTGATGGAATTTATGAAGTAGTTCCGATAATTAATTCAAATTTGGCAAATAAAGATGACTTTTGGGAGAGATTTACAAGAAGTTTGAATGAAATTGAGATAAAACTTAATTTTACTAAAGAACAAGTTTTAGAAATTATTTATAATCTTATTAAAAAAAATAATATTATTGAAGGGGCTGTTTATTTAGAAATTACAAGAGGCGTAGCACCAAGAAATTTCATATTTTTAGAGGATTTAGAACCAACATTTGTATCATTTGTTTATGAATGTGAAATACTAAATAACCCTTTAGCAAAAAGTGGTATAAAAATAATTTCAACTGATGATTTAAGATGGAAAAGAAGAGATATAAAAAGCGTTTCACTGCTTGCTCAGTGCATCGCAAAAACAAAAGCTTATAAATTAGGAGCTAATGAGTGTGTTATGGTGGAAAATGGATACATTACCGAAGGTGGAAGTTCGTCGTTTTTTATAGTAAAAGATGATGTTTTGATAACAAAACCACTTTCAAATGAAATTCTTCCTGGAATTAGACGAAAAACTATATTAAAAATCGCTTCAAAACTTAACCTAAAAGTTGAGGAGAGAAATATAACTTTAGATGAGGCTTATAGTGCTGATGAAGTTTTTATGAGTGCTGCAACTTGGGTTTTGCTTCCCGTTATTCAAATAGATGATAAGCCAATAAATGGTGGCAAAATAGGCAAATGGAGTAAAATTTTAAGAGATGAATATGTAAAAATTATAAAAAAAGAAGTAGGGCTTATTTAGTTTTTTAAAACTTTTGTGAAATTTAGCCTTTGTGGAGTGAGTGGAGTTTTTTATCTAAATTTCACAAAGAATTTGTATAAATTTTAAAGATGTAAAATAATAAATTTAAGCCAACAATCATTAAAGATTAAGATTTAAATCAAGCTTAAATTTATTTACTGTCTGACTTTTGAACTTCATCAATTATGCTGAGATCAATATTTTCAGAATTGCTAATTATATTTTTTAGCTCATCAAAATAAAATATATTTTTTCCATCTTCATATCTATGGCAAAATTTTAAATTGTGCGATTTAATAATATTATCAACTATATAAAGCCCAAGTCCAAAGCTTTGTTTAGCGTTACTTCCTTTTGAAAATGGTTCTATATAAAAGCTTAAATCTTGTTCTAAATTTTCTCCTTTTGTGTGAAATTCTAAAGAATTTTCCTTTATATAAATTTCCACAAATTTATCAGTTGAATATTTTATCCCGTTATCAATAATATTTTTTATAGCTATGCTAAAAAGCTTAAAATTTACTTTAAGCTCTAACTCTTTATCGCCATAAATTTTGATATTTTTTCTATCAACCATTGCTAAATTTATAGCTTCATCTATAAGTTCGCTTATAAGATAGACATCAACTATATTTAGCTTTTTCCCAGAAGTTGCCTCTTCAACTGCTGCAAATTCGTTTATAAGTTCTTCAAGTTTTTCAAAAACAGAAATAAGCCTTTTTTGATACTTATCTTCTGGTATCATCTCGGCTGTAATTCTACCTTTTGTAATTGGAGTTTTTAACTCATGCATGATATTTCTTAAAAAAAGCTGTCTTGATTTATTTAGTTTTTTTATCTGCATTACAGCGGTGTAGAACGCATCAGCGACTTCGCTTATCTCATCATTTCCAGTTTTTGCATTTTCTATATTTAAATCCCCATTTGCAAATTTGTCAATCTGTCTTTTTATCTTTCTTAAAGGTTTTATTTTTCTTATGATGAAAATATATGTTATTAAAAGAATTGTAAAAACAAATAAAAATATAACTTTTATGATGTGATAGCGATATGGTTGATAGTCTGCATCTTGAAGCAAAATTTCTTCATCGTTGTGCTTAATTTTTAAAAAATGGTGCCTATTATATAAAATAATAGCCGAAGTTCCAAGCTTGACACTTACTTCTTGCAAAATAGTTCCATTTTGTTCAATAGCAGCTATATTTTTATCATCTGATATTTTTACCATATTGTAGTTTTTCATTTGATTTTCATACTCATCTTGGCTAACTAGTTTAGCAAACCTATAAAGTGCCGTGTCAGAAACTGTTGAGTATTTGTTATTAAGCTCTTTTGTATAGTTTTCTTTATCGTAATTAATAAGCCATAAAAAAGTTAAAAAAATACTTGTTGTTGATAGTATAAATATAAAAGTTATACTATAAAATATAGATGAATGTTTCATAAATTTTCTTTTTTTTATTATTGTATCAACTTATAGCCAACGCCTCTTATTGCGTGAATATATTTTGGATTTTTAGAATTTTCTCCAAGTTTTGCTCTAATTCTTCCAATTATTACATCTATGCTTTTATTTGTTGAGTCTTCACTTATCGCATCGCAGTTATAAATCAACTCTTCTCTTTTTATAGCTCCACCTTCTTTTTGTATAAGATATGCTAGTATGTCATACTCAGCAACTGTTAGTTTTAATGGTTTTCCTTTTAAGGTTATGGTGTGTTCAAACTCATTTACAACAAGATCTTTTGTGGAGTTTTGTTTTTGCTCATTTTGACTAAGCAAACCCTCACTTCTTCTTATAACACTTTTTAGTCTTGCAAGAAGTTCTTTTGGGTTGTATGGTTTTGGCAAGTAATCATCTGCACCAAAATCAAACGCATTTATTTTATCAGTTAAATCATGTCTTGCACTTGAAACAATTATTGGAACATTGTTTGATTTTCTTATTTCTTTACAGACTTCAAGCCCATCAAGTCCAGGTAGTGTAAGATCTAATATGACAGCATCAAAATTATCTAAATTTAACTTTGAAAGTCCTATATATGGATCATCGGCGACCACAACTTCCATTTTAAATTTTTCTAAATATTCTGTTAAAATTTCAGCTAGTTCAACATCATCTTCAATCATTAAAATTTTCATACAATGCCCTTTAAATTTTTAAGACATTATAACTAAAAGTGTTTATTTTTATGCTTAAATTTTGTGATTAATAGCCAGTGAGAAAAAGTTTAAATTTAAAGTTGATTGACTTAGACTAAACTTTATGATACAATAAGACTTAAATTTTTAAAGTAAAAATATTAAACTTGATTTATAATAGTTTCATTAGAATTATTAAATGATAGTTAAAAGGAGATTGGAAGTATGAGTGATAGCCTATATGAAACTTTAGGTGTTAGTAAAGATGCTAGTAATGAAGATATAAAAAAAGCATATAGAAAACTAGCAAGAAAATACCATCCAGACATTAACAAAGACCCAGAAGCCGAGAATAAATTTAAAGAGATAAATGCAGCCTATGAAATTTTAAGCGATGATGAAAAAAGAAGACAATATGATGCCAGAGGTGATAGTATGTTTGGCAATCAAAATTTTAGTGATTTTGCAAGAAATGCCGAAAATTTTGGTGATTTAAATGACATACTTAGAAATATTTTTGGCGGAGGCTTTAAAAATGCAGATTTTAGCGGTAGCTTCGGTGGTGGTTTTGGAGGATTTGGTGAAAATTTAGACATAAATGCAAGACTTAATTTGGATTTTGATTTTGCTATAAATGGTGGCGAAAAAACAATCAATATAAATAATCAAAGTATTAAAATAAGAGTCCCAGCAGGTGTAAAAGATGGGGAAAAACTTCGTATAAGAAACAAAGGAAAAGTCTCAAGCGATGGAAGAAGTGTAGGGGATATAATTTTACACTTAAGCGTTACTCCAAGCAGTGAATATGAAATAAAAGATGATGATTTATACAAAGAAATTGAAATTTCTTTAAAAACTGCTTTATTTGGTGGTAAAGTTGAAGTAAGCACCCCAAAAAAAGAAGTTAGTATAAAAATCGGTAAAAATACAAAAAATGGACAAAAAATAAGACTTAAAGGATATGGTATTCAAAATAGAAATACAAAAATTTATGGAGATTTATACCTAAAAGTAAATGTTTTGCTTCCAGATATTGAAAAGCTTGATAAAGAAGTTGTAAAAATACTTGAAGAAAAACTATAAGATAAATTTATAAAAATATTTTAGAAAGGAATCTATTATGCAAAGCTATGATGAGCCAGTTTATATGATAAGTGTAGTTGCTAAAATTTTAGATATTCATCCTCAGACACTAAGACAGTATGAAAGAGAAGGATTGATCGAGCCAGATAGAACAAAAGGCAAGATGAGACTTTATTCTCAAAATGATGTTGATAGAATTAAGATGATTTTAAGATTAACTAGAGATTTGGGTTTAAATTTGGCAGGAGTTGATGTTGTTTTTAGACTAAAAGAACAAATCGATGAATATGAAGAAATGATAGAAGATCTAAAAAAAGAGATTGATAAATTTTCAAATACAGGAACAAAAAGATACTTAGAAAAAAGACGAACTGGATTTGACTTAATTTTTGTAGATGATAAAAAAAGAAATTAAATTTATAAATTTATAACAAATTTTAAATTTTGACTTAAAACAAAGCTTTTTTATGGTAGTATTACAAACTTATAAATTTAAATCAATTTAATATTTTAAAAAGGTTTGGTTTTGAATGAGAAATTTAGTAGAATAGGTTTTATCCTAGTTGTTGCAGGAAGTGCAGTTGGTCTTGGGAATGCGTGGAAATTTCCTACTTTAGTAGGGCAAAATGGCGGATCTGCTTTTATACTTTTATATATAATTTTAACTTTATGTGTTGGATCAACTATATTTTTAGCTGAGTTAAGTATTGGAAAACTTAGTGAAAAAGACCCAGTAAATGCCTATAAAACTCTTGCTCCAAAACATAAAAAAGCTTGGTCGCTCGTTGGTTATACTATAATTGGTGCGATTTTAATAATATCTTTTTATAGTATTATAATTGGTTGGATTGTAAAATACTTCTTTATGAGTTTTGGCTCTTTACCAGTTGATATAAATAGCTCAAAAACTACTTTTGAAAATTTACTTTTAAAAGATTTTTTAAGCCAAATTTTATGCTTTAGCTTTGTCTTTTTTATAACTTTTTTTGTGGTATCAAAAGGGATTAAAAACGGTATTGAAAAGCTTAATATATGGATGATGCCAACACTTTTTATACTTTTATTTTTAATGCTAATTTATTCTATGAGTATGGATGGATTTTATGAAGCGGTTAAATTTTTATTTGTGCCAAATTTTGACGCTTTAAATACAAATAGCGTTTTATATGCTTTAGGACTTGCTTTTTTTAGTATGTCAATTGGAGCAGGGTCGATTATAACTTACTCAGCAAGTATAAATGACAATACAAATTTCTTAAGAAGCACATTTTCTATAATTTTTATAAATATTTTAATTGGTTTAATGATGGGACTTATAGTATTTACTTTTATTTTTGAATATGGTGGTGACCCGTCACAGCAAGGTCCTGGACTTATTTTTATCTCACTTACTTCGCTTTTTGCAAATATGGGAGTTTTAGGAAATATTTTAGCAATAACTTTTTTTATAGCTTTATTTTTTGCAGGATTAACAAGTGCAGTTTCTATGGTAGAACCATCTGCGTTTCACCTTATAAATGAGTATAAATTTAGCCGTAAAAAGGCACTTATTTTAATAGGAATTGTAGTTTATCTTTTAGGAACTATTTGTATTTTATCCTCACTTAGTTTAACGAGTGATTATTTTACATTTTTCAATAAAAGCTTTTTTGATTTGCTTGATTATTTAGCTTCAAATATCATTATGCCTCTTGGCGGATTTTTTGCTGCTATTTTTGTCGGATTTATCCTAAAAAAAGAGACTTTAGAAACATTTTTTAGCCACTGTATGAGCAAAAAAGTTTTTGAAATTTGGTATTTTTTCGTTAGATTTATAGCTCCAGTGGCTGTTGTAGTTATAATGATAAATTCACTTTTAAAAGCTTAGAAAAAGGTAATATAATGAATGAAAAATTTAGCAAAATTGGTTTTATTTTAGCAGTTGCAGGAAGTGCAGTTGGTCTTGGAAATGCGTGGAAATTTCCTACTTTAGTAGGTCAAAACGGTGGATCTGCATTTATAGTTTTATATTTACTACTAACATTTTTAGTTAGTTTTGTTATATTTTTAGGTGAAATTGCAATTGGAAAAATAAGCGAAAAAGATGCCGTTGGTGCGTTTGAAAGTTTAGCTCCAAAAAATAAAAATTTATGGAAATTTGCAGGGTTTTGTATAATCGGTGCAATTTTAATTTTTTCATTTTACAGCGTTATAATGGGTTGGATTTTAAAATATGTAGTTACAAGTATCTATTTTTTACCAAACTCTATGAAAGAAAGCGAGGAAATCTTTAATTCGCTTTTGACAAAAGATTTAGGTACTAGTATATTTTACTTTACAATTGCTGTTTTAATGAGTTTTTATGTTGTTTCTAAAGGTGTAAAAAGTGGTATTGAAAGGTTAAATATTTGGATGATGCCAGCACTTTTTATATTTTTGATAATAATGCTAATTTATTCTATGAATATGAATGGCTTTTTAGACTCAGCCAAATTTATGCTTATGCCTGATTTTACAAAGCTTAATAAAGACTCTATCTTATCAGCCTTAGGTTTAGCATTTTTTACCTTATCTCTTGGTGTTGGAACTATAATAACTTATGCAGCTAGTCTTCCTAATAAAACAAATTTACTAACAAGCTCACTATCAATTGTTTTTATAAATATTTTAATTGGCATTATGATGGGCTTAATTGTCTTTACCTTTATATTTGAATACGGTGGAAATCCAGCTCAAGAAGGTCCTGGTCTTGTATTTATATCTTTAATTACTCTTTTTTCAAAGCTCGGCTTTATTGGGAATTTATTTGCTGCTATGTTTTTTATCTCGCTTTTATTTGCTGCTTTAACAAGTGCTGTTTCTATGATAGAACCATCAGCTTTATTTCTTATAAATAACTATAAATTTAGTCGCAAAAAAGCTTTAAAATTTATCTTTGTGTTTGTTTATATCATGGGAATACTTTGTATTTTATCTTATCAAAACGTAACTTCTAACAACTTAACATTCTTTGGCAAGTCATTTTTTGATTGTTTAGATTATTTAACTTCAAATTTAATGATGCCAATAACCGGTATAATCGTAGCTATTTTTGTTGGATTTGTTATGAAAAAACAAAGCCTTTACGCTTTGTTTGGACTTTATATGGGGAGAAAATTATTTTTAATTTGGTATTTTCTCTTAAGATTTATTGCTCCAGTTGCTGTTGTTATAATCATGGTAAATCAACTATTTTTTAGCTAAAAAGAGATTTTTATGAGAGAAGAATTTAGTAAAATCGGTTTTATTTTGTCAGTTGTTGGTGGTGCCGTTGGGCTTGGCAATGCTTGGAAATTCCCAACTTTAGTTGGTATGAATGGCGGATTTGCCTTTGTGCTTTTATATTTGCTAATTACCATAACTATTGGATTTGCCATATTTTTAGCCGAAATTTATATGGGTAAATCAAGTAAAAAAGATCCAGTAAATGCCTATAAAACATTAGCTCCAAACAATAAAGAAAAATGGAAATTTGCAGGTTTTACTATGGTAAGTGGAATTTTAGTTTTATCTTTTTATTTGGTAATTTTGGGCTGGGTTATAAGATATATTTTTATTTCACTTTTTGCTTTGCCAAAAGATATTGATAGTGCAAGGGCTATGTTTGAAGGTTTTGTTGGAAGTGATCTTTTAGGAAGTATATTTTTCTTTTTCATAGCTTTTATCTTAACTATTTTAGTTGTTTCAAAAGGAGTAAAAAGTGGCATTGAAAAATTAAATGTCTATGCTATGCCAACGCTTTTTATTTTGCTAGTTTTGATGCTTTTATATTCGGTTAGTTTTGATGGTTTCAAAGAAGCATTTAAGTTTTTATTTTATGCCGATTTTTCAAAGCTAAGTGTTGATTCGCTTTTAACAGCTTTGGGTCTTTCATTTTTCACACTTTGTCTAGGAGTTGGATGTATATTAACCTACGCTGCATCCTTAGGTGATAATGTAAATCCAGTAACAAGTTCATTTTACATAGTTTTAATAAACATTGCAATTGGATTAATGATGGGACTTATAGTTTTTACCTTTGTTTTTGAATACAGTGGTGACCCAACCCAACAAGGTGTTGGCCTTGTATTTTTCTCACTTATTACGCTTTTTGCAAAGCTTGGGATAGTTGGAAACATTTTATCTTTTTTGTTTTTTTTAAGCCTATTTTTTGCAGGTATTACTTCTGCGATTTCTATGATAGAACCATTTACTTTTTATCTTATAAATGAGTATAAATTTAGCCGTAAAAAAGCACTTTGTTATCTAGGTGGTTTTGTTTTTATCTTAGGTTCACTTTGCATAATGTCGCTGAATTTAAATTTTAGCCAAGCTTTAAATTTTGGTGGAAAAAGCTTTTTTGATATTTTAGACTTTGCAAGTTCAAATGTTGGACTTCCTGTTGGAGCAATTTTGAGTGCTATTTTTGTTGGATTTGTCATACCAAAACAAAGAGTAAAAGGATTTTTTATGCCTTTTATGAAAAAAGAAATTATTTTTGAAATTTGGTATTTTATGCTTAAATTTGTAGCTCCAATTGCTATTTTAATCATCGCAATTAACCAAATACTTGCTTAAAAACATTTTAAAAGACTTAAAAAATTTAAGTCTTTTAATAAAATTTTATCTATCTTGCTAATTTAATATTTACTTAAATATATATAATAATCATAATCAAACTTATATAAATTTAAGTTTTATTTTGATATTATTTCGCCCCTATATAAATTAATTTAAGGAATTATTATGAATAAACACTTATTTTCTTTAGTGTGTGTGACGGCTTTAGCGACGGTGGCTTCTGCGGAGGTAGTAAAAAAAATTAATGGTATTCCAAAGGCTGGAGAAATTGAGTTAAAAGTTGATACTGATGAGACTTATGAAAATAAGTCTGTTTCTGGTAATAGTATGCTAGATAAAAATCAAAATTTAACAGAAGTAGGTGAAACTACAGAGAAACAAACAACTCTTATTATAAAAGATGATGGTTTAGTAAAAGTAACAGGCAATAATGGAAAACTAACCTTTAAAAGAGATGGTGATTTGGTTTTAAAAAGTCTTGGAATTTTGAAAGTAGAAAATAAAAGCTCTGATTTTAGCTTCGAAAATGTTAGAATGTATAATGGAATTTTAAAGCTTAATAATTCAAATTTTACAGTAGCTAATGACTTTAAAACAGAAAATAATTCACAAATAACTTTAAAATCTGATGATAAAGAAACAACAAAGATTGTAGCAAAAAATATAGACTTAAATACCTTAAACAAAATGGAGGTTGATAATTATACATTACAATCAACTGAAAATTTTACAATGAGAAATATAGTGAACGGAGATATAAAAAATAGCTCTCTAAATAGCTATAAGGAAATGTCCATAAAAAATTCAACTGCAAATTTTACCAACTCAACGATCCAAGCAAAAGATAAACTAAGCTTAGAAAATAATAAAGGAAGTTTTAATCAAACAGATATAAAATCAACTGATGGCGATGTAGAAATATCTGGAGAAATTAACTTTAATGGTAAAGATACAGATAAAAGCAATATAATCTCAAATAATGGAAATGTAAATTTAAAAAATATAGATAGTGGAAAAATAAAAAATGCTTCCATAGGTGGCAATAATATAAATTTAGAAGGCTTTGATGCAAAACTTGAAACAAGCTCTCTTGGTGCAAATAAAATAGAGATAAAAGATAGTTTTATAAATTCAACTTCTACTACATTTAGTGCTTTATTTAATGGTGTTCATTTAAAAAATTTAAAAGATGGTAGTGAATTTAAACAAAGTACTTTTTCTGGTAACGAAGTAAATATAGAAAATTCAAATGTTGTAATTAAAGAATCAAAACTTGGAGAAGAAAGAACTCCTTCAGCTGAAATCACAATAAACGGAGAAAAAGTATCCTTAATAGACACCGAGTTAAATGGGCATAATATCAATATTTCAAATTTAAATGGTGGCGATATATATAATACCAATTTTAAAGCAGTAAAAGAGATGAGCCTAAAAGATGTAATGGCAAATATTCATAATAGTGATGTTTTAGTTGGTGATAGTGAAGGTAAAAATGGAAAATTAACTATTAACAATACAACAATTAGCAAAAAAACAACTATTAATTCTGATAATATTTTATTTGAAAAAGATGTAAATTTAATTGGTAGTGATAATTTTAGTGATGCACCAAACAATAGAGTAAAAATTAGAACTAAAAGTACTAAAAAAGAAAATGGAAATAAAGTAAATTTAAATCTTGAAAATGTGGATATTATTGCCAAAGAAAATGCAAAACTTTTTGAAAATTTTAGCGAGACAGATATAGTAACTTTAAAAGGTGAAAATGTTTTTATAAGTGATAGTGAAGCAACTCTTGGAAGTGGATTGAGATTTTCAAATGGTGGAGGTATTTTTAGAAAACATGGAATGGGTACTTTAAAGGCAAATGCTGATACGATTAACTCAATAAACCATCTCCAAATAACTGATGGAACTCTTAAAATAACAGATGGAGAGCTAAAATTTGAAAATGGTAAAATTTTAAGCATGAATTCTCAAAAAGGACTTTTAGAAAGTGATTCTGAAATTAGCATTAATCAAGAAGCTTTAAGTCAAAACAATAAAGCAAAATTTAATCTTTTGGGTGCGATAAATGATTTAAATCAAAGAGGTGAGAGCAATCCATTTGTAAAGGCTAAAAGTATAGTTGGCGAATTTGAACTTATGAATAACAATAATGAGTTTTTCAAATACGAACTAGTAAATAAAGGTAATAAACTTTATGCAAAAGTAAGTAAAAAAAGTGAAGAAAATAATAAACCACAACCACCAGTGCCAAACCCAAAACCAAACCCAAGTCCAGCACCACAACCACCAGTGCCAAACCCAAAACCAAACCCAAGTCCAGCACCACAACCACCAGTGCCAAATCCACAACCAAACCCAAGTCCAGCACCACAACCACCAGTGCCAAATCCACAACCAAACCCAAGTCCAGCACCACAACCACCAGTGCCAAATCCACAACCAAACCCAAGTCCAGCACCAAAAGGATCTAAAATATTTCAAAAAAGACTTAATGATTTAGGTTACACTGCTCTTTTAGATATGGGAAAAACACTTGATGCTGCAACAGATAAGGATAAAAATGGAAATTTTAGATCAAGAAGTGTGCTTGATGCTTTGGCAAATACTCTTGGAGGAGGTGCTGTAAAAAAAGAAGAGCTTATTTATCTACAACCACTTCTTTCAGGGCAAGGAACAAAGATAGTTTCTGATATATCTAATAGTAATAAAAATTCAATTTTAAATAAAGAAAATAAAAAAGATAAAAATTTCTGGGGCATAATATCAACAAACTTTGATAAAAAAGATTTTAGAAATGACGGAGTTTTAGGCTATAAGGGCGATCATTATTCAGCAATTACAGGAATTGATGGCTTTGTAGATGACAATATAAATTTAGGTATTGCTTTTGCTTTTACAAAAAGTAATGTAAAAGGAGATTTAGACCATAAATTAGATATTAACTCTTATGAGACATTTTTATATAGCGATATCTATCCAACAGATAAAATTAAATTTGATTTAATAGCTGGAGCTGGTATCTCAAAAAATAAAGGTCAAAGAAATATAAGACTTGCTAATAACTTACTAAAATCAAAATATGATAGCAAGTTCTACACATTTGGTTTAGGTGCTTCATATACAGCTTTTGAAAATAATGGTATGAAATTTATGCCATATTTTAAAGCTGATTATTTTAATATAGCAAATGACGCATATAAAGAAACAGGTGATAATAAAATCGCTCTTAGTGTAGATAAATCAAAATTTGATTCACTTATGCTTGAGGCTGGATTAAAGAGTGATTTTATGTTAGCATCAAATTTGAATCTTAATGCAAAAGTTGGAGTTGCTAAAGGAATGCTTGATAAAAAAACTTCTGTAGATGCTGAGTTTTTGGGATTTATGGGGCAAAAGGATAGTAAATTTAACATCAAGTCTAAAACAGATAGCGAAGTTTTAGGAGTTATAGGAATTGGGCTATCTTATGATGTGACAGAGCTTTTTAATATTGATTTTGGGTACAATGCAAAATTTAGCAAAGAGTATAAAAATCATAACTTACTTTTAGGTTTTGAATACAAATTTTAACTTTTGAAGTCGTGCTTTTTGCACGGCTTTTTATGTTTTATTAAATTAGCCCTTTCTTATTTCTTTTTTAATAAATATGTCCTACTGCAAACATCACCCATATTCCAACGCCAACCAACAGGAATATCGTTTTTTATCTCTACATATATCACATCGTAATTTTTCATAGCAATATCAGGCTTTGATATTTGTAAAATATAGTCCTCATTTTTATACTTTATAATCCCAAAATATAAATCTTGCAAGCTATTATCAGTGTTAGCATAGTATTCATCATTATATCTAGTTGGAACATAGTATAAATTAGCTCTGTCTTTAAAATTATCACAATAATCTTTTTCATAGGTAACGACAGTATCGCTATTTTTATGCTCAATTATAAAAATTTGACTGCCATATCCAATATTTATATTGTCATATAAACTATATGAATCGGGGCTATCTTCAATTAATTGATTTTGTTGTGCATAATGAAGCATTGAAAGGCAATTACCCATATATTTTTGAAATCTTTCATTGTCGTATGAAGTATGGTTAACAACCGGTTTATGAACTAAAATATTTTCTAAATTTAGCAAATCATCATAAAATTTATCGCAAAAATAGTCAAACTCTATGCCAAGTGCTCTCTTTTTTCTTTGCCAAGTTTTGTTATTGTCCCGATAGACTTTTTTGCCTTCTAACAGATTTTCAAAACTTGCGTAAGAGTGCAAAGATGGCGCTATCTCAGAGCTATAAACATCATCAGTTTTGATATCCATATTTTTGATCCAAGATATAAGATAGCTTAAATTTTTAGGTGGATTTTTATTAATTGGTTCAATATATTTAGTGCTGTTTGCCAATAAAAAACACAACTGCGAGAGCAATAAAAGAATTATTCTTTTCATTTTATATTTCTTAAATTATATGTAGCCGC
This sequence comes from Campylobacter ureolyticus, assembly GCF_013372225.1. NCBI lineage: Bacteria > Pseudomonadati > Campylobacterota > Epsilonproteobacteria > Campylobacterales > Campylobacteraceae > Campylobacter > Campylobacter ureolyticus. Next base: position 1,268,645 of record NZ_CP053832.1, on the reverse strand, counting down.
ATTCTATCAAATCTAAACTTAGCCTATAATAAATTTCATATCTAATTTTAACTTTTAAATTTTGTATGAATTACCTTGTAATTAGGTTGATTATAATATATTTATAAGTGCCTCTTAGGTGCTTTTGCTTATTTATAAGTATAACCATAACCACTTTTACTTAAATCCAATGTTGCCATAATTTATCCTTTGTATTGAAATTTATACTCCATCAAAACTATAAGGTGTATGTTCAAATCTTTGAAAATAGATATCTCTTATATTGATATCACCACACTTTGTTACAGGTATATTTTCTATTATAAGCATATCATTTTCTGTTGAATATATATCTTTTTTAATATAATGCTTAATAAAATTAGGCATAAGGTCGTATGTATATATATATTTAAGTCTTAGATAATATCTACTATATTCATTTGTTATACTTGGAATTTTTCTAGTTGGATTATTTTCAAATAGCGTATTGCTTTTTTTCATATCATCCCAAGATAATATTTCAAAACTTTTTGGCAAATACAGATAGAAATAATTATATTTCCTATTATTGAATCCTATTGAAACTTTTAAATTTCCATTCTCATCAAAAATTTTTGCGTTTTTTATGTCTGTCTTTTTGCCATATTGCTCAATAAAATCGGTCTTGCTTATTTTATATATAGTTTTCATAAGCTTGTTGTAATCATCCAAATTGGTAAAATCAAATTTATAAAAAAAGCAAGAATCACCATCACTACAACGGTAGCTATAGTAATATTCTTCTTGCATACCGTTCCAGTATTTTGGATTTTCGGCGTCTTTTTTTATAACAAGAAAATAGTTTTTAACGGCTCTTTTAAATATTTCTTCCTTACCTAAAACCCTATCTTCTTTTAAACAATACCCATGTTTGTATTTTTTATAATCATTTAGCGAGACAATTTTATAGCCAAATTTCGATGAATAATCTGGAACTATTCTTATAAATAAAATGCATGATATCAATATGATGATTAAGCTAAAAATTATTTTTTTCATACCATACCTTTTATTTTTTTATAACAGCATTCTACCAAACCCAAACTTAATTCATCATAAGTTTGATACTAGTTTTCAATTAGTGAAATTTGTTGTAGTTACTTTAAAATTAAGCTATTGTAACTTATCTTAAACCAGCATTAAAGGAAATAATATCCCTTTATGTATATTTTATACTTTAACCATTATATATCTGCATAATATCATTATTTTTAAACTCACTGTTGAAATTTAAGCTTAATCCTTTATCATCGCCATATGAGTTTAAATCTTGTATGATTTTATTAATCGTTTCAGTACCAAGCATTGTGCCATCTAGATTAATATTTTCTATAGCAGAGTATTTGTTAGTTTGGTTTTGAATAGTTAGGGTTTTAATGTCTTTACTATTGCTATTTGAATAATTAATAATTAGATCTTTATTAAAGCTTCCACCTAGTTTAAACTCTACACTACTTTTATCTATATCATTTAGTATTAAAGTATCATTTCCTCCATCTATTAAATTTACATACTCTTTATCTCTTATGATGGTATTATTTGCATTTTTTCCTATTATGTAGGTATCATCTCCATTTCCACCTATTAGGGTGTTGTTATTTTTATTGGTAATTAGGGTGTCGTTACCTAAATTTGAGATGATGGTTTGATTATCTTTATTAGCCACTACTATATCATCTTTTAATGTAGCTTTAACTATATCTTCATTAGATATTATTAGATTTGATTTAAATGGATTTATAAAACTATTATTTAAAATTTCTATATTATCAACTCTATTTTTTGATAAAGAATTTAAAGTAGTTTCATCTATTGTGTAATCACTAAATTTAATAGTAGAAATTTTAAATTCATCTTTATTGAAAAACTCTTTTATAGTAATAGAGCCTTTTATACTATCTTTAATATTTATATTTTTAAACTCAGTGAAATTTAGATCTAGAAATTTAGTAATATTATGAGAAATTTTATCTAAAGCAGTTATAAAACTATCTTTTTTTGTATCAATGATAGTTATAGTTAAGTCATTATTATCTACTTTAAATTTAGCATCTTTTATACTAAAGCTTGATAAATCAATTTTGTTTTTATCAATATTATTTTTATTTGTTTCTATTATGATATCTTTATCAAATTTATCTTTAAAGATATAAGTATCACTTCCTTCTTTGCCTTGTAAAATATCATCTCCACCTTTACCTTCAATGATATTGTTTTTATTATTTCCTATTATGGTTTCTGATTTGTTTGTACCTAAGTTACTTGCATCAAATAAAGCATCTTCTAGCTCATTTAAGCTATTTGGTTGCAAAAATAGACCACCTGTTTCATCTGATAGTCTTTTTAGATGAGAAAGATTACTATTTATAGATATGACATTTATCTTTACACTATTGTCATAAATAATTTTACTAGAGTTAGTAAAACTACTCATCATTCTTGTAAAAGTTGTCATCTCTTTGCCAAAGTTATTTGCCATATCTATAACTTCGTCCATTCTATGATTATCATCTCCACTCTCATCAGTCATTAAAAATATCTGTTTATCAAGTCCATTATCTTTTGTAAAGTTACTCATACCCTCTATCATAGCAGCACAATGATACTCAGTTCCACCATTTTCAATATTTATACTATTAATGCCTGATTGAAAAGAGTTGTAGTTGTAATAAGTTCCTATGGTTTTTATGTTGTTATCACTAAAAGTAACAATTGAAATTTTAGAAAAAGTGTTTGATTGTGCTAAATCTTTAGAGCTGTTTTCTCTAAATATATTTTTAGCGATAGTTAAAGCTTTAGATTTTGTAGTTTCTATATCATCCCACATAGATCCAGTTGTATCTATTACTATAGCTACTTCTTTACCAAGATTATCAGCTAGGTTTATATTTAAGCTTTTTTCTTCTTTATTAAAGTTATTTATAGTAAGTTCTGCATTATTGTTATTTTTATCAATTACTTTTAGGACTTTGCTGTTTTCATCTAGATGATACTCTATATTTTTATCTTCGCTTAGATAAACTTTTATAGAATTAGAGCTTTTATCTTTATCAAGTATACCTCCAATAAGTTGTGTATTATTAAAATAAACCTCTCCTTTTCCATCGCTATCTGTTATAATGTCTTTGTCGTTAGCGTAGTAGGTGTCATAACCATCTCCACCTTTTAGGATATCTGGTGAGTTGTCATCTTTTAATGATTTATCGTTTGAATATAAAATATCATCAAATTCAGTGCCTATAATTGTATCTGAGCCTTTTCCACCTATGTAGGTTATTCCGTTTTTAAGTTTATCTTTATGGGGATTTATATTGCCACCATCAAACTCACCTGAACTAAATGCACTAACAACTCCATTAATTACATTAGAAATAATAGTCTCTTTTGATAATTTAATAGAAGCATAATTTACTAAAATTCCATCAACAATTACTGAAGCTATATTGTATATTGAGTTTTGAGAAAAAATATCAGTAACTTTTATATCTTTACTTAAATCAAAACCATCATCAAGAATAGTTCCATTAAGCTTACCATCACCACTGCCATCATACATTACAAATTTGCCATTTTCATCAATGTATTTAATAGAATCTAAATTTACTATGTTGTTTTTAAATTCTTTATAGATATTTTTAACCGCAGAAATTGTGATTTTTACTAAGTATGCCGAAAGTGCAGATGCTTTAATTATTGTAAGTGTTGGGTTTAAATAATCTAAAAAAGACTCACCTAGTATCTCTTTTGCTATGTTATCATAATCAAACATAGAATCATATCTAGCTTTAGACACAGTTCCAAAATTTACAGTATCTGCCTTAATATCTTCAATATCAAATTTCATATTAACAGTTCTACCTATCCTTGAAGGGTCTATGATATTTGCTAAAGTTGGGTTTACTAGACTTGCTATGCCATCATTACTGAAAAAATCAAAGTTATCACCAATCCTATCATCTTGCTTAGGATTTAGCTTTATTCTAGCGTTTCTAACTTCTATAGGATTTAAATTTTTATCTAGGACATATCTTATATTATCTGTATCAATTCCTAAAGTAGTGCTACCAAATATAAAAGCCCTTCTTGCAAAGTCAGGGTCATCTAAACCACGATTATAAAAGGTTATGCTTCTTAGAGGGTTTTTAGCACTATTAATATCTTCATAGCCATCATAAAACAAATCTGCAAACTGATTTTGAGTAAGTATATAATTTCCGTTTTTATCTATTTCTACATCAGAACTAAGTATTGTAGGATTTAGCATATTTCCATCTCTTGTTTTTCCACTAAAAAATGTTTTAAATATTGCAAAATCTTTTAAATTTACTAAATTCTTAGCACTATTAATTAATGATGAAGTATCAATATTAATAGTTATATTTTTAGAATTTTTATCTCTTATCCATTTATTATCTGGCAACTCACTACTACTAGGTGTTTTATTTTGACCCCAAAGATACTCATTTATAATATCTTCTAAAACTTTTTTCTCTATCATTTTAAATCCTTTGTGTTGAATTTGATGTTTTAAATTTGCTAGGCTTTTAGCCACCATTAACCATTATATCTACTATACGCTTAACAGTATCATCAATCTTTATCTCAATATTGCTTTTCCCACAATTATCTATCAGCCATAAATGACCTTTAGTGTTTTTATTACCCTTATAAAAATTAAAGTCTTCTATCTCTTTTTTAAATTTAGAATATAAATTATTATTTAACATTGTATTTGATAAATAAATATACTTGCTTCCAAAACTTCCATCATTAAAAAATACAAATGATTCGTTTAAATATAATCTATAATCAAAATTTCCAATATAAAATAATTTTGGAGTTTTAAATCCAGCAGTATTACTCTTTGAATCAATCACAATATCATTATCTGAAATTTGGTATAGTTTGGCATTAAATATATTTAAAAAAAAGTATCTCTTATCATCATATGGTTTAGAATAGTTGTTATTATTATAGTATTTGCTAAATTTCTCAAATATATTATCATTGCTATAGCCATCCATAGAATAATAACCAATTTTTTCTATGTTGCTATCTTTACAAGCACCTGGCGTTACCCAACTTAATTTTTGACAATAGACTTGCTCTGATTTTTTCTTTATGACTAAATCGCTTTTTAAATAATTCAAAATAGCTCTTTTATAAAGCTCATCTTTACTTAAAATCCTATCTTCTTTTAAACAATATCCCTGTTTATATTTTTTATAGTCATTAATAGATACTATTTCAAAGCCATATTTGTTTGAATAATCAGGCACAATTCTTATAAATAAAATGCAAAAGATAATTATGAGTAAAAGTAGTATTGAAGTTATCTTTAAAATTTTCATAACTATCCTTTCTAAATAATTGATTTAAAAATTATGCTTTTGTTATACTTAAAATTTAGTTAAATCTTTATTAAATTTATAGATTTATTTAAAAATTTATTGGTTTAAAATTTTAAGGGTAATATTTTTATCTCTGTCTGTAAATTTATTATCTGCTAACTCACTACTACTAGGTGCTTTACTTTGACCCCAAAGATACTCATTTACAATATCTTCTAAAACTTTTTTCTCTATCATTTTAAATCCTTTGTGTTAAATTAATTCTTAAAATTTACTAGGCTTTTAGCCACCTTTGAGTGACGCATTAATACCAACTTTTACCCTTTTATTTATATCTATATTGGTAAAGCCACAATTATCAACAGTGTAATCATATTCGTACAATTTATTAAAATATTTCTTATTCTTAAACTCCTTGAAGTATTTTTCAAACTTACTTGAAAATGTGTCACCATTACTGTCATTAATCCCATATATAGGTCCTATTAGTGGATTAGCCGATATATTTATAAAATCTCCATTTTCATAAAAATAGAACGATTCGATTTTATTGATATAAATATAATATGAAGAACCATCAAATAGCAACATGTAAATATTTGGTCCTGCTGTATTTTTTTGTAAGTCAATATCTAATTCCAACTTGTTTATTTCCAATTTTTTTGTATTAAAGGCTTCTGAAAAAAAATAGAAATAATTATTGTTAAAAGAATTCTTTTGATGTATAAATTTTTCATATTGTTGTTTAAATATATCAACTATATTGTCTTTTGTAAATCCTTCAATTTTGTAAAATCCAATTTTTTCTATATTTTTATCATCACAAAATCCATATATGCTGTCAACCCTTTCGCAATATCCTTTTTGAATTCTTATTTTTATAATTTCATCTTTATTAAAATAATCCATTGTAGCTCTTTTATAAAGCTCATCTTTACTTAAAATCCTATCTTCTTTTAAACAATATCCCTGTTTATATTTTTTATAGTCATTAATAGATACTATTTCAAAGCCATATTTATTTGAATAATCAGGCACGATTCTTATAAATAAAATACAAAAGATAGTTATAGTTAAAAATAAAACAAAGATGATTTTTATAGCTTTCATAGATTTGCCTTTTTAATAACTGATTTCAAAATTATACTTTTACTATACTTAAAATTTAGTTAGATTATTAAAATTATAGATTTATTTAAAATTTATAGTTATGTAGATTTATAATATTTAAACTCTATAGAGTTTATGATATTGTTTAAATTTGTGTTTTGCTAAATTTATGTTTAAAGATTTAATTTATCAGTTAAAGATTTGCGTAGTTTGGTTTATGCTTTTTTATGAGTACTTACTGATTTTATCTATATAACCACACCAGCATCTAGCTAGTATGGTTATATTTTAACTAATTCCACCCATTAGTATATAGTTGCATAATATCAGGATTGTTTTTCATATCATTAGGACTATTTAGGTTTATTACACTATCATTGCTATATGAGTTTAAATCTTGTATGATTTTATTAATCGTTTCAGTACCAAGCATTGTGCCATCTAGATTAATATTTTCTATAGCAGAGTATTTATTAGTTTGGTTTTGAATAGTTAGGGTTTTAATGTCTTTACTATTGCTATTTGAATAATTAATAATTAGATCTTTATTAAAGCTTCCACCTAGTTTAAACTCTACACTACTTTTATCTATATCATTTAGTATTAAAGTATCATTTCCTCCATCTATTAAATTTACATACTCTTTATCTCTTATGATGGTATTATTTGCATTTTTTCCTATGATGTAGGTATCATCTGCGTTTTCACCTTTTAAAAAGTTATTTTTACCATTAGAAATAAGAGTATCATTTTTAGAACTACCATAGACTTCATTTTTATTACCATTTAAAATAATAGTATCATTTCCATCTTTTGCGTGTATTTTAGACTTATCTCCTGTTGATATTATAATGTCATCTTTGTTGCTACCATTTAAGATTGAGTTTTCTAAATCACTAAATATTATTCCAGAGTTATTTAAATTTGCACTAGGTTTTATCTGCCAAGACTTTTTGTTTGGTAAAACTAATTTAGTATTGTCTATATTTATAGTTTGATTGTTTTTAAAGATTAAAGTATCGATTGTTTTTGCACCTTTTGTAAAATAATCTTTTATAGTTATATTTCCACTATTTTGTGTTAAAATTAAATCATTATTTGATCTATTAAATTTAATATCTTCAACATTTAAATTTGGCAGTTTAAGAGTTGTGTCTATTAAGTCATTTGATGGTATTTCTAAATTACCACTATTATACTCATAGCCATTCATATTAAACTTAAGCTCTTTTGTAGTAGATAATTCTCCATCACTTACTTCTACTATAACACTATCATTTCCTTTATAGCCTTTATTTGAAGTATAGGTGAAATTTCCACTCTTATCGATTGTAATAAAGCCATTTGTTGGATTAGATACAACTTTATAAATTAAATCATTAGAGTCTATATCAAACGCTTCTAAATTTGCTGTAACTTTATCTGTATTAGTTAATTCATAACTAGAAATGCTTTCTTTAAACTCTGGAGCATCATTTATAGGATTTATGTTTATATTTATAAATTTTTCAAAGCTAAGTCCAAACTCATTAGTAACTTTTACTTTTATACTGTCATTTCCGTTAAAGTTTGCATTTGGTGTTATAGTGTATTTACCAGAATTATCTAGGGTTATTTTAGAGTTTTTAGGATTATTAATTAATTCAAATTTAACATCTCCACCTATATTATTAACATAAGATAGATTTCCACTTAAAGTAGTATCTTCATCAAATTTAAAAGTATCGGTAATGATTGTTGGAGCTGAAATTTTGGAGCTAAAATTTAAAGTTATAGTGTCTTTTGCACCATGTAAATCACTAACTTCAATTATAGCACTACTTGATTCTTTACTAATAAGTTCATAACTCCACTTTCCAGTATTATTATCTAAATTTAATTTTCCATTACTAGGATGCTTTACTACCCTATAAGACAACTTATCATTATCAACATCACTTGCTATGATTTGACCTGTTTGATATCTTACATCTTCTAAGATAAAGTTACTTTCATCTTTATTTGTGATTGATGGAGCATCATTTACAGGAAGTATATTTAAAGCAATAGTTTTTATATCGCTTAATCCATACTCATTAGTTACTTTTATAGTTATAAAATCTTCTCCATTATAGTTTAAATTTGGAGTTATCATAAAGTTTCCATCATCTTTTAAAAAGACTGAACTATTTAATCCATCTCCTACTAGCTCATAGGTTAGCTTTGAATTACTTGGATTTATGATTTTTAAAGAGTTGTTAAAAACTGTGTCTTCATTAAATTTAAATTTAGTAGAATCAATTATTGGAGCTGAGATTACTGAGTTAAAGATTAACTCTTTTACACTAGATAACTCTCCATCGCTTACTTCTACTATGACCTTATCTTCTCCTATATAAAAAGCATTTGGCTTGTATGTAAAAGCTCCGTCTTTATTAAGAATCATGCTTCCATTTGTTGGATTAGAAACTACTTTGTAGGTTAGAGTGCTACTATCTATATCACTTGCTTTTAAAACACCACTGATTTCTCTTATATCTTGTAAAGTATAGTTTGTTCTCGTAGAATCAAATACAGGAGCGTCATTTATAGGATTTATATCAAAGCTTAGCTCTTTTGTAGTGCTAAATCCAAACTCATCAGTTATTTTTATAATCGCACTATCGCTTCCATTAAAGTTAGAATTTGGTATAAAGCTTAAAGCCCCATTTTTATCAATAGTTAATGACGCATTGTTTGGATTAGACAATATTTCAAATTTAAGAGGCGTATTAGATTGGCTTTTTATAGATAAGTTCTCTTTTAGTATGCTATCTTCATCTAAGCTAAATTTAGTTTTTTCTAGTATTGGAGATAAAAATGGATTTATCTCATCTTTAAAGCTAGATATTCTTCCATCACTAAATTTAACATTTTCTATGGAGCTGTTTTTAGTAAAATAGTCTTTTATGGTTAACTTAAAGCCACCATCTGCATTTATTATTAATGAGTTTTTATCTTTAGAGTAATTTATGTTTTTAACATCATCACTAAACTCAATTGTATCATTTCCACTTTCTACACTAGTGCCAAATAGAGTAAATAAATCCTTTATTACTCCACCATTACTACTTAAAGATATTTTATAAGTGTCATTGCCAAAGCCAGCATTTGTATATCCATTTACAAATACCTTATCATCATTTCCTATGATTGTAGCAATATTGGCGATATCTTCTTTAAATATAGTTGTATTATCTTTAAAAATAAATTTATCTATTGGATCATTTTTAAAGTCTTTTATAACAATAGAGTTATTAGAGCTATCTTTTATAGTTAAATTTCCACTACTTTCCTTATATATAAACTCTAAATCTTTTAAACTATGTTCTTTAAACCAGATGGTATCTGTTGTTGTATTTGAACTATCTTTATTTATTATGGTATCATTTCCAAAGTTAGAGTGGAATATATAAGTATCATTTCCTGCTTCTCCACTAAGTACGTCATTGCCACTACCACCAATTATAGTGTCATCTCCAGCACCTGATTTTATACTGTCATTTCCACTTCCACCGTCTATATAATCATTTCCAGAATTTGTAATAATATCATCATCCCCACCAAGAGAGTTTATAGTATAATCATCATCTCCTAACATATGAATGATGTCATCTCCCTGGCTTTCTTTTAATAAAGATAAATTTAAAATTTCACTTGCTTTAATAAAGCTTCCATCACTAAACTCTATTTTACCAATAGTTGTATTTTTATAGAAGTTTTTTACTCTAATAGAGCTATTATCACTTGTATTTATAACTAAATCATCTTTATTTGCTTTAAATGATATATCTTTTTTTGTAAAGCTACTAAATTTAATTACATCTTTATCTCCATCTATAATTAAATCATCTCCAAATTCTTTATCAAATATGTAAGTATCACTACCACTACCACCTATTAAAGTATCATCTCCTTTTCCACCTATTAAGATATCATTTCCACTTCCAGCATCTATTATGTCGTTTCCATCGCCTGCATCTATATAGTCATTTCCTGCGCCACTATATATCTTATCACTACCGCTACCAGATAAGATTTTATCATCTCTTCCAAGAGTAGATATAAAATCATCCCCACCTTTAGCATTTACTTCATAGCCATCATTTGTAACTACGCTTAAGTAATTATTGCTATCATCGCTTGATAAAAGAGCTAAGGCGTTAATTTCTTTTAGATTAAGATAGCTTCCATCATTGAATTGGATTTGATCTATAACGCTATTTGGCATATTATCTTTATTAAAACTATAAAAGCCTTTTATGGTAATGGAGTTTTTGCCCTTAGATATGATTAAGTTTTTATTATCATCTTGATAAAATTTAAGATCACTTGCTTTAGTGTCATCACTAAATTTAATTTTATCTGTAGTATTTTTTTCATCTTCATTAATGATAATATCATTTCCAAAGTTACCACTAAACTCATAAGTATCGCTTCCAAGTCCTCCTATTAAAGTATCATTTCCACTACCACCAACTAGTATATCATCACCATTTCCAGCATCTATATAGTCATCTCCATCACCACTATTTATATAATCTCTTCCACTACCTGCTTTGATAGTGTCTTTGCCAGCTTTTGTAATAATACTATCATCACCAGCTCCACTATCTATATAGCTATTGCCAGTGCTTGTTATATCATCATTTCCTCCAAGAGTAGTTATAGTAACATCTTTAATGTTTGAGTTTATAGTATAGTTGTGGTTTGTATTAACAGCTAAATCATTGCTATTAGAATTAAGTACTAAATCATTTATATCTTTTAAATTTAAAATAGTAGAGTCACTAAATTTAACTCTATTTATACCACTATTATAAGGTGGTTTATAAAAATCTTTTATAGTAATACTATCGGTTATGGTGTCATCTTTAAAGCCTACTACTAAATCTAAATTCTTTTTACTAAATTTAAGCTCACTAAGTTTTATATCATCTATAAACTCAATAGTTTCTATTTCTCCTTGATTTATAGTGTTTATGATTAAATCCTTACCAAAGCCTCTAGCAAATTTATAAGTATCGCTTCCACTTCCACCATTTAAAGAGTCATTACCACTACCACCAATTATGATATCATTTCCACTTCCTGCATTTACTGTATCATTGCCACTTCCTGCATCTATATAGTCATTTCCACCATTTAGTGTTATCTTATCATCACCACCTTTAGCATTTACTATAAAATTATCATTTGTGATGACTTTTAATGTATCATTATTATCATTTGCGCCATTTAAAGATAGATCTAAAATATCTTTTAAATTTAAAGTTTTACCATCACTAAATTCTATTTTTTTAATAGCTTATCCATTAAAAAAGTCTTTAACTGTGACAGAGTTTTCATCATCCATAGTTATATATAAGTTATTGCCATCTTGTGAAAAAGTTAAATCATTTAAAGTAATGCCATCTATAAATTTAATAGTATCTGTGCTATCTAAGTTAGGATTGTAATTTATAATGGTATCATTGCCAAATCCTCTTTCAAATACATAAGTATCATTACCACTTCCACCATTTAAAATGTCATTGCCCCTGCCGCCATTTATAATATCATTTCCACTATTTGTAGTAATAGTGTCATTACCATTTCCACCATTAACTACATAATCATCACTTGTTACAACACTTATCTTATCTCCATCATTAGAGATACTTTTTAGTGCAAGGTCATTGATATCTTTTAAATTTAAAATTTCATTATTAAATTTGATTAAAGATATAGCATTAACTGCTCTTTTTTTTATAGTCAAGTTTGTAAAAATCTTTTATAGTTAGAGAGTCTTTTATAGTGGCATCTTTAAAGCTAATAACTAAGTTAGAATCTATTTGCTTAAAAGTTAATTCATCTTTATTAATACCTTTAAACTCTACTGTATCAGTATAAAGATCTGGGTTATAGTTTATAATGGTATCATTGCCAAATCCTCTTTCAAATATATAAGTATCATTACCACTTCCACCATTTAAAGTATCATTACCTTTGCCACCTATTAGTATGTCATCTCCACTTCCACTACTTATAATGTCATTACCATTTCCACCATCTATATAATCATCCCCACCATTAGTAGTTATTACATCATCTCCACCCTTAGCATTTATAGCAAAGTTTTTACTACTAATAGTACTTATTTCATCATTTTTATCTGAACTATTTGATATTAAGAGTTTATCAATATCTTCTATACTTAAAGTAGTTTTATTAGCAAATTTAATAGTATTTATAGCATTTACTGGTTCTTTGTTATAATTAAGTAAGAAATAATCTTTTACTCTTATAGAGTTGAGTTCATCTTTAACTATAAGAAGATCGTTTTTATCTTTAGAGAAATTTAAACTCTCTTTAGTTATATTTTTACTAGTAAATTCTATTGTATCTATATCTTTTAAAGTAGGGTTATAATTTATTATCGTATCATTTCCAAAGTTATCATCAAATTTATATGTATCACTTCCAAGTCCTCCTGTTAAAGTATCATTTCCACTTCCACCTATTATTGTATCATTACCACTACTTGCAGTAATAATATCATCTCCACCTTTACCATCAATTATGTAGCTATTATCATCAATTACATTTATATTATTAGAGCTATCATCAGTAGAAAGAATTACTTTATTCATAATATCACTTAAACTCATATAGCTTTTATCAAACTCTATATTTGTTATCATATAGTTTTTATCTTTAAAGAAGTTGCTTATAGTAATAGTATCTTTTATATTTTTATCCTTAAAGCTTATAACTAAATTTCCATCAATACTTTTAAAGTTAAGTTCATCTTGACTTATACCATCAATAAATTTAATAGTATCTGTTTCATTATCTGGATTAAAGTTTAAGATTACATCATTTCCAAAGCCTCTACCAAATACATAAGTATCATTTCCCATGCCACCTTGTAAAGTGTCATTACCACTTCCACCTATTAGGGTGTCATCGCCACTATCACCACTTAAAAAGTCATTACCATCATCACCATAAATGATATCATTTCCTGCGCCACCATATATGGTATCATTACCACCAAGAGCGTTAAATTCATCATTTGAACTAGTTAAGTAATATCCATCATCACCATTTGTTGCTATGGTTTTTATTTTTATCATATCTTTTGATGTAAGCTTAGTGCCATCACTAAATATAATGTTTTCTATAGCACCATTTCCTAACTCACCATCAACATCAAAGTAGTTTTTAACTACTATCTTATCATTGCCATAAGTTATTATAAGATTAGAAAGTTCTTTTTGAAATATAGTATCACTAAATTTAATGTCTTTATCTATAAATTGTATAGTATCATTTCCACTTGTATCGTGTATAATATCACTTCCAAACTCTTTTTCAAACTCATATACATCATCACCATCCTCGCCGTATAGTGTATCATCACCTTTCATACCGTGTAAAATATTATTACTAGAATCACCTTGAAGTGTGTCGTTTAGATCAGATCCTTTTATGTATGAACTAAGTATTAATGAAGATAGATAGTTATCTCCAAGAGATATAACTCTAAGAGAATTATTTAAATCGTTTATGAGTTTTGGTTTGTATGAACCAGCAAGTCTTACTAAACCAACAAGATGCTTTATCTCTTCATAGTTTTTATTTTTATATAATTCTAATACTTTATCTTTTAGTGGATCAAAGTTATATCTAGGTTCGTTATCTTCACCAATGTTTAAATACATCCACTCAAGATCTAAACCCATATCTTTATATACTGTACCAAGCTCTAATTTAGCATATACATAGTTTTTAAATTTTGTAACTCTAGCTTGTATCATAGCCGAAGCATTAGGTCTAGGTGTAGTTTCATATCCACCTTGTCTAAAAGGTCTATTTGTAAGTTTTTCATATATTAAGAAATCTCTTTGTGTTAAAGAGTAGCTTTTTATTTCATCTTTATCTACACTTGATACTCCTGCCCACTCATAAACTATATCATAAGCTAAGAGCTTTTTTTTATCAGGAGTTAGAGTATTTGAAGTTTCATATTTTTTAATTAAATTTAGTAAATTTTCATTATTAGAACTAGCCTTTCTTAAAGAGCTAAATCCACCTCTAGCTTCTATTTGTGGCAAGGAGTTTATCTCATCGCTAAAGGTTATATCTTTTTCTACAACTTTAGATGGATCTACTTTAAACCATACATCATTAGCTATTGTAGTTGTGCCATCTTTAAAGAAAACTTTTGAGCTTTGTTTTATAGTGTTACCATTTTCTATAGTGTTAGTGTTTTTATAATCTAATGATATGGCAGCTATATTACTATTTTTTAGATATGATAACTCATCGCTTTGACTTAAACCATCTTTATTTATATCATTCCAAAGAAGCAGTTTATCAAATACCTTATCTTGCATATTTATAATGCCATCACCATTATCATCATATAGTTTTAGTGCTTCAAATCCATTTGTTCTACCACTTGGTATATATGGATAACTTGTATCTGTTATAGTATGATTTCCAAATAACTCTGCGCCATTGTCTATTAAACCATTATTATTTTTATCAAGAGCTAAGAAACTATCACCACTATCTATCCAAGCAGTTTTTTCTCTTAAAGAGTCATTGTTATGATCAAAGTGTGTTAAGCTATCAATAGCAGATGAAGTAATGGAGTTTTTATTCATATCTATGATAATAGGCGATACTTCATCTTCAGGATCTTTGTCATTGTCATCATCATAGATGGTAAGTCTTTTTTCATTTGAACCAAGAACTGTGGTATTAGAACTCCAATTAGTTATTCTAACTTTAAACTTGCTATCATCTTCTACTATCTCATCATCATCCCAAGATGATAGTTTTACTTCTGTTTTATTATTTGAACTAGTTAGATAGTGTCCTGTACCACCACTTGTAAAATATATATTCACCATATCTTAAAGGTCTGCTTGTAGTTATAACTCCCCAAATGCTTTCAGCACCTTCAGTAGTATTATTAGCATCTAATATTAATTTAACAGGGGTATCATCATCATTTATAGTAAGCTTTCCACTATCTACGCTATCAACTACTACACCTTTACTATCAGAATTAAATGGAGATAAGTTTATAATATCTTTTCCATCAGGGTCTCCGTGATATTTATCAGTATAAAAATCATCTTTCCAATGATATGTGTAACTATCTTCTAGTTTATCATTTCTAAATTTTAAAGTTTTATGAGTAAATATATATCCACTTCCGGTGTAGGCTTTAAGATCTAAGTAATTACATTTAAATATATTTCCCTCTACTCTTACTTTTATTACTTTTTTCTCATCTGCTTCTTTGGCTTGTGCATCTTCCACTATAACTTTTACTTTGTTTGTTAAATGAATATTAAGAGATGCTTTATGTGGGTTATAATTATTTATAATTATACTATCGCCATTACTGTCATCAACAACTTTTAGAGTTGAGCCATTTAGGGTGTATGTATATCCACCACCTTTAAATACATTGCTATTAGGCTTGGTTTCAACCCCACCACTTAATGAGTAAGAGTGATTGAACCATACTCTTCCGCTACCATCACTATCTTCTATAGTATCGCCATTACCAACATGATATTCATCATACCCGCCACTATCTTTTATAGTATCAGCATCATCGTCTTTGCCATGATTAGTGTATATTATATCATTGCCGCCACCTGAGGTTATGGTGTCGTTGCCTGCTCCGGAATTTATGGTATCATTACCATCCCCAGTTGTTATTCTATCTTTGCCTTTGCCTGAGTTTATAATATTATTACCACTCATATCTATTATTTCATTATCGCCATCATAAGCATATATCGTGTCATTACCTTCACCACCATCTATAGTGTCATTTCCTGCACCGCCGTGAATAATATCATCACCGCCCTCACCATAAATTGTGTTGTTGTCATCAGAGGTATCTGTTTGAGTATATGAAGAATTATCATCTGCTGCATATATGGTATCATCTCCATCTCCACCGTAAATGATATCGCTTCCACTTCCTGCATATATGGTGTCATTATCACCACCACCATATATATGATCATCTCCACCATAAGTATAAATAGTATCACCGTTAGAATTTAAAAGCAAAGAGTTACCGCCAGTAGAAATATCATATTCTGTATCACCATATACTTTATCAGCACCATTACTTCCGTGTATAGTATCCCTGCCTTTTCCGCCAATTAGAATATGCTGCTCTTTATTTGTTTGGGCATTATCTATATTTACACTATCTTCTGCGTATATAGTATCGTTTCCTTTGCCGCCATCTATGGTATCAATTCCCGCACCACCATATATGATATCATCACCATCGCCACCATTTAAAATATCATCACCATCTTTGCCATAAATAGTGTCATCACCATCACCGGCATTTACCTTATCTATTCCTTTAGAGCCATATATTGTATCATCACCTGCACCTGAATTTACTGTGTTAATAGTGTTTTTATCTTCATTGTCAAACCTATCATCAATATCTGCATTGGTGTATATTGTGTCATTGCCACTGCCTGTGGTTATGGTGTCTGAGCCTAGACCCAGTTCGGCATAGACATCACCGGCATATTCTGTTAAATTTATAGTATCTGGGTTTGAGTATCCAAATATATCATATTTACCAGAAGCACTGCTAGAATATTTACCATCTACAAATACTATCTTTTTAGCTGGTGCAAAAGTTCCATTTGTATTCCATAAGAAAGTATTCGTTTTTGTATCAGTATAAGTATTATATCTTTTGTCTTTTTTTGTATGTGAAATTTCAGCTATTTTATCCCTTATAACAGCTTTAAAAAACTCTAATCTACTATCTTTATGTTTGTTGGAATATATATTCAGGTCGTCATATTCACTAACACTAGAAAATCCACCATATAAAGCATATCCTTTAAGTTCTTTTAGGCAGTATTTAGCGGAGTATTTTATAGCCTTTAATTTATCAGATATCGGATCAATTCTTAAGTCATCGTATATATTGCTTGCGCCTGCACCGTAATTTGCATAATAATTAACTATTAATTTTTGAGGTGTGCCGTCTTTTGCTATATGAACTATATCTCCATTTTTATCATTTATATAGCTTATTCTTTTTAATACTGAAATTATTTTACTTTCATCGCGACCTTGTCTGAATTCAAAAGTATTAAGTTCGCCATCATCTTTATTTTTATATTTTTTATGATATATAAGTTCAACAGGTGCCTCATCTCTAGTAAATATAACTCTATCAAGAGTTCGCATATCTGCACTTATTTTATCCCAAGCACTGCCTAAAGCTTTATCAAAAATAGGATTAGCTTTATAAAGTATATACTTTCTTTCTTGAGTTGTGTTTGAGTTTATGTCTTTATAATCTATCGTTATTCTATGGTTTTCTAAAAAGATTTGGCTAATATCAAATCTATTAAGGTTAATATCTGCGACTTCTTCAATCGCATCTTTTACACCCATAGCATAATCTCCTATTTTGTCTAAAAATTTTAAAATTTTAAGCCTACTAACTAAAGATAAAATATCTCCACCTATAGATTTAGCAATAAATAGCAAATCGTTTTTGTTAGGAATATCAATATATAAATTTTTATTTCCATCATCTATACTTGAACCAGTTGTATCAACTGGTAGGTTTTTATATTCAACAATATTATTAACCGAATCAAAAATAAAAAGAGTAGCTCCACTAAAGATAAAAAAAGCTTTTGCATATTTTATATTTTTTAATTCTTTTTCTGCTTTTTCTATTGTGTCAATATCTTTTGTGCTCAAAACTTCGTCAAGTATAGAAGAGTGCCAATCGCAAATTTTATCTACTATTTTATCATGTTTGCCTAGCATACTATTCTTTAGACTTTTTCTAAACTCAGCCTTTTTTATATCTCTCCATTTTCCTTTATTAAATTTTGCCATTTGTTTTATCCTTTTATATTTGGTTGTATATTACTTTTTTAATTACCAGATTTATTTTGATTTTTATCAAGATAAATCACCTTGCTTTTATCATCTTTATTTGCCATTAAAAATCCATAAAGCTCATAATTTTTATTATAATTATTTTTCCAGCTTATATATGACTTTGTATTCAAAAAATTGGAATTAGGTTTATTGCAATATTTTTCATAAGTTTTTAACGTTCCGTTTAAACTAATTTTTTCTTCCAATATTAAGTTTAAATCACCTTTTAAAAATTTATTTTTTGTAGCTAAAAATATATTATAATCATTATAACACTCATCATACACCTTTTTCATAAGTTCTTTTGAAGGTTGTCCTGAGACATTGTGTTCAAGTAGAAGATTTAGCATAGGTTCGTAGTTTTCATATTTTGATATATTATCATAGCAATCAGCTCCATATTTATTTGAATTTGATTTGCATTTTGTAGGAATATATCCGCTTTCTAATATAACTTTTGCGGTATCATATAGATTAGATCTAACCACATATAAAAACGGATCCAAACCATCACCATATCTTCCCTCACCACATTTAAACAAAGTTAACTCCTTGCTATATATCATTTCAATATCATCACCGTTTATTATGATTTTATCAAGCTGCCTGTAAAAGTTGGTTTTACTGCCATACATTTGTACCACAGGAGTTTCTTCTACGGTTAAATTATTATCAAGCAGTATTTTTACAGTGTTGGCTGAGTTTATGCTTATAGCATAAGCTAGAGCATTTAGTTCATATCTGTCTTTTTTATGAACATCAGCTCCAAGTTTAATTAACTCTTTTGTAGTATTTGTATCATTATAAAAACTTGAATACATTAAAGGAGTTCTTTTATCAAGCATTGTTACATCTGCTGAGAGATTATTGTCTTTTATGAAATTCAATACTTTATTTGTATCTTTATCCATTAAAGCTTTTCTTAAAGGTATAAGAGTGGAGTTTGTCTCTTCATCACAGTGAATATCGGAATATCTAAAACTAAAACTATCAACTTCTTCTTGCGTAACATACTTTGAAATTTCAGAACCTGGTTTTATAACTGTATCAGCTGTGACTGTAAAATGAGAATTTCCAGAGAGTTTAAATTTATTATAAACTATAAAAGCAACTAAAATTAAAGTTATAATTATAAATGAATTTAAAAATTTATTTTTCAAATTTAGCCTTTTAATGTAATGAAGAAATTATATAACTTTATTTCTTAAATTTGAATGATATTTTAGTTATATTTATAATAGTTTTCAATTATATGTTTTTTGTTTACTTAAAATTATCAGAGAATCATCTTTAAATTAATAATTTTATCTGCAATTTACTCCCCCCTTATTTAACCTATAATTCTCTTTTAAATATTAAACCCAAATAAATATCTTTTATTTTAATAATATAATTTATTTTTTATCTATATTTAATATGAACTTATATAAAATAAATTCTTTATTTTTAAAAAGGTTTGTAATGCGTTTATTGATGTGTATTTTTTTATTTGCTGTATTTGTCTTTAGCAAAGAAGAAATAAAAAAAGATAAGTTATTTAATAGCTATTTGGGAATTGATAATTTATATGTAAATAAAGAAATATCAAACAATAAAAACATTTTAAATAAAACTGATATAAATACTACAATCAATAATCTTAATTACAAAAACTCATTTATCTTAAATAATAAATTTATCAACAATACAAAATTTGATAAATTTATAGATGACAATAAATATAGCTCATCAAACAAATTTAAAAGTAGTTATAGCTTTAATGAGCTATTAAACTATACTTTAATTAACTCTCCTACTTTAAATTTAGCCAAGCAAGATATTATGAGTGCTATTAATGAGTATGATTACTCAAAAGCTAGTTATTACCCTGAAATTGGAATAAGTGCAAATAGTGAGTATTCAAAAAGATTTAATGATGGATATAGCTCTTTATATGTTGGTAAAGATAATCTTGTCTCAAACACATCTTATTCTAACTCTGTCTCATTTGTGATAAATTATGATTTATATACTTTTAAAAAAGATAGTTTTAAAGTAAAAGCAGCAAAAGAAAATATTTATGCAAGTAAATATAAAAGGTGTATGAGTAACTATGAGGTTTCATTAAAATTATTAGATAATTACTATGAAGCTTTAAGATATAAAAATCAAATAAGATATTATGAGATATTAAAGCTTATTTATCAAAAGCTTTATACTTATCAAAAAAGATTATCTAGTGTTGGAGAGATTGATAAATTAGCTCTTGGAGAAAGTGCAATTATTTTAGCAGATACAGATTATGAATTATCTAGTATTAGATTAAATGCAAATAATTCACTAAATACAATTAATCAAATAGTTGGATCTAAAATAGATGATATCTCTAAATTAGAAGATTTCAATGTTTTTAATAAAGAGTTTAGATTTATTAAATTTGAAGATACTTTTATAGCAAAAGAATTTGATTATGAGTTAAAAACAAATGAGTATGAGTTAAAGTCTGAACAAAGATCTTACTATCCAACTATTTCTTTATATGCAAAGTATGATTTATACGGAAATGACAGAGATGATTATTTTGATTCTACAAAAGATTTAAAAAGACATGGATATAGAGTTGGATTATCACTTTATTTAAGTTTATTTGATGGTGGAAAGAAAAAAGCTAGAATAAAAGATAAAGAGATAAATAAAGAAAAGATTTTACTTAGAAAAGAAGAAGCAAGATTAAAGTATGAAAAAGATATAGCTGATTTAGAACTATTTTTAAGTAAAGAAGATAGTTTTAATAAAATACTAAAAGAGTTAAAAGAAATTTCAAAAAACTCATATAATATGCAAGAAGCTTTAAATAAAGCAAAAGAAAGTTCAAAAATAGAGGTATTAAACTCATATGTTGTTTTACTTAAAAAAGAGATGAGTTATAAAGAACATCTACTAAAAGCAGGATATTTTATAAATAAAGCAAATATAATGAGTGGGATTAATGAGTGTAAAAGTTGGTGAGGGGGGATAATAAAATAACTAAATTTCTATTTAAAAAGTTTTATCCATGGCAATAATATTTAAAATAAAAATGGACTAATCTTACCATATATTAAATATTATTTTTATCTATTAGTTTTATTTTTATAATGTATTTAGAAATTTTCATATTAATAAATAACTATTTATCTTATAGTATTTAACGTGTTAAAAATTAATTAAATACTATTAAACTAATAATAAAAATAGGCTAAAGACAACTTAAGCTCTAATAAATGAGCTTAAAAATATTATTTAAAAGATAAAAAATAAATATATAATTTTTTAGAGAAGAAATTTAGAGAAATTTTAAAGTATTTTTGCTTAGATATAGAGGCGGTAAAAATAGCTTGAGTTTGCAATATTTTAAGAAATGCAATAAATAAAATTCTAAAATAAATAAAAATTTAAATGATGAATGCATGTAAAAAAATATCTAAATTTAATGGTAAAATACAAATAGATGAAAGTTAACTTGCAACTAAAAGAATAAGAGATAAAGAAGCAGATAATAAAACACCTACATTTTACTTCATATTTTAGGGAATTTTAAGTGACTTAAACATTAGTATAATTTACTAAGATGCTTAGAAAACATTCTAAAAATGAATTTGCAAATGGTTAAAAGCCGTATAAATGAAATTAAAAACTTTTATGGTTATGCTCTAAACATAGATTAAGTAAATTAAAAGACATAAAAAGAGACAATTTTATACTTTATTTAAAAGAGTGTGAGTTTAGACATAATATAAAAAGACAATAAGGATTTATATCAAGCTTTATTAAAACTTATAATAGTAAGTTGTATTAAGTCTAATTTATTCTTAACTTAAAATATCAAATATGTCTAGTGTTATTTTAAAAGTATCAAGACTGATTGAGCTTATATGCCCAAAATTCTTTTAAATATCATTGTTTAAAAAAATAACTTAAATTTTTAAATATTATAATAAAACAGTCTATACTTATGAAAACAAAAAAATAACTAAGTAAAAGCTTCAAAAAGTGTATAATGCATAATTTATTAAGCAGAAAGATCGTGATTCTAATATGAATTGTTTAAAGATATATGATTTTATGGGTGTTTTACTTGTATTGGAAATAAAATTATGAAACAAAAAATATTAAAAATATTTACAGCAATATTACTTTACTTAATTCGGACAATTAATAAAATTTATTTAAAATTATCTAATAAATATATGTTAAATGAAGCAAAATATCAATTTTTAATTCCAAATGACGAGGCAGAAGATATTGAAGAATATAGTCAAGCACTAAAAAATGCATTTGATAACAATAATGTAAAAAATATTGCAATTTCTGGTATTTATGGCTCAGGAAAGAGTAGTTTCATAAAAACATTTGAAAAAAATAATATCCAGTACAAATTTTTAGATATATCTCTTGCAACATTTACATCTAGAGATGCAAAAGAAAATAATCAAGAAGTAGATTTATCATTGATTGAAAAAAGTATTTTAGAACAAATTTTTTATAAAGTAAAAAATAAAACTATTCCACAATCACGACTTAAAAAAATTAATAGATTACAATGGCTTTGGTTAAAAGCTATTTGTATTGTAGTGTTTATTTTGGCTTATCTTATTGTTTTTAATCAAAAAACAATAGAGCATATTTTACGAGCTTGTGAATTTTTATTAAAAATCCATAATGAAAATATTACTATAAAAATATCAGTAGTTGTTTTACTTGTTGGATTATTTTTTATTATCAAAAAAATATTAATTTCACTTAGCAATATGAATATAGAAAAATTAAATTTACAAAATTTAGAATTAGTTGCAAACAATGAAAGTGCTTCTTTGTTAAATAGATATTTAGATGAAATACTATACTTTTTTGAAAGAACAAATTATGATGCAGTTGTATTTCAAGATTTGGATAGATTTAATAATTTAGAAATCTTTACAAAATTAAGAGAGCTAAATAGTTTTATAAATAATTCTGAACAAGTAAATAAAAAAATAGTTTTTATTTATGCCATAAAAGATGAAATGTTTAAAAATGCAAATGAGCGAACTAAATTTTTTGATTTTATAATTCCTATTATCCCTTATATAAATGCAACAAATTCCAAAGATATGTTTTTCAAATATTTTCATGATTCAATTGAAAAGAAATTTATTTATGATATATCCCTTTTTATTTACGATATGAGATTGGTAAAAAATGTATATAATGAATGTTTAATTTATAGCAAAAAACTTGACAAAAAACTTGATGAAAAACTTTATAAAACTAAACTATTGGCAATGATAATATATAAAAATTTTGAACCTAATGATTTTGAAAACTTACATAAATCAAAAGGTTTGGTTTATAACATTTTTTATGAAGAAAAAGCAAAATACTTAGAAACACATATTAATAAACTTAATGAGGAAATATTAAAAATCAAAGAAGACATTAAAAAAATTGAAAATGAAAACCTTAATGACATAAAAGACTTAAGAAGATTATATATTTTAGGCTCTGTTAAAATATTTTATTGATTTTTAAGCTAATTTATATTATAATTTCCTATATAAAATAACGATAGTAAGGAGGTTTGCGATGAAAAATAAGACAACAGAGTTAGATATAATTTTACAGCTTTTTAACTCTCTTTCAAATGATGATAAAAAATCATTCATAAAAGAGATAAAAAATAAAGAAACTTCTAACAAAGTATCTATCAAAAAAGAGATTAAATATTGTCCTCATTGTAAATCTACTAAATTTGTTAAAAATGGAAAAAGTAGCAATACTCAAAGATTTTTATGTAGAGATTGTAATAAAACATTTACTACTACAAATAATACGATATTTTTTAGTGTTAAAAAAGATATAAAAACCTGGAAATTATATATTCATTGTATGATAGAAAAATATTCACTTAGAAAAACAGCTAAGATTTGTAATATTTCACTACCTACTGCATTTGCTTGGAGACATAAAATTTTAGATGCTTTGCAAATTATGATGAGTGAAGTTGAATTAAATGGAATAGTTGAAGCTGATGAAACTTTTATACCGCTATCTTTTAAAGGTAATCATAAAAATTTTAAATTGCCACGCTTAGCAAAGAAAAGAGGAACACCTGCTACTAAGCGTGGATTAAGTAGAGAGCAGGTCTGTGTAAGTTGTGGAATAAATTTAAATTGTTTATCTATTGCAAAAGTATCAAATCTTGGCAAACCTAAATTAAAAGATTTAGAAAAGGTTTTAAATGGTAAAATTATAAAAGATAGTATGTTTGTAACTGATAGTTTTAGAGCTTATTTAAAACTTGCAAAAGATATGGAGTTAAGTCATATTAGAATACCAAGAAACAAATATAAAGCTGGAACATTTAATATTCAAACTATAAATAGTTATCATAGTAGATTGAAAGCAATGATAACTTATAATTTTAAAGGTGTTTCAACTAAATATCTTAATAACTATCTTGTTTATCATAATTTTGTAAATTTTGCAAAAGACAATAAAAATGACAAAGAGATAATTCTATTTGATTTTATACAAGAGAATGATTGTATAAGTAAATCTATTAACATCGCTAATAGACCAAATATACCATTGCCAGATGTGGCTTAGAAAGGGAAACAATGACACTATGGACACAAAACAGCTTAGAGCTTGCAAATAATTATGATTATTTAGACAGATTATATTCTGTTTATCCTGTAATATCTAATATAAGAAGAAATTTAGATCAAGAAACTATTAATGAATTATCATCCATGCTTACAAGTCCGCCAAATTTTGAACGAGGTAATTTATTAAGATTATTATTAAATTTAGATATTTTTCCTATTAAAGATTCTTATGTTGCATATCTTAGACGAGATAGAAGTGCAATTGATCGCAATCCAAATACTGTATGTAGAATTGAAAATATAATTGTAAATATGGGGCTTACAAATGTTTTGAATGAGATTACTAGACCTATTGAAGCAAATAGACAAATGGGTCAACATTTTAAAAATTGGGTAAATTCTACTAATTTTAATTTTGATAAAACAGATAATATAGATGTCTTTTTAAATACAGATACGCTAATGGTTTTTATTGGCAATGATAATATTATGTTAAATTTAGCAAAAGATATTTTTGGATACACAGGGAATAAAGGAATTGATTTTATTGCAAAAAGAGGTGAAAATGTAGCAATAGGAGAAGCTAAATTTCTTACAGATTTTGGTGGTCATCAAAATGCACAACTAAACGATGCTAAAAATATTTTACTAGATGGTTCTTTTACGCCTTGCGATTATCAAATTTTTCCTATTGCAATATTAGATGGTGTATTATATATTCAAAATACAGCCACTAGAATGACTAAAAATCATATGTCTGAGTTTGTTAATAATTCAACTAATGAACTTATAATGTCTGCATTATTGCTAAGTAGTTTTGTGGTTACGTTATAATGTCTATATCTTTAAATTATGATATAAAAAAGACTGAAATTGAAATTTTAGAAAAAATAAATAGATGTTCATCAGATAAATTAAATGTTATATATTCAGATCAAAAAACTAAACTTATATATCAAGATAATTTTCAAGCAATGTCTATTTTATTAAAAACATATAATAATAAAATAGATTTAGTTTATATAGATCCCCCTTTTAATACAGGTCAGGATTTTTTTTATTCAAATTCTAGAACATCTTCAATATCTAATTCAGAAACAGATAAATTAGCATATAGTGATATTTTTGAATTAGATGATTATCTAGAATTTATTAGAGAAAGACTTTTTTTGATTCATAAATTATTAAGCGATAAAGGAACTTTATATTTACATATTGATATAAAAATGGGACATTATATTAAAATTATATTAGATGAAATATTTGGAAAAGATAATTTTTTGAATGAAATTACTCGTATAAAATCAAATCCTAAAAACTTTAAAAGAAAAGCATATGGAAATATAAAAGATACAATTTATGTCTATGCTAAAAAAAAATGTATGCAAATTTTTAATGACATATCTATAAAACTTAGCGATGAAGAGCTTTTAAAAAAATTTCCTAAAATAGACAAAAATGGCGAAAGATATACTACTGTTCCTTGCCATGCACCAGGTGAAACACTAAATGGAAACACTGGAAAAAAATGGCGTGGCTTATTACCGCCAAAAGGAAGACACTGGAGAAGCTCTCCTGATGAATTAGAAATGTTAGATAAAACAGGTTTAATAGAATGGTCAAAAACAAACAACCCTCGCATTAAAAAATATGCAAAAGATCACAAAGGAAAAAAAATACAAGATATTTGGGGTAATTTTAAAGATCCACAATATCCAAAATACCCAACTGAAAAAAATTTAGAAATGTTAGAGCTTATTGTAAAGCAATCGTCTAATGAGAATTCTATTATAATGGATTGTTTTTGTGGTAGTGGCTCCTTTTTAATTGCAGGTTTAAAAAATAATCGTAATGTTATCGGAATAGATATAAGTGAGCAAAGTATGAAAATTTCAAAGCAAAATATTATAAAATAAAAATTTAATTTTTTAATAAAATCAATAAAATATTTTAACAGAGCCATATTTTAAAAATTATTGAAAAATCAAATCAAACATTTAATAAAATAATTTATGTTAAAAATAAAAATTCTTATATAGATTATTTTAACATAGAAGACAGTCTACAGGATAAAAATTTTAAGCTACTCATTGAATCCGTTGGTATATCAACTAGTAATTACCACAATTATTCAGATATTAAATTTGAAGACCTAGAAAAAGATTTGGGTAGTTATAAAGATAGAGAAGAAATCATTATTGATAAAGCCCGTAATGGAAAAAATACTTTTTTAAAAAATATTAAAAAATTAGAGGATAAAAAAGGACAATTAAAGAGTATGACTATCAAAGAACTTTTTGAAAATTTTTCAGATATTAATATTTTTGAAAATATTAATTTTGAAAACGATAAACTTATGAAATATTTACTGTCTTATGGATATATTGGTGAAGATTATGAAAATTACATATCAAATTTCTTTGGTGTTAGTATTACAAAAGAAGAGCGAGATTTTTTACTAAATATAAAAAATAGTGGCAAAGCTTTGGATTTTAATTATAAGTTGGAAAATTTAAATGATATTGTAGAGCATAGGTTGCGTTTAGAAGAGTTTAAAAAGGAAAGTATTTTAAATATAAATTTAATTAATTTTTTATTTAAAAACGAAGATAAATATTTTAAAAAAATAGAAGCTGTTTTTCATAAACTCTCAGATGAAAGTAAAATATCACAAGATTTTATATTGTATTGTTTAGATAATTGCAGTCAAAGAGATAAATTCATAAAAAATATTGTTAAATATTATAAAAATATATGGTCGTTTCTTGCAGATAAAAAACCTGATAATCTTAATGTTTATTTTAAATGGATGATATGTTATGCAAATTATGAAGATATTAAAAATTTAAATTATGATAGTTATAGCTTAAATAATTTAACCAGTATGCCTTCTTTTAATGAAGATGAGATAGAAAAAGTCATTAAACTTATAGAAGAAATGAATCTAAAATTTTCACAACTTAATTTGAATAAGAATGATAAAATAGTGGAATTTATTTTTAAAAATTACCATTACGAATTAAATTTAGATATGGTAAATAAGATGATTTTTTATCGATGTGCCTATCGAGGTAAAGTTGATAGAGATTTGGAAAAAGCTCATTTTACAACAATAAATTCCAATAAATTAACTCAAGATAGTGGAATGCTTATTCATTATATTTTGGATAATATTAATGAATATGTTGAAAATGTATTTTTAAAAATAGAGACAAATACCAAAGAATCGGAAGAGACTATCATAAATTTATTAAATAATAAAAATCTTGACATAAATTTAAAAATAAAGATCATTAAAAAAGAAGAGACTAAAATATCAGATATCAATAGTATTGATAAAACACTATGGGAAGATTTATTTAAACTTGATAAAGTCAAAACTAGTTGGGATAATTTATTTAAATATTTTAATGATAAAGATACAAAAAATGAGTTTTTGATAGATTTTCTAAATTTGAAAGAAAATGCAGAAGAAATTTCTAAAGTAAGATGTGGACCAGATTATGAAGAAAAGCATGAATTTTTTACGCAAGATTTATTAATGTTTATTATCGGATCAAATGATTTAGATATTAAATCCTATGAGTATTTAATTAAAAATCTTGGTTGGTGTTATTCAGATTTAGATTTATCAAGGCTTGATGAAGAAAAAATTTCATTACTTATTAGATACAAAATAATCTCATTAGAAAAAGATTATTTTAATTACCTTAAGAAAAACACCAAAAATTTACATATTGCTTTGGTTGAGAAAAATATAGATAAATTGCTAGAAAAATTTGATAGCCTTGATTTTCAAACAGATGATATCACTAAAATTCTTCAAATAAACGACAGCATTTTACCAAAAAAGTTAAAGGAGGATTTGATTGAAAATTAGATTTTAATTTGATTTCAAATGATATTATAGCTAGTTTAGTTTATAAATATATGGATATGGCAAATGAGTGGCCAATTGATAAAATTGAAAAGATTTTTAATTTTTTAGATGATTTGGTATTGAGAATAAATTTAATAATAGAGCAAAACAGCAAATTAAGCGATGAAGAGTTTTTAAAATTTATAGGAAATTTGCCTGAAAAATATTCAAAAATAAAGAATTTAGATGGAACACAAACAGTTTTAGAAAATAACAATTACAATAAAAACCTAATAGACATTTTAAAAGATAGAAAGTTTATTACTAGTTCAAAGAAATTCGGTAAAGACAATATTAGGCTTTATATCAAAGATTATACAAATTAATTTATTTTAGGACTTATCTGTGCAATTAACCAAATTCCCTTTGACCCAAAATCTATAATTAATAAATTTGCACTTACTAAAAATGAGCCAAGTATTGAAGAGTTTGTAAGAATTCTTAAAACTTGTGAGTTTAAAACTAAAATAAAAACATTAAGCTTAGAAAATTTAACTAAATATGAAGCTCCTTTTGTTTTACAAGATAAAAATGGACTTTATTTTACTGTTTTAAAAGTTGTTAAAAAAGATAATAAATCAAATAATAAAAGTGTAAATAGTAAAAATTTAAATGATAATAAGTCAAATAGTAAAAGTTCAAATAATAATAATTCAACCAAGAAAAACTCAAAAAATAAGGAAATTTAAGCGTAGGACAATTAATAGCTTTTCAGATGTTTGCAGGACAGTTTAGCTCCCCAGTTATGAGATTAGTTAGTCTTTGGAATGAGTTTCAACAAGCTTTACTTAGCGTAGATAGATTAGGCGATATTTTAAATACCCCAACAGAACAAATCACAAATAAACCAATAACTTTAAATAATATTCAAGGTGATATAAAATTTGACAATGTCAGTTTTAAATATACACCAAGTTCAAATTTGGTCTTAAAAAATATAAACTTACACATAACTCCAAATAAAAGCATAGGAATAGTTGGAAGAAGTGGAAGTGGAAAAAGCACAATCACAAAGTTAATTGAAAGGCTTTATTTGCAAGATGAAGGTGCAATTTACATTGATGGTATAGATATAAGACATTTAAATCCCTATATTCTTAGACAAAACATAGGAGTGGTTTTACAAGAGAGTTATTTATTTAGTGGAAGTATAAAAGATAATATCTCATTTGCTTCTCCTGGAGCTAGTATGGAAGATATAATAAAAGTTAGCCAAATTGCTGGAGCAAATGAGTTTATAGCTACTTTAGATAAAGGCTATGATACAGCAGTTGGAGAAAGAGGATCATCACTAAGTGGTGGACAAAAACAAAGAATTGCAATAGCAAGAGCCTTAATAAACAACCCTAGAATTTTAATATTTGATGAGGCAACTTCAGCACTTGATTATGAAAGTGAAAGTATAATCACTCAAAATTTATCTCAAATTAAACAAAATAAAACATTTATAATAATAGCTCATAGACTAAGTACAGTTAGAAATTGTGATGAGATTATAGTTATGGATAAAGGTGAGATTAAAGAAAGAGGTACTCATGAAGAGCTTATTAAATTAAATGGATATTATAAGAATTTGTATGATAAACAAAATTTAAAATAATATTTTTTTAAACAATTGTATAAAATTTACTAATAAGCTTTGTATTGTTACATTAAAGTGCTATAATTAAAAAGATTTTACATTCTTATAAGGAGAAAAAAATGGATGCAAAAGAAATTGTTTTAAACTATTATGCAAAAGATGGCGTTGTCATAGACGGGAAGAATAATTATAGCGATTCAGTAAATGTTATAAATGGTAGCTATAAAAAGATAGCAACAAGATCTCTTGATGCAATGAGTGCTGTGACATATTCTGCTAAATCTTTTGACCTAGGTGGCCTTAAAGAAGGAATAGGTATAGCAAATGATTCTTTTAAGCTTTTTAGTGGTATTTTTGGACTTATAGAAGGTATATTTAAAGATCTTCAAAAAACAGCCAAAGAGTGGAACGGTTCTTTAAATGATGCTATTAAAAGGGTTGATGATGCAGTAGCCTCTATGAACACAGCTTTGGAAAAAAATGAAAAGATTAAAGATGGTGATATTATTAATCTTTTTAATGGTTTTTTGGCAATAGCTGGTAACGCGGTTGCTATAACAAATCCTGCACTTGGTATAACAATAGGTCTTGCAAGCACAAGTTTAGCAGGAATTGCTTCTCTTATGCAAAATACTACCATAGCACAAAATATAGTTGATGGTTCACTTACTATATTTAATAATGTGATAAATTCACTTGAATCTCAAGGGGTTGATTTTTCAAATAGTATGATAGTCCCAGAAGAACTTCCTCATACATTGCAAGATTTATGGAAAGAAGTAACAGGTGCTTATAGAGATAAAATGGTAGGAGATAATGAGGATAATGTACTGTTTGGCGGTAGAGGAGATGATGTATTATATGGATATAGTGGTGATGATGTATTAGTTGGTGGAACAGGTCAAGATATTATATTTGGTGGAAAAGGAAATGACTATATATCTGGTGGTCAAGGCTGGGACCGTATTGATGGTGGATTAGGAGATGACTTTATAAATGGTGGAAATGGTAACGATATCCTAAAAGGTGGAATGGGAGATGATACTTATTTCTTTAAAAAAGGCGATGGTATGGACACTATAAGTGATATGCCTGCTGCAAATTTAGCAAATAAAGATGGTGGTTATGACACTATACTATTTGATAAAGATGTTAAAAAAGAAGATATAACATTTTTAAATATAGCTGGAGTATTGTCTATAAAATATGATGAAAAGAACAAAGGTTTAATATCTGCTTTTGGACATTTCTTAGATGATAGAAGATCAATAGAAAAAATAGAGCTTTCTTCAACTGGAGAGTTTATAACAAAAGATCAGATTTCAAAAGTAATACAAGATTTAAATAGTTATGCTAAAGACAATATGATAGTTCTTACTCATGATAATGTTAAAAACAATGCTGAGCTTATGAATATAGTTATGAGCGGCTGGCAAACAGCTTAAATTTTATAGTGGCTATTTATTAGCCACTATAAGTTATTATATTTAAAATATTTAAGTATAAACAAAGTATTTGATGATAATAAAGATGGCATAATAAGCAGTAAAGGTAAATTTATAATAAATTAAAAGTTTGGATTGATAGTAGCTTAGGTGCTTATTGGATAAAGAAAGACTTACTACTTTAAAGTATTTAAGCGCAACATTAATAAATTAAATATTACTACCATAAACTCAAAAGACACTAATATGGATAACTTCATATACTATACTTATACTCAAGATGGTATACTAATAAAAATAGATTAAGCGAAATTTAAATAATAATTCAAGTTTTAAAAAAGCAAAATACATCGTTTTTATTAAAACAGCAAAAGGTTAAAATTTGAGTGATGATAAAAGAGAAAAACTTAGAGAGTATTTAAGAAATAATCGACCTAAGAATAGAACAAATTTGGGAAATAGCTCTAATAATAAAGAAAATTCTAATAAAAATTTAGAAAATGATTTAAATTTGGATAAAAATTTAAATTCTAAAAAAGATGAGAATTTATATAATTCAAATTTAAAAAACAATATAGATGATAATCTAAAATCAGATGAGAACTTAAATTTAAAAAATAATTTATCAAGCTCAAAAGATAATTTAAACAATCAATCAAATTTACAAAACAACACAAGTCAAAATTTTAAAAGCTCTAGCAAAGATTTAAATTGTA
Source organism: Campylobacter ureolyticus (assembly GCF_013372225.1). Lineage (NCBI taxonomy): Bacteria > Pseudomonadati > Campylobacterota > Epsilonproteobacteria > Campylobacterales > Campylobacteraceae > Campylobacter > Campylobacter ureolyticus. The sequence goes on along the minus strand of NZ_CP053832.1, from coordinate 1,235,923 downwards.
ACAAAAACAGCAACTCATCAAATTTCATAAATAAAAGAGACTACGATAAAGAGCCTCTGGTTATTAAAGACTTTAGGAAAGAAATTTTATTTTATTGTTTTATACCTGCTATTTTTTATGTGATTTTAAATAAAATACTTTTTGATAAAGGAATTATAACTTTTAGAATTATTAGTGTAAGTCATGATACTTATAGTAGTGATTTCGGATATATTACTACTATTATTTTTATAATTATTGTAGCCTTGTATGTTAAAAAAATATAGCTAAAAATGATATAGAGTTTAAATTTTTTAATTCAAAAATTGCTCTAAACAAGGTTGATTTTATAGATACAAATTTATTAAAAGATACAGACTTCATTATTGATAAGAGAACAAAATTATTTCCTATTTTGCTAATTGTATTATATTTTTTATTTTTAATAGATTTAGATATGGCACATACAATTGGTGGGATAATTATGTTGATTTATTGTCCTTTTATATTGCTATCTATTGTTAGAAATAAATCAATTAAAAATTGTTTTTCTCTTGGATTTTTAATTATAAAAAATAGATATGGTAATGTATATATACCTATATTTTCAAAAAAGAATAAGGATAATTTGAGAAATTATTTTTTGGAAGTTTTAGGCATTGATATAGAGAAAAAAATCAATTATTTGATGATAAAAACATTTTAAACAATGGATAAATTATAAATAGAGAAAGCGTTACTAGAAAAACAGCTTGAAATTTAATTATAAAAACAGCAAAGGCTAAAATTTGAGTGATGATAAAAGAGAAAAATTTAGAGAGTATTTGAGAAATAATAGACCTGAAAATAGAGTAAATTTAGGAAATAGCTCTAATAATAAAGAAAAGAAAAATTTGGAAAAAGAATTAAATTTGTATAATTCAAATTTAAACAATTCTCAAATTTCAAACAATAAAACAAATTCAAATAAACGAGATTATGACAAGAAGCCTTTGGTTCTTAAAGATTACACTATTTCAATTAGAATACACTCTTTTTTAAATATGCTTTTATTTTTTGTTTTAATTTATTATTACGCTTCATGTTTGGAAGATGGTTATGAAAAATTCATAATTTTAAAAATAATGTTAGTTTGTGCAATATTTTTTTTTTTTTTTTTTGATAGATTTATTTTTTATTCTAATTTTTAGTAATGCATTTGTGATGTCGTATAATTCAATGGCACTATTTTATAAAAACAATGAATTAAAAGAGAAATATTCTTTTAGAAAAACTGAAAAATTAGAATTTAACTCTTTTTTATACACAATGAAAATGTATAATTTTTTATATTTACCAATTTTGTTTGTTTTAATGATATTAGGTTTCTTAGATGGTGAAATTAAAGTTGTTTTATTTGCTATAACTGCACCATTTGTATTGGTTTTTCCATTTGTTTATGATGTTTTAATTAGGATGATTATATATAAAAAATCAAATGGAGACATTAAAAATTTTTTTAAATATTATAATAAATTTTATTTAGATGTAGGTTGGAATAGAAGTTATAGAAATATTATTCGTAAAGGGTTTTCTATTTTCTTTTTTAACGAAAAAGACTATAAAGACCTAAAAGAATATATTCAAATAGTTTTTGATAAAAATTTAGATAAAGATATCAAATCAGTTTCAGAATAAGTAAGAAATTATAAATAGAGAAAGCATTGCAAAAAACAGCTTGAAATTTAACTATAAAAACAACAATTTTTTTAAAAAAATATTTAATTTAAGTAAAATTTAAATAGTATTTAAGATTTAGAATATTAAATTAAACAACAAAAGGCTAAAATTTGGATGATGATAAAAGAGAAAAACTTAGAGAATATCTGAGAAATAATAGACCTAAGAATAGAGTGAATTTAGGCAATAGCTCTAATAATAAAGAGAATTCTAATAAAAATTTAGAAAAAGATTTAAATTTGGATAATTCAAATTTAGATAATCCCCAAATTTCAAATAATAAAACAAAATCAAACAAAAGAGATTATGATAAAGAACCTTTAATTGTAAAAAATTACTCACCTTTACTTACTTTTATATTTTGTTTGATATCGTCTATAATTGCCATTTTTGTAATTTTATTATACAAAGATAACTTTTATCACATTGCTATTTTTACTTCTATTACATTATGCAGTTTTTTAAGAATCGTCAACAATAAAAATAATTTTCGTATATTCATAACCAATAGTCAAATAAAATACATTGCAAATAGTAAAACGGAAAAAATGATTTTTGTAAATAATATAAAAAACATTAAATGGTGCATACCTACGGATACACATCTTGTTGAAATAAATAAAGGTGTATCTAAAATTATAATATATGGAGGTATTTTAGTAATGATAGTTTTATTTATATTTAAGACATTTGTAGCACTATTTATTTTGACAATACCAATATATAGCTACTTTATAAATACATCTTTTTATTTCATATTAAATAAAAAATATTCGTTTAAATTTTATACTGGCTTAATAATTTATGGAAAAGATGATGATATGATTGATTTTTTACCAAAAATAAGTGATTACAAAAAAATTAAAAAGTATTTTTTAGCTAAAAAAGGTATAAATTTAGACTTTATAGATACTAAATTTATACCTTTGGAGTTTTAAAACAAGGAGAAAACAATGTCAAATATAAGAATTAATACTGCTTTTAAGAGCTATCTAAGGCACAACAAGAATTAGGCTGCACAGATTAAACGCAGAAAAACTACTTTAAAGACATTTATTGTTTTATCATGAGTAATGAAAAAGATAATAGACATGTAATAATATGTCAGATGGCAAGTTTATACAAGATCTATTTGTAAATATACCAGTATTAATAACTGCATGATATATTTGTATGTTAAAAAAATCCTAGTAAGTAAATTTAAGAGAATATTTTGTGGTAGACAATGGCAAAATTTAATACAACGATTAAAAACTGCAAATCTTTAAAGAAATATAATTATTGGTTGCTTACTACTCTTGGCTCTTTATAGATTACTTTTTTTAAATCATTTTTTATATTTTTATTTCGCACAAAATGAAATTTTTTGGAGAAAAGCCTTATTTTGTAGGATTTTATAGTGAATTTTTTTAATCATCTACTTCTTTTTTTCGACCATCATCTTATAAATAAATCAGAAAAAAAGTAAAACTTTTTTAGTTGGATTTTTACTCTCAAACTGCATATTTGAATTATAGATTTGCTCATTTGTAGTGCTTTTTAAATTCTAATGCCACAGTTTTTTGCCACAGCCATATTATCAAAATACCTAATTTAATGTTATTTTAAGATAAAACATACTATAAGTTTTCTTAAACCATACGTTTAAAAAGCCACCAAAAATGGTTTTTTGTTATGATTTTATGTTGTTAAAATGAGTTAATTTTTGAGTTAAATTACCATGAGAATTTACTACTTGGTGACCCTTACGAGAATCGAACTCGTGTTGCCGGCGTGAGAGGCCGATGTCCTAACCGCTAGACGAAAGGGCCATAAATTGTTAAAAGCAACTATTTGCTCAAAGCTGGTGTCCCATGCGGGGTTCGAACCTGCGGCCCTCTGATTAAGAGTCAGATGCTCTACCAACTGAGCTAATGAGACTTTCAAAGCTGGTATTTTATAACTTTTTTGTTTAAATTTGGCTTAAATTTTATTATTTTTTAAATATATAAAATTATGCTATTATCAGAAATATTTGAAATTTATTACAATAAATAATTAGTTATTTTTGCAAATATATTTAGTTATTTACTATAAAGATATTTTAAATAATATTGATTTTTATATATTAATAATATTGACTTCTTATATACTTTGTAATATAATTTCGAAGCATTTTTAATAACAAGGAATGACTATGCAAAAAGATACTATTGCGACCCACTTTGGATATGACTCAAAACTAGGCTATGGGACTATGGCAGTTCCTATTTATTTTAATACAGCTTATGATTTCGGAAGTGCCAAAATGGCGGCTGATAGATTTGCATTAAAAGATATTGGACCTATTTATACAAGACTTACAAATCCAACAACCGAAATTTTTGAAAAAAGAATTTGTGCATTAGAAGAAGGAAGTGATGCTATCGCTACTTCAAGTGGACAAGCTGCAACTTTTATGTCAATTGCAAATTTAGCTGCAAATGGCGACAATGTTATACTTTCAGATAAAGTTTATGGCGGAAGTACAACTTTGATTGCTTATAGTCTTAAAAGATTTGGCATAAAAACTAAGATTTTCGATCCTGAAAATCCTAAAAATTTGGAAAATTTGATAGATGATAATACAAAAGCTATACTTTTTGAAACTCTGTCAAACCCTCAAATTTCAGTTGCAAAAGTTGATGAAATAGTAAAAATCGCAAATAAATTTAAAATTGCAACGATTGCTGATAATACAGTTGCAACGCCTACGCTTTACAACCCTTTAAAAGATGGAGTTAGTGTTGTAATCCATAGTGCGAGTAAATATATAAGCGGTCAAGGTTTGAGTTTGGGCGGAGCTGTAATAGCTAATAAAAATTTAAATAATTTTTTAAAAAATAATCCAAGATATCAACATTTTAACGAGCCTGATGAGAGTTATCATGGGCTTGTTTATGCTGATTTAGTTGATAGTTTTGATATATTTACTTTAAGAGCTAGATTTGGACTTATGAGAGATTTTGGTTTTACCCTATCACCATTTAATGCTTTTCAGCTTATTCAAGGGCTTGAAACATTGGATTTAAGAGTTGCAAAACACTCACAAAACGCCTTAAAAATAGCTCAGTTTTTGGAAAATCACCCCTTGGTAAAAAGTGTAAATTATCCAGGACTTAGCAGCTCAAACTCAAATAGTATTATAAAATCAAAATTTAAAGATGGTATGGCTAGCGGGCTTTTGGCTTTTGAGGTTGAAAGCTATGAAAAAGCAAGGCAAATTTCAGATAAAGTTAAGCTTTTCTCAGTTGTTGTAAATATCGGTGATAGTAAATCAATCATAACTCACCCAGCTTCTACGACACATTCCCAACTAAGCAAAGATGAACTTAAAAAAGCCGGTATAAAAGATGGGCTTATTAGACTTAGTATAGGTCTTGAAAATGCAGATGATTTAATAGATGACTTAAAGAAGGGATTAGAATAATGCCAATTTTAACAACAAAAGGAGTTTATGGGCTTATGGCTATTGCTGAAATAGCCAATGCTAGTAAATTTACACCAATTTCTATAAAAGATATCTCCGATAAAACAGGAGTTTCAAAAGGATATTTAGAGCAAATTTTAAATGATTTAAGAAATGCAAAGATAATTTCTAGTAAAAAAGGTAAAAACGGTGGATATTTTTTAAGAAAACCAGCCCAAAAGATAAGTTTTTACGATATTTTTCATACATTAGAAAAAGATTTTAAGATGACAAATTTAGATGTTAAAGATGAGATACTGCAACAATTTTTTAAAAATGGCGATGAAAAACTTAAAGAGGTATTTAGCTTGCCCATAAGCAATATCATAAAAACAACAGAAGATAGTTCAAAAAATTTAGATTCTACTATTTAAAAAAAGGATAGATATGAAAGTAGCTTCTAGCGTTATAAATTTAATCGGAAATACCCCACTTGTAAGAATTAATAGTTTTTCAAAAAATGCTGAAATTTTAGCAAAAGTGGAGTTTTTAAACCCAAGTCATAGCATAAAAGACAGAACTGCCTTTTCTATGATAGATGATGCTATAAAAAAAGGCAAAATTGATAAAAATACTACTATTATAGAGCCAACTAGTGGAAATACTGGCGTTGGACTTGCTATGATATGTGCTTACTATGGGCTTAAGCTTATTTTAACTATGCCAAGTTCTATGAGCATAGAAAGGCAAAAACTTTTAAAAATATATGGAGCTAAGCTTGTTTTAACAGATCCATCTCTTGGTATGAAAGGAGCTGTTGAAGAAAGTAAAAATTTAGCTAGCAAAACTACAAATTCATTTATTCCAAGCCAGTTTGACAACCCAGCTAATCCAAAAATCCACGAACTTACTACCGCAAGGGAAATTTTAAAAGATACTGATGGAAAAGTTGATATTTTTGTAGCTGGTTTTGGAACAGGTGGAACTGTAAGTGGCGTAGGAAAAGCTTTAAAAAATTATAATCCTAATATTAAAGTTCTAGCTGTTGAGCCACTCTCATCACCACTTCTTACAAAAAAAGAGGCAGGAAGTCACAAAATTCAAGGAATTGGTGCAAATTTTGTGCCTAAAAACTTAGATAAAAGTGTAATTGATGAGTTTTTAGATATTAGTGATGAAGATGCTTTTAATACAACTAAAAATTTAGCCACAAAAGAGGGTTTGTTAGTTGGAATTTCAAGTGGAGCAAATGTTTTTGCTGCAAATTTGCTAGCTAAAAGAGATGAAAATAAAGACAAAACTATCGTTACTATTTTATGTGATACAGGAGAGAGATATCTCTCAGTATTTTCTTAAAATTTTTATCTGAATAAACCCATATTTTAATAATAATTTATGGGTTTAAGTTTTTTATTTATTTTTTTAAATCTTTGTCGCTATTACACTCTTTGACTTCATCTTTATTATCACAGCATTCTTTTTTTAAGTCTTGATTTGTGATTAATGCCTTATAATTTTTTTTATTTTTTCCGCCTTTTATCCCTTTAAAAAATAGCATTATTTTATCTTTTAGTGAGTTAAAGTTTGTTTTTTTGATTTCATACATAAGGTTTTCTTTTTTATCGTCAAAAAACTCTTTATAGTTTAAAAATAAATTTAAATGTTTAATTTCTTTTTCTATAACCTCGGCCATTTCTTCATATTTTTTAAGTGATTTTTCTATCTCTTTTAAAGCCTCTTTACTTAAGCTTTCATTATTATTTTCAAGTTGTTCAAGGTATTCAAGCATATATATTTTTTGATTTTGTTTTAAAAAAGTATCAATTGAAATGTTATCATCTTTTATGCTTTCTATAAATAAAATAGGACCTTTTATATAAGAAATTTCATCACTTAATTCATCAAATGATTTAAAATTATATTTTAAAAACTCCCCATCTTTTATGCTGTATTTATAGTAGATATCATCTTTACCATCTTGTTTAATCAAAGCAAAAAGTTCTAAAACTTCATCTTTTAATTTTTCTATTTGACTTAAAGCAGACTTAGCAGAGCCTATAAAAATAGTTAATTCTCTCATAAAAACTCCTTTATTTTGAATTTATATATGATTATACACTTTTTTAACAAATAATCAACACAACTTCAAATATCATTTTTACATTAATTTTACAGAAAAATTATATTATCTTAATGATATTAAGTATTTTTTAAAAAAAGGAATGTCATGAGCAAATTTGAAAGTGATTTTAGAAGGCGAGACTTTTAAAAACAAGTTTTGCTGTTGGGACTTTGGCATCTTTAAAGCTAAATGCTGGCATAACAGATGTTGTTGGTGGAGCTAGCAAAAAAGTAGGAAGCATTTGTGAAATGTGCTCATCAAGATGTCAAATCGAGGTTAGAGTTAGAGATGGAAAGTGTGATTTTATAAGTGGAAATCCAAAATTCCCAGCCAATAAAACATCCGTTTGTGCAAGAGGCGGAGCAGGAATTAATCAGCTTTATGATAAGGAAAGATTAGTAAAACCTTTAATAAGAGATGGAGAAAGAGGAAGCGGAAAATTTAGAGAAGCAACTTGGGAAGAGGCGTATGAATATTGCGTTAAAAAATTAAATGAGTTAAAAGAAAAATATGGTGCAAAATCAGTTATTTTTACGTCAAAAAGTGGAGATTCTCACACGGAAATGGCAAATTTTGCCTGTAGTTATGGAAGTCCAAATATTTTTTCTCATTGGTCTTGCTGTCCAATAACTGAAAAAATAGCTGTTCCTCATACTTATGGCTTTACTCCAAAAATTGATTATAAAAATGCAAAATATATAGTCAATTTCGGTCATAACTTATTTGAGGGCATTGTTATTTCAAATACAAAAGCACTTGCAAAAAATGCAGCTAGAGAAGATACAAAACTTTTGGTTTTAGAGCCAAGATTTAGCGTAGTTGCAGCAAAAGCAGATGAGTGGCTTCCAGTAAGACCAGGAACAGATTTAGCTTTTGTTATGAGTTTAATTCATATTTGGCTAAGAGATGGAAAATATGATAAAGAATTTGTTGAAAAATATACAGTAGGACTTGAAAATTTAAAAGAGGCTGTAAAAGATGCAACCCCACAGTGGCAAGAAAACCTAACTGGTATTAAAGCTTCAAGTGTTGAGCGAATTGCAAATGAAATTTGGGCTGCGGCTCCAGCAGTTGTAATTGATTGGGGACATAAAACAACAACTACAAGGGCTGAGTATCAAAGAACAAGAGCAATTGCAATAGCAAATGCCTTGATGGGAAATTTTGAAAAAAAAGGTGGTATCGGATTTGCAAAAAAAGCAAATACTTATAACGAACTTTGTGGAAGTGAAATTTATCCAACTTTAGCAAATTTAAATAAAAATTTTAAAGTTCCAAAAGATCCAAGGATTGATGGTGCTGGAGAAGAGGGTAAATACTTTTTTATCCCAAGAAAACATGGAATTTTAATGGAGATAGCACCTGCGATATTAAGTGAAAAACCTTATCCTGTAAAAGGCTGGGTAAATACGAGATTTAATCATCCAATGAATGTTGCTGGTGAGGAAAAAACTATTGAAGCGATAAAAAAACTTGATTTTATACTTTCAGTTGATATTTATATGAATGATTTTAGCTATTTTGCTGATGTTATTTTGCCTGAAAGCACATATCTAGAAAGAGATGAAAGTATTCAAGATAAAAGTGGTACAGGAGTTGCTTATGCACTTAGAAATAAAGCAATTGAGCCAATTGGTGATACAAAAAATGGCTTTGAAATTTTTAGAGAACTTGCAAGACGTATGAATATTGACCAAAACTATGAGTGGGAGGATATTGATGAGCTTAGAATGAAGCAAGTAAAGGGAAATCATAAGCTTCTAGCAGATTTGATAAAAGATGGTTATGTTAAATTTGATGCTCCAAGACTTTATTATATGGATAAAAAATCAGTTAGTCAATTTGTTAGTAAATATCCAGAAGCTGCTAAATTTGTCGATGAAGATGGGTTTATGAGTTCTAAGATGAAGTTTAAAACTCCAAGCGGAAAAATAGAGTTATTTTGTGAGGAAGTTGAAAAGATGCTTCCAGGTGAGGGTTGTTTAAATATAAATAATATGGATACTTATGATGGATTTGAGCTTTGCTTAACTAGCGGAAAAACTCCAATTCATACAAATGCACATACGCAAAACATAAAAGTATTAAATGATATGATGAGTCAATCACCTATTTGGATACATCCAAAGGCAGCCAAAAAAAGAGGACTAAAAACAGGAGATAGAGTTTTAGTAAAAAGCAAATTCGCAAGTGCTTATGCAAACGTTATGGTGACAGAAGGTATTAGAGAAGATACATTATTTGTATATCATGGATTTGGGCATATTAGCCAAGGGCTTAAAAGAACCTTTGGTGATGGACTAAATCAAAGTAAGTTATTAAACCCTGTTTCTGGCGCGGTTTGTGGGACAATGGTGACAAATGTTGGTGTTGAAATAAGTAAGGCTTAAAGGAAAAAATATGAAAAAATATGCAATGATTCATGATGAAAATTTATGTATTGGATGTCAGGCATGTTCAGTTGCTTGCAGAAATGAAAATGAAGTCTCAGATGGTGTTTATAGACTTCAAGTTCATGCAAAATTAAAAGGTGAGTTTCCATATTTAAAGATGGATTTTACAAGACATAGTTGTGTTATGTGTGATAATAGTCCTTGTGTTGATGTTTGTCCAACAGGAGCTAGTTTTAAATTAGATAATGGTATAACTATGGTAGATAAAAGAACCTGTATAGGTTGTAAATATTGTATTTTAGCCTGTCCTTACGATGCAAGGTTTATAGATCCTATCACAAAAGCAGTTGATAAGTGCACTTTTTGTTTTGAAACAAGAGTTAGTGGAGGTTTGGATCCAGCTTGTGTTAGTGTCTGTCCAACAGATGCATTAATATTTGGCGATATCAATGATCCACAAAGTCCAGTTAGAAAAATAGCTTCTAAAAATGCTATAAAAATACCTAAAGCTTATCATGGAACAAAACCAAATTTGGGCTTCATAGAGAATAAAAAAGGAGGTCGTTATGAATAATATGTGGGGAAGTATGACTCAATATAGTGAAATTCATTGGGGCTGGTACATTGCAATATATTTAGTCTTAGCAGGGCTTAGTGCAGGAGCTATAATTATATCACTTCTTGTTAAGTGGAACTGGCATAGTGATAATACAAACTCGATTTGGGATGCAATGGTAAAAGCTGGCGCATTAGTTGCTCCTATTGCTATAACTATTGGACTTTTGCTATTAATAGCTGAGCTTAGTAAGCCGCTTAGTTTTTATTGGATTTTAATTAAATATAACTTAACCTCTGTTATGAGTATAGGTGTAATTTGCCTACTGATATTTACACCGCTTAGTTATTTGTTTGCAGTAATTATTTTTGAAAATGAGATAGAAAAGTCTAAATTTTTAGCTTTTTTAAGACCAGTTACAAAATTAATAAGAGTTTTTTCTAATTTAGCAAAATACGTAGAGTATTTAATTTTTATTTTAGCACTTTGCGTTGGTCTTTATACTGGATTTTTACTTGGTGCTGCATATAAAATACCACTTTGGAATACTCCTGTTTTGCCTATTTTATTTTTGCTATCAGGTTTTTCAAGTGGAATTGCAACAACAGTTTTAGTTGGTATTATATTTTTTAAAGGAAATTTGAATAAAGATAGTATAAAATATCTTTTAAAAATTGATTTAAGAGCAGTTGTTTTTGAAATACCGCTTTTAATCATTTTATTTTTGGGACTGTATTTTGAAGGTGGAAATAGTGCTGTTTCTGCAAAAGAAGCTTTAACTCATCAAACTTATGGAGTTTTGTTTTGGTTTGGAGTTGTGTTAATAGGACTTATAACCCCAATTATTATAGCTTCAACTGCACTTAAAAGTCACGCTTATAGACCAGTTTTTATTGTGCTTGATTCATTTGCCATAATAACAGGTGTTGTTTGTTTGAGGTATTTCTTTGTTTATGCTGGGCAGGTCTGTTTGGGAATTTAAAATATTTTAAAAGGAACTTTTTTGAAGATACTTTTATTAGAAGATGATTATAGCTATAGAAAAACAATAGCTGAGTATTTAGAAAGTCTTGGCTATGAAGTTGATGAGGCAAGTAATGGCTTAGAGGCTTGTGATAAAATAAAAGATAACTTTTATCATCTTTTGATACTTGACATTAAAGTTCCTGAAATTTCAGGCCATGAAGTGATGAAATATGCAAAAAGTTTAAATTTAAACACGCCTATTATGATAATGACATCTTTAATAGATATTGATGATATGGAGATTGGCTATTCTTTAGGGTGTAATGAGTATCTTAAAAAGCCATTTGACATTGCTGAACTTAAGTTTAGAGTAAATGAACTTATGAGAAAATATTATTTAAAAAATGATAAAAATATTATAAAAATAGATGATGAGTTTTATTATAACTCATCATCAAAAAATATTAAATTTAAAGATCAAATTATAAATTTAAGCCAAAAAGAAAATGAAATTTTAGAATATTTGATTTTGAAAAAAGATAGCTTTGTAAGTATTGGCGAGATGATAGATGAAATTTTGCAAGATTATGAAAGCGTTGATATTAGAATGCATATTATGAAAATTCGCCAAAAAACTAGTAAAAGTTTTATACTTTCAAAAAGAGGGCTTGGATATAAAATAAATGTTAAGAACGATTAAAATACCATTAATCGCCACTTTTATAGTTGCTTTTATGTTTGTTTTGCAAGGCTTGCAAATTATAAATTTGGCAAAAAAAGAGCTTGAAAAAGATAATTTATTTGATTTAATAGCAAAAAGCAACGAAGTAAAATCCAATGTAAGCTCTATAAATTTTAGTTCAAATTTGATTTATAAATATGCTATTTTAGATAAAAATTTAAATATTGTATTTTCAAATTTAACTATTTTACCGCCAAATTTTGACTTTAATGAGCTAAATTTTAAGCAAAATTTATTTTATAAAGATTTCTTTTTTTATGATGATGGGTTTTACTTTTTAATAATTAGCAAAGAAATTAGTTATGAAAGAATTGTTCTTTTAGCTTTGTTTATGCTTGCAATAACAATAATGGCTAGTATGTTGGTTATGTATTTTGTCTATGTAAGTATAACAAAGCCACATTTAGAGCAAAAAAAGATGATGAATACATTTTTTAATGATGCTATGCATGAGCTTAAGACTCCACTTGGAGTTGCAAGTATAAATTTAGAAATTTTAAAAACAAAAAATAAACAAACACACCGTATAAAAGCAGCCTTAAAACAGATGAAAATCACCTATGAAGATGTTGAGTTTTTTATAAAAAATGATCGTATAAAATTTCCAAAAAAAGTCTTAAATTTTTCTAATTTTTTAGAAAATAGAATTCGTTTTTCAAGTACAATCGCTCATAGTAAAAAAATACAAATCGTAAGTGAAATTTCACCAAATTTAAAGGTATTTTTAAGTGAGATTGAAGCAACAAGATTGATTGATAATAACCTATCAAATGCTATCAAATACTCAAATGAGGGTAGCAAAATAAATGTTTATTTAAAAAGCGATGATAATTTTGCTATTTTTATAATTGAAGATTTTGGATGTGGGATAAAAGATGTTGATACTATTTGGCAAAGATATACAAGACAAAATCAATCACAGGGTGGATTTGGATTAGGACTAAATATAGTTATGAAAATTTGCAATAAAAATGATATTTTATATGATGTTAAATCAACCCCTAAAAAAGGATCGATTTTTACTTATAAAATTCCACTCTACGAAGAAAAACTTTTAGATAATATTTAAAAAATATCATTAATTTTTGATTTGGAGTTTTTGTGCATTATAATGTATCCAATATGATTATTTTTAAAATCATATAATTTTTTTGAGTAAAAATAATCATTTTTAAGCTTAATAAAATTTCGATTTTTAAAGTCTATTTTGTCTAAAAAAGGCAAAATATTTAAATTTATATCGTTTTTATCAATTATGTTAAAGCCATGAATTTTTATATATGAGTTTTTAAAACATTCTATTTTATAGTTATCCTTTATAAGGATTAAAAGATTATATTTTTGTCTTTTTGAGAGATTATAAAGATGATTAAAGCCAAGCATAACCTCAATGCTTCCTAAAAAATTATTATTTGCAAAAACAGGAGAAACTCCTCTTATAAAAACTCCACATTTTCCTATTTCTATTCCTGATGTTGGTGTTTTATTTTGTTTAGTTTCATATATAGTGTGTCTAAAATATCTTAAATCATCTCCCTTTTTTTCATCATCCCAGCTTCTAATTACACTTTTTAAATCATTTGAATGTAGGTGAATTAAAATATCCTTATATAAAGGAACATTTTGTAAAATCGATATATAAAATTTTAGATTTTTTTTACAGGTTTGTCTATTTTCATATTTTAAACAACTTTTTATATCATCATTTTGGGAAAGAATTAGAGATAGTGCAAGGACATTAAGCCTTTCTTCTTCTATAGTATTTAAAAGAAGTTCAGCATTAAAATCAAAAAATCTTTTTATTTTTTCATCACTTTGATCTATTTTATACTCAAAAAACATATATCCTAAAAGTAAAAAAGAAAATGAAAAAAATAAAATTATTAAATTTCTAAAAGTTTTGATTTTGCTTCCTTTTCTAATTTTTATAAATCAAACAAATTTATTTTGTGTATTTTATTTGACTTGAAAGTGGAATTATACCAAATTTATTTATGTCATTGCCATAATTAATTTTATATAATCGCAAATAGAGCATTTAATTATATTGGTAATGTTATGTTAGATATAGTTTTATAAATCCAACCTAAAAACTTAAGTTGGATTTTTCTAAAAATATTATTTTGCGTCAGCTTCAATTTCAATATCAAGCTTTACTTCGCTTCCAATTGCTAGGCTTTTTTCACCAACGCCAAAGTCAGTTCTATCTATTTTTCCACTTAGATTAAAGCCTATTTTTTCAACATCTCCTTTTGATATACCGCCAAATTCATATTCAAGCTCGATAGGTTTTGTAACGCCTTTTATTGTTAAATCACCTTTTACAATACCTTCATCTTTTTCACCATCATCAAATTTAAACTCAGTCATTACAAATTTCATTTCAGGAAATTTTTTAGTATCAAAAAAGTCAGTATCTCTTAAATGCTCATCTCTTCCTTCATTTCCTGTATCAACTGAGGCTGTTTGAATTGTTGCTTCGAGTTTGTTTAACTTCATAGTTTGCTCATCAAAATCAACAACTCCTTTAAAATCAGCAAAATTTCCTTTTGTATTGCTAATTTGCATATGTTTTATTTTAAACCCAACATCTGTGTGAGCTGTATCAACTACGTATTCTTTTGCATTTGCAAGACTAAATGTTAAAAGCGAACAAGCCGCAAGTGAAAATAAAATTTTTCTCATTTTTATCCTTTTTTTAATTTATAAATAAGTTTTATTATTATAACAATTTATGTTTAATAAATGTTAAAATATATTGATATATATTTAAGCAAATTTTAAAATTAATTTAAATAAAATTATGCCTTTCATTTATAAAAATATATAAGGAGATTTAATGTTTAAGAAAATAACTGCTATTTTGTTGTTGTTTTTTTGTGTTTTTGGTTTTGCTAATGACTTAGCTACAATTCAAAGAACTAAAAAAGTTAGGATAGGTGTGAGATTATCACAGCCGCCATTTTCTGTTTTAAACAGCAATAATGAATTTGAGGGTTTTGAGGCCGAGTTAGCTAAAAAACTTGGAGAAAAACTTGTTGGAGAAAATGGATATATAGAATTAGTCGGAGTAAATGCAAATGATAGAATACCTTTTCTAGATAGTAATAAAGTTGATTTGCTGGTTGCAAACTATACCCAAAACGATGAAAGAGCTAAAAAAGTTTCTTTTTCAATGCCTTATTTATCAAGTAATCTTGCTGTTATAAGCCACAAGTCAAAAAATATAAAAACTGTTAAAGATCTCTATAATGTTAAGCTTTTAGTTATTAAGGGCACCACAAGTATTGAATGGTTAGAGGAAAAAGGTATCTCTAACTTTGATCTTGTTTATTGTTCTAATTCTAAGGATTGCTTTGAAAAGTTAACAAATGGAGAGGGCGATGCATATTTGCATACAAATATTTTGGTTGCATATATCCCATTGCTAGATCCTGATTTTGAAATGTCTATAAAAATAGTTGGTAATATTGATTTTATTGCAGCAGCTGCAAAAAAAGACAATAAAGATTTAATTAAATTTGTTAATAAGTCAATTTTGGAATTAAGCAAAGAAGGATTTTTCAAACAAGCTTATGAAAGCACCTTACTTCCATTTTATAAAGGAACTTTAGATAAGAAGTTTTTACTTTTAGACGATATCTATAATACTTTTATTTAGTTTTTATAAAGCAAGATAATTTCTTGCTTTATAAATTTATTTGCTGAGATTTTTTATTAAAATTTTAGTAAATTCATTAAAATCAGGCAAAATGAGCTTAGAATCTCTTTGTTTTTTGCCCCACATTGACTCTGGAAAAAAATCGTCATTTTCAAATCTTGCCATTACATGAAAATGCACTCTTGGAACATAATTTGCAAAAGAGGCAATATTTATCTTTTTAGGTTTATAAAACTCTATCATAGTTTTTTCACTTATTAAAACAGCTTCAAAAAGCCTATTTATAGTATCTTTATCACAAAAGCTAAGTTCTTTTTTGCCATCATTTGTAAAAATTTTAATCCAAGGAATTTGTGAAATTTCTCTTTCGATAAAAATAAAGTCATCTTTAAAAATCATATTTAACTCTTTTTATTCCACAGTTACGCTTTTAGCTAAGTTTCTAGGCATATCAACATCATTTCCAAGTCTTATAGCAACTTCAAGTGCAAAAATTTGAAGTATCACAAGCATTTCAAAAAATTCGCTCATATAGTGATCTTGTTTGCTTGTTTTTATAAAGTCATCACTTAAATCAAACTCTTTTGGACTAAGTGCAAATACAAATCCATCTCTTGCAACAATTTCTTCAACATTACTTCTTGTTTTTTCATAAAGCATATTTTCAGGCATTAAAGCAATTGTGTAGAGCTTTTCATCAACAAGAGCAATTGGGCCATGCTTCATTTCTCCGCTTGCGTATCCTTCTGCGTGAAGATAACTTATTTCCTTTAATTTTAAAGCCCCCTCAAGTGCAAGTGGATAAAAAACATCTCTTCCTATAAAGAAAAAGCCATGCCCATGAAGATAGTGCTTACTTAAACGGTGAAGTTTTTCTTGCAAATCAGATGGAACTTCTAAAATTTTTGGAATTTTGAGTAAAGTTTTAAGTTCTTTTTCAAATTCGTTTTTACTTATTGTTTTATTTAAATTTGCTAGATATAAAACAACAAGCCAAAGCGTTATAACTTGTGTTGAAAAGGCCTTTGTAGATGCAACTCCTTTTTCAATTCCAGCTCTTGTTAAAAGAGTATTATCAGCAAGTCGAACAATTGAACTATTATCAACATTGCAAATTGCAAGAGTTTTAAGACCGGCTTCTTTAGCTATTTTTAAAGCCTCTAATGTATCAGCTGTTTCACCACTTTGAGAAATAACTATAAAAAGTGAGTTTTTTCTTAAAACTGGATCTTTGTATCTAAACTCACTCGCAACTTCAACTTTTGTTCTTATTTTTGCAACTCTTTCAAACAGATAGCTTGCTGTTAAGGCTGCATGATAGCTTGTTCCACAAGCACACATTATAACTTCATCAATGTTATTAAAAAGCTCTTTATCAAGCTCTTCAAGATAAATTTGATTGTTTTTTATTCTTCCCATTAGTGTTTCAGTTGCAACTACGCTTTGTTCATAAATTTCTTTTTCCATAAAAAATCTAAAACCCTCTTTTTGAGCAAAACTTCTATCGCTAGGAAGAGTTTTTTTACTAGGATTTATTTCATTTTCATCTTTAAAAAATTTAATATCACTAAATTTAGCTACGCCATAAGTATTATCATCTAAGTACGCAACATCTTTTAAAAATCCTATTAATGGTGAATCTGATGAGCTAAAAAAGATTTCACCATCATCATTTTTACCAACTATTAAAGGCACTGCATTTTTTGCAAAAAATATCTCTCCATTTGCTTTTTTTGTTATTAAAAGTATCGCATAAGCCCCAATAAGCCTTGAAATAGTTTTTTTAAAAGCCTTAAATGGGTCACTTTCTTTTTGATTTATCTTTTCAAATAGTTTAACTATGACTTCTGTATCTGTTTGACTTAAAAATTTAATACCATCTTTTTCAAGTTCATCTTTTAATTCCTTATAGTTTTCTATGATGCCATTATGGATTACAAAACTATATTCTCCAAAATGCGGGTGAGCATTTATTTCAGTTGGTTTACCATGAGTTGCCCATCTTGTATGGCCTATTGCTATACCTTGTCCTATTGAACTAAAATTTTTAGTTTTTTCTTCTAAATTTTTTATTTTTCCAACAGCTTTAAAACAATCAATCTTTCCATTTTCATCCATAATAGCCATTCCTGAACTATCGTACCCTCTATATTCAAGCTCTTTTAGTCCGTTTAATATTATATTTTTTTTCTCTTTTTGACCAATATAGCCAACTATACCACACATAAATTTATCCTTTTATATAATAAATATTTATTTTTTAATTAAGCATTATACAAATTTAAGTTTAACAAAGGCAAATTTAGTAAATTTAGCTTTAAAATTCATAAATTTATAAAAATAAAAGCTTTTTTAAGTGCAAAAGGCTTATAATGTAATTTCAATTTTATTTTTAGGATAAAAATGGAAATTTTAGAAAAATTAGAAAACGATATAAGACTTGAGTATGAAGATGGATTAAAGCTTTATGATTTTGATCTTTATACTTTAGGAAAATTTGCTAATAAAAAAAGAGAGCAAATAAATGGCAAAAAAGTTTATTTTAATTTAAATCGCCATATAAACCCCACAAATTTATGTGCTGATGTTTGTTTATTTTGTGCTTTTTCATCTCATAGAAAAAATGATAAAGCTTATACCATGAGTCATGAAGAGATTATGCAAATAGTTGATGAAACGGTAAAAAGAGGTACAAAAGAAATTCATATCGTCTCTGCTCACAATCCAAATGTTTCTTGGCAGTGGTACTTAGAAATTTTTAAAAAAATAAAAGAAAAATATCCTTTTTTGCATATCAAGGCAATGACAGCTGCTGAGGTTGATTTTTTATCTAGAAAAAATGGTTTTAGCTATGAAGAAGTTTTAGAAAAAATGGTTAGCTACGGTGTTGATTCGATGCCTGGTGGAGGAGCTGAAATATTTGATGAAGAGATTAGAAAAAAAATTTGCAATGGAAAGGTAAAAAGCAACGAGTGGCTTAAAATACATGAAATTTGGCATGAAATGGGGCATGAAAGTAATGCAACCATGCTTTTTGGACATTTAGAAACTAGGGCAAATAGAATTGATCATATGTTAAGACTTAGAGATGTGCAAGATAAGGCTATTAAAAACAAAAAAGGTGGATTTAATGCATTTATTCCACTTGTTTATCAGAGAAATAATAATTATTTAAAAATAAAGGAGTTTTTAGGATCAGTTGAAATTTTAAAAACATTTGCTATTTCAAGATTAATGCTTGATAATATTAAACATATTAAATCTTACTGGGCTACAACAACTATAAATTTAGCACTTGTAGCGCAAGAGTTTGGATGTGATGATTTAGATGGCACTATAGAAAAAGAAAGCATTCAAAGTAGTGCTGGTGCAAGTAGTGATAAGGGCACTCAAGTTGGAGATTTTATAGAGCTTATTAAAACCTCTGGGCTTATTCCTGTTGAGAGGGATAGTTTATATAACGAAATAAAGGTTTATTAATGGATTTTTTCAAACTAAAAGAAAATCAAACTAGTGTTAAAACTGAGTTTAGTGCTGGATTTACAACTTTTTTAACTATGATGTATATAGTTCCTGTAAATGCAATAATTATGAGTAATGCTGGAATGCCTATGGAAGCACTCATTACAGCAACAGCTTTAATAACAATTTTTGCAACCGTTTTAAATGGAATTATTGCAAATACGCCAATTGCAATGAGTGTTGGAATGGGGCTTAATGCTTATTTTACTTTTGGGCTTGTTTTAGGTATGAAAATTCCTTGGCAAACAGCTTTGGGAGTTGTTTTTATAAGTGGATTTATATTTTTAATTTTATCTTTCACTCAGTTTAGAGTTTGGATTTTAAAAAGCATTCCAAAGGATTTAAGACTTGCAATTAGTGCTGGAATAGGGACCTTTATAAGTTTTGTTGGGCTTAAGCAAATGGGTATAATAGTTCATAGTGATGCAACACTTGTGACTTTAGGTGATTTCCACGACACAAATACTTTAATTGGGCTTTTAGGACTTTTAATGGTGATTTGCTTTTGGGCATTAAGAGTAAAAGGAGCCTTTATAATAGCTGTTTTAACAACCTCAATAATTGCTTGGGTTTTTAAAATTTCACCTTATCCAACTAGCTTTTTTTCACTTCCAAGTTCTATTACTCCTATATTTTTAGAGCTTGATGTGAAAAGTGCTTTAAGCTTAGCTTTACTTCCAGCAATAATTACATTTTTTATAACTCAGCTTTTTGACTCACTTGGAACACTTTCAGGTGTTGGAAATAGAGCAAGACTTTTTGATGATAAGGATGGTATGAAAAAATTTGAAAAAACTTTGGTGGTCGATGCTCTTGGTTCAACTACAAGTTCATTTTTAGGAACAAGTACAACAACGGCTTTTGCTGAAAGTGCAAGTGGAGTAGAAGAAGGTGGAAGAACTGGTTTGACTGCGGTATTTACTGGAATGTTTTTTATTTTAACTTTATTCATGCTGCCACTTTTTAAAGCAATTCCGCCAAATGCTATTTATCCAGTATTGGTTATGGTTGGGGTTTTAATGTTTAGTGAATTATCAAAAATAGATTTTAGTGACCAAGCTACAGCTGTTGCGGCGTTTTTTATAGTTATATTAATGCCTTTGACTTATTCTATAACAACAGGTTTGGCATTTGGATTTGTGGCTTACTTTTTTGTAAAGTTGGTAAAGAGAGAGCCTATAAATATTGGAATTTTAACTCTTGCTTTTATTAGCTTGTTGTCATTTATTATAAAATAGGAAAAAATATGGTTTATTACAGTTATGAAGAATTTGATAAAGATATAAGAGATTTAGCAAAAAAAATTGATCAAAATTTTAAGCCAGATGCTTTTGTTGCAATTGCAAGAGGGGGGTTAACAGCTGGACATTTTTTAGCAACAATTTTCAAAAGCAGAAATTTATTTGCACTAAATTCAGTTCATTATGATAACACAAAAAAGCTTGATGAGGTTGAAATTTTTAACGTGCCTGATTTAAGTAGTTATAAAAGAGTAGTTTTAGTTGATGATATGATAGATAGCGGTGAAAGTATGGTTGAAATTCATAAGGTTTTAAGCAAAAAATACCCAAAGATTGAGTTTAAAATAGCTACTTTATTTTTTAAGGAAAGAGCTTTGATAAAGCCTGATTTCACAGTAAAAGAAGCCAATGAATGGATAGAGTTTTTTTGGGAAAATGACACCTTTGAATCAAAAATTTGAATTTTAAAATTTGGAGTTAAATTTAAGGATTTTAAGTGAGTAAATTTGAGCTTTTTGTGATGTATTTGTGTGCTATATTAACACTTTGTGTCATGTATGCCACCCAACCATTGCAGCCATTATTTGAAGAGATTTTAAATATCTCTAAATTTCAAGCCTCTCTTTTTACTACTTCTATTTTAACTCCTCTTGCTTTTGCAAGTATTTTTTACGGATATATTTTAGAAAAATTCGCTATTAAAAAGATACTTATTTTTGCTTTTTTAATATTTGGTATTTTAGAAATTGCTTTTGCAATTTCATCAAGTTATTTAGCTCTTTTGATGATTAGAGGACTCCAAGGACTTATAGCTCCAGCTGCTTTGACTGGGATAATGAGTTATATTTCCATAAACTCGCCAAAAAGTTCTGTTGGTAAAAATATAGGTATTTATATAGGAATAACTATTTTAGGTGGATTTTTGGGTAGATTTTTATCTGGATTATTTAACGATATTTTTGGAAATTGGAGAGTTTTTTTTATTGTAATTGGAATATTGCTTTTAATTGCATCGTTTTTAGTTACAAAAATTAGCGGTACTAAAGGCTCAAATTTAATTAAACCAAAAATAAGTGATATAAAAAATATGTTTTTAATAAAAGAAAATGCATTTATTTGTTTATATATATATTTTATATTTTTCTCTTTTCAAGGTGTACTTAATTTTTTACCATTTGAGCTTGTTAAAATTGATGGAAGTTATAGCGGTTCAAAAACAGGAATTATGTATGCAGGCTGGCTTATAGGACTTATAATATCATTTAATATTTCTAAAATTAATAAATTTTTAAATGGCAGTAAAAACAGCATGATTTGTGGTGTGGTGATATTTATTTTAGGAACATTTTTACTTCATACACATAATTTTTATATTATGTTTTTTGCTATGCTCGTTGTATGTTTTGGTAACTTTTTATCGCACACTTGTGGCTCTGGATATATAAATTTAATAAATCTAAATCATAAAGGAATTGCAAATGGACTTTATGTAAGTTTTTATTACCTTGGTGGATCTATTGGTAGCTTTTTACCAGGGTTTATCTACACAAATTCCGGTTGGAGTGGATTTTTATTTTTTATGAGTTTTATGCTTTTTATATCTTTTATTTTTTCGATACTGCTTAAAAAGAGTTTAAATTGAGAAATTTTAATCAAATTTATAAGAGTGAAAATTTTTTATTTGCCTTTATTTTTATAATAAATGCTATTTTATTGCTATATGCGATTTCAAATTTAAGTATAAGTTATTATGAGGCAAAGATTTTTTATAATGACACAAATTTAGTAAATTTTATAATAAATTTATCTTGTAAAATTTTTGGACAAAATGACTATGCTTTGAGACTACCTTTTTTAGTGATTAGTTTAGCAAATTCCATATTGCTTTATAAGTTATCAAAAAAGTTTTTAAAAAGAAAGATTGATAGGCTGTTTTGTGTAGTTTCATATATGTTTTTGCCAGGAGTTATGGCGAGTGCAATTTTAGTAAATATGGCAGGTATTTCTATATTTTTCACGCTTTTATTTTTGTATTTATT